>NZ_PUBZ01000118.1 GCF_003205875.1 Herpetosiphon llansteffanensis
AATGGGCGAGGGATCGGTTGTCGGGGGCTGGGGGGCTGGAACCACGAAGGGGATGAGGCGTTTGGCGTTTGGCTATTGGCTTTGGGACTTCTGCCTTGTGATTTTTGATTTTTGACTTCTGGTTTTCATCCCTCATCCCTCATCCTTTGGTTCTCTGCGCCTCTGCGTTAAAAGAAGGATACTAAGGACACGAAGGGCCACGAAGCCTGAAACCACGAAGATCGCGAAGAACACGAAGGCAAAGTTTTTTAGCCACGAATTGCACGAATTCCACGAACAATGTTCCGATAGCCAAAAGCCGTTAGCCATATGCTCTATGTTCTATGCTCTATGTTCTCTGTTCTCTAGTCCCCAACCAATTAACATTCTGCTAAATTTGCTGCTAATTTGATTGACAAGCCCCAAACAGCGTGTTATGGTTTAGATATACCCCCCCCTGGGTGGGGGGTGAGCGATAAGGAGTAAGCAATGAAAACCGAAAGCTTCAACGTTCCAGGCATCTCATGCCAACACTGTGTCAACGTCATCAACAACGAAGTAAGCGCCGTGGCTGGGGTTCAAAATGTGGTTGTCGATTTGGCGAGCAAAACTGTCAAAGTCGAAAGCAACGAGCAAGTGAGCCGCGACCAATTGGTGACGGCGATCAGCGAAGCTGGCTATGATGTTTCGCCATTCGCCAATTCAATTCCATTAAATTAGGGGCTTGTGGTTGGGTCGGGTTGCACAATCAGCCCGCCATCCCACTCACTGCGCCAGATCTGAAGGTATAGGTATGGATACAAAGACTCTTACGTTGCCAGTGACCGGCATGACGTGTGCCGCTTGTGTGACCCGCGTCGAACGTAATTTGAAAAAAGTAAGCGGCGTTGCTGAAGCGAGCGTCAATTTAGCCAGCGAATCAGCGACCGTCGCGTTTGATCCCGCAGCGGTTACGCCGACCAGCTTAATTGCAGCGGTCGAAAAAGGCGGCTATGGCGTAATTACTGCCGAACGCACGTTGCCAATCACGGGCATGACCTGCGCCGCTTGTGTGACGCGGGTTGAAAAAGCTGCCCGCAAAGTCGATGGCGTATTGGATGCAACGGTCAATTTGGCAACCGAAAGCGCAAGTATCCGCTATCTGCCCGATCAGGCAAGCCTCGAGCAAATCAAAGCAGCAATTAGCAAAGCTGGCTATGGCGTTATCGATACTGGCGAGGATGACGACGCTGAGGATAGCGAAACTCAAGCGCGCCAAGCAGAACTCAAGCGCAAACGCACCAATCTGGTTGTCGCCCTTGTGCTAGGCATTCCATTGATGATTCTCTCGATGATGCATGACTTTAGCCTGATTAGCCCAATTTGGCTGGGTAGCGCTCGCGATATGGGCGATATGGGCCATCATATGCCAGCGTTTTACAATCTCTGGCCTTGGCTGTTTGGCCTAATGGCAACGCCGGTTGTGTTTTATAGTGGGCGCGATTTTCTGCGCGGAGCGTGGGTTAACCTCAAGCATGGCAGCGCCAATATGGACACGCTGATTGCGCTTGGCTCGCTCACGGCCTATGGCTTTAGCTTGGCGGTCTTGCTGTTCAAGCTCAGCGGCCACGTCTACTTTGAAACCGCCGCCATGATTGTGGCTTTGATTTTGGTTGGTAAATATCTCGAAGCCAAAGCCAAAAGCGCCACTTCATCAGCAATTCGCGCCTTGATCAATTTGCAGCCGCCGACTGCTCGGGTTTTGCGTGGCGGGGTTGAAGTTGAGTTGGCAGTGGCCGATGTGCGGGCTGGCGAGATTGTGGTCGTGCGGCCTGGCGAGAAAATTCCGGTTGACGGCGTTGTGACCATGGGCCAATCGGCAGTTGACGAATCGATGTTAACCGGCGAATCGTTGCCAGTTGAAAAGCGGGTTGGCGATAGCGTGTTTGGCGCGACGCTCAACAATGCTGGCAGTTTTCAATTACGCGCGACGGCGGTTGGCAAGGCCAGCGCTTTAGCCCAAATTGTCAACTTGGTCAAAGCCGCTCAAGGCTCCAAAGCGCCAATTCAGCGCCTAGCCGACCAAATTTCGGGCGTGTTTGTGCCAATTGTGATCGTGATTGCCTTGCTGACCTTTGGTCTGTGGTATTGGGTTGGCGGCGTTGGCTTCACCCAATCGCTGATCTTTGCCGTCGCCGTGTTGGTGATTGCCTGCCCATGTGCGTTGGGCTTGGCCACGCCAACGGCAATTATGGTTGGCACAGGGGTTGGCGCACAACATGGCATCTTGATTAAAAATGCTGAGAGCCTCGAACGCGCCGTGCGCTTGCAAACGATTGTGCTCGATAAAACTGGCACGATTACCGAAGGCAAGCCAACGCTGACCAATATTTTGGCTTTGGGCGATGAAGCTACGTTGCTGAGCCTCGCTGCAACCGCCGAACGTGGCTCTGAGCATCCACTGGGCAAGGCGATTGTTCAAGGGGCAACTGCTCGTGGCGCAACTGTCGGCCAAGCTGCTCATTTCAAGGCAATTGTTGGTGGTGGTATTGAAGCAGAGGTCAATCAACAAAAGCTTGTGATTGGTAGCCCGCGCTTGGTTCGCGAACAAGGCTACGATTTGAGCACTATTCAATCAACGATCGATCAATGGCAATCTGAAGGCAAAACTGCGATGGTCGTGGTGGTTGATCAACAGCTTGCTGGCGTGTTGGCTGTTGCCGATACGATCAAAGCCTCTTCGCCAGCGGCAATCAAACAATTGCGTAATTTGGGCCTCAAAGTTGTGATGTTGACTGGCGACAATCAACGGACTGCCGAAGCGATTGGCCGCGAAGCTGGCGTTGAGCATGTGATTGCCGATGTGCTGCCAGCAGACAAAGCTGCCAAAATCAAGCAATTGCAAGCAGAAGGTGGCTTTGTGGCCATGGTTGGCGATGGGGTCAATGATGCACCAGCTTTGGCTCAAGCAGATGTTGGGGTGGCGATTGGCACTGGCACCGATGTGGCAATTGAAGCTAGCGATATTACGCTGCTCCGTGGCGATTTGGTTGGCGTGGCCCAAGCGATTGAGCTTTCGCGCCGCACCATGACCACGATTCGCTGGAATCTGTTCTGGGCCTTTATCTACAATGTGATTGGGATTCCAATTGCTGCTGGCGTGTTCTACAACCTGACTGGCTGGCAACTCTCGCCGCTCTTGGCAGCTGGCGCGATGGCCTTCTCATCGGTGTTTGTCGTTACCAACTCGCTACGTTTGAAACGAGCAGCGACCTTGCCGAATGCTCATCCCAGCTCAACCAACGAGCCACTCCAACCAGCCCACGCCTAATCAAGCCAGCAGGAGCTTCATCGATTGATGAGGCTCCTGCTGGCATTCCATTGTGGCTATTTTCATAGACAAATACAGATTTACAAATTTATTTTTGGTAAATTGCTTCTAGTTTTGCTTTTTCAAGGATATCAATCAAAATTAAAGATTGCTTTTCTGATGGAATCTTTTCAGGTAGTCGAGCTGCAATTTGCAGTATCCCTTGCTCCTTTATTGAGAAGAGTCCTTTTTCTTGGCCTTCTGCAAGGATATATGCCCATGTTTCACCAGAAATTCCAACTACTATTTTCTGCGCCTCAATTCCATTCAGCATTTTTTGGGTTTTTGCTGAAGATCTTGCCTCATTTTCCAATTGATCCGTAAAAGCTAGCTCTTCAAAAAAAGATACTGGAAGTAGTTGCTCTAAAGTATATAGTTTTTCCTGTAATGTTATCCAACAAGCCTCTTTTTTACACCACTCGCTAATATTAGAGATATTACCTGTAGGATGCATAATATGATTGTATACAAGTTTTGCAGTAACTTCTATCGCTTGTATCGTGGTTTGAGTAATCTCTTGATTATGCCATACCTTGAGAAAGTCGAAAGATTTATTCTGACGAGAGCATATTTTAGATAGCATAGCAATTGTATATGCTACGACATTTGCTCGATAACCACCGTTGTACCAAGATTGAGCCGAAACTATTTTTTCTGTTCTACGAAAAATGATTGCTCGAGCAATTGCACGCTTAAAGAAAAATTCATTGAATTGATCTGGCTTTTTTTCCCATTCTTGTCCAACACGTCCCACATACTGGCTAAAATTTTTTTGTGCCCCTTGATTTACAGAGATAGGATACCCTTCCCATACATTCTCAAATTTAGCAAGATCTGTTTTGGTAAACATCTGTGTTTTAGGATACTCTGCCTCAAAACGCTTTTTCTGAGTAGCTGTGAGTTTAGCCTGAGCATCGGTATATTGTCCCCGTGCTCTTTCGTAAAACCATTTTGTCTCACGTTGTGAGCCTTGTTGTGCAGGAACCCATAGTCGGCGTGAGAATTCTTCCATACGTATATGAAATGGATGATTTGAGAAAAAGTCAGCTGCATTAACCTTATTTTGAGTATTAGCATACTCAGAGATTTGAGGAATAATCTCTTCGCTTTTTTCCTCATCAATAACTGATAATTTCATCTGCACAAAAATATTTTCAAGTGATGCTTTATCCTTACGATTAGTATGAAACAGTGATGCTGTAGTCTGACCACCATTAACAATTTGTAAATCCTTAAGTGATGCTATAGCAAATCCACTAGATGTTTTTACTATTTCAATATGCCTAGCTGTTGCAGTAATACCATTATTGTAAGCAAAAAACATTTCAGGATCTTTCATGATTGTAAGACGAATACCTTTATTAACATTTCCTCTTACCTGAAGGAAGCTACGGACATTTTGTTCTAATAATCTAGGACCATATTTTCCATATAAATCAGCCAATATTTTGGCTGGCATTACAACTAAATATGATTTATAAGTTGCTGAATCCAGATGTGCTGGAAGACATGGCAGTCCTGGATCAATCATCTCAGCAAAGTTTATTTCTAGTTCTTCACGCGCACCGCGTGATGTTTGTAATCGATGTAAGCGAGAGAGGTCCCAAATATTGTACGAGAAATTCCATGAATTATAGTGCTTATCTTCAAGCTCCTTTACCTGTGTACTGAGTACACGCTCAGAAAACAGAAAGAAATTTACTTTAGAAAAAGAACCACATCTATCAGCTATATTACGAGCAAGGTCATAACCATGAGAAGTCTCTTCTAGACTAAGATATAGATTTTTTTCGGCACTCGAGGTAAAAAAGTTTTCTAATCGTTTGAAAATAAGTGAAATTTCTGCTCGCGCAAGTGATTGTACCGTTTCTCGATTAGCAAAGTCTGAAATGAATAAGTCAAGAGAGTTATCGTTAAACCAATATCCATCTACCCTCATACCACCGGTTGCTGAGCGATGATGCCCTAGTTCAAACCCATCAATAACTCCTGAATCGATAAGCTCATCTGCAATGTTCTGAGTAAACTCAACTTCCAAGAAATCCATATTTGCTTCTGCATTAGCTAGAATTTCTTGGCGGAAATTATGTAAAAATTCTTCTATTGATAAGGATGTCATGATTATTACTCCATTATGGTTAATTTATTAGTCCTGAATTTTTCAATGCTTGATAGTACAATATCATAAGTAACGGATTCAATTCCTTCAGGGATAATTTTTCTTGTAATTCTAGGAAAATCATCCCTAATAATATACGTATATTCATCTTTTACCTTAAATAAAGGCGAATCATAATCTGAGATATCGATATAGCCTGCGAATTCCAATTTGAGTTCAAATAAATCTCTAGTTGCATTATATTCTAGTTTGCTAATAATCCTCTTAGTAATCGTATTAAGACTCTCTCCATGATTTTGTGTCTCTGATAAAAAATAAACTTGTAAATATAACTGATCTAAATGTGTATAGAGTTGATCTTCAGATGTAATACGTACCTTGTCACGCTGATCTCCTGCAAGTGATTTAACTTCGATTGCTATATCATCTATAATGAAATCTTGATGTTTTTTTTCAGGGCCTTTCCATCCTTGAATTAATTCATTTTCGCTTAATAGATTCTTTTCCAGCATATTATCAATAAAATATAGCTCAGCATATAACCCTTGTATTTCGTTTTTAGAAAGAAGATTATTTTTTTTAGTTGAAAGCAATGATTGCCACTTCTTTAATCTTTTGCAGACTATCTGAAATATATCATTTTTCTGATGATGTATTTTTATGTGATCAATAAGATCAAGACATAATTTCAAAAAAACATCTTTATTTTGTTGATATTCAAGTTTTATTAATAACGCTCTTATATTCTCATCATTGAATTCGACTACATCCACATAAATATCCCGAATATTTATTTTTGCTTCTTTGAACAAAGGATTAGGAATAAGCTTTGAAATTTCAATTAATAAACCAGGTCGACCTTCATGATCTTGTACCCAGAATAATGCAAAATCAACCTCAATTTTGACACGACGGCGAACGATCTGTCTATTAGGGGCTGGAGCCATATCAGACCATGGGTCAAATATTAATGTCATAATCATCTTCCTCACTAGAAGAATCATATTGATTCTCTTCGAATTGTTTGAGCCATACTGAGTTTACTACATACTTTATTGTTCGAACATCGTTTGAATTTGGAAAGCTTAGACTAATAGCTGGAACCAATGATTGGATAACTTGATCATCTTTTTTTCTATCAATTAAATTTAGAAGATGTAAAAGTAACAAAGGTTTACCGCGTACATTTGTATAATCACTAAATATAGGATTTTTCCTTGATGCCTCAGCTGCCAATCCTTGGGCTCTCATAATTTGATTATCATCTAGTCCTATTTTAAACATACTATTACCTGAAAATCTATTTTTATTTCCTGTATACCAACCATTCTCTGAGCTAGGTTTTCTTGGTTGTCCGGATGTATCATGACCTATATCTCTTTCTTGTGCTGCGATCATATAACCTATTTCAGGTTCCTTTCCTGACAACGATCTGAACGCTACGTCCCAGTAAGGATATATATCCGAAATTTCCTTGATAAATTTCGGAATATTTTCTTGCAAATCAGATAAATCGTTATGAAATCGAAAGCTGAGAATGAAATTTTGAATATCTTCCCAATTTATATCCTTAAATAAAAGAGAGTTAGTTGCTTCAATATAAGGGGCGCTTGACTGACTTAATATATCAAAAAAAGATTTAAAAAAGGATCTATTACTTTCATTTTTATCAATAGATGCAGGTAGTATATGGGTCTCCATAAGCTTACCATCATAGCTAATATGGAATGAACGATTTTCCGCATAACGCATTTTATTTAGTGCCGTAACAATTAATGTATCTGGATGTGCTCTGACATATAGTCCGAAATCACTTGGTTTTTTCTGTTCACGACTCATTCGTTTTACTTGCATCCGAAGTTCTTCTGTCGCCTCGCTAATATGACAATACCAGCCATACGAAATATCTGACATGTAAATACGACATAGATCTTCATATCCTTCACGATAGCCAAACCATCTTCCCATTTGCATCAGCGTATCATACATCTTTGAGTTACGATAAATGTAACTGATTGTCAATCCTTCAATTGTAAGGCCACGTGATAGGCTTAAACCGCCAATTACAATTACGGTAAGCCCATCCCCCTGATTTGTATAAGTTGTATAATTGAGTGCTTCATCGGATTTACTATTAACTAACAAGATTTTGATTAGACTTGCTGCCTCATTCAATTCATCTAATATATCCATCCATTCTGTTTCGGAATTGATATATTCTTCTTGAAAGTTTTTGAATAGTTGTTGTATAAGTTCATCTTTTAAAGATTTCTCAATTGGCAGTTTATAATTAAAGCGTATTGCATTTTGTAATTTTTCAATATATTCTTTAATAAGATATTTAAATTCTTGTTGTATAGATACAAAACGAGAAACATTAACCATCATTGAGCAGTGTTTGTTTTTATCACCTCTTATATTACGAATTGTTCGACTAAGGATAAAACAATTTATTGCCTTTTTTAAACTTTCTGGAAGAGATTGAATTGAATCATATTTATTATGTCGTATAGAGATATGATTATCTACATCATCTATTTTTCTAATAATAATATTATCGATTGAATCATCACCAGAAAATATCTTTTCAGATCCAAAATAATTTGTTGGTGCATCTAAGCAGTGAATAAAATGTGCTGGAAATAAATCATTTCCAAGCATATCATTTTTATTATCCGGATTAATAAATACATTGGCAAATGGAGTAGCTGTATAGCCTATATAACAACGTTTTTTAAATAAATTAAGTATTCTACGGATCTCTTTATTTGTTCTTGTTGGATCTATTTCTGGTTTATTAGTATTGATAGAAGCATTATCAGCCTCATCATCAATTAATAACATCGGAATATCAGAGATTTTCTCTATACCCTGACGTACATTTAATTCCTTTAACCAATTATAGAGACTACCAAGTGTACTTACGTTCTTTTTAATAACGAGTATAAATGTATTATTAAGGGATTTTAATTCCATGCCGAATCTATTTGCAAGAGCTTTATTAAAATCGCTCTCAGTTGTGGTAACAGTTACAGGCATAGAACGATTAGGTCTTAACTGACCTACTCCAATCCGGTTATTATTCTTACTATCCCGACCTATAAATCCTACATCAATACGCTCTTGGGTTTGTGTTCTAAGATTATTATGAATCCCAGCAATAACAATTATAAATTTATAGCCAGCATCAGCAGCCTTTGAAATCAACCCAATGTAATTTGAGGTCTTTCCTGATTGAACATGACCAATCACTAATCCTCTTCGCTCCCAATCTCCATCTTTCTGTGGGTCTTGTAGAAGACCAAGAATTCGGTTAGTAACAGAACCCATTGAGCCAATCACACGAGTTGGCCAACCTTGCGTAATAAGATATTTCTCATAGTCTTCTGCATAATCCCAACTGATTTGATGCTTACGATACCATTCTTCATCATGAGGTATATCAAGATCGATAAGAGAGACACCTGCTCCCATAGTTGTAAAATATTGGGTTTCGAGCGATCTAATAAGTATATTAAAATCCTCTGATTTAAATTGATAGTAGGTATCTTGAAATACAGGACGAAATTGTTCAACAATTGTAATAATATCTTGACTAGATAGATAATCACCACGAGAAAGAATAACTTGAGATAGAAGTTTTTCGGCTTCTTTAATTTTTACTGAATACGTCATTATATTAACTCCTCAAGTATTTTGTATGTCAATTCTTTGTTTTCATTAAATTGTTTCATACTGAGAATTGTTTTGATAAAATTCTCCTTATCCATCGAGAAGGCAGAAGTGAGTAGAATGTAAAAATGCATGATTTGACCTTTCAAATCTTCATATTGAATTGGCTCTTTTTCCTCAAATGATTGTGGAACAGAAGAATAGTCGGCATATATGGCTTCAAGTGGAATAGAACGTTCGATTAAAGAAATGACATCTCTCAGTATTGATGCATTATCTGGATCAATTCTATTGAGAAAAGCATTTATAAGAACATGGTCTTTATTAACTTCATAACGAATTTTATCTCTATCACTAAAACGAAGCCATAGCGGCTGTGACTGTTTATCAAATAACCGATTTCCTCTACCAATATGAATCCGTTTGCTTTGATCAGTAATCCGATTAATAATCTGACTTAATTTTTCTCGAACCTGAGGCGGAGGATGTGCACGAGATTTCTTAATGTCAATTGTCCAATATTCATCCAGAACATTTGTAAAATCAATTTGAATTCGTGCTAGTTTTGTTGCCTCACTTTTCGGTACTAACCTAAACCAATCACCCCAAGCCATTAATCGGCCATTTCTATAGATATATGCTCCTTGGTTAGTTACAAAATCACCACGTGATCGATAAAAATCATATTCTTTCTTTGAAAGTTTACTGTGATGGGGTAAAATGTAAGGTTGTATCTTAATTTCATTTCCATCGATTCGTACTATTTCTTCTTGTAGCATCTGAGTTGCTTTATTAGAAATGCAAAATGGATCAAAAGCTGTAATGATATGTCCATTAATTTCGATGTTAACCTTACGCCTCTTATAATCACCACTTATATATCTATGGAAAACTAATGCCAAATGCTTCTCAACTATAGATAGTTTAGTATAAGAATTACTCTTACTGCGCTCATTGATACTATTATCTAGAAAACGATCTAGTTTTTGCCATAAAATATAAGTTCCTTGAGTACCTAACATTTCAATATAAGGAGCAACGGGAATATCTTCAATTGCTGGAATTTTAACAATCCACTCATTACGATCCGCAATGAGATCAAGATCCCAACATGCTGCAAATGTATTTTGGTCTTTGCGGCTAATCACCGTAAGCGATTTGCATTGAGAGAAAGAAGCTGTTTTGAGGCCAAGCCCAAAGCGTCCCAGATCATCTTTATCACGCTTATCACGCGGATTTCGTGATCCTGGACGCATTGCTTCAAGCAATGCGTTCTCATTCATTCCTGAACCATCATCAATGATAACTAAACAAGGATCGTTACCCTCATCAATATCTAGGAATATTCGAATATTACTTGCTCCTGCCGTTATACTATTATCAATAAGATCAGCAATTGCAGTTTCTAGGGAGTATCCAAGATCACGCATTGACTGACTCAAAGATGAGGCATGGGGAGATAATATCTTCTCTTGCATTCAAGATTCCTTTCTAATCTTTTGTTGATTAAAAAATATCTGAACTATAACAACTGTGTTTTTGTACAAAGCCTACGCTATATTAACTTACAAGATCGCTTCCTTCATAGAGCTTCTAATTCACTCTAAACTGTAAATATTTACTCCATTCTTTCTAATATATCGAATACAATTGATGCGATCTTATTGGCTAAGAGTGGGGGAACAGCATTTCCAACTTGATGATATTGTGATGTTCGGTTTCCTTCAAATTTGTAGTTATCAGGAAATGTTTGGAGTCTAGCTGCTTCTCTGACTGTTAGACTACGACACTGGATTGGATCATAATGAATGTAGTAATGACCATCTTTTGATATATGGGATGTAACGGTTGTCGAGGGTGTATCGGATAATTGCACACGAAAACGATCTGCAAATTTCTTGCCAGAAATCCCCTCAGTAATATTTTTATGTGCTGGTAATAGTTCTTTGGGAAAATCTGATAATTTAGGTGATATATCATATACTTGGGCAAAAGTAGATGAAAAAAAATACCGTTGTAAGTCACTTTTCATATGCGATCGTGCTTCATGTGAAAGTAAAATCTTTAACCTTTTATCATGAAACCAATCCAAAAAATGGTCTGGTTGTGAATAGGTAGTAGAATCTTTCTCAAATAGCTGTACTTCAATCGACTCAAGAACCATTTCTATATACTCTGCTAAACTTGCCAAGCCATTTTCTTTCCCATGTTTGAACCATGATTGCTGTGTCATCTCCGTTAAAGTCTCTAACCATATAGAATTACTATCTAATCCTTTCGATATTCCACTACGAATTTTTGGCAAATCGCCAATAGCATCACTTACAGTTCTACGTAAATTTACTTTCTCTAATATTTTAGGAACAATATCAATATCGCTGCGAATACCTAGAATGAAAATTCGATGTCGGGCTTGTGGAATACCATATTCCTCAGCTTTAACAACAAAATTACTAGGATCACCAGTTAAATTCATGATACCTGGTTGTGATAAAGAATAAAGCTTATATTCTAGACCAGATGATTTAGAATCAATAATTGAAGAAGGATTACTTAGGTCTCGTAAGATATCATTGATAACATATCGACCTTGGATTTTTGAGGAAATTAGCCCCTTAACATTTTCCATAACAAAGATAGGAGGCTTATGATCGATTAATATTCGTAAATACTCTCTATAAAGAAAATGCCGTGGGTCATTCTCAAAATTCTCTTGACCTTTCATCCGTGATCGGCCTACCAGTGAATAAGCTTGACATGGTGGACCTCCAACAAGTACCCACTTTTTTTGATAATTGAGTGCTTCAATAATTCTTTTTTTTACATCTTCATGAGGTGCTTCACCTAAGGTACATAGCCATGCAGTATGATCTGCATGAGCTGATTCTACAGGATGACGTTTATATAGTTCTTCAAGCGTAATCCTATTTTCAAGATAATGATAATAGTCATCAGGAACAGTATTTAATTGGAAATTTCTGTAAAAGTGACGTAATTTGAGTGTTTGGTGTGAAGACACATCTTTTTCAATAGAGATTACTGTTTTAAAAGCATAATGACTAGGCAGCATTGGATGATGAAGAGAGGCAAATCCTTCACCTAATCCACCCGGGCCTGCAAATAAATCTATAACAGGATGGATAGTATTAGCTTTCACTTTATGAAATTCCTATGATTTTCTGTTCTACAGCGAAAACAGATGGTACATATTAAAACCATAGTGTCTATACTATGCTGAGTAAGGCAACAAGAGTTTAGACTGGCATAATATGTAGTGGCTATACTTATTAGTAAGGATATCATGTTTTGTTTTATCATACCATTGATTTGATGCTGAATAAATAATCGATCCAATTATTCTCTTAAAACCTTAAAATCATATTATTCTAGCAAGATTATTTAATACGAACCTTTGTACTCTAAAAGGAAGAATTACATTAACATAATAAAATGATTTTACAATATACATTAGCCCCAAGCGCTGGCCAAAATAGCATAGCGCCACCAAGCCCGCAAACGTGGATCTGCACCAAGCAACAGTTTGTGGCTTGGCAACAATCTTTCTAAAGCCAATTTGCGCCCAGCCTGTGGTTGCCAATGCCATTCAATTGCTGAATTAAACCATTGCTCAGCCAAGCGCAAAACCCCCCACAATAGATGGGCCAAGCCCCAACGTTGGGCTTCGTGCCAAACCTGCTGCCAATCAAAAGCATAGGTCGCAAGCAAGCGATCAATATCGGCCAGCATGCGGCCAATGCCAGCGCCATATTGATTGCCAACGACCAAGTGATGGGCCGTGTGCAGCAGTTGGCTCATTGGCTCTAAAACTGGCAATGCAAAGGCTTGATAGTGCATTTGCTGAATCTGCCACGCCGGATAGCTATGCAAGCCAGCCCAGCGCGACCAATGCCCAGCAAACAGCCACCAATGCAGTTCGAGCGTCGCGCCGCTCGCAGTTTGCAAGCGTACCTCGCCGCCGCTACGCCGTTGTTGCTGCCATGTGTTGATAGTGTAATTACTAAGGCCGTAGCCCGCTGCAAACAATACGGCGCAGGAGCGTTGCAGATCTTCACGCCCAATCAACAGATCAATATCGCCCATTTGGCGCTGACCAAGCGAGCGATAGATCGTTGGGGCAAATGCCATGCCTTTGAGCAACGCCACCTCGATTGATTCAGCCTTGAGCAATTGTTGAATGCGCTGGAATTCTTCCAAACGCAGATCGTTGCGCAAAGCTGCCAGATAATAGCATTCGCGCCAATGCTCAGCCAAAGCAGCTGGCAAGGCTTGTTGGCGCAATCCAAACCAGAGCAAGCCCTCAACCTCGTGATAATCAGCTAATTGCGCGAGCGTTTGCCAATCGTTGGGGCCGCAGGCAGCGCATAACTCGGCTAAATTTGCTTTTGGGTTGCTCGACCACGCTGCCACCAACAACTCCAAGGCTGGCTTGCTCATTGCTTGATTGATTCGCGCTGGTTGACCCACGGCGTTTCCAAGCGCAACAATGGCGCGTTATCAACATTGGTCAAGAATTTGTGGTTATTGTAGGCTGGGTCGTAATAATCGCCAATTTTGCCGTTGCGCAAGGCGCTTTCGATCTCGCGCACGCCATCCTCAACCGTGTATTGCGGGCTGAAATCAAGCACTTTGGCAATTTTGGCAAACGAAACACGATAATTACGCTTATCGACATCGCTGCCTTGCAACACCAACTCGGCCTCGGGAATCAATTGGCCAATTAATTCGCCGATTGCGCTGATGGTATAGTTTTGGGCATCCGAGCCAACATTGAAAATTTCGCCGCGCACTGCTGCCAGTGGTGCATTTAAGCTCATCACAACCGCGCGAGCTGCATCGTCGGCATGCACAAATGGCCGCCATTGATCGCCGCCAAAGACCGTAATTTTGCCTTCGCGCACAGCTTTGGCGGTGAGCAAATTGACCACTAAATCAAAGCGTGGCCGTGGCGACAAGCCATAAATCGTTGAAAAACGCAAAATCGTTGGCGCAAATTGCTGGTCAGCCAAGCCCAACAAGATTGTCTCGGAGTCGATTTTGGTTTGAGCATACAGCGACACTGGATTGAGCGCCGAACGTTCGTCGAGCAATTCATCAGATGCGCCATACACGCTACAAGTCGAGGCAAAAATAAAGCGTCGAATGCCATAGCCTTTGCAGGCTTCAGCCAGCATGCGGGTGGCTATCAAATTAATTTCGGTGCTGAAATCTGCATCAATCGCACAGGCTGGGTCGCCAACAATTGCCCCAAGGTGAATCACGGCATCCATGCCAACCAGCGAGCGCACGACGGTTTCGATGTGGCGCATATCGCCATGCACAAACTCAAATTGCGGGTGGTTGTACAGCTCGCGAATCGCACCATCGCCATACATCAGCGAATCGACCAACCGTACGTGATAGCCTTGATTGAGCAAGCGCCGCAGCACCAATGAGCCAATATAACCTGCGCCGCCAATTACCAACACATGCTTAATCGGCTGATCAGCTTTGGGCGTTTGGCGTTCCAAGGCATCGACGGCCAGCACCACATTGCGGGCAATCCGAATGCCAATCACCAATGCCGAGCTAAAGACCCAACTGAGCACAACCACCCCACGCGGAACAAACGGCAAGAAGCGCAGAAAGAAAAAGCTAAATCCATAGGCAAGATGGGCTAAGGTGGTAGCTTGCAGCAAGGTCATAATTTTGAAGCGCCGCGCATAACTGCGCACGTGGTGATAAACCCCGAACATCCAGAGTAAGCCCAAACCAAGGCTGGTCAATAGCCAACTGGTGCTCAAAAATTGGTTACGATAATCCAAGATCAGGCGTTCGGCTAAATGTGGCTCGTGCAGCACAATCGTGATATAGCGCACCACAAAGGCCAAGAGCAAGCCGCTATTAATCAAGATCGCATCGACCAACAGCCTTGTTGCAATTGCGCGTGAAAATTTCAAGGCAGTGCTCCTTTCCTAGTTGCAATAATTGGCTATAGGCTATGGGCGCTAGGTTCTAGGAATGGTGTTTGATTGCCTAGCGCCCACTTATTTGAGCCTTAAACCGTGTTTTTGAAGCAAAGAAGCGTTTGTAACTCCCCAAAATAGCCCATAGCCTCTAGCTGTGCTGGTACATCACGTTAACCACCGCCTGATCCCCTCACCCCAACCCCTCTCTCGTGGCGCGGGCGAGGGGCTTGAATCCCGTGGTTCTCTCCCAATTCCTTGGTGAAAAAGAGGCTGCTCCCCCTCGCCCGCGTTCAGTGGGAGAGGGGGTTGGGGGGTGAGGGACCATGATTGCCAATCCAATGAACCATTACATCTAGCCTATAGCCAGAGCACTATTGGCTGGCGGCGATTTCCTCGCCATAGGCACAAATCAGCTTGATTGCATTGCACACGGTTTCGATTGTGTCGAACTCCATTTCGGAGTGCATTGGCAAGCTTAAACTGGCCTTGGCCAACCAATCAGTTTTGGGTAGGCTGCCCTCGGCGGGAGCAAATTGGGCGTAGGCAGCATGGCGATGAACCGGCGGATCGTAGTAGGCGCGGGTTTCAATTCCCTCGGCAGCAAGCGCTTTACGTACCATGTCGCGGCTCAAACCAAAGTAATTTGCATCGATGGTGATTGAATAATCTTTGTAGGAACAGCGATCGCTTGGGCGCACTGTTTGAAAATTAATCCCAGGCATGGCAAACAAGGCTGCCCAATATAACGCCGCATATTGGCTACGTTGGCGAGCTGCTTGTTCTAGTTGATCAAGGCTATGGCGGCCCATAATGGCGTTGTATTCGGCCATGCGGGCATTCAACCCAGCCCAATTGCTGCCATAATTGCCATCGTTGCCATACTCGCGGCCTGTGCGAATTTTGTGGGCCAATTCGTCGTTGTTGGTGGCGACAATGCCGCCCTCACCAGCAATCAAGAGCTTGGTTGGGCTAAGGCTAAAACATTCAGCTGTACCAAATCCGCCAACTGGCTGCCCATTGTATTGCGCCCCAAAGCCATGGGCTGCATCGAAAATTAAGGGAATGCCTGCCTCATTGGCTAGCGCTTCAAGCTCAGCAATCGCCGCAGGATTGCCAAAATTGTGGACTGCAACGATTGCCTGTATCTCTGGCGTGATCGCCGCCCGCACTGCCTTAACATCGATATTGGTCGTAGCAGGGTCGATGTCGACAAAGCGCGGCGTTGCTCCAGCCCAAATCAAGGCACTGACGGTTGCCATAAAGGTAAAACTTGGCACAATCACTGGCCCGTTTAAGCCCAAGGCGCGGTAAGTTAGGGCCAAACCAGTAGTGCAACTTGAAACCGCAATTGCGTGCGCTACTCCAAGGTGATCGGCAACTGCTTGCTCAAAGGCAGCCAAATGCTGGCCCTTGGTAACCATGCCGCTGATTAATGTTTGTTCGACATCGGCGGCTAAGGTTGCAAACTCTGGCAAAACAGGACGAACTAAGCGAATTGGCGACGTTGCTAAAGGCGTACCGCCAAGAATTGCAGGACGTAAATCAGCCATAAACTACACTCTTTACTAGGTATGATTCACTTCAGGATAGCATAGCCGATCAAATGCTGGCTATCCCCTTTGGGTTTTGGGCAACGATTAGTGCTTTAGTTATGGGGGGTTATCGAATGAAGTTTTTTGTGCGGGTTGCAGCGATTATTATCCGTGATGACCATGTGCTGGTGCATCGCTCTGAGCAGCAAGGCCGTAGCTATTGCGCCCTACCAGGCGGTCACCTCGAGGTGGGTGAGACGACCGAAGATTGCGTGGTGCGTGAGTTTGCCGAAGAATTTGGCGTAGCAATTCAGCTTGAGCGGCTGGTGTATATTGCCGAGGGCATGTTTATGGCTGGGCGCAAAAAGCCCAAGCCCAAACACGAAATTGTGTTTTATTACCGAGCGCACTTGCAAGATCCCATGGTTGTGGTGCGCTCTCGCGAGGAACCAACAATTTATGCCGATTGGTTACGCCTTGATAGCGATTTGGCTGCGTTGTATCCCCAATGGCTGCGTTCGATGTTGCCGAGCGATTATCAGCACAATTGGCGGGACTGTCCACGCCAGATTATTGCCAATGAGCTGATTCAGCCGCCAACAACCACGATTCGCCAGCTTTATTCGGGCGATGGCAGCACAAAATCGTCGTCGCTAGGAGCTGGCGTTGCTAATTCGTAACGCATCACCATCGCCAAGCGATCAATATCGCTAATCAGCACTTCTTGTTGGCCGCGTGCTTCGCTTACCAACATGCCGCTATCGCCAACTTTAATGTCGTAGAGTGCTTGCGATTGCAACACAACCAAGCGATGATTACCTGCGGAGATGAGCACTGGTACTTTGATTTTGTTGACCAACAAATCGCCATCAAGCAAAACCCGCGCCGTATTAGGAGGAGGACTATCTACTATTGTCATAACCGGAACCCTCATTGAGTAATTGTGTCGCATCATACCATAAAGCTTTTTGGGCTTCGCAGGCCTGTATCCAACTATCCATCAAACGGATCAAGGGCTTTGTTTGTTCCCAAAGCCCTAAAAGCCGAGCTTTGGCTGTAATCGAGGCCAGCAAGCAGCGGTTAAGATTCCATCAAAAGTCTGAGCATGGCTTTGAATTTAGCCCTCACCTAGTCTTTGCAAGGGTCGTTTTTAAGAATTGATTGTTGTGGAGTGTTCCCTCACCCCCAGCCCCCTCTCCCACTGAAACGCGGGCGAGGGGGAGCCGACCATGGTTTACCAACACATGGCGGTAAACCACGAGATTAAAGCCCCTCGCCCGTTGGACGGGAGAGGGGTTGGGGTGAGGGGATCTTAAGAACCTACCCTTGTAAGCCGACCCCCTCGCCCGCGCACGGGAGAGGGGTTGGGGTGAGGGGATATTAACCCGTATTCGTGCGCTTCGCGTCCTTCGCGGTTTTAGTAGCTGATCCCTGAACCCCTAACGCCCGATCCCCAAACATACCAATTCCAACAAAAGTCTTATAAATAGTTGTAATGAGTATGCTATAATGCAAAGACCTCGAACGCAGAGGCCTAACACCTGGGGATGCTTGGTTTCGACAGGGAGGGCCGATCGTAAGTGGCAAGCCGAGACGCTGAGCCTCGTAAAATCGGCAACGCCATTAACTGGCAAAAACACTTTCCGCGCTCCTGTAGCGCTTGCTGCCTAATTAAGGCAACACGCCTCTACTAGCCTCAGCCCGATGGGCTTGTAGCGGCGACATTTAGTCGGGTCGCTCCCTTGGTTATGTCTGTGGGCTAGGGGCTAAGATTAACAGGCTGGTCGTGGCCCGCTTTGTCTATCGGGTGGTGCTACGATAAGATTTAATCAATAGACTACGCTTGTAGATGCTTGCGGTTTAACTTTTTGGACGCGGGTTCGATTCCCGCCATCTCCACCAAGATCGCGCAAATCCAGTCACTTCAATGGCTGGATTTGGCGTTTTAGAGCTGTTTGAAAAAGTATTGGTAGATGCCATTACACACTAAGCTGCCGCCTAAAGCATAAAAGAATGCAGTTAATGAAAATGGATTAAACGCCCCGAAAATATAAATCGCATACACGCTGCCTGCTAACAATGCCCCGCCAATGCTCAACAACAGCTGCACGATCACATCATGTTTGCGCTCAGCAAACATCATTGTCCAAATAATGCCAATTAATGCGCCAACCGCCGCCTCAATCAAGAGGCTGTTGTTGGGATAATAGACTACCGCCAAAACGATGCTCAGGAATACAGCACCACCACCGAATCCAGCGATCAAGGGCCATAAATCGCCAGTATCTAGCTTGGGAAGCGTGCCTTGGGCTAGTTGAACCTTCAATTTGCGCCGCTGCGGTTTTTCAGTGCCAACCCGAATTTCAAAGCTTACGCTGGCAGATTGGCCAGGCGTTGGGTTCCGATCAAGATCTAAACCAAATTGAAACTGTTGAGGCTGATCGGGCACTACGTAAAGCTCTGGTGGCCCAACTTGCAACCAGCCTGGCGCATCAACGGCCTTAATATGCGCCGCCCGATTGCGTGCCGTAACCGTCAACGGCGTGGCGGTCATGCCATCCAACGGCAACATCACGGTGTTGTATTCAAATTTAACTTCAGCAGCCAATAAATTTGGCGCTAAACTGCCAACCAAAAAATCAAGCACCCGCTCTGGACGTTCGTTTTGCACCAGCATACGATGAACTTTGATCGCCAATTCAGTGTATTGATGCTGGCGTAACCATGTGTTGAGATCGCCGTTAACCAAGGCATGCAAGCCATAGCCCCAATCGGCCTGAATTGCTTGGGCCAAATCATGGCCAGTGTATGGCGTGACTCCGCTCGGAAACTTAAACGGCTGAACGAGCGTTGGTTCAAGCGTTTCCTCCAGCAGATCTCGAAAAATGGTGGCGTTAGGCCGTTGGCTTAAATCTTCATTCAGTGCGCGGCCAAGCACTTGTTGCATGCGTTGGGGCAGGCTCGCCAATTTTGGGAATTGTAATGGGTGTTGGGTTGGATCATCATCAGTTAGCAGTTGATAGATGGTGGCGGCTAAATTATAAATATCGCTGGCCGGATAGCGCTGATTGCGATATTGCTCAGGCGCGGCGTAGCCAGGCGTGCCATAGGTTTTGCCAGCACCGCTGATTGCGGCTGCGCCAAAATCGACCAAAAACAGCTCGTTACTTTCACGATCACGAATCAAATTGGCGGGCTTAATATCGCCATGCACAATTGCTGGCTTGAGCGCATGCAAATATTCCAAAATTTTGCAGACCACAATCCCATCACGCAGCACTTGCTCGAATGGCCGCGCTTTACCAGCCATAAAGCTGCCGTCAACCAGAATATGGCTTAGCCCATGTTCCAAATCACGGCCAGCCACATATTCCATCACAATGGTGGCAACCCCGTCTTCCTCAAAATAGGCAAATACTTGGGGAATTTGGGGATGGCGCAGCTTGGTTAGCAACTCGGCTTCGGTGGCAAACATGCGCCGCGATTCGCTGCCGCCTTGGAGTTGCGTGCGCTTCAAAATACATTGACGGTTGAAGGTACGCGTATCTTCGGCTAGGTAGATTTGGCCAGTGCCGCCCTCGCGCAAGGGTTGAAGCACCCGATATTGACCCATAACCAACGCACCAGCTACCAGCAGTTGAGGTAGCGGTGCGTTACAGTGATCACAGGTAGAGTTTTGGGCATTGGCAACGGTTGTGCCACACGCAGGACATTGCATAAGTTGATCTCAATCAAAGGCTTTTACGTATGATACACGTTTACGCAACTTTGCCCAAAAGGTAGCTACTGCTGCCGCCGCTCATTGGCCAAGATTGCCAAAACTTCTTGTTGCAAGGCTGCATTTGTTGCCACTGCATCTGGACCCCAAATGGTGGCTTCGCCCGCCCAAGTGCTAAAATGGCCGCCAGCCTCACGCAAAATTGGCAGTAGTGGTGCGCAATCCCATGGGTTCATCGCTGGATCAAGCATAATTTCGGCGCGACCAGTTGCCACCAACACGTAGCCATAGCAATCGCCCCAGGTGCGCTGAAGTTTGGTTTTGCTCACCAGTTGCGCGTAGGCATCAGATCGTTTCATAGCTGAAGTTACCGAGGTCGTTAGCAAGGTAGCCTCAGCCAGTGTCGCGACGTTGCTCACATGCGCTGGCCGACCATTCCAGCTACAGCCCAAGCCATCGGCTGCCGCTAGCATCTCATCGAAAGCAGGCAAATAGACCGCGCCCACACTGGCCTGGCCCTTCACTTCTAGCCCAATCAGCACGCCATAAAACGGCACACCATGAATAAAAGTTTTGGTACCATCAATCGGGTCGATGATCCAGCGATAATCAGCATCGCCCTGCTGCTCGCCATGTTCTTCGCCAATAATCGTATGCGTCGGAAAATAGCGCCCAATACATTCCCGAATAATCGTTTCGGCCTCGCGATCAGCTCGCGTAACTGGCGTTGAATCGCCTTTGGTTTCAACTTGAACATCGGCCCCAAAATAGGCCAGCGTGCGCCGACCACCTAAATAGGCAGCTTCGGTCGCAACATCCAACAATTCGCGCAAACTTGGCATGGCTTGCATCCTTCCATAGCAACACAATTAGCGTGAGCCATGGTAGTTGGCCGCATCTAAACGAGCAAGTTCCTGCACAAAGCGCTGCACAATATTGGCCAAGAGTGCCAATTCGTGATTGTTGAATTGCTCCATCAGCTGCGACATATCGCGATAGCGTTCTGCATTAATTGCTTCAATCTTTTTGCGCCCTGCATCCGTAAGCTCTACGAACACCACGCGCCGATCTTGCTCGTCGCGCTCACGAGCCACCAAATCGTTGTTGATTAGCCGATCAACAATGCCGGTTAATGTGGCTGGTGCGTGCTGAGTAATGCGGCCAAGGTCACTCATACTGGCGCGGCCTTGGTGGGCATCGAGGGCAATTAATAAAATTGCTTGCGAAAGCGTTAAGCCCAAGCGTTCCATGGTTTGGCTGCTTTGGCGATGCGAGAGCCAAGTCAATTGACGAATCATATCGGAGATCGAGCTGAGTAGTGAACTACGATGTTCATCTTCCATAACGTTTCCTTGTTGTGAACAATTGTGAAAAACCACAGTACCATGCCATTTTAGGGCGATTGGCATCTTGACACAAAATTCACAAATCTTATAATAGTTCGCGTGCCGAAATATTCTCGACATATATAATCGTAACGACAAATAATCTTGCCGTCAAACATTTTCGTGCCGAAAGGAGCCACGTAGTGTTGTGGTTTACACGTCAATCGCTTAAGCGCTCGCCAATTACGATCATGATCTCAGTGGTCTTGATCATTGCGGGGCTGGTTGCTTCAGCAGGACTGAAACGGGAACTCTTCCCGGATATTTCCTTCCCCATCGTCAGCATCACCACGATCTATCCGGGGGCTTCTTCTGAAACCATGGATAGCGAAGTGACATCGGTAATCGAAAAGGCCGTTAATGGCTTGTCGGGCGTTCAAGCAGTTCAATCAACCTCATCAGAAAGCTTTGCTTTTACCATTTTGACCTTTGATGTTGATGTTGACCCCAAAGATGCCAAAGTTGAGGTTCAAGAGAAAATTAGCTCGTTGAGCTTACCCGAGAATGCCCAAAAACCAACGATTGGCACGTTTAACTTCAATTCGTTGCCGATTGTCGTGGCCAGCGTCAGCGGCGCAAACCTAAGCGACGTGCAAGCCAAAGTCGATGGCGAACTCGTGCCAGCCTTGTCGGCCATTCCTGGTGTGAACAATGTGGCGGTAACCGGCGGCGAGCAAGAAAAAGTCTTGGTTACGCTTGATCCTGAGAAGATGGCGGCCAACAAGTTAACTCAAGCTCAAGTTGTACAGTTCTTGCAAGCCAATAACTTGGTCTTTCCCGTAGGCACAATTACCGATGAAGGCCGTTCGTTGCCGTTGCGGATTACCCACAAATATAGCTCAACCAACGAAATTGAAAACGTTGTGGTTGGAATTAAGGGTGTTGATCTGAGTGGCGGAGCTGGCGCTGGCCTTGGTGGCGCAACTGGTGGTTTTGGTGGCGCTGCTGCTCAACCAACAGCTGCCGCAACGCCTAGCCCAACCCAAGCTCCAACCCAACCCGTCACCACCAGCTTGATTCCGGCTGCATTGCAAGGGTTTGGCATTACTGCGCCGGAGCAAATTACGCCTGCAGTTGTTGCTCAATTCCCTGCTGCTGGGTTAAGTCAAATTACCTTGCCATTGGCATTGGCGTTGAGCGACGAAAGCCAAGCTGCTTTGGCCGAACGCTTGCCCGAAGCTGAAGTGCCAGCTGAATTTGCTACCTTTGGCATTACTGCGCCGGAGCAAATTACGCCAGCGGTAATTGGCCAATTGCCAGCTGCCGGTTTGGCTCAGTTTCCAGTCAACTTGGCTTTGGCCTTGCCTGAAGCTAGCCAAACTGCGTTGGCTGATGCTGTGGCTGCTGCTCCTGCAGCTACTCCAACTCCGAGCACTGGTGCAAATGCCTTGCCAGCTGAATTTGCTGCCTTTGGCATTACCAGCCCTGATCAAATTACACCTGAGTTGATTGCACAAATTCCAACTCAATTCTTATCTGCCTTTACGCCTGAAATAATTGCCTTGCTTTCAGAAGAAAGCCAAGCAGCTTTGGCGCAAAAGCTCAACAATCCCGATGCAGCTGGTAACACTGGTGTGCCTGAAGCATTGCTCATTCGCTTGAAGGATGTGGCGACGGTTGAAGTTGGCGCAGTTGGCGGCAGCACCGTAACTCGTACCAACGGCCAAGCCAGCTTGGGCTTGGAAATTTCCAAAGATACCACTGGCAACACGGTTGAAATTGTCGAAGCTGTTGAAGCTGAATTCGCCAAGTTCAACGATGGTAGTCTGACGATTCAAGTCGTTAGCGAACAAGCCACCCCAATCAACCAAGCTGTTAGCGCAGTGTTGACCGAAGGCGCAATCGGCGCAGTCGTGGCGATTGTGGTGATCTTCTTGTTCTTGCGTTCGTTGCGCACAACCTTGGTAACCGCAGTTTCAATTCCACTTTCCATTATGGTGGCCTTGATTCTGATGCGTTTGCAAGGCTTCTCGCTCAACGTGATGACCTTGGGCGGTCTTACCGTCGCGGTCGGACGGGTGGTCGACGACTCGATTGTGGTGTTGGAAAACATCTATCGCTACTTGAATAAAGGCGCGAATCGCCGCGAAGCAGTCATCGAAGGCACCAAGGAAGTTGCTGGCGCGATTACCTCATCGACCTTGACCACCGTGTGTGTGTTCTTGCCTTTGGGCTTGGTCGGCGGGATCGTCTCGAAGTTCTTCTTGCCCTTTGCCTTAACCGTAACTTATGCCTTGTTGGCTTCGTTGATTGTGGCGATTACGATTGTGCCGCTCTTGGCCTATCTGTTTATTCGCCAAACCAAAGAAGAGCCAGAAAATACTTGGATGCAACGCGCCTACACGCCAGCCTTGACCTGGGCTTTGCGCAACCGCGCTTGGACCTTGTTGATTGCCTTTGCCTTGTTGCTGGGTAGCTTTGGTTTCGTCAACTTCTTGAAATTCACCTTCTTGCCTGATAGCAGCGAAAAGTTGATTTCAATTCAGATCAACACGCCATCGGGTACTGACCTTGAAACCACCGTTGCCAAAGCCGATGAAATTGAAAAATTGTTGTTGCCGCAACGTGAAGCAGGCAAAGTGCGCGATATTCAAACTGTAATTGGGAGCGCAGGTGGTGCAAACGCAGCCCGTGATCAATCCGGCGGGGCGAGTGCTCCCGATAGCGCCCGCTTCAGCTTGACGATCGATAACGAAAAAGTAACCGACCCTGATGCCTTTGCCAAAGAGCTGGAAACCCAAATCAAAGGCGTTGCTGGCCTTGAATCGGTAACTGCCGAAGTTGTTGCCCAAGGCGGCGGCCCGGGCAATGCTGGCCTCGACATCACCTTGGTTAGCTCGGATATTAACAAACTGCGCGAAGCCAACGACAAAATTATGGCCGCAATTGGTGGCAATAAAGTCAGCGATCGTTTCGACATTGCCAACGTCAAGAGCAGTTTGGCCGAAGTTCAGCCAGAGCTTGAAGTTGCGGTTGATCCTGCCAAGGCAATCAACAGTGGCACCAGCACAGCCCAAATTGCTTTGCAAATTCGCGCAATGCTAACTGGCGAAAACGCTGGTACGGTTCAATTGGATGGGACCAACAAACCGCTTGATATTTATGTACAAGTTGATCCTGCGGCCTTGGATGCTGAAAAATTGCGTGCGCTGGAAGTTGGCACCATCAATACCGTGCCACTTTCACAAGTTGCTACGATTAGCGAAGTTCCTGGCGCTAGCAGCATCGTGCGCATCAACGGCGACCGTGCTACCTCGATCTCAGGTCAATTTACCAGCGATGACACCTTCTCGACCCAAGCTGCGGTTGAGGCTGAAATTCGCGATAACATTGGCTTGCCCGAGGGCGTGATCATCCAAGCTGGCGCACAAGCCCAATCACAAACCGACACCTTCAACGATATGTTCCTCGCTTTGGGCGTGGCCGTTATCTTGGTGTATTTGGTGATGGTGCTCTCGTTTGGCTCGTTGATGAACCCATTGATCATTCTCTTCTCGTTGCCATTGGCGATTATCGGGGTCTTGACCTCGCTGTTCCTCACTGGCAAGCCACTGGGCATCACCACCATGATCGGGGTCTTGCTCTTGATTGGGATTGTGGTGACCAATGCAATCGTGTTGATTGAGTTGGTTGAACAATATCGCGAAGAAGGCAAGCCAGTGTACGAATCGTTGGTGCAAGCTGCTCGCGTGCGCTTGCGCCCAATCTTGATGACTGCAATCGCGACGATGGTTGCCTTGCTGCCATTGGCGTTGGGTCTCAAAGAAGGCGGCTTTATTGGCGCAGACCTTGGGATTGCGGTGATTGGTGGCTTGTTCACCTCAACCTTCTTGACCTTGCTGGTTGTGCCAGTTGTCTATAGCTTGGTTGAAAGCCTCAAAAAACGCTTTGGCTTTGGCGATAAACACGGCCATAGCGAAACCAGCGAAGCCGAAGCCGCTTAATTAGCTGCTTAGTTCTGGTTACAGCGCAGGTTACCCCTCAACGGTAGCCTGCGCTTTTTGTTGTCAATTTACCGTTCAGGCTGCTGAGTTTTGTAGTTAATTTGTTTGTTAGCAGTTTTGGCTGAGCAACTGTAGGAAAAATTCTTTACGCTGGCCATTAGCCAAGAATGTTGCACAGCGTGCATGAGCATTGTGGCTGTCAATCAATGTTGGTGCTGGAGCGAGGCCAGCGTTTGCATTCTAGGCCTGCTATGCGTACCATGTACTAAATCGATGTCCACAAACGTGCTTTTTATATTGCACTAGGTTCAATCAAGCTAGGTTTTGTTGTGTGTAGGAGTTATGGCTATGTCCAAGGGCTTTCGCAATTGGCTCATTATCTATTCGGTTTTATTTTTGGTCTTAGTTGTTGGCATGATGTTTCTCGATGTGCCATGGTATGTGGCAGTGATTTTGACCGCTGTGGGTATGATTTATCAAGCAGGGCGTTATTTCTTGTGGGATTAAGCTGATATTTGTGTGGCCTAATTGCTTGGTTAGGCCACGCAGCACATTAAGATATTCGATCTATAATACTGGCGATGAATAGTGCGCCTGGAAAACTTATTTTAGCGGGCGAGCATGCCGTAGTGTATGATCAACCTGCTTTAGCTATGCCGATTGCCGCCCTGCGAGCGAGCGTCGTCGCCGAACCAGCTCCTTCTGGCGCTGGCATGACGGTGCACGCGCCCGATTTGGGCTTGGTTTGGCGTTTGCGGGCAACCGCGCCATTGAGCGATTTAGCCCAGCGCAGCTTAGATTATTTGCAATTGCCAGAGCCAGATCTGCGCTTGACGATTAGTTCGAGCATTCCAATTGCCAGTGGCATGGGCAGTGGAGCGGCGGTTGGCGCAGCCTTGGTACGTGCCTTGGCCGAGCACGCAGGCAAGCACCTGCCAGCGCAAGTCATTTCTGATTTGGTATATCAGAGCGAAAAAGCCTTTCATGGTACGCCCTCGGGTATTGATAACACCGTCGTTGCCTACGAACAACCAATTTTGTTTCAGCGCCAAGCCCAGGGCGAGCCACTGATTGCGCCATTAACGGTGGGCAAGCAATGGCATTTTGTGGTGGCCGATAGTGGCATCGCTAGCGAAACCAAGGCGGTGGTTGGCGATTTGCGCCAGCGCTGGTTGGCTGATCCAGATCGCTATAATGCCCAATTTGCTGCGGTTGGCAGCCTAGTGCGGCAGATTCAAGCAGCCCTAGCGAGCAACGCTGGCTCAGAATTTGGCCAATTGCTGAGCCAAAATCATCAATTACTCCAAACGCTCGGCGTTTCGTGCGCAAAGCTCGATCACTTGGTGCAAGCAGCGCTTGAAGCTGGAGCTTGGGGCGCAAAAATGTCGGGCGCTGGCTGGGGTGGCATTATGCTAGCCCTGGTTCCTGCTGAACGTGCAGCATTGATTCAAAACCAATTGCGCGCCGCTGGGGCTGTGCAAACCTGGCAAACGAGCCTGATGCCGACGCAGGCTGCTGAAGAGGTTACCCATGACCATGCTTGATGCTGCGATTATTGTTGTAACCTACAACCACGCTCGTTATATTAGCGATTGCCTCAACTCATTGTTGGCGCTTGATCCTGCGCCCAGCGAATTGGTGGTGGTCGATAATGCCTCGCGTGATGAAACCGCTAAAATCGTTAAAAGCCAATTTCCTCAAGTGCGCTTTGTGCAAACCGGAGCCAATTTGGGCTTTGCAGGCGGCTGCAATCAAGGAGCCAGATTAACTTCCGCTGAATATATTGTGCTGGCTAATCCCGATTTAATTGTGCAGTCCGATTGGCTAGAGCAACTGATTGCACCTTTGGATCGCTGGCCAAACATTGGCGCGGTTGGGGGCAAATTACTCTATCGCGATGGAATCACGCTGCAACATGCAGGTGGTGTTTTGCGCTTGCCATGGGGCTTGGGCCATCATCGGGGAGTCGGCGAGCATGATCAAGGCCAATACAACGCCCTAGAAACTGTCGATTATGTGACTGGTGCGGCTTTTGCTTGTCGGCGCAGCACATGGGAAAGCTTCGATGGGCTTGATGAGCAATTCTACCCCGCCTATTACGAAGAAGTTGATTTTTGCACCCGCTTGCGCCGTGCTGGACTTGATATTCTGTATACGCCACGGGCAGTTGCGACGCATATCGAAGGCTCAAGTGTGGGCCATCGCAGCGCTGTTTATTTGCAACTGTATCATTTTAACCGTTTGCGCTACCTCTTTAAATATTTCAACAATACTTGGCTGATGCGCACATGGCTGCCCGCCGAGATGGGCCATATTCGGGCCTGTGCCAGCGACGATGAGATTCAAGCGCTGAAGATTGCCTATTTGGCCTATCAATCAGCCTTTTTAAATCACGAATCGCAGCCTGTGATCAGCGAGCTTGATATTTTTCCTGATGAAACTGCCGACGGTGGCGAAACCGAATTGCAATGGATTGAACGCCAACTTCGTGCTAAAGTGAATGTTGCACCAGCGCCGATTCCAGCGCGGCGACCGTGGTTGGGGGCAATTCGCAACGGCCTATTACGCTTGGCCACCCGTGATTTTGTTGTGCCAATTGTGCAAGCACAAAACGATGCTAACGCAGCCTTACTAGAATCGATTCAAGCATTGAGCCGCCAACGGCGCGCAGCCGATGCAACAATCCTACTACAAGGCATGCTATTAGCCAAAAGTCTTGATCAACAACCAAAGGCCTAATCTTGCCCCTCTTGATCACCACGTTATGATAGTGTTAAGCCAATGTTTAGAGCATTGGATATTCTTTTGCTTTGGTCTGCGACGACTAATTATTCATTTTTCGTTTTTAGGAGCGTCAACGATGACCAAGATCCATCCACCGAGCCATCGGGTAGCGGCATTTGCGCTTATTTTTAATTCCAAT
Organism: Herpetosiphon llansteffanensis; assembly: GCF_003205875.1. Classification (GTDB taxonomy): domain Bacteria; phylum Chloroflexota; class Chloroflexia; order Chloroflexales; family Herpetosiphonaceae; genus Herpetosiphon; species Herpetosiphon llansteffanensis. The sequence goes on from NZ_PUBZ01000118.1 coordinate 28,588, forward strand.
GGTGCAGTGTTGCTTTCACGACGGGCTGATAGCGGCTGGTGGAATTTGCCAGGTGGCGGGGTTGAAGCCCACGAAAGTGTCAGCGAAGGCATTATTCGTGAGGTGCGCGAAGAAACAGGCTTAGAGGTTGGCGTAACGCGGCTGGTTGGGGTCTATTCCAAGCCCCAAAAGCATGAAGTCGTGCTAACCTTTGCGTGTCATGTGCTTGGCGGGCAACTGCAAACAACCGAGGAATCTGCCGAACATCAGTGGTTTGCCCCAGAATCCTTGCCCACCGAACAATTTCTGCCAAAACATCGTGAGCGAGTGCTCGATGCCTTGAGCAATCAACCAGCAGCGATTCTACGCGAACAACGTTCACCTTCAGTCGGCGACCATCAACCCAATCACAATCAATGAGGTGAGCTGTGGCCATTCTCGATAAGCTCCTCTCGCGCTCTGATGATGCCGATAATTTAAAGGGCGTAGAGTTTAAAGTTGGCGATATTATCGACCAACGCTACTTGGTGCGCAATGTGCGCAAAGGTTTTATGGGCTTGGTCTACATTGCCCGCGATTTGCGTTCGGAGCAGACCGTGGCCATGAAAACGTTTCAAGCCAAATTTACATGGGTCGATAGTGCGATTGCCAACTTTACCCGTGAGGCCGAAGTTTGGATGCGGCTTGGTTCGCATCCTAACGTTGTCGAAGCAACCACCCTTGTGACGATTGCAGGCCGTCCGCATATCGTTATGGAGTTTGTGCCTGGCGTTTCGCTGCGCGAAATGATGCGCCGTGGTCGCTTGCGTTTCAAACATATTCTCGATTTTGCCATCCAAATTTGCTGGGGCATGCAATATGCCTACGATCGTTGTAATTTGATTCACCGCGATCTTAAGCCTGATAATGTGATGATTACGCCCGAAGGTATTGCCAAAGTGACCGATTTTGGTTTGGCCCAAGGTGCCAGCGTCTCGACCAAAGTGCGCTGGGGCCATGATTCGCAACATAACGACAGCAAAATTGTGACCCACGCCAGCGATTTGTTCGGCGGCTCGCAGCCCTACATGTCGCCAGAGCAACGCGCGCCGGGCACACCGCTAGGCACAACCAGCGATATTTATGCCATGGGCGTGATGCTGTATGAGATGATGATTGGCGATTTGCCCTTCAAAGCGCCGACGGTTGCCGAATTGACCCATTTGCATTGCAACGTGCCGCCGCCAACGCCTTCGGAAGTGCGGCCCGACCTGCGCCGTGGTTGCGACCATGTGATTTTGCGCTGTTTGGCCAAAAAAGCCAACGACCGCTATCAATCGTTCGATGAACTAGAGCACGATTTGCAGTGGCTGCGCAAATATCACTTGGGCGAAGAACTTGCCCGCCCAACCGTAACGATTAGCGTCGAAACCCAAGCCGCCGATCTGAATGCCAAAGGCATCGTGCATATGTCGCTCCAAGAATATAGTGCTGCGCTCAAATGCTTTCGTCAAGCCACCGAGCTAGAAAGTGCGCGCGCCACCTATTGGCTCAATTTGGGAATGTGCCAAGTGGCGTTGTTGGGCTACAACGATGCGCTCAAAAGCTATGAACATGCCTTGACGCTCTATCCAACGCGCGATGAAGAAGTGCGCTTGCACTGGCTTTCAGGCGAATCGCACGAATATTTGTATCAACTGCGCGAAGCCTTGGAAGATTACGATTTAGCCTTGAACTTGGATAAAAAAGAGCGTCGGGCTTGGCTGGGTCGTGGCCGTGTGTATAGCGCGTTGGCCTTGCCCAAAGAGGCCTTTCAAGCCTACGAATACGCTTCCAAGCTCGATCCAAATGATCCAATTACGTGGCGCAGTATGGGCTATGCCTCGCTCGAATTAAATCAAGCCAAGCAAGCCTTGTACTACTTCGATCAAGCCTTGAAGGTCAACCCGCGCGATGCTCAGGCATGGTGTGGCAAAGGCCAAGCCTTCTTTGATCTGCGCAAAAACAACGATGCCTTGCAAGCCTACGAAAAAGCCTATAAACTCGACGCGAATTTAGCCGAAGCCGTAATGGGCATGGCCAAAGTGCGTGGCCCTGGGGCAATACCGAGGTAAGCATTATGGGGCGTGAAGATCAAGGGATTAACAACAATCTGCATCGTTGGCAGGCGATTCCAAGGACGCTGTGTTTTGTAACCTATGGCAGCGGAGCCGAGCGCCAAGTGTTGCTGCTGCGCGGTGCTCCGACCAAGCGGGTGTGGCCCAATCGCTTAAATGGCGTTGGCGGGCATATCGAGCGCAACGAAGATTTTCTGAGCGCGACGCTCCGCGAAGTGCACGAAGAAACCGGCTTGACGGTTGCCACGCCACGGCTGGCTGGAATTGTGCATATCGATAGCGGCGCTGAGGTAGGCATTGTGATGGCGGTGTGGATTGCCGAAGCCAGCGAGCAAAATTTTGTTCCTAGCGTCGAAGGCTCGTTGGAATGGCACTCAGCAAACCAACTGCCAACCAGCGATTTAGTTGATGATTTGGCGATTTTACTGCCAAAAGTGTTGAGTATGCAGCCGCATGACTCGCCATTTTTTGCTCATTATTCCTACGACGAGCACAATCAACTGCGGATTGCTTGGCAAGCTTAATGCAGGAATAGCTTAATCAAAACCACAACAGGCACGGCTTACCCCGTGCTTGTTGCATGCAGGAGCATACCTATGCCACTAACACCCTATGGTAACCCCAACGATGCACCAAGTAACGTATTTGGTTCGAAGTTATTGATCGTTTTAGGGGCGATTTTGGCCTTGGCTGGACTGTTGCTAAGCATCTTTGGCGATCTTTGGACGGGCCTGATGCTGCTTGGTGCGGGCGTTAGCTTTAGTTGTTTTAGCGTGATGCAATCGAACACGCCCGAATCAACGCGCAACCGAAACTTGCTTTTAGGCGTAGGTCTGATTGCGGGGATTGTGGCATGGCTGGCAGCAATCAAATTGGTGCTTTAGAAACGGCTGGTCGCGCCATGCTATAATTCAAGTTGGCGGCAGTGCTGCGGCCACAGTTCGCAAACTACATTCTCAATCGCTAGGAAATTTAGGTATGGTGGCGGCGTTTTCGTGGACTAATTTTTTGCTAGCAGCCAATGACCTAACGCTAGCAGCAATTGTGGTCGTAGGTTTTTCGTTATTTGCCTATATTGCTCTCCACAACTGGCGCAATGGGGTAGCACGTTCGTTTTGTTTGCTGATTGTTGGCTTGATGATTGTGCTTGGGGGCGCAATTCTGCAACGGCAAGCACAAACCGAAGCTACTCGCCATGTGCTTTGGCGCATTCAATGGGCAGGTATTAGCCTTGTGCCTGCGGCCTACTACCACTTTGCTGAATCGTTGTTGCGCAGCACTGGTGATCCACGTATGTGGACGCGAGTGCTCTTACCATTGTTCTATACATTTAGCGTTGGTTTTTGGTTGGTGGCGCTCACTAGCAATCTTTTGGTTGTTGATGTGCCCAGCCAGCCGTATGTTGGTTTTGGCAAAGGGCCGCTCTTTTGGTTCTTTATTAGCTATTTTGTGGCGGTTTGTTTATTAGGCATGTGGTGCATTCGCCAAGCCCATCGGCGCTCGATCACGCCGGCCAATCGGCGGCGCTTATGGTATTTAAGTACTTCTTTTTTAGCGCCCTTTTTGGGGGTGTTTCCCTATTTAATTATCGCTGCCAATACTACGGTTGTGCCATCCTGGCTTTCGTTGATGTTACTAGGTGCAAGCACGACCGGCGTAGGGGTTATGATGACCCTCATGACCTATAGCGTCGCTTTCCATGGGGTGATTGTTCCTGATCGCTTAGTTAAGTATAATTTCTTAAGATACGTTTTATACGGGCCGGTGGTTGGCGTGGCCTTGATTATCTGTTTGCAGTTGGTCGAGCCGTTGAGTGCTTCAACTGGCTTGCCGCGAGCAACCATCACGATTTTTGGGGTGATGTTGATGACGGTGGTGATGCCAATTTTTATTGGGCGGATTCGGCCAACCGTCGATACCTTGATTTACCGCCAAGATAGCGATGAAGTGCGCTGGATGCGGCGCTTCGAGGAGCGGGCTTTCACGCGCCAAGATTTACGCCAATTGCTCGAAAATACCTTGGTGGCCGTTTGTGGTTCGTTGCGGGTTGAATCGGGCTTTGTGCTGGCTCCCAATGACGATCAATTTACAGTCCAAGCTTCGTGTGGCCCGCGCCGCACGATCAAACAGTTTTTGAATGTCAATAATATTAGCGAGCTCTTGCAAAGCTTGCCGCATGGCGCTTTTCGTAACGATCGCATGCCCGAGGTCGAGGATTTTAGCATTCACGATGGGTTTTGCGTGTTGCCATTGTACAATAGCCAGCAGGAATTACTTGGCGCAATTGGCATTGGCTGTAAACCTGAACAGCTGACCATCCCAACCCGCCAATTAATCGCAACCTTGGCGCATCAGATGGAATTGGCGCTGACGCATATGCAATTGCAGCAAAATCTATTTAGCTCGTTGCGTGGGCTAGCCCCGCAGAGTGCTTCGCTGTTACAATTAACCAGCGAAATTGAAACGCCAGCCTCGGAAATGGCCGATGCGATTGCTGATGTGGCGTTACACCCTGAGTTTCCCCAATTGGTGAAAGATGCGCTTTCGCACTATTGGGGCGGGCCGAAACTGAGCGATAGCCCATTGCTCGATTTGCGGACGGTGCGTCAATTGCTCAATACTCAAGGTGGCAGCCCAACCCGCGCTTTGCAAGGCGTGTTGCGCCAAGCAATCGACAACATTCGGCCTGAAGATCAGCTTGATCCTTCTGCACCCGAATGGATGATTTACAATATTTTAGAGTTACGCTTTCTCAAAGGCTTACGGATTCGTGAGATTATAGATAAGCTCGCAATGAGCGAATCGGATTTTTATCGAAAACAACGGGTGGCGGTGGAAGAAGTGGCCCGTCAGTTGGCGCTGATGGAAGACCAAGGCGATCGCCCTGCCGGCTCGGTTGAGCGACAACGTCCCTAAGCGCAAGGCATCTGGAGACACCTGTATGGATAGCTACGAACGCCGTTCTCGTTTTGTTCACCGTTTTGCAACGCCCCTAACCACTCTAAACGCAGGTTTGGCCTTGCTTGAACGTTATCTCGCCGAAACCAACGCCAATTCGGCCCAAATTGCCGAAGTTATGGGCTTGCTCAATCGCTCGGCAACCCGCTTGGGCAGCGCAATTGATGTGTTGCAAGAATATATGTTTGACCATGCAACTGGCATTCAGGTGATTATCCCTGACGAAGTGCTGGCCCAACGTCCGCAGCAAGCAAACCAAGCGCCTGCAGAGGCTCCAAATCCAGCTTTGCCCAAATATCCCCCAGACATCGACACAAGCAAACCTTGTGTCTTGTTGATTGAAGATTCGCAGACCTATCGCGCCGTGGTTTCGGCCCGCTTAACGCAATCGGGCTATAACGTGGTTACTGCGCCCGATGGCATGGCTGGCTTAGATTTGGCGCGGGCCTATCAACCAGTCGCGATTATTCTCGACCTGATGTTGCCGCACCTCAATGGCGAACAAGTGGCCTTTGTGTTGGGCGAAGATCCAGAAACCAAACACATTCCAATTATTATTTACACTGGTTTGGAAGCAACCCAAACCGAAAAACTGGAGCTTGACCCACGGCTGCAAATTATTCGCAAAGATGAAGCCTTGGATCGCTTGCCAATTATGGTCAGCGAATTGGTGACGAAAAGCCGCAAGAAAACCATCGCCGAGCTTTTGGTTATCGAAGACGATCAAGAAATTCAACAAGTCGTCAGCCAAGGCTTATCGAATGCTGGTTATTCGATCACCGTCACTACCAGCGGCGAAGAAGGCTTGCGGCTCGCCATGCGTCAGCCCTTCGATCTGATTATGCTCGATTTGATGTTGCCCGATATTGATGGCTGGACGGTGTTGCGTCAATTACGCGAACGCACCCAAACCGCCACCACGCCGCTGATGCTGGTTTCGGCGCTGGGCAAGCCAGAGGAAAAAGTACGCGGCTTTCAACTTGGCGCAGACGATTACATCACCAAGCCCTTTGATTGGAATGAATTGCTAGCGCGGATTAGTGCCTCGCTACGCCGCCGCGAAGTGGAAGGCAACGCCAATCCATCGACGATGCTGCCAGGCAATCGGGCGATTGAGCGGGCCATCGCAGCACGGCTTGATCGCAAACAGCCGTTTGTGGTGGCCTACTGCGATCTCGACCACTTCAAAGCCTACAACGATGAATATGGTTTTCTCAAAGGCGATGCGATTATTCACCAAACTGCGCGGATAATCACCGGAGCGGTTGAACGTTCGGGTGCGGCTGGCGATTTTGTGGGCCATATTGGCGGCGATGATTTTGTATTTCTGGCCCATCCCGATAATGTGGTGACGATCTGCGAATCGATCATTCGTGAGTTTGATCAGCTTGCGCCGCTGTATTACGACATTGAATCGCGCCAACGCGGCTTTATTCGCCAAAACGATCGCGAGGGCAATCCCAAGCAATTTCCGTTTGTCAGCATCTCGATTGGTGTAGTTTCGAGCCTCAATCACCAAATTACCCACTTTGCCGAGTTTGGCGATTTGGCCGCCGATGTGAAAAAACGAGCCAAAGCGCATAAAGGCAGCGTTTATTTGATTGAAACTGGCGATAAAGCCACAGTCAAAGCTGCTGGCTAAGTTTGCTCATCCTAACCCCTCGCCCACGCTGCGGGCGAGGGGCTTTTATTTGATGGTTTCAATAGTTTGGGGAAACTCGCGCTTGGGAAAGGATCTGCGTATGGCTCGTTGCTGGCAAGAACACTATGATCCTGAATTGCACCCAGATTATATGTCCTCAAGCTGGATTGGCGGGCTGAAAGCAACGCGTGAAGCGACCCTGCTTGTACCTCAGCTTTCAAGGGTCGGTGTTAAGATCCCCTCACCCCAACCCCGCTCCCGTGACGCGGGCGAGGGGCTTTAATGCCGTGGTTCTCCTCCAATTCCTTGGTGAAAATAGTTGGCTCCCCCTCGCCCGCGTTTTCGTGGGAGAGGGGCTTTAATTCGTGGTTTCAATAGTTTGGGGAAACTCGCATTTGGGAAAGGAGATGAGGATGGCTCGTTGCTGGCAAGAACAGTATGATCCTAAATTGCATCCAGATTATATGTCCTCAAGCTGGATTGGCGGGCTGAAAACAACGCGTGAAGCGACCCCGTTTCTACCTCAGCTTTCAAGGGTCGGTGTTAAGATCCCCTCACCCCAACCCCTCTCCCGTGACGCGGGCGAGGGGCTTTAATGCCGTGGTTCTCCCCCAATTCCTTCGTACAAAAGAGTTGGCTCCCCCTCGCCCGCGTTTTCGTGGGAGAGGGGGTTGGGGGGTGAGGGAACGCTCCACTGCCGACCAATCGCTCAAAACCTACCTTTGAAAGTTGTACCTCAGTGGATCTATTGCGTGCAAGTCTGCTCCTTCACCTTCCTGTTTCATTCGCTTGATCAGCTTCGTACCTGCCTCGGCCACTTCGAACAGCAGTTGCACCCAAGCAGCCGCAGGTTAAGGCATAGCCTTGAGCATTATTGGCAACGCTGGTATGAGCGCCTGCCAGCCTATCTATTTAAAGCGCCGAAGCGCCAACGGGTTATTCGCGCTCTGCGGCGGGCCTTGAACGAGTTTGATTGAGCTGAAATAATGATACGGTTGGATTGATAACCCAAAGATTATGATTATGCGTTTTTCGGGATTTGTGCCCAACGTGGAATTGATGTCCTCTCCCAATTTGCGGGGAGAGGGCATTTCTCTAGCCTAAATCTTAGCCTCAATCAAGGGCAACAAGAAGTAAACCAAGAACGATACGGCGACGATCCAGAGCAAGGGATGAATTTGTTTGGCCTTGCCCAAAGCCAATTTCAGCACCACATAGCTGATAAAGCCTGCGCCAATGCCGTTGGTGATGCTATAGCTGAATGGCATAATCGTCATAGTTAGCAAGGCGGGAAAGCCCTCTTCAAGCTCACCAAAATCGATTTCGCGAATGCCGCCGCACATCAAAAAGCCCACAATGATTAGGGCTGGTGCGGTTGCTTCGCTTGGCACAATCCCCGCAAATGGCGCGATCAGAATGCTTAGCAGGAACAAAATTCCTGTGACGACAGCGGTTAGCCCAGTGCGCCCGCCTTCGCCAACCCCTGCCGCACTTTCGATGTAGGTGGTGACCGATGACGTGCCAAACACACCGCCAGCAACCGCCGCAACTGAATCGACCATCAACACTCGATTCGAGTTGGGCAAATCGCCATCAGCTTTGACAAAGCCCGCTTGCTCGCCAACGCCAATGATTGTGCCCATCGTGTCGAAGAAATCCGAGAGCATCAGCGAGAAAATTACCAAGACTGCTGAAAGCACTCCTGCTAATTTAAACACATCAAAATTGATACCTTGACCAATCGTCTCGAAACTTGGGCTAGCCAACTCGCTTGGGAAAGACCCTTGTATACCTGCTTGAGCGCTAATATCTGCGCCAAAAGCATAATGGCTGACAACACCGATGATCGTTGTGGCTAAAATGCCAATCAGCAAGGCGGCTTTAACTTTGCGCGCCAGCAAAATCAGGGTCAAAAACAAGCCAATCACGGTGAGCAAAATTGAAAAGGTGGTGAAATTGCCCAACGCCATGGGCGTGCCATTGCCGCGTTGCACAATGCCAGCGTTATTCAAGCCAATGAAGAGAATAAACAAGCCAATGCCAACGCTAATCGCCCGTTTCTGCGAAAGCGGAATCGCATGCATCACCGCTTGGCGAAAGCCAGTCAGCACTAAGGCCGTAATTAACAAACCTTCGAGCACGACCACGCCCATAGCTGCTTGCCATGGCAGGCCCATTGTTAGAATTAATTGAAACGCCACGACTGCATTCAATCCAAGGCCAGGGGCGAGCGCAAAAGGATAATTGGTAAATAAACCCATCGCGATACACATCAAGGCCGAAACCAAACAGGTGGCGGTGAGGGTTGCGTTGAATGGCGGGCCAGCCTCAGCCAAGGGGCCGCTCGATAAAATCGAGGGATTAACAAAAATAATGTAGGCCATCACGAAAAACGTGGTAACCCCAGCCAGAATTTCGGTGCGAAGGTTCGTCCCATGTTCGGCAAAGCGAAAATAGCCTGCCAAGCCAGCGTCAGGCCGCGAAGTGCTGCGTGCCACAGGTCAACTCCTTTGAATCAAGCCAACAATGCACGCCCGGCAAATGCTGGCCATGCCCAAGAAAGCTCCATCCAGCAGGCTGCCGTAGGCTTCAAGATGGGGAAATAGTGTTAAATTAGGCGTAGCGCTATTATACGATATGGCGGAGGGAAAGGATGAAGGATGAATTATGAGGGATGAAGAACATAGAGCATAAAACATAGAGCATAGGGGTTGGGGATCAGGGG
>NZ_PUBZ01000119.1 GCF_003205875.1 Herpetosiphon llansteffanensis
CAATTTGGTACGTGTCGAGGTGGTTGTGCCCCACGCTGCTCCATCCCGAACCAGGCCGTGAACGCGACACACACCGAGGCTACTGCAGCACCCGCTGTGGGAACGTAGGGGGATGCGTACCATTCCATAAGAACGCTCGCTGGAGAAAATCCAGCGAGCGTTTTTTATTGTTTAAGCTAATTCCTCGGCTTCTAATTCGCGGATGGTGAGGCCCAGCGATTGGGCAATTTCTAGCGCTTGGCGCGGCTCGATAATCAAGCCTTGTAGTTGCTTGGACTCGATCTGCATGCCAGCAATCTGCGAGCCGCGAATATCAACGTTGCTCAGGGTGGCATTGCGAAAATTGGTTCGACTCAGATCGCAATTGCGAAAGCAAACATCACTCAGTTTCGCCGCTTCAAAGCTGCTTTCGAGCATGCGACAATCGACGAAATGGATATGCTCAAGCCGCGCCGACCACCAGACACTATAATCAAGTTGGCAAATATTGAAAACAATATGCTCAGCTTGGGCTTCGACGAATTTCATGCCACCTAATCGACTATTATGCCATTCCAAGCGCTCAAGATGGCTTTTCTCCCAATTGGCATGGCTCAAGTCGCATTGCTCAAAACTACTATCAACAAGCTGTGATTGCTGCAATACCACTTGATCAAATTGGCATTGGCGCACAATCGATTGTTCCATGAAAATATCTTTGGCTCGTTGTTGACTGAAATTAAGCTGCTGTATGCTCAATCGAGCATAGTTGCCGTTATCGCTCAATCTCAATTCAGCGACGGTTTTTAGCTCAGATGGTGGGCAATGTTGCGGTGGGGTAATGCCTTGGTAGCGTTTGCGGCGTGGACGTGCCATGAATTTGCACCTCACAGAATTAAACGAACAGGTGTGTTATTTTAATCTGTTTGGCGAATTTGGCAACTTAATCGAGCGCGCTTACCATCGCAGTAAGCGCGCTCGGCTTGTTTAGGTTAGGGGCTTGAGGTTGGCAACAATGGCTTCGCGCCGTGGCTCAAGGAATGGTGGCAATACAACCGATTCGCCCAACGTGGCTGGATCTTCATCAACCGCAAAGCCCGGCCCATCGGTGGCAATTTCAAACAAAATGCCATTTGGCTCGCGAAAATAAAGGCTGCGGAAGTAGTAGCGATCAATTTCGCCGCTGGTGCGAATGCTCAATTCGCGCAAACGCCGCGTCCAGCCATGATATTCTTCTTCGTTGGGGGTGCGAAACGCCACGTGATGCACGCCACCAGCGCCTGGTTGGGCGGGCGCTAAATCTGGCTGCACCAAAACATGCAATTCTGCATCTGCGCCGCCATTGCCCATTTCATAGACATAAACTGGATATTCCTTGCCTTCGTTAAGGCTATATTGGCGCACTTGGCGCATATTCAGCGCTTTGGTTAGCACATTATCGGTAGCTTCAAGCTTTGGCACGCTCATGCGAATTGGCCCAAGCCCACGGATTTGGTGCTCTGCTGGTACTGGGCTAGAATCCCATGGCGTATTTGGATCGCCAGCGCCTGCATCATCAATCAGGCTTAGGCGTTGGCCTTCGTTATCAGCAAAATCAATGGTCAAGCGACCATCGCGCTCAAGCACGCCGCTATGCTGAACGCCTTGTTGGCTCAAACGTTCAGCCCACCACTCAAGGCTGGCTTTGCCCGTGACCCGCAAGGCAGTATTGCAAACGCTATGCGTCCCACGTTGCTCTGGCCCAACTGGCCAATCAAAAAAGGTAATGTCGCTGCCAGGTGTGCCTGCGCCATCAGCATAAAAAAGGTGATATGCACTCACATCATCTTGATTAACGGTACGCTTGACAAGGCGCATGCCTAAAACTTGGGTATAAAAACGATAATTTTCACGCACATTGGCGCTGACTGCCGTAAGATGGTGGATTCCGGTTAATTGCATAAGTCGCAGGCCTCATAAACTCTGGCTAGCCCATTGCAGCTAGCGCTTGTATTGTACAACGATTTTCAAGTTGACATAAATTATTGAATAATTAACCCTTGACTTAGAACATACTATAAGGTGTGTTTTGCTTAGATTAATTAAATTCAACGAGGATGCAATGCAACCGATAACGATCATTGGCGGGGGAATTGGCGGTTTATGTTTGGCGATTGGCCTGCATCAACGCCATATTCCAGTGCAAATCTATGAGGCTGCGCCAGCGCTACGGCCTGTTGGCGCGGGCATTTTATTGGCTCCCAATGCCATGAATTTGCTCGAACGCTGGGGCTTGACCGAAGCTGTACGCCAGCGTGGGCTGTGTCTTAGTGCGTTGGGTGGCAGCGAATTTGGCATTGTGGATGCGCAAGGACGCAGTTTATTGCCTGGTTTTGATTTGAAATTAATGCGCGAGCGCTTTGGCCAAGAGTTGGTGACGATTAGCCGCGCTGCGTTGCAACAAACCTTGCTCGATGCCTTGCCAGCAAATTGTGTTCAGCTTGGCAAGCGCTTGGTGGGCTTGCACCAAACAGCCGAGGCAGTCCAGGCCGCATTTGCCGATGGCTCAACGATTCAGACTGCTTGTTTGATTGGAGCAGATGGCTTGCGTTCTGCGGTGCGCGAGCAGATTTTTCCTCAGCATCCGCTGCGCTATTCGGGCCAAACCTCGCATCGTGCCTTGGTGCAGCTCGATTATCGCGAATTGGGCCAGCCAATTGCCGCCGAAATTTGGGGCCAGCAGCTGCGTTTTGGCTACACGCCAGTTGGCCAGGATTTGGTTTATTGGTATGCGACCAGCCTTGCAGCCCAAGGCCAGCGTGATGATTCACCAGCTGCTGCCCGCGAAACCTTGCTTGCCCAAGGCCATGATTTGCCAGCAATCGCCAAAACGCTGATTGCGCAAACCCGTGATGAGGCGTTGTTGCGCACCGATATTAGCGATTTAGCCCATCTGAAAACGTGGTATCAAGGGCGAATTGGCTTGCTTGGCGATGCAGCGCATGCGACAACGCCCAATCTTGGTCAAGGCGGTTGCCAAGCAATTGAAGATGCCTGGGTGCTGGCCGAGATGCTTGCGCGCTATGATCAACCACAATTAGCCTTTTTGCATTATCAAAAACGCCGTATGCCCAAAGCCCAAGCAATTGTTGATACATCGTGGCGGGTTGGCTCACTGGTGCATTTGCCGCATGCATGGCAACAACAGCTGCGCAATCGCGTTTTGCGGCTGGTGCCACGCAGTTTAGGTCAGCGCCAAACCAATGTTATCTATGCTTTAAACGATTAACCAGGGTTGCGAGCTGGTTGGACTATGCTCCAGCCTATGCCAACCAGCCACAAGATTGCTGCTTGCAGCCAGCTCGCTAGATTGGGGTTTGGCTGCAATGACCAAGCCCAAACCAGAATTTGGCCAGCGCGTTGGCCAAAAAAGCCACTTAGCAGATGCAATGCGATTGGCATAAGTGCGGCTGTTTGCCAGCCAAAGAGCCGCGCTGCAAGCAACCCCAAGCCCATAAAACCAAGGCAATTGCGCGCTATCGCGAGCAACAATGGTTGATTGAGTACGCTCGCCAAAAGCCAACTCAGCCCCATAATCAGGCCGCTCAGCATGCTCAGCAAGCCTGCATCAAAAGCACGAATTGGTCGTAGCGCCGTTTGTTCAAGCCATGGATCACCTTGGCTCAACACTTGGGCAAGCAGGAGCCACCACGCCGCAGGCAGGATTAATCCCAACGGGCTAGCAATTAAATCGCCGCCTAAAAAACTTGGTAATGGTAATTGGAAGCCACGCCCAATGCTTGCAAGCAGCAATAAACCAAGGCTCGCGCCAATACACAATTGCCAGCGCCGGAGTTTAAGCCAAATGTGCATGCTTAGGCCTCAAAACGGGGAGCTAAATCGCAGCCAGCTAAGGCTTGGCGATTGTATTCAAACCATGCCAATTGTTGCTCACGTGGCTGCTGCTCAAGCTGTTGGAGCAGTTGAAAATCGCTGGCACTTAATTGGCTTTGGGCCACTGCTTGCGGTACTCCAGCTTGTCGTAATAACCACCAGAGGCTGAGCGCCTGAACTGCATAGGCGGGATAAGGCTGTTGTTGGCTACAGGTTGGGGTTGCAGGCAGCATGGCATAGGCAAAATTGCGCACAATATCCAAATCGCTCGATTGCTTGCGAACGACAAAATAGCTGCTTTCTGGTTGCAATGGCGATTCGCTCCAAACAGTGGGAAACCCTATATTTACTTGCTGCCAGCCTTGTTTGGTTTCGTTCGCCAGCTCTTGCAGCGCGGGCAAGCGTTGGGCATGCTCAGGCCACACACACAGTTGAATTGCTGCATTGCTACAGATCAAGGCGCTTGGATTGCGCTCGGCAATCGGATCATAATCCAAGCTTTGCACTCGTTGCGCTGCTAGCCCAATCCCACTTAGCCCAATCAGCAACGCTAAGCCAACGCGCCAAACTGCATCAAACCCTTGCCAAACGAGCCAACATGCAAGCAACCCACTGACAACGAGCAGCCATTGCGCCTGCAAAAATGCTGGCGCAAGCGTATATTCGGTTGCACAGCAGCCAATGCTATAGCCAGTTAAATGGCGAATCCACGGCGTACTCAGACTATTGGGAAACACCATCCACAGATAATCAAGCAGCAAAACGCCAGCCACAGCACTGATTGCTGGCAGCCATAAACCGAAACTAAAGCCAATCCCAATGTGCATTGCTAAAGTTGCAAGGCCAGTGAGCAGCACCAACGGCGTTGGAATCGGCGCTAAATCAACGAGTACCAACTGAACGATGGCATTGATTACGAGGCAGCTGGCCCCAAACCACCAAATTGGCCCAGTCGCATTGAGCACAATTGCCCATGGCGGACGGGCATGCGCGCTGTGCCACCATTTTGCTTTGCGCAACCGTGCTGCTTCCCATGCCGCCCAGGCAGCACAAATTGGGGCGATGATCATCAGCATGCGCATGCCACGCACCGTTGCTTCAAGCCGATAGGCATCATTGACCGCTTGCCAATTGATCGGATGCAGCAAACTAAGACAAAGCATAAGCGGCCAAAGCCAAAAGCTGGGCCAGCGAAACCAACGCAGCATTAGTGATCGCCTCCAATAAAATAGGCATAGGCTGCTTCTGCTGGGCGGGGGCTTGCGTTTGGCGCATGGGCCAAAAATTCTTCGATGCTGCCTTGGAAGCGAATTTGGCCTTGATAAAGCACAACAACCGTATCGAATAGCTCGGCTAAATCATCGACTTGATGGGTTGAAACCAGCATGGTGTGATTATTTGGCAGGCTGGCTAAAATTGTGCGAAAGCGTTGGCGTTGGGTCGGGTCTAGGCCAACGGTTGGCTCATCGAGCAAAATAATGCTTGGCTGGTGAATAATTGTTTGGGCTAAACCGACCCGCCGTAGTTGGCCACCAGACAGATTTTTGCTCAGATCATCAGCGCGTTCTGTCAGATCGACTGCTGCTAAAGCTACTTGGGCTTGTTCCCATGCGGCTGCTTGGCTCAGCCCTTTCAGCCAACCAGCATAGGCTACTTGCTCGTGAACGGTTAGGCGATTGATTGCTAACACGTTTTGCGGCATCCAGCCAACATCACGTTTGGCATTGGCTTGAATTGTGCCTGCCTTGGGCTTGAGTACTCCTGCCGCCAAATTGAGCAAAGTCGATTTGCCAGTGCCATTTGGCCCGAGCAATACCGTCCGCCCAGCTGGCACAGCCCATGAAAATTGCTTGAAAATTGCTGGCTTGCCGCGATAGCCAAAACTCAAATTCTCAAATTGCATTGGTTATCATCGATCGAGCGCTGTTGCTGCGATACCAACAGCGCTCCCAAAAAAGATTAGTAACTCACATTGACTGGATTGGTATTGACCGAAACTGCATTATTCGTAATGCCAGTAATCGCCCGAATCGTCCAGTAGTAATTGCCTGCGGTGGCCATACGCCCAAAGTTCGCCGAGCCTGCATTCCAGCAGCCTACGACATGTTGGCCATAACTTGCATCGGGCGAGAATGAAATATCACGTTTTAATTCAACCGTAATTGAATCGTTCGGGTCATTACCATTATTGCTATCGCGACATTGGCTAAATCCAATAATGGTGTCGCTTGCATCATTATTGTTATCAGTCCAGCGGCGTGATTCAAAGCCAACCCGACACCCAGTACAGCTTGAACTCCAACTACCTTCGGCCAAGGCAAAACTGATGCTGCCCAAGCTCAGCCCTAACGCCAAGGCACATGCTGCCAGCGTTTTATGCCACGCAAATCGGCGCTGCTGTCGCATAATCGATCCTTCCTCATAGAAATATCTATGCTTGTGGATGCAGATTAAAATCGATTAATTGGGAGTGATGAAGCAACGATGAGGATGAAGAGCGCTCTTCTAGTAATAGAGTAGCATGCTTGAGGATGCACGACAATGCTGGGAAACCCTACTCTTTTTTAAGCACTTACCTAGGTTCGTGTGGTACAAGTTGTTGCTGGCCCCAATACCATTGCGCCAAGCTGGTACGATTGTTGATGGCTAAGCGTTTAAAAATTATTGTGAGGTGTTTTTCAACCGTGGCGACGCTGATACAGAGGCTTACGGCAATTTGGCTATTGGTTTGGCCTTGGGCAACACAGTCAATTACCTGCCATTGGCGTTGACTTAATCGCATCTCACTACTCCTTATTTCCTAACAATTGTCTGTATTTATACCATAATTTACTGGTTAAATACAAAAGGCTGTCGCAACATCGAGACAGCCCACGAGACACAACTCTGTGTACTGATTGTTGGTTTAGCAGTGCAATGAGAGCAGCAGGTGGGTGCGTAGGTTATTCCAGGTTTGACTTGTCATAAGGCTTTGTTTATCACGTGGGCGTGGTAAATCCACGGTAATCACTTCTTTGATTGTTGCACTTGGCCCATCGCTGAAAACCACAATCCGATCGCTGAGGTAAATCGCTTCATCAATATCGTGGGTCACCATCACTACGGTTTCGGTGCGGGCATCGCCGCTCCAGAGGTCTAATAATTCTTCTTGCAAGCTGCCCCGTGTGAGGGCATCGAGCGCACCAAATGGCTCATCGAGCAAGAGCATCCGTGGATGCACCGCAAAAGCGCGGGCAATCGCCACCCGTTGGCGCATGCCGCCGGAAAGTTGCATTGGCTTTTTGTGGACATGGTTGCTCAGGCCAACCCGCTCCAGCACTGCATCGGTCAAGGCTTTACGCTCGGCTTTGCTCAGGTCAGTTTGCACCGAATCGACAGCTTCATAGACATTTTGATAGACCGAGAGCCATGGCAACAGCGAATAATGCTGAAAGACCATTGCGCGTTCAGGGCTTGGTGCTTCAATTGGCTTGCCATCGAAAACCATCGTGCCTGTGCTAATGCTGGTCAGGCCTGCAATCATATTCAGCAAGCTGCTTTTGCCACAGCCAGAATGACCAATAAAGCTAATAAACTCGCCCGAGTGAATGGTTAGCTCAATATCGCGCAAGATGTTGATCTGGCTTTGGCCGCTGGGATAATTCTTGCCCACGCCGCTGATTTCGAGCAATGGAGCGGCCTCCATTGGCAAGATTGCACTATTGACCGTCGTACGCGCTAACAACCGTGGAGCCATTAGTGACCTCCTTCTTGCCATGCAGCCATGCGTTGGCCAAGCAAACTAAATAAGCGATCGAGGCACAAACCTGTGATGCCAATGATCAAAATTGCACTCATTACCCGTTCCAACGAGAGCGCATTCCACGAATCCCACACAAAGAAGCCTAAGCCCGTGCCGCCAGCCAACATTTCACCTGCAACAATCACCATCCAAGCAATGCCCATCGAAAGCCGCATGCCCGTCAAGATTGCTGGAAACGCTGCGGGTAATAGCACTTTGCTGACATAGCGCCAGCGGCTAAATCGAAACACTTTGGAAACAGCTTTGAGATCGGCGGGAATGTTTTGCACGCCCATGGTGGTATTGACCAAGGTTGGCCAGAGCGAGGTAATGACAATTGCAAAAACCACTGCTTTGGGTGCATTGTGAAGCACCGCTAAACCTAATGGATACCAGGCCAGCGGCGAGACAGGCCGCAAAATTTCAATCACTGGGGCGAGCATTTTCCGCAGCGGAGCACTACTACCAAGAAGCATGCCAAGCGGAATCGCAATCGCGATGCCAATTCCCCAGCCAGTAAACACCCGTCCCAACGAAGCCAAGAGCTGAATGCCAATGCCTTTGTCGTTCGGGCCGTTATCATAGAACGGGTCGCTCAATAGCTCGCCCAAGGTGCTGGCAGTAGCGAACGGTGTTGGCAACGCGCCAGCAGAAATCCATGCTGCAACTTGCCATAAGCCTATCAAAATGAGCATGCCGATAACGATTGGGCTAAGCGTTTGCCAGATTATTTTGAGCCAATAGCGCATGCTGGTCAGAGCTGAATGCTCACGTCGTGGAATAACGTCGATCATCTGGGCCATAAAGATGCTCCTTGTGTGGTTGGCAAGCAAGTGGCAGGTGTGTTGGCGACTGAAGCCGTGATTCTTCAGTCGCGCAGGTGTGTCGTGATGGCCTGCGGGCTAGGATGGGCTTTTGGGGTCGAAGCTGCGTTGATCAAGCGTGACGGTGAATGGCTGTAAATCGTCGCTCGCCACAGTTAAGCTCATTTCTTTGGCGACTTCAGCGTAGAGATCGCGCAAAATGAGCTTGTCGGCAATGGTGTTGTAGTCGGGGGCACTTGGCACAAGCCCAAAGCGCACGTATTGCGCCATAAACCAAATCGCATGGCTGCGTTGTGGCTCGTTGACCGCGCCAGCTTGGTGAAAAACCATGCTTTTGCTTGGCTCGAATGTGCGTTCGCCGAGGGTTGCACCCAAGTTGTATTGGCCCTTCAAACGGGCTTCGATCACATCTGCTGGAGCATTGACATAGGCTTGGCCGCCGATGACCTTGGCTGCTTCAGCACGGTTGTTGAAATCGTCGAGCCATTGCGAAGCCTCAAGAATCGCCTTCATAACGTTTTTCAGCTCAGCGCGGCGTTTTTCGGCAAAGGCTGGGTTGACGACCAAGGCTTTTTCTGGGTGTCCCGCCCACAAATCTTGGGTTGCCAACACCGTTTCGCCAATGCCTTCTTTGACCGCCACGCCGTTCCATGGCTCGCCAACGCAGAAGCCATCCATCTCGCCGATGCGCATATTGGCGACCATTTGCGGGGGTGGAATGGTGATGATTTTGACATTATTTTGATCAACATCAGCAGCGGCGAGCCAGTAGCGCAGCCAAAGATCGTGGGTTCCGCCGGGGAAAGTTGCGGCAAACGTGGCGGGCTTATCAGCGGGGCGTTGGCTAATGAGCGCTTTAAGTTTGCTCGGGTCGCCATAGCCAACATCTTTGGCCAATGCGCTGCTGAGGGTAATCCCTTGGCCATTTTGGTTCAGCACCATGGCTATTTTGAGTTCGCTTTCGGCCTTGCCGCCCACGCCCGTGTAGACCGAGAAGGGCATGCCAAACAAACAATGAGCTGCATCAAGGTCGCCAGTCAACAGCTTATCGCGTACATTGGCCCACGAAGCTTCTTTGACGACCTCAACATTCACGCCATATTTTTTGTAATAGCCCAAGGTGTGGGCCATTACGACTGAAGCGCAATCGGTCAGCGGAATAAAGCCAATTTTGATTGGGCGCTCGCCTGTTTCGCTGGCTGTTTCGCCACCGCAGGCGGTCAAGAGGCTGGGCGTGGCGATGGCTGCGCCAAAGGTTGCGGCAGTTTTGAGAAAATCGCGACGGCTGATTTTGGACATTGGAAGCTCCTCCGTGAAACCTGTGGCACACACATCGAACGCTTGGGAGATCGCGATGATTAATGTGACATAATCAATCATCGGTAGCACGATTCACCAACATTGGTGCGACTGCGTGGCGTTGCAGGAGCTATCGCGAAGCGAACAGGTTCGGTATCACACCATCAGTGGTGGAAACTGCATTCGTTGCAGGGAGTTGAGCTGCGTTGTTGGCAAGAATACTTAGAGGGTTGGGCGCTTGCTGGTTATGTGATTGAGAATGCGTTGCACCATCTGACCCATAAACGGTTGCTCAGGCATAATCACAGCGTGAATGCCAACGTTGATGAGGGCTTGGGCGCACGATGGGCCAACGGCGGCGACGATTGCTTGTTGCAGTGCGGCAATTAATGCTTGGGCTTGGCCTTGTTGCTCGGCAACCAGCAACAAATGGCGCACCTGAATTTGGCTGGTAAAGGTAAAAATATCGATCTGGCCAGCAATCGCTTGCTCGATCAGCGCATACAGTGGGCTGAGGTCTGCTGGCAATTGCCATTCGTAGACGCTATGTTCGTGGAGCACGGCCCCTCGTTCCATGCAATAATCGGCTAATTTGCGATCGCGCTCGCCGTAGTGCAACAAACCAACGCCACGTTCAGCCAAATCAACCTGATCAAGGCTGCTGATCAAATCGTTGATTGTATAGGGCGATGCGGCGCTGATGCTGGGGCGCAATTCATAGCGGCGTAAGACGGCGGTTGGTTTGGGACCACGGCAAACGAGCGTTGTTTTGGCCAATGCAGCCAGCATGGCTTGCTCAAGCCCCAAATTAGCAGCGCCATCAATTAATTGCTGCGTGCCAACCCCAGTCAACAAAATCAACAGCTCGATTTGGCCTGCTTCAAGCTGCTGCAAGACTGCTTGAGCAACTGGAGCTGCATCGACGCTGACCTCGCGCAAGGCTGGGGCATGAATGGGTGTCGCACCATGGCGACTGAGCAAATTGGCTAATTCTGAGGCGCGGCGCGCTTCGAGAATTGCAACTCGTTGACCGTTTAGGCTACTCATTGGCTGCTCCGTTTGCCAGCGGCCATTGCTGGAACTGTGGCGGCTTCGCCAAATTTGATGTTGATACCTTCGACAATTGGCCGTAATTGAACCGCACATGCCTTGAGTTCTGGTTGCTTGCTGATTGGGTCGGCGGCATTGATGCTCAGCACGTTGGGGTTGCCATCGTCCCAGTGAATTGGCATAAACAAGCAGCCTGGCATGATTGCTGGATTAATTTGCACCACCGATGTACAACTACCACGCCGCCCAATGACCGCGATTTTCTCGCCGGCACTTACGCCGAGCGTGTTGGCATCGTCTGGGTGAATTTCGATAAAGCTGCCATTATGGCGCTGATTGAGTTTGGCCACGTTGGCGGTGCGAGTGCGGGTATGCCATTGCTCCAACACCCTGCCAGTCGTGAGCCAAAATGGAAATTCGTAGCTTGGCACTTCTGCTGGCTCGACCGGTACCGTTACATGGAAATTGGCGCGACCATTGGCGGTTGCAAAGCGACCATCGCTATACAAACGCACCGTGCCAGCATGATCTTCGGCGGGGCATGGCCATTGAATTGGGCCGTTGCGCAGCCGTTCGTAGCTCACGCCGCTCACATCAAGCGGATAGCGGCCAGCGGTCAAATTGCGATATTCATCCCAAATCGCTTCTGCATTGGCAAAATTAAGCGCAAAGCCCATGCGTTGGGCCACTGCCTGCACCAGCCACCAATCGGGCATGGCCTCGCCAGGTGCTGGATAGGCTGGATTCAACAAGGTAATATGGCGATCTGAGGCGGTGAATGTGCCAAGGCTTTCGGCCCATTGGGCAGCAGGCAAGGCAATATCAGCGTAGGCCAAACATGAGCTTGTATTATACACGTCCTGCACAATCACCAATTCAGCTTTTTCAAGTGCAGCGCGAATTGTGCTGTTGTTGGGCATCGAGTGCAACGGATTCGTGCCAATAATCCAAATTGCTTTGAGCTTGCCTTCGGCCAATTGGCTGAACATGGTTTGGGCATCGGGGCCGGGCGTGGCGCTGATGCTGCCAAGTGGAATGCCCCATGCTTGCTCGATTGCCGTGCGATGCTCAGCCACATCAACGCGGCGATAACCAGGCAATTGATGCGCCAAATAGCCAACTTCGCGGCCACCCATGGCATTTGGCTGACCAGTCAACGAGAACGGGCCACAGCCTGGCTTGCCAATCCGGCCTGTTGCTAAGTGCATGTTGATGATCGCGGTGGCTTTGGCAACCCCATTGCGGCTTTGATTGACACCCATGCTCCACATGCTCAAGGTGCGTTGGCTCGCAACCAAGATTGCGCCAGCAGCTTCAATTTCATCAACGGTTAATCCAGTTGCCAATGCGGTTTGGGCTGGAGTCCACGCGGCGACGGCGGCAGCAATTTCGCTCCAACCAGTGGTATGTTGGGCAATAAATGCATAATCAACTGCGCCATCGCGAATCAAAATATGTAATAAACCATTGAGTAAGGCGGTGTCGCTGCCGGGCGCTGCGGCCAAGTGTAAGCTGGCATAACGCGAGGTTTGAGTGCGGCGGGGATCAACCACAATCAATTTTGCGCCATGTTTGCGCACTTGCTGCTCGATGCGGCGATAGACAATCGGATGGCATTCGGCGGTGTTCGAGCCAACAATCAAGAAGCAATCTGCTTGTTCGATGTCGCTATAGCTACAGGGCGGGCCATCGGTGCCTAAGGTGCGGGTGTAGGCAGCCACGGCGCTGGCCATACACAGTCGCGAGTTTGCATCCATGGTGTTGGTTCCCAGCAAGCCTTTGCACAGCTTGGTCACCAAATAGCTGGTTTCGTTGGTGAGTTGGCCCGAAAGATAAAAGCCAATTGCCTCGTTGCCATGCTCTGCGCGAATTGCATTCAGCCGCTGGGCAGCGTGATCGAGAGCTTGCTCCAGCCCAACCGATTGCAACGCTGCATGGCGATCGCTGCGCAGTTGGGCATGGGTAAGGCGTGATTCAGGCGTGAGCATTTGCTCAATTGTTGCCCCTTTGATGCAGAGCTTGCCTTGATTGGCGGGGTGGGCGCTATCGCCAGTGACGCGCACAACCTTGCCAGCGTTGACGGTTAATTCGATGCCACAGCCAACGCCGCAATAGGGGCATTGTGAACGCACAACGTTCGTCATGATCTTATTCCCCATCCAAAATGGCGAGTTCAGCGGCAATCCGCTCAGCCAATTGATCAACCGGAATTTTGCGTGCTTTCAGCGTTGCCAGTTGCTGATGATTGCCGCCAACAAAGAGATCAAAGGCATCGACAATGCTGCCATCTTCGAGTCGCAAACGCTGCGCTTGCAAGCCAATTTCGCCGACGTGGTGCTGGCCGCAGGCGTGCACACAGCCCGATACTTTCAAATCGACCCGTCGTTCGGCGGGAATCAGCGTGCTCAATTCTTCGGCAACCTGGAGCGATAATTCTTTGGTGTCGCTCAAGGCAAAGTGGCAATAATCGCGGCCAGTGCAGCTGACCAAGCCGCGCAATGCTCCAGGTGCATGTGGTTGCAGCACTTGCAACAGTGGTTCAGCCAATAAACGTTCGAGACAGGTTTCATGCACATTGGGAATCAAAATGTTTTGGTCGGGGGTTAAGCGCAACTCGCCAGTGCCATAGGCATCAGCCAAATCGGCAATTTCGGCCATTTGCTGGGCGTTGGTGCGGCCAACTGGCACCAACAAACCAACCGTCACAAAGCCTTCGTCTTGTTGTTGATGAATGCCCAAGTGGTCGCCGTTGTGGGCTGCTAGCAACGATTCGCCAGCGCTGAAAAACGGCTGGCCAAAGCTTTTTTCGACTTCGGCCATAAAGCGCGGCATGCCCCACTCGCGAATCAGCCATTTCAAACGGGCTTCGGTGCGTTTTTCTCGCGAGCCATTATCGCGAAACACGCTCAACACAGCGCGACAGAAAGGCAAGGCTTGTTCGGTAGTTAAGAAGATACCTGCATCTTGACCGAGCTGCGGCGTTGTGCCACCCAAGGCTCCGCCGAGCGCCACATGAAAGCCAAGCACGCGATAGCCATTAATTTCTTTGGCGGCAGGAGTCATGCCAATATCGTTGGCCCGACTATGCGCACAATCGTGCGAGCAACCGCTAATCGTAATATTGAATTTGCGTGGCAAATCGCTAAATTCACGGCCAAGCAAGGCCAACGAAACGCTTTGGGTAATCGGCGCAGCGTTGAAGATTTCGGCGTGGTGCAGGCCAGCCAAGGGGCAGCCCATCACATTGCGATAATTATCAAGCCCGGTTTGTTGCGAGGTTAGGCCAACATTTTGCAAACGCTGAAAGACTGCGGGCACATCTTCGATCTGCAACCAGCGCAATTGAATATTCTCGCGGGTCGTCAGATCCATGGTGTTGCGGCCAAAATCGCGTGAGACGCTGACAATTGCGCGCATTTGGCGCGTGCTCAGGATGCCGTTGGGAATCCGCAGCCGTTGCATAAAAAAGCCTGGCGTTTGTTTGCGATGCAGCAAGCCATACCATTTCAAGCGTTCGATCTCATCTTCGGGAATCGCGTCGAAGCCCAAGCTAGCATAGCGATACAGATCGGGCAGGACATCGAGGCCATTTTTGAGCTTTTTGATCGTTTCAATTTGAACAGCCATGAGCATCCTCCATAACAGTATCAAGCATCAAGTCATCGTCGTATTCACGAATTTGGCGCGGCGTGCAGGCGTATAAACGGCGGAAGGCGGCGCTGAAATGGGCGGCGCTGGCATAACCAAGTTGGCTGGCAATTGTGCCAATTGGCAAATTGGTGCTAGCGAGCAGCATATTGGCCTCGCTGAGCCGCAGCATTTGTAAATAGCTGAGTGGGCTAAGCCCGGTACAGGCCAGAAAATCTCGTTGCAGTTGGCGTGGGCTGATGTGCAAACTTGAAGCCAATTGACTAATGCTTGGTGGCCGTTCGAGATTTTTCATCATCAAGGCTTGGGCTTTTTCGACCGATTGGGCTTGAGTTGGTGCATAGCCGTGCAGGGTTGTTTGAAAATCGAGCGCACTGAGCAGGGCCAAAAGCGTGGTAGCCGCGTTTTCCAAGGTCGCTGGTGGCGCTTCGCGCAAACCTGCGATGGTGATTAACTGCCGTGCAGCGTGTAGCGCTGGTGGCGGCACGTAACGCACTGCCAACATGGGCGAACGAGCTGCATCTTTAATCAAATAGCCATGACGTTGATTGAACTGAGCATGCTGATTGAGAAAATGCTGCCAACCCTCGCTTGTCCAGGTCACGTTGAGCCAATCGGTGGTTGCGCCAGGCAAATAGCGAATCCGCAAGGGATCTGCTTGTGGGCTGGTGAGCACCAACGAGGTTGGCGCTTGGCAAAAGCTACGCTCGCCATAGCTCACATAGCGCGTGCCACTGAGCGTCAATTGCATCGACCAGTTGCGCCAGCGTTCGAGTTGCGGCATGAGTGGCCGTTGGTCGGTAAAGCGCCGATGTTCAATGCTCATGCCGTGGCGGCGAACGAGCGGCAGCGTTGTCGCCCATTGCAGGTTGTTTCGAAAACGCACCAATCCATTCATGCGCGGCCTACACTTCTAAGTAGCCAAGATCAAGGATCAACAGGCCACTGCCTTCACCGGCGACACATACGTCAAGCACGGTTCCGGCTGGGTGTTCCTCGACGATGGCGAGCGAGACGTGGATGGCTGAATCAGCGGCGACGGGAAAATAGCGTAAAACCTGGCCATTGCGCAAAATTGAAACATTGACGAGGCTGCTAATGGTGCTGCCCGCTCGAAAGTAGAGCATGCCAGTGGTGCGATCGCTTGGCACGACATAGCGTAAATCAAGCATTTGCGGGTTGAAAAAACCCTTGCCTTCAAATTCGACGATAGTTTGCAGGAGCACTGGAGTGCCCTCACCCATAAACATGCCCATGACCCCGTCCTTTCGTTGATGTAGAGGATCGACGTTTGGGGGCAGTCATTGCCGAGAACGAGCATCGCTGCTGCCTACGCTCGCATCATCGAGAGCATGGGCAGGCGAGGTGAGGTATTGGTACAAGGAGTGTAGCAGAGGCTTCGCATATACAATACCACGCTGGGCTATTGGGGCTATCGGGCAATTCTACCAGTGCTTAACCGCAGCTTTTTGTGCAGGTTGTACAATCCGCTTAGCTAGGTACTAGGGGGTACTATACAAAAAACGACATTGGTCTGAGTATCGCATAATGCCAATTTAGGGCTTAACAAAGCCATAATAATGCACGTAGAGCCACGGTTAAATGGTCAATATTCTTAACCAGCGCACTCGACAATAGGGCGAATTGCCCTATACTACTGCTCAAGCAGGCGACCAGTGATGAGCGTAAGCGAGGCTTCAAGCGCACACATTCACCAACGGTAGACTGAACAAACCCAGATTTGGCAACTGATGGCTTACCCCAAGGCTGGTACGTAGGCAAGTTGCCCAATCTGAACTGTGAACCCAAAACACCTATGGCACTGCTGCTATGGGTGTTTATGCTGTTTACCCACTGCTAATAGCCCGATTGGGCTAAGGCTGCTCACTCTGAAGGGGTAGCCTTGGTAGCGATAAAGGTGGGATTTCGCGTCAAGTAGGCCTAAAGTCCTGTAGGAAAAAAGGCCACTATGCGCTATGGTATGCCATAGTACAATAAGAGTCAGTAATCAAACTCGTTTTGAATAATTCCACGTTTGATTAAAGGCTCACAGAAGATGATGCATGGGGCTGTTGTGGCTCCTTTTTTATTGTTCAGCATCATGTTCAGGCGCGGAGGAACTATGCAGCCAAGCTTTGTGCAACAACGATTCAGGTCAGGAGTTAGTGCTCTTATCATTTTAGCGTTCAGTCTTGGTTCATTTAGTTGGCTGTTACAATCGGCGTTTGCCAATACGATTGATGCAACCCCCTATCTTAATCCATTAGCCCCCGATTTTGGCATTCAAGCGGCGATTGATACTGCGGCGGCCCAAGGTGGCGGTACGGTACGCTTGCCAGCTGGCACTTTTACCTTGGAAACCTACCTCGATTTGAAAACCGGGGTTACCTTGCAAGGGGTCGGCGCTGAGACGATTTTAAAGGCTGGCCGCAACGAGCAACGGGTGTTTGTGACCCAAGGTGGCAGCAATCTCTCAACAATTAAGGTCGCCAATATTGGAGCCTTTCGGGTTGGGATGATTGTATATATTTGGCGCTCAACGGATCTGCGCTTTTTGCCTGGCTCGTATGAAATTATGAGCCTCGACACCACCAACCAAACAATTACGCTTGATCGAGCAGTCAATTACCCGCTGACCGCGAATGTTTCACAAGTGTCGTATGGCTTGTATACCAAGTTGACCGCTACTGCGACTCAAGGCAGCAATGTGATTAGCGTGGCCGATACCTCGGTGTTCAAACCAGGCGAAGGCATTATAATTAAAGGTACGGAAGGCACAGGCATTGGCAATTGGGGCGTTGAGCAAAATATGGTCGATTCGATCAATACCAGCAACAACACAATTACCCTCAAAAAGCCGCTCACACTTTCAGTACCGACTAACTCAGTTGTATCACACGCCTATTCAGCGATTTTTGCGCTTGGAACCAATTTTAACAATCGCTTGCAAAATATGGGCGTGCGCGATTTGACGATTGAAGGCTGGAATACCAACCAAAAGCCTGCCTTCTACGAGTTTTATATTGGGGCGATTAACTTTGTCTATTGCCGCTTTGTCACCATCGATAATATTACGGTGCGCTATTGGCATAGCGATGGCGTAAGCTTGCAATCGTGCGATCAAAGCACGGTCAGCAATAGCTTGGCAACCGCAAATCGCGGCCATGGCTTTCACCCGGGCACAACCTCGCGCGATATTGAATTTGTCAAAATTCAAGGTATTAGTAACCTTGGCTATGCTGCGCGCGGCACTGCTGGCGATGGTTTGTACTATTGCTGGGGCAATCAACGAGTCAATATTCGCCAAAGCGTCTTTCGCAATAACGCTGGCTCTGGGGTTGGCGATTTAGGCGGTGGCGATACCGATAATTCCGCCCGCGATACCGATAACATCATCGAAGATAGCATTATGGAAGGCAATGTGCGTGCTGGCGTTGAAGTGAATGGCGGTGGTAACGCTGCCAATAACATCATTCGCCGTAACATCATTCGCGATAATAACACTGGCAATCAGGATTACGCTGGGATCAACTTGCTCTCCAAGCGTGGCCCTGCCCAACGCTATACCGTGCAAGATAATATTATTGAAAATACGACTGGCACGCAGAAATTTGGTGTGCGCGAAGCCAATTTGGCCGTGCCACCAACCACACCAGTTAATTATTTGACCGATTTCAACACGATTACCAACAACACGATTTACAATCATCCAAGCGCTAACTTGGTGGTGATTGGCCAAAACACCGTGGCAACGGGTAATGTTTTCA
The DNA here is from genome assembly GCF_003205875.1 of Herpetosiphon llansteffanensis. GTDB lineage: Bacteria > Chloroflexota > Chloroflexia > Chloroflexales > Herpetosiphonaceae > Herpetosiphon > Herpetosiphon llansteffanensis. Next base: position 18,222 of record NZ_PUBZ01000119.1, read on the forward strand.
CACAGCCAGGCGCGGTGATTACACCAACCCCAACCAATATTCAGCCAACCGCCAGCGAAACCAGCGTGCCAACCAATACGCCAACACCAACTGGCTCGTATGTGCCACGCTTGATCATGTACAACGCTGATACCGACCAAGTGCTGTACGATCCAATTCCCAACGGCGTGACAATTAATTATGCAACGCTTGGCACGCGCAATATCAGCATTGTTGCGCCAACCACCCCAGCCACGGGTATCGGCAGTGTGCGTTTTTGGGTCGATAGCGCTATCTATCGCACCGAAAGCGGTCGGCCCTATTCAATCGCTGGCGATCAAAGTAATGGTCTCGATTTCTTGCCTATGAACCCAGCATTAAGCCATGGCACGCACGTGATCAAAGCTGCAACCTTTACTGGTTCGGGCGGCACTGGCACCCAAGGCACGGCATATCAAGTTGTGATTAATATTGTGGATAGCAACGCAACTGCAACCCCAATGCCAACGAGCACCAATACCGCTGTACCAACGAACACGCCAACCAATACCCCAACCAACACGCCAACCAATACGTCGACGAATACACCAACCAACACGCCAACCAACACGGCGACGGCAATCGTGACCGACATGCCAACCAATACGCCAACCAACACGGCGACGGCAATCGTGACCGACGTGCCAACCAATACGCCAACCAACACGCCAACCGAGATTGCAACCATTACCGCGACGGCGACCGAAACTGCCACCGCTACCGCGACAATAACGGCAACGGCGACCGAAACCGCGACAATAACTGCGACGGCGACCGAAACCGCGACCGCTACTGTGATTGTGACTGTTACCCAAACAACCACGGTTACGGTTGAGCCGATTGTTACGCCAAACACCACGCCAACCGCGACCGCAACCAACACCACGCCAACTCCTACAATCCATCGGGTGTTTGCACCGTGGGTCACGAACTAGACCGTTTAGTGTTCCCTCACCCCCCAACCCCGCTCCCGTGGCGCGGGCGAGGGGCGTTAATTGCGTGGTTCGTCCGCACCGTGTGGTGAAAATGGGTGCTCCCCCTCGTCCGCGTTCAGTGGGAGAGGGGGCTGGCTCTCAAGGGTAGGTTTTTAAGATCCCCTCACCCCAACCCCGCTCCCGTGGCGCGGGTGAGGGGCGTTAATTGCGTGGTTCGTCCGCACGGTGTGGTGAAAATGGGTGCTCCCCCTCGCCCGCGTTCAGTGGGAGAGGGGGCTGGGGGGTGAGGGAACGTTCCACCACACTACCAATATTGTGCGCTTCGCAGTTTCAACCCTTCGCAAAAAGAGCGCTTTCGGGTATCATGAGGTCGAGTGCTAAACGCGCTCGATCTTTTGTTTAACGACTAGAGGAACCTCATGACAGAGTTTATTGATCTTCGGGCACTACTAAGCTCGTTACAAGCGCGGTTCGATGCGCTAAGGGGGCGGCTTTGACTGGGCTGCCAAACAAGCAGAACTGCATGAATTAGAGCAACAAGCAGCCGATCCAGCGCTGTGGGATAACCCGCAACAAGCCCAAACAACCTTGCAACGCCTCGCGCGCATGCAAGAAGAATTGAAAATGTGGGATAGTTTGGCTGGCGATTTGGCAACCCTGCGCGACCTGTTGCAACTTTCAGCAGACGATCCCGATTCGCTCAGCCAAATTGAGCGTGAAGTCAGTGTTTTGGCCAAGTCGGTCGATACGCTTGAATTGAGCATTTTGCTGGGCGAAAAATACGATAGCACCAATGCCTTTATTTCAATTCAATCGGGCGCTGGCGGAGTCGAATCGCAAGATTGGGCCCAAATGTTGCTGCGCATGTATAGCCGCTGGGGTGAAAGCCAAGGCTTCCGCACAACGATCGTTGATTTGATGGATGGTGAAGAAGCGGGCATCAAAAGTGCTACCTTGGAATTGCGCGGCCCCTATGCCTATGGCTATGCCAAGGCCGAGGCTGGGATTCATCGCTTGGTGCGGCTTTCGCCCTTCGATGCCAACCATCGCCGCCATACTTCGTTTGCGCGAGTTGAAGTGCTGCCCGAGGTCGATGATGCTGCAGAAGTCAAAATTAACCCCGAAGATCTGCGGATTGATGTCTATCGCGCTGGCGGCCATGGCGGCCAAGGTGTCAACACCACCGACTCCGCCGTGCGCTTGGTCTATCGCGGTGGCACGCCCGACGAAATTATCGTGACCTGTCAAAACGAGCGTTCTCAATTGCAAAACAAAGAAACCGCGATGAACGTGTTGCGCGCTCGTTTGTTGGAGCGCGAGCTGGCTCGCCAAGCAGCAGAACGCAATAAACTCAAAGGCGAACATCGCGATGCCGCCTGGGGCAATCAGATTCGTTCGTATGTGCTTGACGATCGGCGGGTCAAAGATCATCGCACCAACGTTGAAACATCGAATACTCAAGCAGTGCTCGATGGCGAGATTAATCTATTTATCGATGCCTTCTTGCGCTGGAGAACCGAAGGCGCGGAGTAAGCGAGGTTTGTATGCGACGAGTAGTGTTGTGGATGTTGGGATGTTTGCTGGTGCTGGGCTACCAAGCTACGGCTCAGGCAGCTGAGCCAGCCAAAATTTCGCGCAATGAGGCCACCAGCAGCTTTGGCCAAGATGTGGTTTTTGAGCTTGAGGCCGAATCAAGCTCGCCAATTCGTGAAGTAGCATTTTTATATGCCTTGGGCGTGCAGCCAGGCGATGTGCCAGCCTATACCGAGGCCGAGGCCGAATGGCAACCAGGCACGTCGATCAAGGCCAGCTTTACTCGCGATACCAGCGTCGAATTTTTGCCCGTTGGCGTGACTGTGCGCTACAAATGGCAATTGGTCGCCGAAGATGGCACGATTACCGAAACGCCAGAGCAATCGGTGCTCTACCAAGATACGCGCTTCAATTGGCAAGAAAAAAGCGAGCGTGGCATTACGGTGCGCTGGTATGATGGCGATGCCCAATGGGGCCAAGATTTGCTCGATAGCGCGCTTGGCGGCCTCGATCGGCTTGAGCAACGGATTGGTGGCTCGGTCGACAATCCCATGACAATTTCGATTTATAGCAATACCCGCGATATGCGCGGAGCCTTGCCGCCCAACTCAGCAGATTGGATTGGCGGTCAAGCTCGCCCAGACCTCGGTTTGATCATTGGCTCAATCGAAGCTGGCGATCAGGCCGAATTGGGTCGCTTGGTGCCGCACGAATTAAGCCACTTGGTTTTGCACCAAGCCACCGACAACAACTACGGCGGCATGCCAGTGTGGTTTGATGAAGGTTTGGCTGTCGCCAACCAAGATTCGCCCGATGCTGGCTTTAAGCAAATGGTCGAACGCGCGGCCAAAAATGGCGAATTGATTCCCTTGCGTGCATTGGCATCAAATTTTCCATCCGACCCGGACAAAGCGTTGCTTTCGTATGCCCAAAGCGAAAGCGTGGTGCGCTACATTGAGTCAACCTATGGCATCGAGTCAATCACCAAGCTCGTCGCGCAATTCAAAAGCGGCGTAACTGATGATGTAGCGGTACAAACGGTCTTGAATCGTAGCCTTGATACCTTGGATAGCGAATGGCGCGCAACCTTGCCAGAAGCCCAAGGCTCAGGCCCAGCCCAAAGCTTGCCCGATGATACCGCTCCTGCTGATCGATTTAGCGAGCAGCCGCGTTCTTCGGCTCCGAGCAACCCAAGCCAACCAAACGCGCAAGCAGCCAACAAAGATGTGCCGTTGTGGATTTGGCTGGCAGGCATTGGCGGCTTAGTGCTGATCGTATCGGGCACAATTTGGATCATTCGCAGCAGCCGCCAACCCCGCTACTAAACCAGCGGATTTAGCTTGGCGCAATATGCAACCCGCCCAGTGTCTTCAACCATTGGGCGGGTTTGCTTATGGCATTTTCTCAGTTTTGTTGATTGTGGTAGCATGCAACCCGTCGAATTTGGCTTAGTGGAGGTTTTGTGTCATGCCCCGATTAAAACCACTCGCGCCCAACGAAGTCGATCCCGCAGCGCTCAAGGTATTTGAGGGCTTTTATGCCAAACGTGGCAATGTGCCAAATATGTTTCGCACGTTTGCCCGCCGCCCAGAGATGATGATCGCCGCCAGTAATTTGATGAGTGCGGTGCTGAGCACTGGTACGCTTGATTTGCGCCTAAAAGAGATGGTTGTAGTGCGCACATCGCAATTAAACGAATGTGCCTATTGCTTAACCTCGCACTCAACGATTTTGCGCAACCTTGGGCTTTCGCAAGAAAATATTGATGCCCTGCAAGCGCCCGATGATTCACGCTGGACTGAGCGCGAACGGGTGGCTTTGCGCTACGCCGAACAAGTAACCGTGAACGCCAAAGGCATTAGCGACGAATTGTGGGCTAGCCTGCGCGAACATTTTGATGAAGGCGAAATTGTTGAATTAACCGCCACTACCAGCCTGTTTTCGATGTTTAATCGCTTCAACGATGCGCTCGATATGGCGATTACTGAGCCTGGTTGGCCTGAAGCCTAAATTTTGGATATGCTAGCAAGGAAACAATCATGCAAAAACCACGGATTGGCTTGATCGGGTTGGGCGCGATGGGTGCGCCGATGGCGGCGAATTTGCTGCAAGCTGGCTATCAATTAACCGTTGGCGTGCACCAGCGCCGCGAAGCCGCCGAACAATTGGCGCAGCAAGGGGCAACGATTGCCGAAAACTACCAAGCCTTGGGCGCAAACAGCGATATTGTGATTACGATGGTGCCCGATGCACCGCAAGTCGAGGCCGCGTTGCTTGGCACGAATGGTGCTGCATTAGGTATGGCTGCGGGCAGCATCTGTATTGATATGAGCACAATTGCGCCAACTGCCAGCCGTGCGATTGCGGCCAAACTTGCAGAACGCCAAATAGCCATGCTCGATGCTCCAGTTAGCGGTGGCCCAGCCCGTGCTAAAACTGGCGAGTTGGCAATTATGGTGGGCGGCGAACCAAGCACCTTTGAACGCTGTCAAGCAGTTTTGGATGTGCTCGGCGGTGCAGTCAGCTACATTGGTGCAAGCGGATCTGGCTCTGTCGTCAAGCTATGCAATAACCTCGCCATCAGTATTATTGCGATGGCCAATATCGAAGCTTTGGCGTTTGGCGTGGCCAATGGCGTAGAAGCAGATACGATTCGTAATGTTTTGTTGAATGCCACTGCCTCGAATTACCTGCTTGAGCGTTGGCTGCCCGAAACCATTTTTAGCGGCGATTACAACAAAGGTTTTGCTGCTGAATTATTGGCCAAAGACCTTAATGCCGTGATGGATACTGCTCGTGCTAGCGGTGTGCCTTTGTGGGCTGGCGGCCTAGCCCAACAAATGTGGGTGGCTCAAAAAGCGCTTGACCCACGCTCAGATTACACCGCCCTCGCTCAACGCTACGAAGCGATTATCGGTCGCCCGATTAAACCAACCTCGGAGTAAGCTCACGCTGTTGTGTAACCATGCGCTATGTGGAAGGAACGCCGAATGAATATAACCAGTCGCGAATGGGCTATGATTGAAGACTTTTCGCGCCGTATTACAACCGAAGCGCCACAATCGTTGGTTGCATTGGCGGAAGCCCTCAGCGCTGCTTTTCAGGTTGAGGTAACAATTTGGAGCCGCACCGCTGCCGGTGAATATCACTGTGTTACCCCAGCAGTCGGCCAGCCAGACGACCAAATGATGAGTGCTGAGCAGGCTTTAAACGGCGAAAAAGCAACCTTGATTTTTATCTATGAAGCCTTTTACGCGGTCAAGTTTAATCCTGCTCACAAGTTTAGCCCAGCTCAAGTGATGATTATTCAGGCCTTGCTTGAGGGCTGGATTGGGCGTTTACGTACCAGCTATGTCGAGCCGCATGAGCATGAGAATTTCGGCGATCTGCATCAATCTTTGTTACAAAGCATCATCGATGTTCTGCCCGAAGGCGTGGTGGTTGGTTTGGCTCCCGATGGGCGTTTGATTTTGGCCAATCGTCAGGCCGAGCAATTGTGGCAACACCCGCTGCACGCCGTGCCTGTGGCTGGTTATAATCATTTTGGTTTACATAAACCTGATGGTACACGCTTGCCCGCTGGCGATTCAGGGATTGCGCGGGTGATCAAAACTGGCGAGCCATTTTTGAAGCACGAATTGATTTTGCGTCGCCCTGATGGCAGCGAAATTCCAATTTTGGCCAATACCTCGCCAATTCACGATAATCGTGGTAATTTAATTGGTGCTGTTGCCGTCTTTCAAGATATTACTGGCTGGAAATTGCAAGAAAGTGATCGCGATAATGCCATTGCTACTATCGTTCACGATTTGAAAAATCCGTTGACGACCATTCGTGGTAGTGCCGATTTGCTGTTGCGCCGCGCTAAAACCGAAAATCGCAGCGAACGCGAACTCAATCGCTTGCAATCGATTATTGCCCAATCCGATCGCATGCGCGATTATCTTTCGTTGCTGGTTGATGTTGCCCGAATCAACGCTGGCGAAACGTTGATTGCGCCTTCGTTACTGGACTTTGGCGATTTGGTGGCCCAATTAGTCACTACCATCAATGGCGGTTTGGCGAATCCGCGGATTGCCATGGAACTGCATGCAGCGCCAAAATTGCGCGTCGACCCAATTTGGATGGAGCGCGTAATTTGGAATTTGCTCGATAATGCCCTGAAATATAGCGCCGATGAGACAGTCGTGGTTGTGAAACTCGCACTTGAGGCCCAAACGGTGGTGCTCAGCATTCGCGATTCTGGCTTGGGGATCGACCCGCAAGACCTCGAACGAATTTTTGAGCGCTTTACCAGAGGCCGCCATACCCAACGCGTTGGTGGCACAGGTCTTGGTCTCTATACAGTTCGCGCAGTAGTTCGTGCTCATGGTGGTAGTATTAAGGTTGAATCGGAAGGCTTAGGTCATGGCAGTTGCTTTACCGTGAGCCTACCACTTGAATCTATCGAGCCATGAGGCCTATTGGTCTAACTCTTGCTAGCTAGTCTGGTTTACTATTAATTTCAATAATTCCGAGGAGCAAACGCTGATGGTCATTGATCATCGGCGTTGGAATGTCCCACGGCGATAAAAGGAGTCTTTGTGTGGTTGCTGGAAAACAGATATTGATCGTTGATGATGAAGATTCAATCGCAGACATGATCGCCGATGCCCTGCGAGACGAAGGTTACACGGTCGAGGTGGCCTATGATGGCCGCCGTGGTCTCGAAGCCGCTCAACGAATTCAGCCAGCGCTGGTGCTGACCGATGTGATGATGCCGTTTATGGATGGCATCAAAATGGCTGAATTAGTCCAACGCGAATTCGGGGCAACCTCACCATCATTTGTGTTTATGAGCGCCGTTGATTGCCGTGACCAGACCCAACTGTATGGGCAATTTTTGTTTAAGCCATTTACCTTAGATATTTTGTTCGATACCGTTGAAACCTTGATGAATAATTAGAGACACACGCCCCACCATTGTTGATTACCATCGTGCCAGGCTTTGGCGGTGGCAAAAATTTGTGCTCGCGGATCAGTAATTGGCTGATCGCGATATGGGTTCCACGTTCCAGCCCAGGTACTTGGCTGATATTGAAACAAACCAATCAGCTCGCCTGGGCCTTGAATTGTGGGATTTCCGCTCGATTCGCAGATCATCACATTCCACATAAGCTCGCTACTTTCGCTATACGGATGGGTTTGGCGCGCTTCTTCAATCCAAGCGCGATATTGGCTTTGCCAATCGTCGACAGCAATACTTGGCGTTGCCCCAACAACTTGGGTCGCGCTGGCCGCTCCACTGACCACGCTTGCAGTCGGCGTGCTGGCAAATGGGGTTGCACTGGGGTTGCTCAGAATCAGCCCCAACGTTGGTTGGGTTGTCGCAACTTGGTCGGGCTGGCCACATGCCACCAACCCCAAGAGCAATATATAGACCACAAATGAACGCATATACCGACCTCAATTAACCAATTTTTTAGAAATATGGGCCACTATAGCAAAAAAGATACCAATGGGCAAGGAGAAAGGCAAAAATCAGAAGTCAAAAAGAACATAGAGCATAGAACATAGAACATAGGGAAAGTCAGAAGGTAAAAAAATAGGGATCAGGAGTTAGGGATCGGAACATTAACGCAGAGGCGCAGAGAAATGATGGTTGTGGGCTGTGGGCTATGTGTACTGGTTCATTGGATTGGCAATCATGATCATGCCCTCACCCCCAGCCCCTCTCCCACTGGACGCGGGCGAGGGGAGTCGACTCTTTTTTTGCATACATTGCGGCAGAACCACACGGTGAAAGCCCCTCGCCCGCGCACGGGAGAGGGGTTGGGGGTGAGGGGATCAGACACTGGTTAACGTGATGAACCAGTACAGCTATTGGCTAGTGGAAGATAATCAAACCAATCTGTGGCAAAAAACGTCCTTCGCGCTCTTCGTGGTTAAATTCCTATGCTCTATGTTCTATGTTCTATGCTCTTCTTAGATCGAACAGCCCTCGGCTATAGCCTCACCATGGCATAACCGAGGGCTTGAAGAATTTAGCCGTGTTTGGCAGCAAAGTGAGCCATGAAGCTTGCCAAGGCTTCGACCCCTTCGATGCTCATTGCATTGTAGATCGAGGCGCGCACTCCGCCGACCGAGCGGTGACCAGGCAAACCAAGCATTCCTTGGGCTTTGGCTTCGGCCAAGAATTGCTTTTCAAGCTCTTGGTTAGGCAGATTGAAGGTGACATTCATTTGCGAGCGGCTATCGGCAACTGCATGGCCACGATAGAAACCGCCAGAATTATCGATTGCGTTGTAGACGATGTTGGCTTTGCGGGTGTTGTATTCGGCCATACCTGCCAAGCCACCTTGCTCTTGAATCCAGCCTAAAACGAGGTTGAGCATATACACGCCAAAGGTTGGTGGCGTGTTGTAGAGCGAATTGTTGCTGGCGTGGGTGGTATAGCGCAACATGGTGGGCACGTTCTTCGCGCCTTTATCCAGCCACTCTTCGCGAATTAAGACCACGGTTACGCCAGAAGGGCCGAGGTTTTTCTGTGCTCCTGCATAGACCAAGCCAAATTTGCTGGCATCAAAAGGCCGCGAGAAAATATCGCTGCTCATATCGGCCACAATCGGCACGCCATTGGTATCGGGGATAGTTTGCCATTGGGTGCCATAAATCGTGTTGTTGGTGGTCAAGTGGACATACGCAGGATTTTCGCTAAATTGCAGCTCTGCTTGGGTCGGAATCCGATTGTGCTTATCGGCGGCGGTGTCGGCAGCAATATGCACGTTGCCGATTTTTTGGGCTTCGTCGCGAGCTTTTTCAGCCCACACGCCGGTTACAATATAATCGGCAACCGCATCAGCAGCCAAGAAATTTAGCGGAATCATGGCAAATTGGGTGCTGGCTCCCCCTTGCAGCAACAATACCCGATAGCCACTTTCAATTCCAAGCAAAGCCTTGAAACGAGCTTCAACTTCGTTATTAACCGCTTCGAATTCTTTTGAGCGATGGCTGGTTTCCATCACCGAAATCCCAGTGCCCGCGAAATCGCGGAGTTCTTCTTGGGCTTGGCTCAAAACAGTGGGTGGCAAAATCGCAGGACCGGCATTGAAGTTATAGACCGTCATGGGTACACTCCTCGGCGCAAACAAAAAAAGCCCCTATCCAAACGTATTCAACGTTGAACACGAGGTGGTCGTTTAGCTTAGGCAGCATTGCCAGCAGTTTGTGATACAAGGCACATTGTAGGGAATGCTGGCATAAAAGTCAAAGCTTAATTAACTGCTACGCTAGCCCATATGCCTAGTGCAAAGTAGGATTACCAGCGCCATGCGACTGCTATATAATGCAAGCAGATTCTTGTTTATCATCGATAGGAAACGCAGCATGACAAGTTTACGGAATACTTTGCAGCAAACCGCGATCAACATTAAGGTTGAACACACGGTTTTTGCCCTTCCCTTCGCCTACTTGGGGCTGTTTTTGGCCAACAAACAGTTTCCTGGCTGGCAACCGCTGATTTTGGTCACCGTGGCTATGGTGGCGGCGCGTACCGCCGCAATGTCGTTTAATCGCTACCTTGACCGCCATTTTGATGCTCGCAACCCGCGCACCAGCATTCGCCCAATTCCAGCTGGCACGCTTTCGGCCAAATCGGTTTTGGCGGTTGGTTTGGTTTCGCTGGTTGTGTTGGTGGTTGCTGCTGGTTTGCTCAATCCGTTGTGTTTATTGCTCTCGCCGATTGCGGTGGTTGCATTAACTGGCTATTCGTATATGAAGCGCTTTACCTGGTTGTGTCACTTTGGCTTAGGCTTCACCGATGCGATTGCGCCTGCTGGCGGTTGGCTGGCGGTTGATCCACATTTTCGGCCTGCGATGCTTTTGCTGGCGGCAGCGGTTGGCATTTGGATTGCTGGCTTCGATTTAATTTATGCTTGTCAGGATGTTGATTTTGATCGCAAGGAAGGCTTGCACTCGTTGCCAGCCCGCTTCAGCATTGCCACCTCGCTGTTGGTGGCCAAAGTTTGCCATGTGGCCATGATTAGCTTGCTTTTGGCGGTGGGTGTGTTGCTAAGCTTGAGTTGGCCATTTTACGTTGGGGTTGCAGCTGCCGCAGGTTTATTGGTTTATGAACACAGCTTGATCAACCCGCGCGATCTTTCCAAAATTGATATTGCTTTTTTCAATGTCAATAGCTACATTGCAGGCGTGTTGTTCCTCTTCACCCTGACCAGTTTGTATGTTTAATCGGTTCGCTCACCTCAGCCCCTCTGCTTCACTAAACGCGGGAGAGGGGCTGTAAGCTGTGACGAAACTCTTGCTAGCCAACCACATCCATCGAATTATATAATTGAGCTGTTCTCGGTGTTTTGTGCGAAGGAGACCAAGCGATGACTGATGCTAACCAACCGCTGCACGACGAACCGCTACCGCCGTTTGATTTGCCTGATCCCAAAGATGCAATGCCGCATGAAGATACGCTCAGCGAGGAAGGCACGCGTGGGGTTGTGCCTGTTGAACAGTTTTTGTATATCGGTCAGGGTCTAAAAGCCGAAGAATTTAGCCACTATGTTGATAGCTATGATTTTGGTGCAATTCCCCCCAACTTTGTCGTGTTGCACCATACTGCTGTGCCAAGCACTGCTGCCGCGCCCTATCCATCGGGCTGGCGTTGGGATAGCCAAGAAACTGGCTTGAGCGAAGGCCAAATGTATCGTAAACGGCTTAAACAGCTTGAAACCTTGCGCGAATACTATCGCACTGGCGCTGGCTGGGATCGTGGCCCGCACCTGTTTATTGATGAAACCTGGATTTGGCTGTTCACGCCGATGTATGACCAAGGGATTCACGCGGCGCAAGGCAATGGCTATCGCGATAGCAAAGGCACCTTGCAATATTCAATCGGCATCGAAGTGTGTGGTTATTTCGAAAATACGCAGTGGTCGGCTCCGGTTGCGGCTTTGGTTGGCCATGCGGTGGCGGTGCTCAAACGCAAATTAAACAGCTTTGAAATTCGCCATCAAAAATTTGGCGGTGGCATTTCATCGCATCGCGATTACAACAAACCCTCGTGCCCGGGCGCTGCAATCAGCGAAGCCTACTACGTCAGCACAATTCAAAATGCGGTTGATCGGTTGAATAATGTGCAACGTGTGCCGCTGGTTGATAATCCAATTACTGCCAACACGCCGTTGTTGAGCGCTACGCCCTCGGGGAGCCGCGAAAAAGCGATTGCCTTTATTCGCCAGAGTTTGCCCCAAACCTCAGAATACAAGAACGATGTTGAAACGATTATGGGCTACTACTGGGTCTATGCGCCAAGCGTTGGGCTTGATCCTTTTCTTGCAGCAGCGCAGTGCATTTTTGAAACCGCTGGTTTAAGCTCAGGCTGGGCCGCGCGGCCAAAGCGCAATCCGGCTGGCTTGGGCGTGCGTCAAGAGGGTGGGCTTTCATTCAGCACTTGGGATGGCGCGGTGCAGGCGCATATTGGCCAATTATTGGCCTTGGCGTTGCGAGATGATGAAGCCAACGAAAGCCAAAAAAATATGATGGCCCGCAACCCACGCCATAGCAACATTCCCGCAAATCTGCGCGGTGTCGCCAAAACCCTTGCTGGTTTGAGCAATACTTGGACAGATGATGCAGAGTATGCGAATAAATTTGTCACCCGCGCCGAAGCAATTCGCAAGGGGTAGGGGCTATTTGTAATGGTTCATTGGATTGACAATCGTATTCCCTCACCCCCCAGCCCCCTCTCCCACGAAAACGCGGGAGAGGGGGAGCACCCAGGTTTCAGCGACGAATTGTGCCAGAACCACGGTATTAAAGTCTCTCTTGCTTGATCCCTGACCCCTAGACCCTGACCTCTACGCTCTACTGACTCAACTGCTCAATGGTTTCGATGATATATGCGCCGTCGCTGGCTGGATCGAGCGCTTGTGGATAGCCATCGACCAAGCGTACTGGTGTCCAGCGCGAACCGATTACGCCACTTTTATCGAGGGTTAAATGCAGAATTGCGCTATCGAGACTGGGCGTGCCATCGAAACCATCGAAGACAAAATTGCCTAAGCTCCAGGCAATAAATTGGCCATTTGGCCGCGCTTCGTAGCCTTGCAACACATGCGGATGCGCGCCAAGCACGAGGGTTGCGCCTGCCTCTAAGGCTGCATAGGCATTGCTGCGCTGAATCTCGTTTGGCTGATTGACTCCCTCATAGCCGCTGTGCAGCAAAATAATCACATGGTCGACGCTTGGTCGAATTGCTGCAACATCGGCGGCAATCACTGCTGGCTCGGCCCACGCGAGGCCTGGTTGATCAGCGGTCGCTGTCCACGATTCGGTCACGAAGCCGCCATTTTCAACTGGCACATCAACATAGGCCAAAAATGCTAAGCGCAAGCCATTTTTTTCAAGAATCACTGGGCGATAGGCTTGTTCTGCATTCATCCCAGCCCCAACATTGGCAATATTTGCTTGATTTAACAAGCCGATGGTTTCGCTCAGTGCTGATTCGCCCCAATCTAAACTATGATTATTGGCCAATGAAACCAGATCGAAGCCTGCATTGCTGAGGCTATCGATGCTTTCTGGCGGCGCTAAAAAACGATAGGCCTTGGGTGCTGGCTCACCGGTATCGGCAACGGCGGTTTCAAGGTTGCCAATCGTCAAATCGGCATTCACCAACTCGTCGTATACGCCAGCAAATACTGGTTCGGGGCCATCGCTCAGAATGCGCTCGCCAATTGAGCGGGCCAACATAATATCGCCAACAATCGCCAATTCGAGCTTTGGCTCTGGGGTGGGGCTTGGCTCGTTGGTTGCGGTGGGAATGGTGGTGCTGGTTGGCACGGGAGAATTGGTCGGGGCAGTGGTTGCGGTTGCCATAGCGGTTGGGGCAAGTGCTTGTTGGCTTGGCTCGCTGGGTGTGCTGCCACATGCCGCTAAAATTCCAAGCAAAATCCAAAAACTCAAACGCCGCATGCAAAATATCCTTCCTTGTTAGGCTTGTTCATGTGGCGATAGAGTAGCATAGGATTGAGCTTTTGGTCGTCGTAGGCAACCTTTGTGCTTGTGGTTGCGTATCGCCAGCAAGTTCGAAAGTAAGGAGAAGTTATGCGCTTAAGCCAATTAACGATTGGAATAATGCTTGGATGTTCGCTTGTGGCCTGTGGCGGTAATCAGGCTCCATCCCCAACGAATGCGCCAATTCCGACGGCTACCGTTGCTCCAACCGAGCAGCTCGTTGAGGTGACGGTGACCTACCTTGATGACGCTGAGCTAGATACGGCCTTTAGTTTTGGTACGGCAAACGACCCGATCGTCAAGGGTGAAATGCTGATGATGGCCAGCACAGATCGTTCGTTTGCTTTTGAAGTTGTCGATTTCGAGCGGGGTGCGCAAGCCTTGACAACCATTACAACGCTTGATCCAACTTACGCTGGGCCGCCTGCTGGCTATGAAGTAGGCTTAGTTCGGGCCAAGATAACTCATGGCAGAACCCATCCTGAACCTGTAGTGCTTGATGGCGCACAAATCTCGCTTTTGGTTTTCTCGAATGCTGAATATCGCTCAGTGAAGGATATGCAAGGCTTGCCATGCTGTTTCGAGCCACGTTTTGATACGCCGGTTGCCAAGGGCGAGATGCTGGAAGTCTATTTTCCAATCTTGGTTGCGCTTGATGATCCAAACCCGCTGTTGGTAATCAATCGTGACAACGCTGATAATGCAGATGCTGAGCATTTTGCCCTGCAATAAGTGCTGAGGGTACGAATCTATTAGGAACGATTGTTGCTACAGCAGTGGTATGAATCCTGATTTGCTGCATAGGAGCATAGAATGTTAGGCAAAATGCATGTGTTTACCGAGACAAGTGTCCGCTCACTGCCGATTACTGAGCAGAGTTTGACGAGTACTTCCAGTCGACCCAGCACAGCAGCGATCAATCTATCGTTGGAAGAACTCCTAAAATCGTTGATTGAGCTGAATATGACTGAACTTCAGGCAAGTTTGCGCCAAGAATTTGTGGCGGGCTATACAATTGTTTCGATTCACCATAATCATGCCATGAGCGTGCTTGAAGGCCATGTCGCAATGTCGCTGATTACAACCATGACCGTTGCTGATCATAAACCAGAATGATGGTATAATGCAACCAAACCTTCTCCTCTCTCTTCTCTCCCACAAGCGACCCCCAGCGGGTCGTTTGTGGTTTTAGGGCCTATGTAGGGGCACAAATGTGTTTGCGAGCCGCGCGATCGCATTGGAATGGGCTAAAACACGATTTTAGGCTGATTTTTATGGGCAAAAAACGAGCAGAAATGAGTGTTTTTAAGCGGACCGCGCAAAGCACACGATTTAGGGCCTTGCAAAGCCATGAAAACTGGGGTATATTCGAATAACCCAAATCCTCGTGAGGGGATTAAAACCGCGCTGCGCTTGCTCAGCTAAGGCCCGCTTAATTGCCATTCGAATAACCCAAATCCTCGTGAGGGGATTAAAACCGGAAGCCCATGTGCAAGCCCTTCGTGATCGGCTTTGTTTAATTCGAATAACCCAAATCCTCGTGAGGGGATTAAAACAAAAGCCATTTTGACCGCTGAACAAGCCCGCTTGAATGGCATTCGAATAACCCAAATCCTCGTGAGGGGATTAAAACATGACGGTTAACTACAAGCCGATTCAAGGGTATACAGGATTCGAATAACCCAAATCCTCGTGAGGGGATTAAAACCCATTTGATAACTCATCGCGCAGCATCTTCAATTGTCGATTCGAATAACCCAAATCCTCGTGAGGGGATTAAAACTTATTGAGTAGCGAAGCATTTAATACTCAAGCTAATTCGAATAACCCAAATCCTCGTGAGGGGATTAAAACCAAGCAGGCGCGGCAAGCCCAACCGCACTAAGTTATACCATTCGAATAACCCAAATCCTCGTGAGGGGATTAAAACACAAAGATTGAATCTGAAGCTAAAACGTATTATGAATCATTCGAATAACCCAAATCCTCGTGAGGGGATTAAAACCTTACTTGATTACGACAAATGTACACAAGCAGTTTTTTCATTGCATTCGAATAACCCAAATCCTCGTGAGGGGATTAAAACCGTGCCTGCAACCCGCTGGATAAGACACTGCTGCATCTGCATTCGAATAACCCAAATCCTCGTGAGGGGATTAAAACGGGGTAGACCAAGCCGCCAGCCAATAAGAGGCCAAACAATTCGAATAACCCAAATCCTCGTGAGGGGATTAAAACGTTAAGCATGCAATGATTGATCGGTGTGTTGAATTAATATATTCGAATAACCCAAATCCTCGTGAGGGGATTAAAACTAATTGAAGCTCGATCTTACGCTCGGCTTTAAATTCCATTCGAATAACCCAAATCCTCGTGAGGGGATTAAAACGTATGTCATGGTTGCTCGTATGCTAAATACAATAATATTCGAATAACCCAAATCCTCGTGAGGGGATTAAAACTCAGACAAGCCTGTTAATGCTAGTCCATGATCAATTCGAATAACCCAAATCCTCGTGAGGGGATTAAAACTTAACACGATTGACCTATCCGATAAAGCGCGTAGACTATTAAATTCGAATAACCCAAATCCTCGTGAGGGGATTAAAACTTCACTCTTGAGGAAACCCATCGCCATGGCTTGCTCTATTCGAATAACCCAAATCCTCGTGAGGGGATTAAAACATTAATGAATTTCGTATGAGAACCGATGCGTTGATTGAATATTCGAATAACCCAAATCCTCGTGAGGGGATTAAAACGTATTTCAACCATTAAACATTCAGCACGATTCGCCTTACATTCGAATAACCCAAATCCTCGTGAGGGGATTAAAACATATCTTCAAATGGTAATTGCTTGTTATATTCACAATCAATTCGAATAACCCAAATCCTCGTGAGGGGATTAAAACATACGAGCTTGAGAACGCATTAGCACCATGCTACAAGATTCGAATAACCCAAATCCTCGTGAGGGGATTAAAACCCTTTTGATTCTGGTATTGGATATATCGCATGACATGCAAATTCGAATAACCCAAATCCTCGTGAGGGGATTAAAACTTAACACGATTGACCTATCCGATAAAGCGCGTAGACTATTAAATTCGAATAACCCAAATCCTCGTGAGGGGATTAAAACTTCACTCTTGAGGAAACCCATCGCCATGGCTTGCTCTATTCGAATAACCCAAATCCTCGTGAGGGGATTAAAACATTAATGAATTTCGTATGAGAACCGATGCGTTGATTGAATATTCGAATAACCCAAATCCTCGTGAGGGGATTAAAACGTATTTCAACCATTAAACATTCAGCACGATTCGCCTTACATTCGAATAACCCAAATCCTCGTGAGGGGATTAAAACATATCTTCAAATGGTAATTGCTTGTTATATTCACAATCAATTCGAATAACCCAAATCCTCGTGAGGGGATTAAAACATACGAGCTTGAGAACGCATTAGCACCATGCTACAAGATTCGAATAACCCAAATCCTCGTGAGGGGATTAAAACCCTTTTGATTCTGGTATTGGATATATCGCATGACATGCAAATTCGAATAACCCAAATCCTCGTGAGGGGATTAAAACGTATCAAAAGATTTATACGGTCATCCGTGGTGCGAATCCATTCGAATAACCCAAATCCTCGTGAGGGGATTAAAACTGTCCGCAGGATCAATCGACACACCGATTAACTCTGTATATTCGAATAACCCAAATCCTCGTGAGGGGATTAAAACTCAAGCTCGCTGTTGAACGTCTCACGCGCCGTCCACGTATATTCGAATAACCCAAATCCTCGTGAGGGGATTAAAACCCATTTATTCGCTGGCTACGAATTGCTTGGCGTGCAAGACATTCGAATAACCCAAATCCTCGTGAGGGGATTAAAACATCTCAGCTCGCCTTCACGCACATACAGTTTGAGATGCATTCGAATAACCCAAATCCTCGTGAGGGGATTAAAACAAACAACGAGAGGTCACTATTACGGCCTCTCCCTATGCCATTCGAATAACCCAAATCCTCGTGAGGGGATTAAAACTGCCACTGGTAGTATTCCAGCCCCAACTACCTGATTCGGTCATTCGAATAACCCAAATCCTCGTGAGGGGATTAAAACTTGCTACCGCGCTCACACCAGCTTTGATAGCATCTGCATTCGAATAACCCAAATCCTCGTGAGGGGATTAAAACCAAGCACCGCCTCGGCGCTCTGCAATCGTTTGAGGCAAATTCGAATAACCCAAATCCTCGTGAGGGGATTAAAACCCGTTCACCTAAAGCGTGGGCAACTTTCATGCCCATAGATTCGAATAACCCAAATCCTCGTGAGGGGATTAAAACTCCATATCTTACTCCGATTCATCGATGCCAGCAATTGATTCGAATAACCCAAATCCTCGTGAGGGGATTAAAACTTCATACGTGAATGTTTCCACTGATTTATACCTCAAAAATAATTCGAATAACCCAAATCCTCGTGAGGGGATTAAAACTCAACAGGCGCAGCCCATGAGCCAAACGTATCATTTAATTCGAATAACCCAAATCCTCGTGAGGGGATTAAAACATAAAAACAGGCCATGTCATAACGACAAAGCCTATTATATTCGAATAACCCAAATCCTCGTGAGGGGATTAAAACTCAAATCCTCACGCCATGCCAGTAAGCGGCGTTTCAAGTGTATTCGAATAACCCAAATCCTCGTGAGGGGATTAAAACCGCCCAACGAGGTCTTTGACCAAATGCAAGGCTATGTGGATTCGAATAACCCAAATCCTCGTGAGGGGATTAAAACATTTACTCTCATTTTTCAGTTGTTAAGGTGCTGGTAGTGCCATTCGAATAACCCAAATCCTCGTGAGGGGATTAAAACTCATCTTTGCCTTCATCAGCTAATGCCGCTTGAAGTTCAATTCGAATAACCCAAATCCTCGTGAGGGGATTAAAACGAATAAAAACGGGTCGCGTGTGCTGTGAACAATCAGCATTCGAATAACCCAAATCCTCGTGAGGGGATTAAAACGTATAGGAGTTGAGATGATTGATTTGCAAACGTATAAGATTCGAATAACCCAAATCCTCGTGAGGAGGGCTGGACGAATTCCTGAGAGGTTTTGACGGGATTTTTCGCTGATCCGCGCCGCCGCTGACCAATCACCACGCTGGTGCGTGGTTTTTTTGTGAGCAGACCCGCCTCACCGCCCGTTGTGCT
>NZ_PUBZ01000120.1 GCF_003205875.1 Herpetosiphon llansteffanensis
ATAATAAAGGGGCTGATTCCATCGCGAACTCCTGCTAGGATTAAGGTTTAAGCATCCATATCATAGCGGATAGCGTTGATGGAGTCAGCTTTTTAGTTCCAAGTAGCAATCGATGTCATGCAGTAAGAGCAGCGGCCTTACTGCAAAGATTTTTGGCCTTCTAGCAGTCCGTGCGGCCTATGGTATAGTAGCGATTAGCCGTTAATATTTTATCGAACATTGTCGCGTAATCACCTTGCACATAGATTGAGGGACTATGAAACGCAGACTAAACAGCCAATCAATCCACGCTGTCATCCCCTACCTGATTCTTGGACTGATCTTGTTCATCCAAGGTGTGGCGATTTATTCCTTGAATGCTGGGAAATTCCTGTATATTCTTGACGACCCGTATATTCATCTGAGCTTAGCCCGCAATATTGCCCATGGTCATTATGGCATCAATCTGGTTGAACCATCAGCGCCATCATCCAGTATTCTCTGGCCCTTTATCCTCGCCATCTTTGCCCGACTTCCCTTGTTTGAATATGTGCCCTTGCTGCTTAACATTGGCTTTGCGCTCGCAACATTATTTTTTATTCATAAAATAATCGATTTAATTTTCCAACATACCCTGAGTTCTGCAAAGAAAACGTTTTT
Organism: Herpetosiphon llansteffanensis; assembly: GCF_003205875.1. Lineage (GTDB taxonomy): Bacteria > Chloroflexota > Chloroflexia > Chloroflexales > Herpetosiphonaceae > Herpetosiphon > Herpetosiphon llansteffanensis. Next base: position 640 of record NZ_PUBZ01000120.1, read on the forward strand.
TGTCGCGCTCTTCATCATTATTTGTAGCATGACCCCACTCATTTGGTCGGGAATGGAACATATGCTACAAATATTGTTAACCGTTATCGTTATGTATCAACTCCTCGAGATACAAATTAACCAAAAATTGCATAAATCGCTGATTGGGATGCTGGTTCTGCTTTCCTTAGTCCGTTACGAAAGCCTTGCAATTTCAATCCCCATCCTCGTATTTCTCTATTTTAAGGGCTATCGGAAGCTAGCTGCGACTGGTTTAATCAGCATAATTGCTCTTTTGGCAGCTTTTTCCTACTTCATCCATAGCCTTGGTCTCGATTATCTCCCAACGTCAGTGCTTATCAAGAGGTCGCTCTTTTCAAATCGAAATTCGTTTGATCTTTTCTTGCGAACTATTTTCATTTCAATGCAATCACGGACATGGTTTATCTTATTAGGCATGGTACTATTAATTGGCTTAAAATTACGCCAGAAAACACATAAATTATTTATTAGCATAACTGCATTATCCATCACGCTCTATTTATTATTTGGCACAACCCTTGGATCATTTTATCGCTATGAAACCTTTATAATCACCTATTCAATCATCGTATTTATGTATTTATACAGAGAATTCCTCATTAAGATACTTAGTAGCACCAGAAAACAGTTATTTACATCTATTTTTATTTCACTTCTGCTTTTCATATATTTAGATTACGCTCATCCTATAATTTATACACCAAAATTCTCTAATAGCGTTTATCTTCAACAATATCAAATGGCACTATTCACCGATCAATACTATAAGAAAAACGTTGGAGTTAATGATATTGGATTAATTGCATTTACGAATGATAACTATACATTAGATTTATTTGGATTATCGAATATTGATGTGATTGATTATCGCAAATCGCAAACTCCTGGATGGATGGATCAATTATCAACACAATATGATGCTAACCTGATTATGATTTATGACGAATGGTTTACAGGTTTTATTCCCAATGATTGGATTAAGCTTGGACAGCTTAAGCTAGATCTACCTGTTGCCATCGTTGCCTATAAAGAGGTTAGTTTTTATGTGCGCAACCCAGCTATGGTTGAAGAAGTTAAGCAATTGCTTGAGCAATTTAGCCGAACCTTACCAGAGCATGCGGAATTTCACTTTACTCAAGAATAGGCGGCGCGACTGGTATAATCGGATTTTCAACGCGATCTATGGAGTAGCTCATGAGTGAATTACATGGCTTTTCGCTAAGCCAAGAAGAATTATTTGTTTGTTTGATTGTGGCCGATTTGCCCTTGCCGCTGGGCTTTGATGATTTGGCCAACCAAGTCTTTGGCGATCTGCCTGAGCAATATCAAAACTATGTGCTTGGAACTGCCGAACGCAGCCTAATTGCCCATGGCTTGTTGGAATTAACTGACGACCAGCCAGTTTTAGAGCCAATGGTGGCCGAATGGTTGAACATCATCAGCCAACCAAGCCAAACATGGGTCATTTTGCATCAACCTGCTGGCCAAAAACAACAGGCAAATTATATTCATCATGCCAACAATCAGTATCTCTTTCACCGTGGTCAAGGCGGCATTCACCAAGTGATTGCGCTGCCCCAAGCCCGCGAGATTGTGCAAGCAGCGCTGGATATTATTGAGCCGCTTGAGCTTGAGGTTGGCGCAACCTTAGAGGGGACGCTCAGCGAAACTGTTTTTCGGAGTATTGCCAGCACCCGCACAATCAAACGCGAAGAGGTAGTTGCGCAACTAAAAACTGGTGGTTTAGCCCCAAACGTCGCCGATGCCTTTGGCCAAACCTTCGAGCAATTACGCTCAATCAGTGCCTTGGCACTCTTGAAAAACAAGCCAGAAACGAGCGTTCAACAAGCCTTTACGCTGGTCTGTGGCGAGCAACAACAATGGTTGCTTGTGCCCGAAGCAGAGGGCCAGCTGTATGTGCGCAATCTCGATCTGACGGCGCTGGTGCAAGTATTGCACAATTTTGCTCACCCTCAATAAGCCACAAAAATGCCCCTTGATCTGGATCAAGGGGCAGCGTGCTTTTTAGCGGGTCAGCGTCCACAACCCTTCGCCAGTACGCAAGTTTGCCATCGTCAAGCCATCGCCTGTTTGAATTAACAGGGCATTGCCGCTGCGGGTTAACGTCGGCAATTGGCCAATAAACATCTCTTGCTGGAACGACCAGCCAACTGTGCCATCAGCGCGTTTGAGCAATTGCACCCGTACTAAATCGTCAATTTCTTGGTCGAGCCAGCCAAAAACAATGCCCTCACCTGGCACAATGACCCCTTGAATCGAGCCATTGCCGCTCCAATCACTGGATGTCCCAAGATCATCGAGCCGCCACAGCAATTCAGCAGTTTTGGCATTGACCGCCAACATACTGACAGTATTCGTGCCCCGCTGTTTAACTGCGGCGATATACAAAACCTCAGCATCAAAGCCGATTGGATGCAGTTCATAATCGCTTAAACTATAGGTCACAACTTGATGCTCAGGCGTAATAATCGCAACCTGTTCGCCAGCACCAAAGGCCAGCATATCGGCGCTGCTTGCCAATCTGCGGTCGCTGCTTCTAAAACTATCGGCAAAATCATCAGCCAGCTCAACACTCCAGCGTTGCTGTTGATCAAGGCCAATTGCCGCCAGCTGCGCCGGATCGCTATCACTGCGCATGCGCAAAATACCAGTGTTAGTTTGCGGGTCGGCCATCCATTCGATGTGCTCCGTCCAATCTTCATTCAATTGAATTGCTTGGCGTTGCTCGCCAGTCTGCAACGCATAACAGATGATATATTCCAAACCAGATTCAGCATCGCGCTCGGTGGCACATAATTCATCGCCAAATTTGGCTAAAGCCCGTGCATAATTATCAGCCAAGGTTTTTTGCCAGCGCTGCGTGCCAGAGGCTAATTCAAAGGCCGTCAAAACATTATCGTAGGTCTGAACCACAATTAAATCAGTGCTAATAAACAGCATTGGTGGGTGCAGTTGAATCCGATCCGATAGACGATTTTGCCAAGCAAGCGTGCCATCTTTGGCATTGAAGAGCCGTAAATCACGTTCTTTGACCACCGCGATATGCTGATCAAGTGAGACCAGCTCATACGATTCGCTGCCAAGATCAGTTTGCCACAGAGCCTTGCCATCAGCGCCATCGAGCAAGGCCATTGAATATTGGCTATTGCTCGTCACTTGCACTAAGACTTCGTTGCGTTCATCGCCATTGCGATCGTAGGCCAATTGGGTTGAATGATAGAGCACCGAGCCAGTGATGGTTGGTTGTTCAACCTCTACAGGCTGACCAATGCCTACCGTCGTTCCTTGTACCGATCGAAGCGGCGACTTTGCTGAATCAAGCGATTTATTCAGCAAGAAATAAACGCCACCACCAATCGCTGCCAGCAAGATCAACAAAACGAGGATCACCGGCATACACGAAGAACGATCTTGGCGATAGGGGGCCATATTACTATTCCATTGTTGCGACATTTAAGGCTCCTTCGGCACACAAGCATGCAACAGACACAAGCGCGTTGCCAGTACGCAGCCAACCCAAGCGCCGTTACAGCTTAACTGGTTGCATCACTTGCTGTTGCAACCAATCGATTACTGCATCTTTATTACGTTCGCGATTGGCTAAACGCTCCCAGTAGTTGAAAAAATGGTCCCGGAATGAATGGGCAATCGTGCGATCGTGAATAATGATATTGACGTTTTCGCGGCCATCTTCGGTATCAGCCACCTGCCATGATTCTAAAATCAAGGTTTGGCGACCCTCGACTTTCCAGGCCACCGGAAAATAGGCAGGGTCAATCGCATCAACAATCGCCAGCTGATAATTTGGGTACACCTGTAACAGCCAAATCACATGGCGCAACCACGCCAAAGCCTCGGCCAAGGTCAATTGGCTTTGCGGCTGATCGCGCAGCCAATCGTCGGCAGGCAGCTCGCCATGGCTCAATAAACGCACAATTGCGGTTTTCGTAACAACATGACGCGCCTCGTGTTGGCGATCTTGCAAAAATTGCTCAAATAAATGCACCCGTTGACGATGATGATCTAACAGTTGTTGACACCACAGCTCCAAATGGGTTTGCTCTTGCAACGAACGGACCAAGGGCGCTTGCAAAATTCGTTGAATACAGGCACTGCGAATCGCAATTGGCATCGATTGAAAACTAAGCCCTTCTTTTAACAGCAATTGAGCGCCATCCTCGGCCTCGAATTGCAAAGCCAAGGCCTTAAAATCCAATGATCGCTCTGGATAGACCTCCAACAAGGGTTGGGTTTGCGAACGCATCGTGGCTGCAAATTGGCTCATTAATTGATAATGCGGGCTATCAGGCGCAAAGAAAAAGCCACTATCAACATGTTTAGATTGGCGGCTACCAAACAGCCACAAAGCCCCTTGACCAGGCACAATAATCACATCGGCAGGAGCGCCAGGCAACACATGATTGGGAAAAAGATAGGGCTGGTATTTGCCACGATAGCCAAGCATCGAAAGCATGCGCGCGATCAACTCAAAACGATGTTGATTTTCAATTCGCAAGCGCCAGAGATGCACAACATTCCAGCCAGCATGCAGCGCTTGACGCAACGCAGAGCGCCAAGGAACCGCCAATTCAGGAAAAACCGTCAACGGATCATGTTCGCTTTGAAAGGTCACGACGATTTCGGCTCCGGGCCATGGGCTTTGTTTGGCGGCAGCAGTGACCATGGCAATTGCCTGCAAAAGAATCGATTGCACACCTTCGAGCACTGCACCTTTATTAGCGACAGGCAGCAAACTGGGGTCGATTTTTGGTGGCTCAGGCATCAAGCCTGCTTGGGCGGTGGTGAGCACTTGGCTAATAGCGTGTTCGGCGCTGGCGGCTAAACTACCCTCGTCAACACCCAAGGCTCGTTCATAAGCGTGTAAAAATGCAGTCGTTGGCTTGGAAACCCCAGTTTCGACGGCTGAAATATAGCCTTTGGTATAGCCAACCAGCCCGACCATCTCGGTTAGTGAAATCCCACGTTCTTCGCGGAGTAGACGAAGGTACGACGTACCTTGCTTGGATTTGCGTCCCACAGGCAGTACCTCGGTAAACCTCACATGGATGAGCTGTCCAGCGGGTTCACAATTGATAGGTTGATGATTGGCAACGACGGTGTTGAGGTGTGCGCCTTCGCGCTTCTCCGGCTGTCTTATTGCTTGAGCCACGTCATGAAAAGGCCGTAATCATCAAACAATCTAACAAACAATCTAGTTGATTCAAACAATTTCGTCAATTATAGTAGCGTATATGTAAGTGTTAATAAGTTTTTACTTTCGAGCAAGCAGGGTTGCGGGAACACAGCTTTGGCTCAATAACACTACAGCGTATGGTCTGTGCATAAGGAGCTATCATGGAACGATCTGGACGCTGGACAATTCGTCGGGTACGGGCTGCGGTCATTACAACGGTGTTGAGCACATCAGTATTGTTAGGCGGCTACGCTGCCTCAGCCAAAGACAGCAAAAAAGTCGAAGTCTATCCGCTCCCTGTTGTTGACGAAAAGCAACCTGGTTCCGATCAATTGCCTCCACCAGATAAGATTGTTGGTGGCTCGGCTGCTACCGCTGGTGAATTCCCCTGGCAAGCTCGGATAGCACGCAACGGCAGCCTGCATTGTGGTGGCTCGTTGATTGCGCCACAATGGGTTTTGACCGCTGCGCACTGTGTGCAAGGCTTCTCGGTTTCGTCGTTGAGCGTCGTGATGGGCGACCACAACTGGACGAGCAACGAAGGCACCGAACAAAACCGCACGATTGCCCAAGCAGTCGTTCACCCAAGCTACAACGCATCGACCTACGATAACGACATTGCATTGTTGAAACTCAGTAGCGCCGTGACCCTCAACAGCCGCGTTGCAGTGATTCCTTTCGCCACGACTGTTGACAATGCCTTGTATAACGCTGGGGTTGTTTCAACCGTCACTGGTTGGGGTGCATTGAGCCAAAATGGTTCATCACCAAGCGTCTTGTACAAAGTGCAAGTGCCAGTCGTTTCAACCGCTACCTGTAATGCTTCAAATGCCTACAACGGCGATATTACCGGTAACATGGTTTGTGCTGGCTACGCAGCTGGCGGCAAAGATTCATGCCAAGGCGATAGCGGTGGGCCATTCGTTGCCCAAAGCAGCGGCGCTTGGAAATTGACCGGTATCGTTAGCTGGGGCGAAGGTTGTGCACAACCAAACAAATATGGTGTCTACACCAAAGTTGCCAACTACACCAGCTGGATCAACGGCTATGTTGGTAGCGTAACCCCAACCACCGTTCCAGGGACTCCAGTACCAACCACCGTTCCAGGGACTCCAGTGCCAACCAGCACGCCAGTTCCAGGCGGCAGCTTGCAAAATGGTGGCTTCGAAAGCAGCGCTAGCTGGGTTCAATCACCAAGCGGCATTATTGCAACCAATCGCCCACGCACTGGGTCTTACAGCGCTTGGCTGGCTGGCTACAACAACGGCAACGATAGCATCTATCAAACCGTCACTGTGCCAGCCAACGGCGTGCTTAGCTACTACTGGTACGTAACCACCCAAGAAAGTGGCAGCACCGTGTACGACCGCTTGTATGTTCGCCTCTACAGCAACAGCGGCAGCTTGATCACCACCTTGCGCACGTGGAGCAATGCAAGCACCAAGAATACTTGGACGCTCGATAGCATTAGCTTGTCGGCCTACGCTGGCCAAACCGTGCGCGTCCAATTCGTGGGCACGACCGACAGCAGCTTGGTAACCTCGTTCTTCGTGGACGATGTAACCCTGCAATAAGCCCAACGATTGACCTTAGTTCCATCGCAGGCCCCAGTCTACATCAGTAGATTGGGGCTTTTATTATTATTAATTGTTTGTTATGCTTAAGTTGATGAGCTTATGCGTGTTGGTTGCGTAGCGGCCAATCAATTGCCTTTTTGGCTTATCACTATGGAATGCCAGGTTCGAATCCTGACCCGTTACACGCTTATCCAGTATTGTACCTGTAATTGGCCCTGCAAAGCTACGGGCTTTCCGCCAATTACCGCACATGGGGCGGCGTGTAACATCTGATTGAAAGCGAGAGAGTATGGAAACCGTTGTGATTGGATTCATCATCCTGATCATTATCACGATTGTTGTAGCCCGTTTATTTCCTGTCACCACAATTTATGAGCATGAACGTGGCTTGCTCTACCACCATGGCAAATTTCAAGCGCTGCTTGAGCCAGGCAGCCACCGATTCTTACACAATCAGTATCATATTACCAAGCTCGATGTGCGCCCAAGCTCGCTTAGCGTAAGTGGCCAAGAAATGTTGAGCGCCGATTTGATCAGCGTTAAGTTCAATCTGGTCGCAACTCTACAGATCAAGCAGCCTGAGCATTGGATGCATAGCCATGCCAGCGCCCAAACGGTGGTTTATAACGATTTACAGATTGCTTTGCGTGATGTTGTCGCAGGCTATACCCTTGATCAACTCTTGGCTGATCGCAGCGAGATTGCGCCACAAATTCTTGAGCTGGTGCAACCCAAAGCCGCCGAGCTTGGCGCAAGCATTAGCGATGTCCAAATCAAAGATTTTACCCTGCCTGCCGAGTTGAAACGAGCTGCCTTGCAACAAGCCAAAGTGCAACGCGAAACTGCCGCAGCCCTAGAGCAAGCCCGTGGTGAGCAAGCAGTGTTGCGTAGTTTGGCCAATGCCTCGCGCATGCTCGATCGCAATCCAGCGCTGATGAATTTGCGCGTGTTACAAGCCCTCGATAGCAACAAGAGCAATACGATTGTGCTGCATGTGCATCAATCAAACAATGATCAAACAATTGATCGTGATTTTACGCAACCTGAAGTTTAGGATATTTGAATGCGTGGTTTAACTCTCGGCAAATTTGCCCCGTTGCACAAAGGCCATCAATTGATGATTGAAACTGCGCTCAGCGAAGTGGCTGAGCTGCACATTATCATTTACGATAGCCCAGAACAAACCAACGTACCCTTATCGGTGCGGAGTGCTTGGCTACGCATGCTGTATCCTCAGGCCCACGTAATTGAGGCTTGGGATGGGCCAAGCGCAATCGGCAACACCCCTGAGATTCAAAAGCTCCATGAAGATTATGTCATCAAGCAGCTTGGCATCAGTCATATCAGCCATTTTTATTCCAGCGAATTTTATGGCGAGCATATGAGCCAAGCGCTTGGGGCAATCAATCGTCAAGTTGATGCAGCGCGCAGCCAAGTACCAATCTCAGCCACCAAAATTCGCAGCGATCCCTATCGCTACCGCGAGTTTTTACACCCGCTGGTTTATCGCGATTTGATTATGAAGGTCGTGCTGCTTGGTGCGCCATCGACAGGCAAAACCACGCTGGCTGCGGCCTTGGCCGAACGCTTCAACACCCAATGGATGCCAGAGTATGGTCGCGAATATTGGGAGCAACATCAGAGCAATCGGCGGCTCACGCCACAGCAATTGGTCGAAATTGCCGAGGGTCATTTGGCCCGCGAAGAAGCGCATTTGTTGCAAAGCAATGCTTATTTATTTGTTGATACGAATGCCTTAACCACCTATCATTTTGCCCTGAGCTACCATGGTATGGCTGAGCCACGCTTAGCTCAATTGGCCGACCAAGCCCAACAACGCTACGATTTGGTTTTGGTTTGCGATACCGATATTCCCTACGCCGATACATGGGATCGATCAGGCGACGTGCAGCGCACTATTTTCCAAAAGCAACTCCTAGCTGAGTTGCATACCCGTCGCCAAGCCTATTATTTAATTCGGGGCACGCTTGAGCAACGCATCGCCCAAGTGCAAAGTTTATTACAACGCCACCAACTGTTTCAGAATCTCTTAGCCAACCCAAGTTGAGGTGTTTATGGATCTTGCGAGCTTCTTTGATATAAACACAATTGCCTTCACGCTGTTTGACTACCCGATGAGCTACCTTGAATTGGTGGGCACGATCTTCAATTTGTGGTCGGTTTGGCTGGTTGGGCGGGGAAAGGTCAGCAATTGGCCAATTGGCTTAATTGGCGTAGTGCTCTTTTTCGCGTTGTTCTACCAAATTCAGCTGTATGCAGATACGTTTGAGCAAGTTTATTATTTTTTTACTGGGATTTATGGCTGGTGGCACTGGTCGCGGCCAGCAGATCAGGTGGCAATCAAACCGCGTTATAGCTCGCGCAACAATAACCTGCTTGCAATTGGAATTACCGTAGTTGGCACGCTGGTATTGGCCTGGATTATCGGCAATATTGATCAATGGCTACCACAATATTTTCCTGAGCCAGCAAGTTATGTGCTGATTGATTCGTTGACAACCGTCATGAGCTTCACCGCCACGATTTTAATGGCCCAACGCAGGGTCGAATGTTGGTATTACTGGATTACAGTCGATGTGATTGCAATTTGGCTGTATGCGGTTAAGGGCACGCTGTTAGTTGCGCTGCTGTATGCCATCTTTTTGGTGTTGGCAAGCAATGGTTGGCGCTTATGGCGCAAAACAGCTTAAACAAAAAGAGCACCCAAGGGTGCTCTTTTTTGAGTGGCGACTCCGGGGCGAGTCGAACGCCCGACCTTTTCCTCCGCAGGGAAACGCTCTATCCACTGAGCTACGGAGTCGCATTAGATTTTGCAGGTATCGTTATGGAACACACCCTGCATTAAATAAAAAAAGCACATTTGCGTGCTGCCAAGTTGGTGGCGGGAAGGGTGGGATTCGAACCCACGAAGGTTTTTACACCTTGCCGCATTTCGAGGGCGGTACATTCAACCGGACTCTGCCACCTTCCCTAGTGGGGTTTTGATTGTAAAAAGAGTGGCGACTCCGGGGCGAGTCGAACGCCCGACCTTTTCCTCCGCAGGGAAACGCTCTATCCACTGAGCTACGGAGTCGCATTCGTTTTGCGTTGCGTTTCAGCAACGAATGAAAGTATAGCACAGCTCTTTCTATTTTGCAAGTTTAGCCCTTGCCTACGAGCAAACCCTCGATTATGCAGGTTGCAGGGTTTGCTCGTAGCCATTTAATGATGCGGTTTTAGTTCAATGGTGTCAGCACAAAGGTATTATTAAACAGCGCATTGCCCTCATGCACAACGAAGCCAAAGTAACCACCCTGATAGCGTTCTGCGAGGGAATGGCTTAAACAAGGTTGCCCATTCAATGAAATACGCATAAAATTACCGCTAATTGCTTCTACTCTAAGCTTGTAAATCACATCTTTTTGAATTGGCAGCTTACAACTAGCCAAAGGCGCTTCAGTATATTTAACTATTCCCCCAACCTTCTCCTGATCAGGGTATTGCACTAAACTCACCTCGCCACCGTTGTTGGTCGTCAGGTTCACAATCAAAAAGTTATCAGTCGAAGTTACATCCTCGCCAAACATGACCAAACCAGCGGTCGCTTGTTCACGGGCAGGGTCGGCAACCAACATGATGTCACTTTCAAACAGAAAATCATTAGGAGTTTGGGTATTGGATAGGTAGAACCCGTGATCAATGGCTGAGACCAACAAGCCTCGCGTGATTTTCTGGGCTGTTAGGTCATTTGCTGGCCATCGATAATCCTCAACCTGCCATGGTTCGGCCAAATTGGTGGCGAAGTTCTCAACCAATTGGGGCTGGGTCAATTGGATATTCTGGAAACTTGCGGTTGAACGATAGACATTCAAGCCAACAAAACCCTCGATATAACTGCTATCCATCGTATAGTCAATTAGCAGCTGCCCATTGAGCAGCACGCGAATATATGGCCCAATAAATTCAACCTGCAACCGATACTGCTGATCCTGAACAATGGGGGTCTTGACGATTTTGATTAGTTGATAGGGAAATTTGAATAATTTAAGCTCGCCGCCATTTTCGGTCGAAATGCCAACTGCATAACTTCCGTTGGTTGGTGCAAGTTTATTTTGCACCCGAAAGAGCAATGCGGCAGTTGCTGACTGGGCATCAAAGCGAATATCAGCACTCAATTGGCCATTGGCGGTTTTGCTATCGCTGATATAAAAACTATCGTCCTGCCCAGTACCGCGTAGGCTATCGCCAGCCTCAAGCCACGAATCGGTTAGTGGGAGTTTGACCCAAGGCGCTTGCAGATTGCTGTTAAGCGGACTAGCAGCGAGCGGCGAGCCTTGATTGGTAAGATAAACATTATCAAAATGTGCGACTTCGTTGCCGACCATAACTCCTGCATAGCCAACAATGTTCGGCTCAGGATCAGCCACATCAATCAGCAAACCATTATCAACTCAAACCTTGATCCGTGGATCAGGGGCTGGCGATACAGCAACTTTGAGCTGATAAAGCCGACCTATGTTCACATTAAATGGTACAAACTGAATCACCGTATTAGCTGCATCATATTTGAATAGCTTGATTCCTGGCTGGTCATCTGGCCCTTTGGTGGTCAAGGCAACGCCATACCCAGTTGCCTGTTCGGGGTTATCAAATGCAGGAACCCGAAAAACCAGGCCAGCGGCATGTTCTTTCATATCTGGCTCAAGCGCATCTTCCATCACCAACTCGGTTTCAAGCGTAAAGAGCTGTTCGTGGCGGCTACGAGACATATAAAAACCACTTGGTGGCTTATCAAAACCAGCAGCAAAAAGATCAATACCAATTATGCCTAGATGATATTGCCCTTTAACGATTCTCCATTCATCCATATTGGTATTCAGAATATTCGGTTGATCTGGGCATGCTTTTTGATAATTATAGCCTTTATAATTAAACCAAAGTGTGTAGCCCACTGTCCCCGAGATTGCGAAGCTAATTTGGTCTTTTGGTTTAGGTTCTACTTCAGTCATGGGATAAATAACTCGTTGCGCCCGAAAGATAGGATTATAGAGGATCTCTTCACAACGATGTTGGCTAAAATCAACCGGGTTGCCCGTACGAGCTTCAATTGGTCTCTCGCGAGAAGCTCTTTGATTTCTAAACCCAATATATAAGGCCCCAACAATCACGATCAGTCCCACTACAATCACGAGTACAAAACGCATACTCTTCATCATAAGTCTCTCCATCAGCGTTGAGCCAGCTACGGTCATTACGGCTAACAAACTACGCCTATTGATACGAGGCTAGCGCATAAAAGTTGTTATAAACCAGTATAAGCTAGACTTTTACAATAGCAAAGCAAAGGTCTAGCTTTATACAATAGGGCATGTACAACAGTGGGATGCTTCTACAATCAAAAATAATTCCGAATCTAGCGTGTTCTTCCCTATTGCCTACCATAGTCTAAAGAGTTGTTATAGGTCGCATGCAAAGCGCACTCATTATCGAATTCGATAATGAGTGCGCTTGAGGAGATTACGGTGACTGAGCTATTCAGAAGTTGTACCTAGGGTGTCATCATTAGTTTAGGGATTGAACTGCACATTTTGAAAGGTTGCCGTTGTGTTATAGATATTTAAACCGACATAACCGCCTACATATGTGGCATCAGTTTCACTAAGCACCAGCTGATTATTTAAGTACACTTCAATGACTGGCCCAACAAAAACGACTTTGAGTTTATACAGTTGATTATTGACAATTGGTGTCTTAACATTTTTGACAAGATGATAGGGAAACCTAAACAGTTGGATTTGCCCGCCTTCATACGAAGAAATATCAATGACATAACTTCCACTTGCTGGATGCAGCTTATCTTGAATCCGAAAAATCAATTGCCCTGATTGGGCTGCGGTCTCGCCTTTGGTTCCTAAGGTAATATCAGCGCTCAACTCACCATTAGTCGCCTGCGTATTCGAGGTATAGAAGTTATCACCTCTGCCTGAACCGATTAAACCATTTGAGTGTTTAACCCATAGACCAGTTTCAGGACTCTTCACCCACGGATCTGCAAGGTTGGTCACAAAGTTTTCTACAACACTAGTTGGATTGAACTGCACATTTTGAAAGGTTGCTGTTGTGTTATAGATATTCAAACCCACATAACCATCGGCATATGTGTCATCAACGGCATTAAGCACCAGTTGATTATCTACGTAGATTTCAATGACTGGCCCAACGAAAACGACTTTGAGTTTATACAGTTGATTATTGACAATTGGTGTCTTAACATTTTTGACAAGATGATAGGGAAACCTAAACAGTTGGATTTGCCCACCCTCATACGATGATAGATCCAAGACATAACTTCCATTTGCTGGATGGAGCTTATCTTGAATCCGAAAAATCAATTGCCCTGATTGAGCTGCGGTCTCGCCTGGCACTCCTAAGGTAACATCAGCGCTCAACTCACCATTGGAAGCCTGTGTATTCGAGGTATAGAAATTATCACCGCGACCTGATCCAATAAGACCATTCGGGCTTTTAACCCATAGACCAGTTTCAGGACTCTTCACCCACGGATCTGCAAGGTTGGTCACAAAGTTTGCAATGGCATTATTTTTAACTAACTGCACATTTTGAAAGGTTACGGTTGAGCTATAGATATTCAGACCCACATAACCATCGACATACGTGTTATCGATGGTACTAATCACCAATTGATTATTTAAGTAGACTTCAATGATTGGCCCAACAAAAACAACTTTGAGTTTATACAGTTGGTTATTGCTAATCGGTGTCTTAACATTTTTGATAAGCTGATAGGGGAACTTAAACAGCTGGACTTGCCCACCAGCATACGATGATAGATCGACGACGTAACTTCCACTTGCTGGATTTACTTTATCTTGAATCCGAAAAATCAAGTGCCCAGATTGAGCTGCGGTCTCGCCTGGCACTCCTAAGGTAACATCAGCGCTCAACTCACCATTAGCAGCCTTCGTATCCGATGTGAAGAAGTTATCACCTCCACCTGAACCCGTTAAACCATTGGCTGTTTGAGTCCAAGAACCAGTTGCAGGACTCTTTATCCAAGGATTTTCAAGATTGGTAATAAAGGTTCCGCTTGGAGGAGTCGAGCCTTGATTAGTGAGATTTACATGATTAAAAGCAGCCTGTTCGCGATACACTGCTAAGCCAGCATAACCCACCATATGTGGCTCAGGATCAGCGACATCCATTCTAACAGTGCCATTAACCGATATTTTGATTCGCGAGGCTGGAGCTGGAGTTACCTCCACCTTCACATTATACAGTACCCCAATCGCAACATTAAATGGCACAAAGGCGATTTCAGTATAGGCTGAGGCATATCTAAATAACTTGATCCCAGGTTGTCCATTCGGGCCTTTTGTCGTTAGTGCAGCTACATAGCCACTGCCTATTTCTGGGTTCCCCAGCATACCAGCCCGAAAGACCAAACCAGCAGCGTGCTCGTTAGAATCGGGTTCCCCATAATCAATAATTATCATTTGTGATTCTAGGGTAAATCGCTGATCATGACGGGTATTTGAGAGGTAAAAGCCGCTACGTGTTGCGCTTGTACCATCCATAGTACCTAAAATCCCCATATGGCTTGTAGTAGAACTCCACTGACCTTTAACATTTGTCCATCCAACTATATTCGATTGAAAATTACCCAAGGGGGCAGTACAAGCTTTGAAATATAAGCGACCTTGGTAGAAGAACCGTACATAGTAGTTTACTGAAGTCGAAACTGGAACAGTATAACCCAGAGCAGTTTCATCAGTTGTGGTAACTTCATACTTTCCCTTAATATCTACTCCAGGCGCGCCCATCGTAAGCTCAATCGATGAAACAAATGTATCAATAAACGTATATTGTTGTTCAACAGATGGATGTACTATTTCTTTTATCGAATAAGCAGGATTATAAAGAATTTCTTCACATGTGAAATTACTAAAGTCTGTAAAATCGTTACTCGTAATAGGATTAGGTGACGGACTGTGAGCACTATATTCAGCAATTCGGACTTTATAATAGTGATCTACCAGTACTCCACATACATACAAATATTCCTCTAAAACTAGATCAAAATCTTGAACAATATCAAAATATCCTTCATTGCTAATAGTAACTATTTGACTCGATATTGCTTGAGAGATGTTTTGAACCTCACTACTCAATCCCCAAGTAGCATTATTAGGTCCAGATGTGCCTCCACCTGTAATCAAAACATTCCATTTAACTTGATAGGTTTCCTTCATAGTATATTTAATCGTTGTACCACTACTATTTTGTACTCTGACTAGAGGTAAAGTCACAGTACCATACGGTTGAGTACTTAATGGTGGTAGGTGTGTACAATTCTGTTGTCTTTCAGGCAGCACGTATGGAGTGACACTTGACTCCACTGGATCTTTCTGTGCTGGTGTTTCAGTTACACTTGGCTCCACTGGCTCTTTTGGATCTTGAGCAAAGGTTTGGGCGGGAACCAACAAGGTTAACAGTAGTGTACAAACCAACAGAATCGAGGCATGACGAAATAGCCTAGAGATCATACGGCCTCCAGCGCACGTAAAAAACCACAAAATATGGCAATTCGTGCGTTAGTAGTAAAAATGATTCGTTAGTTGATGGGTGGAGATAAAAATGATTTACAAGAATATTCTCAGAATTCTTGTAGTTTCTCTCATGCTTTTCTCAACTTCAACCAGCTATACCATATCCCATGATCTATGTATTGTCAAACCATTTTCCAACTGCAAAAAAGTGTGTTCAACAACGCTCGTTTAAGGCTCCTCAAACGATTGCTTGTGCAAAGGTTGTCGCTTGTAACGCTGGTGTAACACGCACGTGGCATAGTGCTTGTGAGCGAAGATATTAAGCCTAATCAAGGAGTATGCGCGATGTATCATGTTCCCAATAATCCCAACCTCCAATCAGCATTCGCAGCAATTTTGGATGCATGTATTCAGCGAGGGCCAGGCTTGGGCGTAAGCATCGGCGCGATCTATGGCTCGTATCTCGGGGTAGCGCGTGGTTTTATCGTTGGTAGTTTAGTTGGTGGCATTGTTGGGGTTGTTGGGAGCATGCTCTTGGCCAGTATGATTTATGCTTGGCAACACATGTTTCCATCAACAAACCAGCGCAATTACTCATTGCTGTGGGTTGCACCACTAATGATTGTCATTGGCTATCTTTTAATTAGTTATGGCCTACTTGGCGAACAGCTTCGGCTTGATCACTATCTCTACAATCTGCTGTTAAATAGCACCCACAATACGCGGCTAAGTAGACTGGTCGTCTGGCCAAGCTTGATCATCAGCGCCAGCACTGTATGTGGCGTGCCGCTAATCCTTGCAAAAATCTAAGCTTCCACAACATAACATTTGCAAACAGCCTAGCACCATTATAAATTTGGTCGTTTTGAGTTAAGGAATAGCTGAGATGGAGCAACCACCTGTGCAGCAAATCGTCCAACCGCGCTGGCAGTTAATTCTGAAAGAATGTATTCAACGTGGGATTACATTAGGTGCAATCATCGGAGCGATCTATGGCTTATTTATGGGCTTATTTTTCGGGCTGATCATTGGGCCGCTGATTGGAATAAGTGCAGGTTTGATTGGTGGATGGATGCTCGCGTTGCTGATTTATGCGTGGCGCAAATGGCTGCAACCAGCAACGCTGAGCGAGCAAGCAATTCGTTGGTTAGCTCCATTGCCAATCGGCTTTAGCTATCTGGTTGTTTGCTATCAAATTAGCAACCCACATTATGGTTTTGGCGCATTCATCAAAGAATTGCTTATCAACATCACGCATTTTCAGTTCTTGAGTATTTTTATAACCTGGCCATTGATCATTATGAGCATTACGTTGATTATGGTGATTCCAAGCATCCTCTATGAAACTCAGTCTTATTAATAGGTGGAATCCTACACTAGTCACTCTGTTCGTGGACAAAGATTCAGCATTAATAGAGCGAGGAGCGTTTATGGATCAGGTTTCGGCTAAACCCAAAACTCCTGTCCGTTTTATAACCATAGTTAGCCAATGTCTCGAATATGGTGCGGGCTTAGGCCTGATTATTGGCGGCTTGTATGGAATAGTAGTAGGACTCATGGTCGATCTGCTCCTTGGATTGATTTTTGGGGCAATTTTTGGACTCATCATAGGGATGTTTGTTGGCTCAATTGGCGGGTTGCTGCTGGCGCTGGAGATTTACTGCTGGCGCAGATGGCTCAGCCCACGCAATCTGCACGAAGCAAATCTTTATTGGCTGGCTCCCAGCAGCATTGCCTTGAGCTATTTTTGCCTTTGGTACATGGCACTGCTGAATGATGATCATTATCAGCAGCATCCATTTGCAGGGTTGTTGGAAGCCGAAACCCTCAGCTATGCGATGGGGCCAAGTGTAATTATTGGAATTACGATTCGGCTAATCTTACCCAAACTGCTAGCCCCTAAACCTGCCTCAACGCCAGAGATTAAGCCCTTGTAACAAGGTTGTAACATGCACTTGGCATACTTGCTTATGAGCGAAGAATCTGCTTTACTAAGGGAGTATGCACGATGGAAGAGCTTAATCGCGAGCTTGATCTGCAACCAAGCCTTGGCGAATTAATCGACGAATGCTTTAAATATGGCATTGGTTTGGGTGTCGTTGTAGGCGGCATCTATGGTTTTACCCTTGGCTTATTCGCTGATTTTGCAGTTGCTTTGGTGGCGGCGGTTATTGGGGTAGTCTATGGGGCAGCGATGGGCTTGATTGGCAGCCCAATTGTTGCAATCATCATTCGTAACTGGCGCAAAAGGTTTGGATCAACGTTGATCAGCAATTTCGGGCTATGGTTGCTAACGCCAATCTGTTTGAGTAGCCTGCATAGCCTCAGTTGGTATCCTTTTTTTGCAGCCAACTATTCAATCAAAGCCTATTTTGCTGCTTTTTTGGGCAGTGGCAGCAATTTAAGTTTCCTGCATCTCTCTATTGTTTACCCAAATTGGCTGTTGGTTTTGTTTATGGTATTAGCCTTCCCAGCAGTTTTAGGTCGCTTAGATGAACTATAATCAAGGAGAGATGATGCTTCATTCAACGACGGCTCCGTATCCCAAGCCGAATCTCTGGACAATTGGCAAATTTAGTTTAGGCTTTGGCCTCGCAATTGGCTGCCTTGCAGGCGCGGCGTATGGCCTGTGCCTTAGTTTAGTCGGCATTAGCCATCCGGCGTTTTTGGCAGCGGCGGCCTTGGCGATGGGCTTTGGGGCGATTTTTGGCTTGGGCTTGGGCCTAGCCGAAAGCCTGATCTTAACGCTAGGCATTTATAGCTGGCGGCGCTGGCTCGACCCCGAACAACGGGCCGAAAAATGGTTGCTGTGGTTATTGCCAGCCCTCATCATTGGGTTGCTGCTTGGTATTCGCTGGCTGATGCTTCGGGCTGATCCCAGCGATACTGCGTTGTGGCCATTGATTTTGCACCCAATTGCGATTGGAATTAGCGCCGTACTTGTGCGCTTGGTATTGCCAAATTTACTCAACGAAACCACCAGCGAGTATGTGTAAAAGCTGCCTAGCATCAAGTTGAGAGCGTCCAATGCAAAAGCCAGAGCCACCTTATACCGAACAATATCCTAAATATCGAGTTCCAACCTACTATAAAAGATCGCTTGACTGGAACTTATTAGCTATTCTGAATATTCTGAATGCAGGATTCTTTGCATTTGTTGAATTACGCCTTGTAAGCAGTTCATGCACCGTTGATCGCGGGAGTACCACGTGTGGGCTCGGAGGATTGGCACTCTTCTTTAGCGCTTGGTTGGCGGTAATCTTATGTTTAAAAGGCTTATTCACTATGAATCGCACAGAAAAATCGTTGCGCTGGCTAACAATTGGTGTGCCAAGTATCCAGATGCTTATCTTTACAATTATTTGGCTTATTTGGTAATAGCAGGTTTTCTTAGGCACGATAATCTACTTGTTGCAACAACCTACCCTCACTTCCATGCGTGATCGAAGGATTTTAAATCGGTAGCGAACAGGATTTGTATGCCAGAAATTAATTATCATGTGCCAACAAACCCGAAAAAGCCGAAGCGTGGAATTATTGTATTATCGATCTTGGATATATTGAATACAGCTTTATTTGGGACTTGCTTATTTTCATTGCTTAGTGGAGCCTGTGGTGTCGATCCAGAAGTTGTATGTCGTGCATTTTGGTATATATTATTACTTGTAACTACAGGATTATCTACTGTATTATTAGCAATTGGCATTGGCTTTTTATACTTTTACAAAATATCAACATTTATGCGTTGGATAATGCTTGGATTGCCATGCCTAACCATTTTGAGCTTCAGCATTCTTTGGTTGCTATGGTCATAACGTATTTTCTAGCAGCATAGCTTACGTCATTCCTCATCGCTATTTCGCTTCCATACGTGAGCAAAGGATTTTAATTATCGGTAGCGAACAGGATTTGTATGCCAGAGATCAATTATCATGTGCCAACAAACCCGAAAAAGCCTAAATTTGAATGGCGATTTTCGGTTATTCTCAATATTTTGAATACCGGTTTCTTTCTCGTTGTTGCAACATTGTTGGTTGGCGGAGCCTGTGGAGTTGATCGAGAAGCTGTTTGTCGCGGAATGTCAGGAATGGCACTCATGGCGAGCTGTGGGTTAGCAGCACTCCTCTTGTTCTATGGCGTATATCGCTTTGATCATACATCAGCATTTATGCGCTGGTTTACGATTGGACTACCACTCATTCCAATAATTCTGATAGTCATCAGATTGCTATCATTTAGGTTTTAATGACAAAAAAGAGCGCTGCACCCAAAAGATGAGTGCAGCGCTCGTTGCGTATTTACCAACTACCGCCGGAATCGCCGGAGCTGCTATCGCCACCGCCTCCCCAATCGCCGCCGGAGTCGCCGCCGCCGCTAAACATGCCACCCCAACCTCCGCCGGAGTCACCGGAGCCGCTTGAGCTGTTGTTATCAAAGATGCTGCCGCCGCCGGAGCTACCACCGCCCCAGCCACCGCCACCGCTGCCCCAACCGCCACCATGGTGATGATCGCGACCGCTATTCATCATCGAGCCAATAAACATCCCAGTCAGCAAATCGCCAACATCATTATCGCGCCGACCAGAATAGTGGCCGCTTTGATACTGGCCGCCATACTGTGGCTGATGGCTTTGTTGATAACTTTGCGACGCAGTTTGAATAATTTGGGCCGCTTCGTGGGCATAGCCGTTGGCTTCGCGTGCACTGGCCGCAATCTTTTTCAGTTCTTCTGCATCAGCATTGGGATTATACTGGCGCAGCGTTTGTTGCGCTTTGCTCAGCAAACTACGCCCATTCGAATTAGCGGGCAAGACATGGCCATATTGGGTATACCATTGGTTCGCGTTGTTGAGCGATTGTTGGGCCACTTGCACCGCTTCCGAGGCTTCGCGCCGCAACACTTCCAACGATTGGAAGCTTTCGTACATCGCGCTATACAATGGCGCTGCTTGGCTGATGACCGTGTTATAGCCACCGATTGCCGAATCTAAGGCCCCAGCCCGCGCTTCTTCCTCGTTGCGATCGGCTGAAAGCAGCGAGGTATCGGCTTCAGAAAGGGTGCGGCCAATGGCATCGATTTTTTTGCGATGCTCTGGTTTGGCATCAACTGGGTGCAACTGGGCAAAGTTTTGCAATTTACCAAGCTCTGCCTGCGCAGCTTTGGCCAAATCTTTGGCTTGGGCGCGCTTGGCGTTCATGGTTTCGACTTCAGAACGCGCACCAGCCAAGGCTTGGTCGGCATATTGGCGGGCTTGGGTTACCTGTTGCAACACGCTAATCCAATTTGGCTTTTCGCGCGTCAATTGGCTTTCGACGTTTTGCAGCAACGATTCAGCCTGAGTTAAGGCTTTTTCTGGCACTTTGCCCACATCAGCATCGTTGTTGCGCACATAGCCCCAGCCAAGTTTAATATCGCGCTTGGCATCTTCGATTTGGTGGGTTGCGCTTTTTTGAGCTTCGCGCAAATCGGCCAAACGCTTGCTAATTGCATTCAACAAGGTGTCGGCATAGACCAAACGCTCTTCGGCAGTTTCCAACTCTTCTAAGCCACCAGCCCAATCATCTTGGTCGGGGGCGATTTTGGCTTGTGCTGTTTGCCAAAGTTGGTGCGCTTGCGCGACTGCTGAAGCTGCTTCGCTGCCATTGCCGCGAATATCGCTCCACGATTCGGGCGCGTATTGGTTGACTTCAGCAAACTCGTTGCGGCTTGCTTCCAAACGACCATTCAATTCGAGGCCACGCGCATTAACTGCTTCGAGCCGTTGATTGAACGATTGTTGGGTGCTGGCGAAATCAGGCCCAAGTTTATAGGCACGTTGGGCAATCCGCTCAGCTTCATCAACTAAATCGCTAGCATCAGTTTGGTTAATTTGCACAGCGGCATTTTGCAAAACTTGCTCGCCTTCAGCTACCAACTGTTTTACGCCAGCAGCACGCTTGCCAGTGATGCTTGGCAAATGTTCTTCGGCGGCTTTGAGTTGGGCTTCGGCGCTTTTAAGCCGATCAAGCAATGGTTGAAGTTTGATCAATTGTTCCGACGCTACGCTCGCAGATTGCCGAGCATCGTTAGCATGTTTTGCTGCTAATGATTGAGCGGCCTGCATTACTTGTTGCTGAATCGTGGCAACTTGGGCTTGCGCCTGTTGTCCACCGATGCGTTGCAACAAATCGGCAGCGTCGGTTACCATTTTTTTGCGCGGTCAACCTCGGCTGGCGCTTGCGCGTTAATCGTATCAAGCTCTTTGCGTAAGCCATCCATCGCTTGCAATTCGCTGGTCAATTGACGAACTTGATTGGTAATGCCATCGTAGCCCCCAGCAGCGCCTTCCAAATCGGTCACTGAAGGATTGGCGACGTTATCAATTCGTTCCCCAATATCATCAAACTGAACTTTGATTTGGGTAAAGCTACTTTCAGCAGTCCGATGCCGCTTTTCTAATTCATTGGCTTGGGTCGATGGATAGCTAATTTTGTCGAAGCGTTGTTTTTCGCCTGCATCACGCATTGCTTGCGCAAGGTCAGCAATCGCAACCCCAGCGTTTTTCTTAGCTTGATCAAAGCGTGCCCGCGTATTGACTTGCGCTCCTGCTTCGGCAGCTTGGCTTGAACGGCGCTTGAGCAAGCCTGGCACCACAAAGAAACCAATCGCCACCAAGGCAATAATCACAATAACCCAGACGAGGCTTGAGCCAATGCCGCTGCTGCTACTGCTGCTCTGCGAACTGCTCGAAGCAGCACCAGCAGGGTCGCTGATGACCCGCGAGGTAGCGGTCAGCGCATCAACCAAGCCCCGCGTAGGATCGTTGGCCTTCAAGCCTGCGTTCAGTTGATTATTGCGAATCGCATCCGATTGATTGCCAGTCGTCAAGGCCTGATTGTAGGCGCTACCTGGCAAAATCGAGCTATAACGTGGGTCAAACGAAACATAGTAGATCAAGACATTACTTGGGCGGTCACTCGCCTTTGAGCTATTGCCAATGCCCAGATCTTTCAGGCGGCTATCCAGATAAGCGGTTTCACTTTGGCCGCCAGTGCTGTCGGTCAGCACAACGACCACCAATGCACCTTTATCGCTTAATTGGCGGGCAGCGGTATTGATCCGACTTTCGTCAACATCAACCCCGTTGTTATCGATCACCACTTTGCCGCTTTGGGCAAAACTAGGCGAAGCAAAGAACATCAAACTGAGCATCCAGAGCATCACTATGCTCCAGCGACGTTGTTTCATAGCCAACCTCCAACAAGAAAGAACCAAGCTTGGATTAGGAAGCGCGAATGCCATAGCCTAATCCAAGCCATGGCTATAGCGGCTTACCGTTACTACTACGCAAGTGCTTGCTCAAGGTCGCGCAATAAATCATTAATATCTTCGATCCCTACCGAAAGCCGCACTAAATTGGCTGGTACTTCAAGTTTCGAGCCAGCAACGCTCATATGAGTCATGCCAGCTGGCACTTCAATCAACGATTCAATACCGCCAAGGCTCTCGGCGAGCGTGAAAAGCTTGGTTTTGGTGACCATGGCATTGGCTGCCTCAGCGCCACCTTTGAGCAAAATCGAGATCATGCCACCAAAGCCGCGCATTTGCTCGCGGGCCAAATTGTGTTGCGGGTGCGATGGCAAACCTGGGTAAATCACTTTTTCAACCCCAGGATGTTCGGTTAAGAATTGGGCAATTGCCAAAGCGTTGCGTTCATGCTCGCGCATACGAATGCTCAAGGTTTTGACCCCACGCAGTACCAGCCAGCAATCAAATGGGCCTGGTACAGCGCCTGCAGCATTTTGCAAAAACTTCAATTTCTCATACAGCTCATCGTTCGAGGTCATAATTGCGCCGCCAACCACATCGCTATGGCCGCCGATATATTTGGTCGTGCTATGCAAAACCATATCGGCCCCCAAGGTAATTGGGCGTTGGTTGTAGGGCGAGGCGAAGGTATTATCGACAATCGTCCAAATGCCATGCTCACGCGCAACCCGCGTAATCGCTGCAATCGGAGCCAGCTTCAACAACGGATTGGTTGGAGTTTCCAGCCAAATCAAGCGCGTATTGGGCTTAATCGCCGCCCGTACTGCTTCAGGATCAGCCATATCAACAAAATCAAAGCTCAGACCATGCTCGGTCATCACCCGTTGGAACAAGCGATAGGTTCCGCCATAGACATCATCGCCACAAATCACATGATCGCCAGCTTTGAGCATCAGCATCAAGGTTGTCGAAGCGCCCAAGCCCGAAGCAAACACCAAAGCATGTTTCGCCTCTTCCAAAGCGGCCAAACATGTTTGGAGCGCGGTGCGGGTTGGGTTATCGGTGCGCGAATATTCATAGCCTGTATGGTCGCCAACGCCACGTTGGGCATAGGTTGAAGTCTGATAAATTGGCACAATGACTGCGCCGGTTACTGATTCTGGGTCTTGCCCAGCATGGATGGCGCGGGTTGCAAAGCCATAATCCACAAGTGTGCTCCTTCGTATGCAAAAAAGGCGACATTGCCTACTTGCGATTATAGCACGCTGCTTTTGTTGAGTGAAGGAAGAGCCTAAAACCACAAACGGCTCGCATAATGGAGCCGCTTGTGGGAGAGAAGAGAGAGGAGAAGGTTTGATTTCAGTATAGCGCAATTCGGGCCAAACGCCATCCCACATGATGGTGATTTAGGGGTGATTTTTAATCCCAATTTAATTCTTTTAAGCGCTCAACTGCATCCAACGCTGTAGAACCTTGCGAACATAAAAGGTAAAGACTTTGTAAACGACACAAGCTTGGCAAGATCGCTCGTTCATCAGCATTCAAAGGCCGGATTGATTGATAGCCAGCGATAATTGCTTGTTGCTGAGCCGCCGTGCATGGTTGCCAATTGCGATACAGCGTCAAGCCATGAACTGCTGTCCACGCCAATTCCAGCACAAAGCAGCGCCAACCAACTTCTTCAAAATCTAAAACTGCTTGCAGCCTATCGCCTTTGAACAATAGATTGGCGGCCCGAATATCGTTATGGCACACGCCACGCGGCAAATGTTCAAGCCCTTGTTGCGCTAGTTGATTAAGCTGTTGTTGCAATGGCTCAGCTCCAGGTGTATCACCCAACCATGCAGCCAAGCCCATGCAGACTTGATCTAATGGCAACAGCACTTCGGGTACAGCGGCAGTAGCGGGATATGCTGCCAATATGTGTTGCAGCTTGGCAGTTTCTTCACCAATTCTCCACAACTGTTGGGTAGACTCAGGGTCAGGAGGCGTGCCATCGAGCCACTGTTGGAGATATACACATCGTTCGTTAATCTTAAGCGTTCGTTGGCCAGCCTTGCTTGGGACGATCAACGGGACAGAGATTTGTTGTACTGAAAGCCAGTGTTGAAGCTCAACACTTTGTTCGATTTGAGCATGGCGGCCATGATCAACGCTGATTTTAAAAATCCAGCGATCAGCATCATGTTTGAGCCAAAGAATTGCATTGCCAGCACTAATGCTGCAACGCAAAATTTGAATCTCAGCAAGGCCATAGTGCTCGTGGAGCAGCGCGGACACCCACGCGTTGGCAATGGCAGCATCCCAACCAAAGCGTTGTTGTAGCGCTTGATTGGCATCGCCAGTTTCCCACAAAAGATCGAGTTGTTGCATAATTTACTCACGAAAGGATTATTCGATGAAGAAAATTGGTTTAATTATCGGCGGCGTGATTGCCGTCGCAATCATTGGTGTTATTGCCTATAGCTTGTGGCTCACATCGGATGTAGAGGTATCGACGAGCACACCAGTAGCCGCAACCTTGGTCTTGCCAACCACGGCTCCAACGACTGCTGCCGCGCCAGCAACTCCAACCACCGCCAGCGATAGCAGCGCAGCTGCGACCGCCACAACCGGCACTGAACCAACCACAGATGCTTCACAGCCAGCCGCTGCTGGTGCTAAAATCTACCGCATTGATGCCAGCCAATCAAGTGCTAGCTATCAAGTGCGCGAAACCTTCTTGAAAGATAACCAAATCGTTGATGCAGTTGGCGTAACCAAAGCCATCGCTGGCGATATTTTGATCGATACGGCAACCCCAGCTAACTCACAAGTTGGCGAAATTGTCGTCGACATCAGCCAATTGCAATCAGATAGCGAACGCCGCGACAATGCAATTCGCCGCGAATGGCTGGAGTCATCGCAATATCCTAATGCTGTGTTCAAGAATGCAGTAATTAGCGACTTGCCAAGCGATCTCAAAGAAGGTGTCGAATTTACCTTCAAAATCACTGGCGATATGACGATTCATGATACTACCAACCCAATGACCTTCGATGTGACC
Source organism: Herpetosiphon llansteffanensis (assembly GCF_003205875.1). GTDB lineage: Bacteria > Chloroflexota > Chloroflexia > Chloroflexales > Herpetosiphonaceae > Herpetosiphon > Herpetosiphon llansteffanensis. The sequence goes on from NZ_PUBZ01000120.1 coordinate 26,315, forward strand.
GCAACCTTGAATGGCGATACCTTGACCGGTAAAGCCACGACCAAATTCAACATGAGCAGCTTCAACGTCGATGCTCCTGATATTGGCGGCATGCTCAAGGCCGAAGATGAAGTCTTGTTGACCTTGGATTTGGTTGCCAAGGCGGTTGCTCAATAATTGATTTGACGAGGAAATGTAAAATCGCCCTGATCGTAATGATCAGGGCGATTTTGTTGGTTCCAATTAGACTAATTCGGCTTCTGGCTCGACGCTGGGATTTTCCAACTCGGCGGCCTCACGTTCAGTACGCAAGACCACTTCGTTATCCTCAAGCTCGATATGAATCTTATCGCCATCTTTGAAGCGACCTTGCAGCAAGCCTTCAGCCAAGCCATCTTCGATCATATTGGTGATGACGCGGCGCAATGGACGAGCGCCATAGGTTGGGTCGTAGCCGCGTTTGGCCAACAGATCCAAGGTTTCATCAGTTACCAACAGATCAATTTGATGATCGACCAATTGCTTGCGCACGCGGTTGACTTCCAAGCGCGCGATGTTGCGAATCTCAATATCGGTCAATGGGTGGAAAATGATCGTCCCATCAATCCGATTGAGAAATTCTGGGCGGAACATGCGCTTCAGTTCGTCGTCGACCTTCTTGCGCGTGTCCTCAATATCGATTGTGTTGCGATTGCCACCAAAGCCAATCCGCGAACCACGGCGAATTTGCTCAGTCCCGACGTTCGAAGTCATAATAATCACGGTATTGCGGAAATCGACCCGCCGACCTTTGCCGTCGGTCAAGTTGCCATCTTCCAACACTTGCAACAGCAAGTTGAAAGTATCGGGATGGGCTTTTTCGATTTCGTCGAACAGCACCACGCTATAGGGGCGACGACGCACAGCATCGGTCAATTGACCGCCTTCGCCATAGCCGACGTAGCCTGGAGGCGAGCCGACCAAACGCGACGTATTGAAGCGTTCTTGGAATTCCGACATATCGATTTTGATCAAGGCATCTTCTGAGCCAAACATAAACTCAGCCAAGGCCTTGGCAAGCAAAGTTTTACCAACCCCGGTTGGCCCCAAGAAAATGAACGAGCCAATTGGGCGCTTGGGATCTTTCAAGCCTGCGCGGGCACGCCGCACAGCCCGAGCAATAGTCGAAATTGGTTCTTCTTGGCCAATTACCCGCTCATGCAGATAATCTTCCATCTTCATGAGCCGCTCGGTTTCTTCGCTAGCTAAGCGCATCACCGGAATCCCAGTCCACATTGCTACAACTTCAGCAATATCTTCTTGGGTAACGTAGGGCTTGCCCTTGCGTTGTTCAGAGCCACGGCTCTTTTCTTCTTCGTCCTCAAGATCGGTGATGCGTTGGAGCATGCGCTCTTCGCGAATCCGCAGATCTTGCACGACTTCGAATTGCCCTTCTTCAAGCGCTGCGTCTTTTTCCTTGCGAATCGCATCAAGCCCACGCAAGGCATCGCGCAAAGCTGATGGCGTGGCTGAGCGATACATGCGCACCCGTGACGAAGCTTCGTCAATCAAGTCGATCGCTTTATCGGGCAAGAAACGGTCGGGAACGTAGCGAGCACTGAGCACGGCGGCGGCAGTAATCGCTTCATCTTCAATTTGCAATTGATGGAAATCTTCGTAGCGAGTTTTGATCCCACGCAAGATTTCGATTGTTTCCTCGATGGTTGGTTCATCGACCATTACTGGTTGGAAACGGCGTTCGAGCGCTGCATCTTTTTCAATATATTTGCGGAACTCATCGAGGGTGGTTGCGCCGATACATTGCAATTCGCCGCGTGAAAGCGCTGGTTTGAGAATATTGGCGGCATCGAGCGTGCCTTCAGCTCCGCCAGCGCCAATAATCGTATGGAATTCATCGATGAAGAGAATACAGCGGCTTTCTTTAATTTCGTCAACAACCCGCTTGAGGCGCTCTTCGAATTGCCCGCGATATTTGGTTCCAGCCACCAAAGCACCCATATCAAGCGTTACCAAACGCTTGCCTTTGAGAGAATCTGGAACATCATCGGCAACAATTCTTTGGGCCAAGCCTTCAGCGATTGCGGTTTTCCCAACCCCAGGTTCGCCGATGAGGGCAGGGTTATTTTTGGTACGGCGTGACAAAATTTGAATCACGCGCTCAATTTCATCTTTGCGCCCAACCACAGGATCGAGGCGGCCAGCTTCGGCCAACTCGGTCAAATCGGTTGAAAGGGCATCGAGATAGGGCGTTTTGCTTTGTTTGGCTTGGCGTTCGCCACCAGCGCTTGGGCTTGGTGTGCTGCTGCCGCCAACGCCTTGACGCATCATACGCATCACTTGAGTGCGCACTTGGTCAAGCCCAACATTCATAATTTCGAGCACACCGGTGGCGACACCTTCTGCATTGCGCACCAAACCAAGCAAAATATGTTCAGTGCTGATGTAGGTATGATTGAGTTTGCGAGCTTCATCGATAGCATACTCAAAAACTTTTTTCGCCCGGGCGGTTAAATCAATTTCTGAGGTTGAGCGTGGGCCATCGCCATGCCCAACAATAAATTCAACAGCATTCCGTGCTTTTGTGATGGTAACACCAAGTTCAGCCAACACACGAGCGGCGACCCCTTCACCTTCCAAAATCAAGCCCAGCAATAAATGCTCGGTGCCGATATAGGGATGATTAAACGCTCGCGCCTCTTCTTGGGCAAAGCTCATCACTTGCTTAGCGCGGCGGCTCATTTTGTCGTATGCACCCATATGTTTGCTCCAAAGCAAGGCAACCTTAGGATAAGTAAGATTAAGCCTTGGCGTGTTATCTATGACAATAGTCGATGCTGCTAGGTGTCGATAGGTCGTACAATGCTGATTGGGAGTGCTCTCGAAACTGGGGCAGCATCTCGGCTTCATTCTTTGGCAATGGGTGTGCCGCATCGGAAGCGTCGTGCCTTAATTGTATCACTATCTACGGATCAGACATGCCCATTTTATTAGCGTTTTGCTTGAAATGGGCATGTCTCACGCAGCAGGAGAATAATGAGGGTTTTATCAACCCTTGTCCCTGCAAGCAACTATGCTTCAGAAGCATCGCTCTCAGTTGATTCGGTGTTAGCACTTGATTCAGCAGTTGCAGGCTCAGCTGCTTCGGTTACAGCCGTTGCTTCTGCTGCGTCGGTTGCTTCTGCTGTATCTGCTACTTCGCTGCTACCATTGCGCATGCTCAAGCCAATGCGCTTACGCGATGGATCGATGCGAATAATGCGCGCTGAAACCGTATCGCCTTCGTTGATGACATCGCGCGGGTGCTGAATCCGTTCATCGCTCATTTCTGAGATGTGGATCAGACCTTCGATGCCATCTTCGAGCCGCACAAACGCGCCAAACGCTGTGAGTTGGGTCACAACGCCAGAAACAGCTTGGCCAATTTGATAGCGGTCGGTAACGGTTGTCCAAGGCTCGGCTTGGGTACGTTTGATGCTCAAGGCAATGCGTTTTTTATCTTCGTCAACGCTTAAAATATACACATTGACTGCATCGCCAACTTTTAGCACTTCCTCTGGATGCTTGACGCGACTCCACGAAAGCTCTGAAAGGTGCACCAACCCATCAGCCCCGCCAATATCGACAAAGGCCCCGAAATCGCAGAGGCTGGTCACGCGACCACTGCGCACCGCGCCTGGTTCCAATTTTTCGAGCAGCTGATCCTTGCGTGAATCGCGCACTTCTTGAACTGCTTGGCGCTCGGATAAAATCAGGCGATTGCGTGAGCGATTGATTTCGATGATTTTGAGCGGCAAGGTTTGGCCAACCAGTTTCGCCATATCCGATTGTTTTTGCACATCGGAGCCACGACTAACACTGCTGACCTGCGATGATGGCACAAAACCACGTACGCCGGTTAGGTTGACCAACAGACCACCTTTGTTGTAGTTGGTCACGGCAGCGTGAATCACATCGCCAGCTTCATGGTTGACTTGCAAGGCGCGCCAGCTCTTTTCTTGGCGTGCTTTATCGATCGACAACACGATACGCCCTTCAGCGTCTTCGGTTTGAACGACTGTAACAAGCAAGACATCGCCAACCTTGAGTTCGGCGCGTTCTTCCGACGACAGACTGGTCATCTCGCGACCTGGCACCACGCCCTCAGACTTGGAGCCAATATCGACTAGCACCTCGTCGCGATCAACGCGAACAATCGTGCCATCGACCGAATCACCATACTTGAGATTGCGATAATCGTGGGCTGGATCACGGAGATAGGCCTCCAGCAAAGCACGATCATCATCGCTAAACTGATCGGCCTCTGGGGTCGCGTCCAATCCTGTGCTAGGAAGCACATCAGATTGATCCATGCCCGGTTTTGTTTGCTCGTCCATAATGCGTCGTCCTTTTGCCAAAAGAGGATTCCCGAGGAAGGGCGGACAGCGTGAACCCGATATCAAAATTATACAGAAGCAGTATCCAAAAGGCAAGGTTTTTTTAGATGTGGGGATCGGTTGTTGATCCACGAAGGACACGAAGGACACGAAGAACGGCAACCGCGAAGCTCACAATGTACCCAAAGGCTAGATTTTTTAGCCACGAATTCCACGAAGCCTAATTTCTGTTTAGCTACGGATTGCACAGATTGGCTCAGATTATTAATTTCCCATAGCCATCAGCCAAAAGCCCATAGCCTTCCTTATTATCTGCATCGCCGCGTTAAAACCCGATCCCCAGTCCCCAACATCCGATCCCCAACTCCTATGTTCTCTGCTCTATGCTCTTTGTTCTTCATACTTTTGATCTACAATGGAGTGCATTTAATTCTATCCAAGCATAGTGAGGATTCTCATGAGCGAGATTAATCAACAGGCTTTACTGGCGATTGGGCCGCTTGATGGCCGCTATCGTAAAGATGTTGAGGCGCTTAGTGGTCATTTTAGCGAAGCCGCTTTATGGCGCTATCGCGTGCGGGTTGAAGTTGAATATTTATTATTTTTGGCACGCGCACCACGAATTGGCCTGATCGAAGGCATCGATGGTCAGTTGGCTGGCGCGTTACGCAATTTATATCGTCAATTTAGCGTTGAAGATGCAATCGCAATTGCCACATGGGATCGCAAAGTCAACCACGATGTGAAGGCTGTCGAATATTGGCTGCGCGAAAAGCTCGATAAGTTTGGGCTTGGCCAGTATAAAGAGGCGGTGCACTTTGCGCTGACTTCGGAAGATGTCAACAATCTAGCCTATGCCTTGATGGTGCAAGAATCACGCGATGTTGTGCTGTTGCCAGCTTTGGGCCACATTCTCGGCCAATTGCGTGATATGCAAATTGAGCATGCGGAAGCACCATTATTGGCCAAAACCCACGGCCAACCAGCCACCCCAACTACGATGGGCAAAGAAATTGCAGTCTTTGCAGCACGCGTCAACCGCGCAATCGAGCAATTGGTGCATATCCGTTTAACTGGCAAACTGAATGGGGCAACTGGCACGTTTGCTGCCCATCACGCCGCCTTGCCCGATGTTGACTGGATCACATTTAGCTCGGCGTTTGTGAAGTTTTTGGGCTTGGAACCAACCCTGCTGAGCACCCAAATCGAGCCTCACGATAGCGTGGTTGAGGTTGGCGATGCGTTGCGCCGCGTCAACACGATTTTGGTTGATCTTTCGCAAGATATGTGGCGCTACATTTCCGATTCGGTGTTTGGCCAAGCAAGCGTGGCTGGCGAAGTTGGCTCATCGACGATGCCGCACAAAGTTAATCCGATTGACTTTGAAAATGCAGAAGGCAATTTGTTGCTTGCCAATAGCTTGCTCGAATTTTTTGGCCGCAAGTTGCCAATTTCGCGCTTGCAACGAGATCTCTCAGATAGCACGGTATTGCGCAATTTGGGCGTAGCATTCGGCCATAGTTTGTTTGCCTATCAACGCTTGCTCAAAGGCTTGCGCAAATTGGCCTTCAACGCCGACAAAGCCTACGCCGAGTTGGCCAGCCATCCTGAAGTGCTCACCGAAGCAATTCAAACAATTTTGCGCCGCGAGCGCTACCCAGAGCCATACGAAGCCATGAAAAAGCTGGCTCGCGGTCGCCAAATTACGCTCGAAGATTTGCATAGTTTTATCGACGAGCTTGATGTGCGACCCGAAGTGCGTGAGGAATTGCATGCATTACGCCCAGAAACCTACATCGGCTTAGCCGCCAAGCTGGCCCGCAAGAAGATTTAAATTCGCTTAGCCCCGAAGCGCAGCACTGTTATTCGGGGCTTGCTTGTGCCGCAAACAAGGCAGCGCCAATAATTCCAGCATCGTTGGTCAAGCGGGCTGGCACTAATTTGGCCCGAATCCGAATCCGATCCAGAAATTGATCAGCATCTTTGCTCACACCACCACCAAGAATAATTAAATCGGGCCAGAGCATCACTTCGATTGTTTGCAAAAATAGCTCCACGCCTTGCGCCCATTGCTCCCAGCTTTGGTTTTGATCTTCGCGTACGCTGGCAGCAGCCCACTCGTGGCCTGGTTTGCCACGCACGATAATCTGGCCAAGCTCCAAATTGGGCAATAAATCGTGATCATGGAAGAGTGCAGTGCCAATGCCTGTGCCCAATGTCAGCATCAGCAACGTGCCCATCACTTCGCGGCCTGCACCAAAGGTAATTTCGGCTAGGCCAGCAGCATCAGCATCGTTGATGACGGTTACTTCACGATCAAAATGTTTGCTGAAGCGCGCTGCCACCTCGCAATGCAACCAACGTTGATCAATATTTGAGGCCGTACGCACAATTCCACGCTGCACCACCGCCGGAAAGCCACAGCCAATTGGCCCTTGCCAAGTAAAATGATCAACCAATTCTTGCACAACTTCGAGCACAGAGTCGGGCGTGGCAGGCTGCGGCGTGTCGCGGCGCTGCACCTCGGCCAATAATTTGCCAGTTTTACAATCGACCGGAGCCGCTTTAATCCCCGTGCCGCCAATATCGAGGCCTAAAATCTGCATGCATAATCCTCCCGCAAAGTAGCTTAATCAATGCAAGCACAGACTATGCCTTGAAGTCCGATCCAAGCGGGCGGTTTGTGCGTAGCAATAACGAGTAGCTTAGTTGGAGCATTGCAATGCGTAGATTTTCGCGCTGGCTTGAACGCCAGAGCAAGGGTTGGCTGGTACTGGTTGGGCTGGCAATTTTCGCTGGTTTTTTGGGCTTTGTATTGCCGCAACAAGCGCAAAAGTCGCAGCAATATAGCGCCAATGTTGGTTCGCCGGATAGTAGTTTATTCTACAGTGCTGACGATTTGTATCGGTTTGCCGAAGCCTATGGCCCAGAAGGTCGGGCTGAATATGTTGCGGCGCGGTTTAGCTTTGATCTGATTTGGCCCTTGGCTTATACGCTGTTTTTGGCCACCGCCATTAGTTGGTTGGGCCAACGCGCGTTTGCTGCAAACAGCAATTGGCGCTTGCTGAATCTGGTACCAATTATCGGTTTAGGGCTTGATTATGCAGAAAATTGTGGCGCAGCGCTGGTGATGGGTCGTTATCCTGAGCGCACACCAATTATCGATTGGCTCACGCCGTGGTTGAGTGCCAGCAAGTGGCTGTTTGTTAATGGCAGCTTTGTGGTATTGGTAGCAGTCGGCTTGATTTATCTTTGGCAGCGCATAAAAAAACACCGCAGTAATGCATAAAACTGCGGTGTCAGCACATTATGTAGCGTTATTATTTATCTTTGGTTAACGTCAGCACTGGCTTATCGTTTTCCAACGCATACGAAAATGTGTAGTAGCCAGGAGCCAACTCAGGCGTACCAACATGCTTTTCGGGGTAAATTACATCGAGATATTGTTTGCCATCGACAGTGACGAAATTCATCTTGCGATAGTTGGCAAGCACTGGCTCGTGAGCCTGATACTCGGTAATATGGCCAGAGCTAATTGCGCCATAGGGCGTAGTTTCTTGGCCAACCCCGCCAGCACCAAGCCAAAAATTCTCAATATCGATGTCGCTATCGTTGCGAATTCGAATATGCACTTTATCCATGTCATCACCACCACAACCAGCAAGGCTGATTAATAACAGACTAAACAGCAGCCACAAACGAACAATCTTCATAGCCTAGCCAGCCACTAGCTCTTCAATTGGCGTATTGAGCAACTCGTTGATCAACGATGCAGTTACGCCCATAAAATTGGCAGTGGTTGCCGTAAAGTAGTCGATTGTTTGATTGGGGTGGGGCAGGGCGAGCCATTGTTGACCACCAGCGCCAATTAATGCACCCACCAAGCGCATGCCCACAGCTTTGGCCTCAATCGTGCGCAAAATCGTCACCGTGCCGCGGCTAGCAGTTGCTTGCAAGGTTTCGGCAAAATATTGGGCTGCTTCGGGCGCTAGGCCTTGTTGCGCCAACCAACGTGGGTCGGGATTATCTTTGGCTTGCTCGACCAATTCGCGGGGGAAGTTGAAGCCAGCATCTGGCTGAGCACTATCTTGATAGCCCAAACTATGGGCCAAGCGTTCGGTCATCACATCGATGTTGGTGAGGGCAACCAAGGTATATTGGCCGCCGACCAAGCTCATTTCGATGATACCGCTGGGCGAGAAATAATGGCTTACGCCTTGGCGGCCACTTGCGCGATGTTGCCATTCACTGACCACCACCAGATCTGGTTCGGCAACGGTTGCAATCACCATCATCAAAGGATCGGTCATGGAAAAATGGCCAGCAGCCTCATCCCAAACAATCCACTGATCGGCTTGAAGCTCAGCCAAACCCTGATCCCATTGCGCTTGGCGCTGGGCCGGATCAGCTGGGAACAAAGCAGCATCATCGCCACCGATCACATTTTGAGCATGAACCATCCCCAAGAGATACGAAAATTGAGCAGTGCTGAACTGCAATGGGTAGGTTAATTCGCGTGTTTGTGCCATCTTCTGGCCTCCTGCTGAAATGGGCAGTGGATCGGCGTTGCAACAACGTCCAAGCCACTGCCCATTATACGATTAAGCTTAAGGATTACCTAGAAGGTTTTGGAGAACCAATCTTTGACTCCACCCCAGGTATTTTGCACATCCTTTTTGACATCGCCGAACCAATTGACTGCATCTTGGGCTTTGCCAATCAAGCTGCCAGCGCCGTTACTGATGGTCGCACCGATGCCGGTGTTGCCCATTTTTTCGTTCCAGTAGCGAATACCAGATTCTTGGCCGGTCAATGGGTTGGCCGTGTCGCGGCGTTCCAAGCCAAGGTAGTTGTAGCCTGGGCCACTGTCGTGATAGTTGAAGAGGTAGCCAGCAGCATCGTGGACTGCGCCGTGATAGCTGACTGGTGAATCGCCCAAGTCAATTGCCTTGTTACCAGGGCCAACCAAGCCACCGCTTGGGTTGAGCATCGAAGCAAATACTGGGTCGATGCCCAATACGTCGCCGACGACTTTACCATAGCGCAAGCTTGAGGTGCTGCCCATGAAATCGCCGTGGAAGGTTTGGTTGATTGATTCGACTGCTGATTGACCGTTGGCTGCGCCAGTTTTGGCTGCTTGATCGCGCAATTCAAGGAACTTGGCATAGTCGGCTTGAACTTTTTCGATTGGCAAGCCACGGGCTGCGGCAATCTTCTTCAGGGCTTCTTCGACTTGTTCAGGAGTCGCGTTGCCACTGGTGAGCAATTCCATGGCTGAGTTCAACTCAGGGTTGCCAGCACCTTGGAATTGTTGGCCGACCAAATCGCCCATGTATTTATCATTGAAGACTTGATCTGGTGACATTGGGCTTTGGCTGGTTTCACCACCACCGCCACCGCCG
>NZ_PUBZ01000121.1 GCF_003205875.1 Herpetosiphon llansteffanensis
CCGCCAGCCATCACACCAGCGCCTGAGCTTGCATTGGCTGTCGCTGTTTCAGCAGCACCGCCACTTGCGGCTCCACCACCAGAAGCGCCAGCGCCTTGGGTGCTAGCTCCACCACCAGTGAGGTCGCCTTTAAACAGGCCTGAAGCTTCTTGTTCTGCTTGTTGCAAAACCTTCTTAATTTCTAAGGTTGTGCCTTGGGCCACTTGGAATGCATTGATCAAGCGTTGGACTGCTGGCAACAAATCGGCTTGCATTTCGTTTTGAAAGGCAACCGAGGCATCGCCGATCCAGGTTGAACGTAAGTTATCAATGGTTTGTTTGAGCGTGCTTTGTAATGCCGTAACGCTATCAGCATTTTTGCTTAGGCGTTGGGCAACTTGGTCAAGTACTTCATAATCAGCTTGAACGATTGGTGCGGCCATGAATCCTCCAACACTCGCGTGCTAAAAGATGGAAATAGCCCTCGACGGTAGGCTATCGCCAGAAATCTTAACCGTATCCTGCTCTGGGGAATCATGGTAGTGTGTTGGTTGCTATACCACGACTGCCTTATAATGACATAAAAGGGCGATTTGTGTCAAATGGCTTTTAAAATAGCTAGATAGCTTCATTTTGAAACCAATTTGGCTGTGGTTGATAGCGTTGGCCGCTATTTTGCCGCCGTGTGCCACTAAGGGCCAATGAATCGGCGACAATCAAACGCCATGGCGCAGCAACCGTATGCGGATCGCTATTAATGCCAATGCGTGGGGTTTGGATAATTGCCCTATCATCCAAGGTTGGGCCTTGTTCAAACCACAAGCCTGCATCACTTGAACAGACATCAACGCCATCAAGGCGCTTGTCGATGGCCATCGCCCGACAGAGCATGCCTGGCCCGCTGGCAATTCGCAGTGGTTTCGCCAGATCTTTTTGGGCGAGTTCGGCCATGGTTGCAATCCCAGCCAATGGCTCGACCGCGCGAATTAGCACCGCTGCACCTTCATCAAGCGCCTGCGTCACCACATTTAAGCAATGATAGATGCCATAAATGATGTAGACATAACTAATGCCGCCCAGCGCAAACATCGAACGTGCGCGTGGGGTGTTGCGCCGATGGGCATGGCACGAAGGATCATCAGGGGTATAGGCTTCGGTTTCAACAATCCGCCCGCGTAATTCTTCGCCACTGGCCAAGCGCCGCACCAGCGTACAGCCCAAAAGCTCGCGCGCAACCAGCAACGAATGGCGTTGATAAAAATCAGCACTCAGGATCTGCGACATAGACCATACCTATGCTATAGCTCAATTGTGCTGATAAGTATAGCTGATTTTTGGGGTTTAGCTGGCGCTGAGCCACGTCAATCCGGCAATAATTAAAAATACGAGCCATGAGGGATGTTTGGCGCGTGAGCCAAGCAAGGCCACGCCAAAACAAAGCAAGAAGGCAATTGAACTGGTGCGCAAGAGCGTGATTTGGCTCGCTGCAAGGTTGGTTTGCTGGGCGCAATCGAAAAAGAGCCATGCCATTGCCAAGCCCAAAATACTGGTGATGTGCCAAGTAAAGCGCAGGGTCGGCAAGCGTGATTGCAATAGTTTATTAGGGGTATGTTGAATTTGGCGCGCTAATGGACGCAAGATTAAGCGCTCGCCCAACATGCTGTGCACGACCGCCATCAGCACGGTGAGTAATCCTGCGACCATTAAATAGCTGTTCATCTAAGCTCGTTCACTGCGATAAATGGGTGCGCAACACTTGCAATGCGCCAGCCTCAATTTGTTGGATTCGCTGCCGCGTGCGCCCGACAACTGCGCCAACCTCGGAAAGCGAACGACTTTTGCCATCGTTCAGACCATAGCGCAGGGTCAACACCTCTTGCTCTTGCTCGGAAAGTTGGTTGAGCATGGCCCGCGTATATTGGGCATCGATGCTGGTCAGCAAACATTCAAGTTCATCTTCCCAATCTTCGTCGGGCAAACTATCGCCAAGCAACATATCGGTTTCTTCATTTTTCGGGGTTGCCAGCGAAATTGGCACTTGAGCAATGCTCAGTAAATCGCAAATTTTCTCTTCTGGTACGCCCAAAGCGGTGCTAATTTCGTGGGCGCTTGGCTCGCGGCCAAGGGCTTGCAACAATTTGGTTTCAACCCGCCGCACTTTGATCAATAGTTCCCAGCGATGGACGGGCAAGCGAATCAGGCGGCCTTGGTTGGCCAGCGAACGGGTAATCGCTTGGCGAATCCACCAAGTGGCATAGGTTGAGAAGCGCACGCCTTTAGTCGCATCGAAGCGCTCGATTGCATTCATCAGGCCAATATTGCCTTCTTGAATTAAGTCTTGGAAGGGCAGGCCAAAGCCGCGATAGCGTTTGGCAATGCTGACGACTAAGCGCAAATTAGCGCGCACCAGTTGTTCGTGGGCTGGCTCTTTAAGTTTGCTGACGCATTGTTCAAAGAGGGCGCAACTTGGGCAGCGTTCAATTCGACAGGCTGCTGATGGTTGGGCTTGACGAGCCACGTGAACAATCTGGGTTAGCTTTTGCTCCTCTTCTGCTGCTAGGAGTGGAGTTTCAGCAATTTCATTAAGATAACGTTGCAGCCCGTCGTCAAGGGCTGGTTCGTTGCTGGCGTGCAACATCATTGGTTCACTCCTATTAAATCGATGCTGTGGCGGGCGTATAGCTAGTCTAACGAGGAGTCGTGAGCTTTGGCATCAGGTCGCGACCTGATCTTTGGGTAGCCAATTGGTGCGATAGGCTCTCTGCAACCCTTGTTTTGTGGCATAGCCTCTGCTATAGATGGGGTTCAGAAATAATAATCTAGAGTGTTAGCTAGCGCCCTAGGTAGTCAATGAGGTTCACATTTATGCAAAGCGAAGCCAATGCTGACGCTTCACCAACCGTTGCTAGTTTGCCCGATGGGGTTTGGATGGGTGCGCACGATCAAGGGAATGGCAAGGTTGCCTTTGCGCTGTATGCACCGTGGAAGCAGAGCGTCCACCTGATTGGCTCGTTTAACGATTGGGATCAAACCGCCGATCCGCTGAGTATCTCGGATCGTGGGGTTTGGTGGATTATCAAAGAGAATTTACCTGCTGGCGAACATGCCTATCAATTTGTCGTCGATGGCGAAACCATCATCGGCGATCCGTATGCCCGTGAATTGCGCTGGGCTGGCGGCGACCAACCCCAAGCAATTATTCACGTTGGCGAGCCAGCCTACGAGTGGCACGATGCTGATTTTGGCATTCGCCCACTCAACGAACTGGTGATCTACGAAATTCACGTTGGCGATTTTAGCGAGGCTGGCACGTTCAAATCGGTGACCGAACGCATTCCATATTTGCAGGATTTAGGCGTGAATGCGATTGAACTGATGCCATTGTTTGAGTTTCCAGGCGACCGTTCGTGGGGCTACAATCCTGCCTACTTTTTCGCGCCTGAATCAACCTATGGTACGCCCACCGATTTGCGCGAACTGATCGATACTGCGCATCAACATGGCATTGGCGTGATTTTGGATGTGGTGTTTAATCATGTCGATCACTCAAGCCCAATTAATTATTTGTATCCCTACGATCAAAGTCCATTTTTCAGCAGCGACGGCAACCCGTGGGGCTTCCCCGATTTGAACCACTGGAACGAAGCGGTGAAGCAATTGATCAGCGATGTGCAACAATATTGGCTCAGTGATATGCATGTCGATGGGTTCCGCTACGATCATGCTGAAGGCATTGGCTTTGATGGCGAGAACGGGGTTTCATTCTTGGGCTGGCAAGCACGCCAAGTCAAACAGCATGTCTATTTGATTGCCGAAAATCTCAAAGATTACACCGGCATGGTGCTCAACACCGATATGGATTCGTCGTGGCATCGCTCGTTCCATTCGCAAATGTTTGCCAATTTGCGCGAGGGCGATTTCGAGGGCAATCAATATGGCAATGTTGAAGCAACGATGGGCATTATTGATTTTCGCAATGCTGGCTATAGCGATAATGCCCAAGCGATCAATTATCTTGAATCGCACGACGAGCAGCGCATTATTTACGAAGCCCAAACCAATGGCAATATCAGCCGCGAAACTGCCTATTTGAAATCGCGTTTGGGTGCGATTGTGCTGTTTACCGCTGCTGGCGTGCCAATGCTCTACCATGGCCAAGAATTTGGCATGGATACCGAGCGCACAATCGATAAGAATGTGCTGAAATGGGAGCTTTTGGAAACGCCAGAAGGCAGCGATTTGCACGCATTTTATCGCGGCATGATGCAATTGCGCACTTCATCGAAGGCCTTGGTTGGCAATAATATTCAGCCAATTGCGGTCGATGCTGAGCGCAAATTGCTGGCTTACTATCGCTGGGCCGACGATGGCAGCGAGCATGTGATTGTGGTAGTGAATTTTGGCATCACTCTGCAATACCTTGATGTGCATTTCCCAGTCGGTGGCTTGTGGCACGAATGGGTCTATAACTACGATCGCGAAACGCCAGAAGGCATTGCCACGATCGAAGTGCCTGGCTCTGGTGGTAAGGTGTTTGTGCTGCGCTAAGTAGAGTTCCCTCACCCCCCAGCCCCCTCTCCGGCTGGAAGCGGGCGAGGGGGAGCACGCTGGTTTTCATCACTAATTCTGGTAGAACCACCGAATGAACGCCCCTCGCCCGCGCCACGGGAGAGGGGTTGGGGGTGAGGGGATCTTAAAACCTACCTTGTGAGCCATCCCCCTCGCCCACGAAAACGCGGGCGAAAGGGAGCCGACCATTATGCTAGAACGAATGTGTTGATTTTGGGTTGAAATCTGCTATACTAGCTGTATTTGGGAGGGTTATGCACGCTCTTGCACCATCAACGACGCAGCTGGTTTGGCAATCGCGCCAATATATCGATGGTGCCTATGCTGCCCCATTGGAATTGCCTGATATAGCCCAGCACATTGGCTTTTCGCACTATCATTTTTTACGCCTCTTTCAGCGCAGCTTTGAAATTACCCCGCACCAATATTTGACCCAACGCCGCCTTGAACGGGCACGCGATCTGCTGATTAACAGCGATTTATCGGTGACTGAGGTATGTTTTGCAGTTGGTTTTCAAAGCCTTGGCTCCTTTAGTAGCCTCTTTCAACGTAGCACAGGCCATGCTCCGAGCCACTATCGCCGCCGCCATTTTCAAGGCATTAGCTTGCCGCGCCACTTTATTCCCGCCTGCTATCGCACAATTTTTGGGCTTGGTTTGCAACGCGTCAGCTAGGTGCGCAATTTTCAAGAAGTTTTCTACTGCTGCTTCATGTATACTCAATCTATGAACGAATGTTCGAATGTGTTAGGAGCAACAATGATTACTAAACTTTCGCATGCCACCATTTACGTGCTTGACCATGATTTGGCCTATGATTTTTATGTGAATAAATTGGGCTTTGACGTGCGTATGGATATGAAGTTGGATAATGGCTTTCGCTGGTTGACGGTTGGCCCCAAAAACCAGCCTGAGCTTGATATTGTGCTGTTCGAGGTCAAAGAGGGCGGCACGATGATGAGCAATGAGATTGTGGCGCAAATGCGCGACTTACTACAAACTGGCGTGGTTGGGCCGGGTGTTTTCCAAACTGACGATTGCGATGCCAGCTATAACGAATTCAAAGAGCGCGGGGTTGAGTTTGTGGCTCCTCCGCAAGATCAATTTTATGGCATCGAAGCAACCTTCAAAGATCCATTTGGCAATATTTTCAGCCTAACCCAGCCCAAATAGACGTAACGATCTAGCGATTCCAATCAGCAACGAATTGGCGTTGGAGATCGTTGCTGGGCTATGGATAGCGCTCATCACGGGAGCCTTGGCGTAACGCAGCGATGTGGGCCAAGGCTTCGGCATATTCCCATCCCTGCTGCACCAGCAAACAGCCAATGACCGTGCCGGTTCTGCCCAAGCCGCCCCAACAATGCGCATACACGGTTTGTTGGTTGGCGAGCGCACCATTAATGCGCGCAAGAATCGCCTGCATCTGCTCGATTGATGGAATGTGCATATCGGGAATAGGCGAATGATAGCGCACCAACGTGTGTTGTTGATGCAGCTGCGCTTGATCAAACGCCGCCAGATAATCGCCCAGCTCGTGGGTTTCGTGCTGCTCGGTAAGATCAATAAAAACGCTGATATTTGCTGCACTGAAGCGTTGCAAGCGCGCATGCAATGGTTCTTTGTCCTGCAACATGGGATGTTCGCCAGCAAGCAAGCGGCCTGGCAGCACCCAATAGGCAGCGGGAATTGGCACAGCAGGCGTATTATCGGATTCGGCTGGGTTTGTTGGCATCAATGCTCCCTCATTGGCTGATTTTGGCGGCATGCAATTGACGTAGCAGTTCGGCAGTCGCAGCATTGGCTGGAAAAAAAGCCTCAATTGCCAATTCAGAAACCGTCACGTCGATTGGTGTCCCAAACACCATGGTTGTGCTGAAAAAGCTGAGCACGCCATGCGGAGTGCGTAACGAAAATGGCAAGGCAATATCCATGGTTTCGTGATAAGCAGGAATCGGCGTGGAATGAGCTTGGTTGGTGGGATAAGCCGCCAATTCTTGGTAGAGTTCACTCAACGAGGCATCGGCGGTTAGCTCAATTTGATGGCGCAACCGAGCCAATAAATGGGCTTTCCACGCCGCCAAATTAATAATCTGTGGAGCTAAGCCCTGAGGATGTAAGCTCAAGCGTAGCACATTAACTGGAGGAGTTAAGAGTTCGGCTGACACACCAGCCAGAAAATAATCGATACAATTATTCGCCATGATCATCTGCCAATGGCGATTAATCGCTATCGCCGGATATGGCTCATGGCCGTGTAAGACATGCTGAATTGCCTCGCGTGCAGGATCTAAATCATCATCATCAAGCGAACGCTCGCTGAACAACGGCGCAAAGCCTGCTGCCACCAAGAGCACATTTTGCTCGCGCAGCGGCACTTCCAAATGCTCGGCCAAGTGCAACAACATATCGCGGCTTGGTTGCGAGCGCCCAGTCTCCAAAAAACTCAAGTGTTTGGTTGAAATATTGGCATCGCTGGCCAGATCGAGCTGGCTCAAATGCCGTCGCTGCCGCCACGTACGGATGAGTGAACCAATTGCTGCTTGTTTCATAGCCGCATCTTAGCATAATTTGGGTAGTTGCTACGATTACCTCTGAGGTAATTGTGCCAGCAACCATCAGCGCCTATGCTGCAACTAGGTTTTGAAACCTGACACTGTTGGGATTTGAGTTTATGCTAAGGAGCAATGCTATGCGTTGGTTACAACACCCTCAATTATTACGCTACGCGATTCGGTTTGATGGAGTAAGCGCTGGAACTTTGATGCTCGGCTTGCTTGGCTTGAATCAACCGCTGGCCCAAGTATTTGGCTTGCCAAGCAGCTTTTTGTGGTATGTCGGCTTGGGCTTAATTCCTTGGGTGACGTGGTTGGTTTGGTTGTCGTTTCGGCCTACGATCAGTCGGGCGGCAGCTTGGTTCGTGGTTGTGGTTAATGGGCTGTGGCTGGCAGAAAGCATTTGGTTGATTGTTGGGCCAACCTTTGAGCCAACGGTTTGGGGCTATGGATTCTTGATTGCGCAAGCTATTTTGGTGGCGCTGATTACCGAGACCGAAATTATTGCGCTGCGCCGCAAGCTGGTTAATGCCTAAATTGTAATGTTAGCACGCGAACCCTTGAGATCCCCTCACCCCAACCCCTCTCCCATCGGATGGGAGAGGGGCTTTAATAGCGTGGTTTTGCCACAATTCATTGGTAAAAACGGGTGCTCCCCCTCGCCCGCGTTCAGTGGGCGAGGGGGTTGGGGGGTGAGGGAACGTTAATTAACCTGCGATTTCCAACATGCGCTCCAAGGCCAAGCGAGCTTTTTGTTTGATTGCGGTTGGCACGGCAATTTGATTCATCACCTTGCCCTCGACCAAATTCTCTAAAACCCAGCACAATTCCTCGGGATCGATACGATACATGGTTGAACAGAGACAGGCAAACGGCGAAACCGAGACAATCGTTTTATCGGGATTATTGCTTTGCAAACGATTGACCAAGTTGATTTCGGTGCCGACTGCCCACATGCTGCCTGCTGGAGCCTGGTTGATCGTTTTGATGATATAGGCGGTTGAGCCAACATAATCGGCTTCGTTGGTCACGCCCAAAGTGCATTCTGGGTGCACAATCACGTTAATTTCTGGGTGCTTTTCGCGCCAAGCTTTGATGTAGGCTGGGCGGAATTGCGCATGAACTGAGCAGTGACCAGCCCAAAGCAACACTTCGGCCTCGCGAATTGCCTCTGGCGTGTGGCCACCATAGCGCAAATTGGGGTTCCAGACCAACATTTTATCGAGTGGAATGCCAAGTTTGGCAAAAGCCGTGTAGCGGCCAAGGTGCTGGTCGGGCAGGAACAGCATTTTGGGGCGTAAGCTTTTGGCCCAACGCACAATTGGTTCGGCGTTGGATGACGTGCAGCATGCGCCGCCATGTTCGCCAACAAAAGCCTTGACGGCTGCGGTTGAATTGACATAGGTGATGGGCATGACCTGAGCTTCTGCATCGCCCAAAATCTCGTCAAGCTCCTCCCAGACTTCTTCAAGCTGTTCGATGTCGGCCATATCAGCCATCGAACAGCCAGCAGTATGGTCGGGCAGAATCACGGTTTGGTCGTCGCGCCCAAGAATATCGGCGCTTTCGGCCATGAAGTGAACCCCACAAAAGACAATATATTCGGCAGCAGCTTTGCGAGCATCAACCGAAAGCCCGTAGGAATCACCGCTCAAATCGGCATGCTTAACAACATCATCACGTTGATAGTGATGGCCCAGAATAACCAACCGCTCGCCCAATTTGGCCTTAGCCTCAGCAATCCGTTGATCCAATTCTGCGATTGATAGCCCTGCATAATCCTCGGCACGCTCGTGTGCCACGCCAATTGCTTCGGCTGCGATGACGGTCATGATGACCCTCCATTGGGTTAATATTCGATTAGTGTCATTTTGACACTATAAATCGTGAGAAAAAGAGTGGGACGTAGCAAACGCCCCTAATATTGTCATTCTAACACAATGATCAGTAGTGTCAAGATGACAATTTTGGACGAGGGATGAGGGGCTAGGGATCAGGGGTCATTCTGGTAGCTCAATACTAGGATCATGCATTTTAAACCACGAAGGACACGAAGAGCACGAAGCTGAATTTATCGGATTTACTTGTTTTGGGCTGGCCTTGGCTCGATGATTAATGGCTGCAAGCGCGGCCAACAATGCCAGGCAATTGCAATGGCTGCAAGGCATTCGAGGCTGCTGGCGATGGCGATGGCTGCCGACCATGGCCGAATACTAGCCCAAACCAGCACAGCCAGCGCAGCCTGCAACAAGCCACTGGCCGACCAAACCAACCACGGTGAGCCGCGCCAGCCATGGGCATCAAGCCGAGGCAAAATCCAAAAAGCTACGCCAAAAATGAGGTTGAGCAACCAGCCCACCAACATGGCATGAATGTGGGCCGTGCGCCAATACCAGATCCACGGCCAAACGCCAATTGCCTTGCTGACCAACATAATGCCGCCGACGCTGCCGCCAATGACCAAATAGAGCAGGCTGGCGCGAATGCTGAAGATACTAAATTTTGGCATGATTGCACCTCTGCTTTATTTGGCTTTGGCAACTTTGGCTTTGACCCGTGGCCAAAGCATCAACAACACGAACCACAAGGCGGCTACTTGCAGGCAGGCTGCGCTGACGACCGCCCATTTGACGAGGCTGCTTGGTGCCCATTGCAACATTGGCTCGACGACGCTGCGCAGCCCAAGCCCAAGGTTGAACGTGGCATAGGCGGCCCATGCTATTTTCTCGTTGCCGCGTGGCTGCTCGCGGCTATGCACCGGAAACAGCCAAATCGCCACGCCAACGATTAATTGTGTGACCCAGCCAACCATCAGCGCGTGATAAAACACAATCTGTAAGGCCGCCAAAGGATTGCTTTTCAGCGCCCAAAGCTGGCTGGTGAGCATGGCGATGCCAATCGCGAAGGCCAGTACCAGCCAGACAAACGCGGTGCGAATATAGTAACGAGCAAGGGTTGGCATGGCACTGGCTCCTTTGCAAACTAGGCTTGGTTGGCCAAAATTGCATTTAAATCGGCCACGATTGGCGCAAGCTCGACGTTATGGGCTTGGGCTGCTTGGCTGAGGCTTAGGCCACCACCACAGCACAAATCAAAGCCATGCTGGCGCAAAACGGCCATCACATCGGGGTGGGCATCGGCCAAGCTGGCTAAAGTTGTTTCGGCGATTAGCTCGGGTGTTAAGGTTGTTGCTTGCATCAGCTTGCTCCTTGCAAAAATAAAGCTGAGCCTACGATAGCCGATCGCTGGCAACACAGCAGCGACTTTTCTCACAAGCGGCCTAGCTTCAGGCCATGCGAGAAAAGTCACAGCCAAAAATTTTCAGCGGTTCTAAGCTAGCGCTATGTAATTACAACGGCTGGCCCAATCCAATTGCATATCGATCACTGGCGATTCCCAGCATCGATTGATGGTTCGCTTTCAAGCAAGGAGCGTCGCAATGAACCGCCGATCATTCACTATGGTAGTGATTTTTAGCCTGTTATTAACCAGTATTGCCGCCTGTGGCGACCAAGCAAGTCGCACGAGTTCGCTCTCACCAACAGCTTCGCATAACCCCGCAAGCCAAGCGGTGAGCCACCAAACAAGTCAACAAACGAGCCAAGCAGTGCTCGAAATTCATGCATTTGAAATGGGCTTCAAGCCACAGAATCTGACTGTGCCAAGTGCTGGCGTTTATACAATCAAATTAGTTAATGATGGCGTGATTCCACACGACATAACCTTGCCTGATGGCACCAAAATTAGTGCCAATAGCAACGAAACGGTCACTGCCGACGTGACGGTTCCCGCCGAAGGTCTGAGCTTTATTTGCGCCGTGCCTGGCCACGAAGCCGCTGGCATGAAAGGCACGATTCAAGTTGCTTCGGCCAATGCAGCCGTCACGCCAACCATGATGGACGACCATAGCGGCCCTGCGCCAGAGAGCAATATTGCCGCCGATGAGTCGGCTCCAGAATATATTTTGTACGATGCCAAAGCTCCTGTTGCCCTCGAAGGCACAGTCCACGAGATTGATTTGGTGGTTGAAGAAAAAGATATGACTGTGGCTCCTGGCTATGTGCAGCATGTCTGGACGTTTGGCGGCACTGTGCCTGGCCCCGTAATTCGGGT
Organism: Herpetosiphon llansteffanensis; assembly: GCF_003205875.1. Lineage (GTDB taxonomy): Bacteria > Chloroflexota > Chloroflexia > Chloroflexales > Herpetosiphonaceae > Herpetosiphon > Herpetosiphon llansteffanensis. The sequence goes on from NZ_PUBZ01000121.1 coordinate 11,216, forward strand.
CAAAGTTGGCGATACCGTGCGGATTAACCTGAAAAACCCAAGCTCGAACGAAGTGCCGCACTCGATCGACTTCCACTCCAGCGAGGTTGCTTGGAACGACGAAATGACCTCGATCAATGTTGGCGAAGATAAAGTTTACGAGTGGAAAGCCAATTATGCTGGGGTTTGGATGTATCACTGTGGCACGACTCCAGCGCTGCATCACATTGCCAATGGTATGTATGGAATGGTGATTGTTGAACCCAAGGAAGGTTTGCCAGCAGTTGATCACGAAGTTGCCTTGGTGCAAAGCGAATGGTATCTCGGCCCGCAAGGCGATTTGGTCAGCCTCGAAAAAGCTGCTTCAGCTGCCCCAGCGCCTGAGTATGTTGTGTTCAACGGCGTTGCCAACCAATACAAAGATCATCCAATCGAAGTCAAAACTGGGGGCAGTGTGCGGGTGTTTGTGCTGAATGCTGGCCCAAGCATCGATAGCTCATTCCACGTGGTTGGTACAATTTTCAACACCGTGATCAAAGAAGGGGTGCAATTACGGCCTGAAACTGCCAATGGCTATGGCTCGCAGGCTGTCGATTTAGCCCCAGCCCAAGGCGCAATTGTCGAATTTCGCACCGCAGAAGATGGCTTGTATCCAATTGTGACCCACGCGTTCAACTTTGTGGGACGTGGGGCCTTGGGCCTATTCCAAGCAGGCGATGGCGACCCCAAAAACTAAACGAGCATCAATTGAGCTGGCAGCGTGGGTTTTGCTCGCGCTGCCAGCTAACGATCGGAGTTGATGATGTTTTTGCCAGTGATCAATTTGCAACGCTGTGTTGCCTGTGGGGTTTGTGAAGCGATTTGTCCAACCAAGGCAGTGACGCTTGAGCACCAGCAAGCAATCTTGAGCAAGCCCGAAGCCTGTACCTTTTGTGATCGCTGCGAAGCGGCCTGCCCAACCGAGGCCATTAGTCGTTCGTTTGCGATTCGCTTCGCGCCAAGCAGCCAGCCGTTGACTAAAGCTCAGCTTGGGCAGCTAAACCTTGGGGATCGATAATTTCGATCATGCCACGATCAAGCCGAATCAAGCCTTGAGCATCAAAGGCCTTCAGTGCCCGCCCAACCATCTCGCGTACTGAGCCAATGTGGGCCGCCATTTCGGCCTGGGTTAATGGCGCTAATTGCGGGTTATGTTCGGCCAAACTGGCCTGTTGCAACAACAAACGCGCCAAGCGCCCGTTGACTGTATGCAGTGCCAAATTTTCAATCAAGCCAACCAAGCTATGCAAGCGATTGGCAAACTCACCAAGCACCGCCAAGGCCAATTCGGGGTATTGTTGGGCCACCTGGCGAATATGTTCACGTGGAATTGCTAATAATTGGCTGGTGATAAGGGCTTCGCTGGTGGCGGGGCAGCGCGGCTCACGAAACATCGGCACAGTATTAAAATGATCATTGGCCTCGACCAAATGTAAAATATGCTCACGGCCTTCAATTGAATGGCGCACAACCTTGATGCGCCCGCTATACAGCAAGTACATGGCAGTGGCTGGCTCGCCCTCAAGCGTGATAATGCTGCCACGTTCGACAGTTTGTTCATAGGCATGGCTGCTCAAAGCAGCAATAATTGGTGGCGATAGATCGCGGGTGAAACTGACATGGGCAAATAACGCATTTCGATCCATCTGTAGTATCCTCGTTGCACTAGAACGCTCACATCATAGTACAAGGAATTTGCCCAATGCATGCATTACTTTCACAATTGATTGTTGGTACGTTTGCGCCGCTGGATTTGGCTCAACTGCGCAGCCAGAGCGAAATTGACGGGCCGTTGTGGAGCTATACAACTGAGCAATTGAACCTTAATTTGCTGCGTTTTCGCTTTGGCGATGGCATTCCCAACCATCAAAACCACGAAGTTGATGTGCTGTTGTTGGTGCTTGAAGGCACTGGCATGTTGGAGATCGATCAGGTGCAGCAGCCGATTGGTGCTGGCTCGATTATTTGTGTACCACGTGGCGCTGCCCGTTCAATTCAAGCCACCAGTAGCGAATTAATTTATTTTAGTTGCCATCAACGGCGGGCGGGCCTGTTTCCAACCGTCACCAAGCACAACGCCATGTGAGAAATATCGCTGTGCTGAACGCGCTTTCTGCATAGACTAGCCCCAGATCTGCTAGTTGATGGAGTTTTGTATGGCGCGGCATAGTAAATTATTTTGGCTCAGTGGGCTGGCAGCGTTGTTGCTGGCCACGGTTGTGCACTTGGCTTTGACGGCTGCTGGCCCGCAGCGCTGGGATGCGTGGGTGCATCTGCTGCTCTATGGCTGGATCAGCTGTAGTATTTTTGCGGTTAATTATCACACCACCCCCGTATTTAGTGGCCGCAACTTCCCCAAACCAGCGTGGCTAGAAGTGCACTGGTTGGTTTGGAGCTTGGGCGTGATATTGGCGAGCAGCGGCCTTGTTTGGTATAGCCAACTGAGCTATCGGCTTGGCTTGGGCTTGGAATGGCTTGGCAGCTGGTTGTTTATGGCGAATATTGTTCAATTATTGCGCAGCCCCAAATTGCGCCCAAGCATGCCTTCTTCGCCACAGCAACAACAGATCGATCGGCTCTCGACTCTCGCAACCAAGACCTCTGGCGCAAGTTTACCGGTGGCCTTGAGCTTAATTCTAGCCCGTGAATTTGGCTTAATTCATGCCCGTTGGCTGTTGAGCGCCGAGCATTTGCTGACCCTCGGCTGGATGATGTTGATGATTATTGGGGTTGGCTGCCATGTGCTGCCGCGTTGGTCGGGCCAAGCGACGCGCAATCCAGGCTGGTTGCGGGCTGGCTTGGGCTTGCATCACGTTGGCTTGCTGTGCATTGTGCTTGGCTTGGGCTTTGATCTGCCAGCAGTATTTGCGCTTGGCGCGAGCTTGGTTTTCTGTGCGCTTTGTTGCTGTGTCTGGTTGTTGGTTCCAGCTTTAGCAACCGTCGCCGCCAAGCAAGCACATCAATTGAGCATCGTGCAGCCGCGCCGAATTGGGCCTTTGACCATGTGGTGCATTCGGGCAGCGGTTTTCTATTTGGCAGTTGGCATCGGCTTTGGCATGAGCTTTGCCTTTGATCGGGCTTTGGGCGCGCAACTTCGCCCAATCCATGTTGAATCGAATTTAGCTGGCTTTGCGACGATTTTAATTTATGGCATGGCCTATTTTATGCTGCCGCGTTTTATGGGGCGGCCATTGGGCCTCGCCGGAATTGCCAATTGGCAAGTGTTTTTGGCAATTAGCGCGGTGTTGCTGATTGATCTTGGTTGGGCTGGCTTGGTGGCAGGTGTGGCATTGGCACGTTGGTTGCTGGTGTTTGGCGCAAGCCTGCATGGCTTGGCGGCCCTGCTATTCAGCTTCAGCATGCTGGCGACGATCTATCAGCCAGCGCAGGTGCGGCGTTTGGCGCATAAATCTTAATCTAGCCTTTAATTCATGGGCTACGATTGTGGCGTATAGTGGGACTGTGATGAATTGAGGGCGGTGCAAGCAGGTTTTCTGTGCATTGGCCCACAGCGAGAAGGATTCTGCGATGCCAGCCCCGATTGTGCAAATTGATTATGCTTTAATGAAGCAGATTGGCCTGCGGTTTCAGCGTTTGGCTGAGCGCGTTAGCTCGTTGCGCCAGCAATTGCAGCAGGTTGCTGAGCGGTTGATTGCTGGCGAATGGCAGGGCGCGGCGGCGGTAAAATTTGCCAACGAATATCAAACCCAGCTTGTGCCCGCCATCCAGCGTTTAATCACCGTTCTGAGCAGCGCCCAACAGCTGAGCCTCGAGGTAAGCGGCGTGATGCAGGCAGCCGAGGATGAAGCAGCGCGCTTGTTTCGCTCGCAGCTTGTGCTCAACCAAACCACCGATCAGGCAGCGAAGTATCAAGCGGCCTATCTTGAAATTAGCGAAATGCGCCGCGTTGAAGGCCAATTGTATGTTGCTGGCGGCGCTGACATGCGCCAAGGCATTCATCCCAGCGATGCTGATCAAGGCCAGATTGGTGATTGCTTCGTGGTGGCTTCGCTGGCGGCAATTGCCCAACATAACCCCGATGTGATTCGCAACGCGATTGAAGATAATGGTGATGGCACGTACACCGTCACATTCTATCAGCGCGAATCGAATAATCGCTTCAATCGCTTGAATAATTGGCTCGATAATGGCTATGATCAAGTCAAAATTACGGTCACTGCTGAGTTTCCGCTGCTGGCCGATGGCACGCAGCCCTACATTTACGAAAACCAAGAAATGCTCAATGGCAAACGCGAATTGTGGCCAGCAATTATGGAAAAAGCCTATGGCCAATTTCTGAGTCAAAGTAGCGACCCCGTTGATCTGTATAGCACCCTCAATCGTGGTGGCAACCCTGCCGATGTGCTTGAAGCGATTACTGGCCAGCCAAGCGTGCTCGCCGATCCACAAACTTATAGCATGCGCCAGCTCGCCGAGCTGCATCACAACAAACAAGCAATTATTTTTGGCACCCACGAGCCAGAAAATCCCTTGGTCAATCAAGCGGCCTTTGTCAATAAACACTTGCAACCCAAACATGCCTATTATGTGAGCCACATTGATCAACAGCGCAATCGGGTTACCTTGCGCAATCCATGGTCGTGGAATGAACCGCCAATTATTGTGAATTATGCTGATCTTGATCAGGTGTTTAATTCTGTGGTGACCAATCCAATTGATTAATTGGAGTAAGCTGCATGCGTTTTTGCTGGTTATTGAGTCTGTTTGTTGTGTTGATGGTTGGTTGTCAAAGCGCCCAAGACCCGCTTGCCAACCAAGAAGAGGAACCCGCTCCGATGCTAACCCTTGATCAAGCAACCCATGTGACCTTACGCGAAGGCACCGATGTTCAAATCGCAGGCCTCAACCTTGGGGTTTTGCAGATTTTATATAGTTCAACTGAGCCAAAACAACCAATTGGCGTGCGGATTCGCTTTTTAACCAAGCCAGCGATTTTTAATTATCATAGTGAGATGTTGCTCAATCAAACAATCAGCGTGGCACATTATCAAGTGCAATTGCTTGCGATTGAGCAACAATCAATTCAGGTAGCGATTCGCCTGACCGCTGAGCAAGCGCCAAACGTGCCAATCGCCGCCTTGGCCGACGAACAGCTGTTGATTGCGCCGCCTAATACGAGCGTTGGCGATGGCTATTTAACCATCACGCTTGGCGCGTATTATCCGGCCAGCGATGTGCAAGCAGCGCGCATCGAATTAAGTGTTTGGGTCAGTAGTAGCGTGCCAGCGCTTGAGCTAGCAGCGACGCTTGGTCAAGTCATCGAATACGAAGGCTACACCGTTCGCGTGCTATGGCTACCGAATGCAACCTATCCCATGGTTGCGCTTGGCTTGCAGCCTGAATAAATTTGTTCAATCCGCGAGAGAGCGAATTCTGACGGCCAGCCAGAAATATGCTACAATAAGCGCTGATGTTTAAATTTGAGGTGACATAATCCACGATGGCACGCACTACTCGCGCTATTCCACAACGTACACTTTCTGCTGAAGATCGGGCTACATTTGAGCGGATGGCTGAGAGTATCCGTTCGTTGGTTGGAGTACATATAAATCAACAGCCTGGGCGTTTCATGTTGGATACGCGGATTATGCTCGATTTGGTGCGTTTTCCGGTGATGCGGCCAACAGGCGGGCGGGTAACGTGGGGCGGCTATTTTACCTATTCGCCGACTTATGCCTCATTAACCCCTGAACAACGCTGGAATTATATTGCGTGGTTGGCTGGCGACGAGAGTTGCGCAATCCAACTGTTTCGCATTATGCGGCTGTATGCCTTATGCGCCGAATTAACCACGACGCGCCGCGATGAGGCGATTACGGCCATGCGCCAGTTGTACGATTCGAGTACCAACGATGCGGTGGCCCAAAGCTCGATTGGCAATGTCTTGACCTTGGCCTATGCAGCTTCGCAATCAGATGGATTAGGCGAGTGGTTGACCATCTTTACTCCCTCAAATGCGATTCCCGCCGATGTGTTGATTCGCTGTTTTGCCTTGGCCTCGATCGAAGCCAGCGGCCCACTGCTTTTCGATATTGCCTCGCGTTGTAATTTCAAGCTTGGCCGTGGTTTGGGCGGCAAACGCGCCGCGATTGAACAAGCCATGCGCGATATTGCTGATCGTTGGGGCGAGCGCCATCAGACCACCGTCATTCGCACGATGGTTGAGCAAACGCCAACAATGCCGGTTGCGCTGAACTATAGCGATACCTTGGTAATGTGGGTTGCCCGCGCCTTGGAGCTTTCGCAAGGGGTCTTTTTATTCGATCGTTCCGATGCCGCTAGTTTTATTCGCGGTTTGGCTGCTGCCGCCCAAGAGCAAGTGCGTTCGAACAAAAAAGGCAGTACGCCGCTCGATGGCCTCGAATTGCTTGATGGCATTCTCAAAGGCGATGGTGGTGTGGTTCAATTCGATCTCTCTGGCTCTGCTGAATATGTGATGACCGAGGAAGAAGAGGAGATTTTAGAGCAAAAGTTAAATCGCATTCAAAAAGTGCCAGGGGTCAAAGTCGTCAAAAACGAATGGGATGTTTTTTCCTATTGGAGTGGCCGCCAAAATACCTCGCCCGATGCGGTGCTGATTCGCAGCTTGCCAATTAAGCAACCAAGCTCGCCCGAACCATGGAACGCCCCAACGCCGCCAACCTACGCCGTCGCCTCCTACAAAACCTTAACCCCAGAACAACGCTGGTGGTATTTGGATTGGCTGGCAGGCGAGGATGTCAAGCCCTTGGAGGTATTTTGGTCGGTGCGTTTCAAAGGCTTAGAGGCAGCGTTTAGCCGTTTGACTCCCCAAAAAGCCCAAGAACAGACCGATTCGTGGTTTGACGAGCGTGATCCACGCTTGCTCAAGCACAACATTGTGGGCATGCTCGAAACGATTTTCGACCAGACCAACGATGAATCATTGATGCGAGCTGGCCTTGATTTGCTCATGCCACTGTATAGCGATTTTGGCGATGTTGAACGGGCAAATGCAGCCTTCAATCGCACGCCGATGAACCCCGATCAAGCGACGCGCTTGCTCGAATTGTTGTGGAATGCAGGCGGCGTGGTTGATGGCCGTGGCTTGTTGTATGTGGCGCGGGTTGGCGGTTTCAACCATACGCCATTGACTCGCGAGTGCTTCGACCAAATTGCCGAACGCGCCGAGCAATTGCTCAGCGAATGGGAAATGGATAATGGCCCGCTGAGCGATTTGCCGATTGTTAATTTCAGCTATACCCGCTCCAAGCGGCGGGTGGTGAGTGCGGTCAGTGTTGCTGCCGATGTAGCGCGTCAAGCCCAAGAAGAAATTAAGGCGCAACGCCGCTCTGCTCCACGTACCGCCCGCATGAGCGCCGAGGAAATCGAAGCCGAACAAGCAGAGTTGGCCGAACTGCCAACCAACGCTGGCGACGGCCCAGCAGAGGCGATCTATGTACAATTGGCCAGCGATCCGCAGTTGGTCGAACTCTATTTGACCTATGGAGCCGAAGCGCTCGATCAAGGGCGGCCAACCGAGGCAGTAGCCTTTTTGCGCCGTGCCGCCGAGCTTGAGCCACGCAGCCATGCCAGTTTGTTGTTGCCCTTAGCGCGTTTACGCTTAAGCGAAGCCGCTCACGACCAGAAGCCAAATCAGTAGAAAATAGGTTCATATCAATGGAAGAATTACGTCGCCAGCGCTATCTTGAGATTTTGGCGAGCTTGCCTGAGCCAGCCTTTGAGCTAGCGCAACTTGTGCAAGCACTGCCTGAGATTGATCAGCCTGAAATTGAAGCAGATTTATTGCATTTGGGCTTTGAATTAGATGAATATTTGATCCGCGCTGATTTTGAAGCAGCATTAACGCCCAATACCCGTGCAACTCGCCCTCAGATTCCGGTGGCTGCACCGCCGCGCTTGCAAGCTTTGCCGCCAATTTTAAACGAGTTGCGCTTTCGACCACCAACCGATGGCGAACGCGCGCGCTTGCTGAGCGGCCACGTTACTCCAGCCGATCGTTGGGCAGTGCGCGAACAAGCTGAACACTATACCCTCAAAGGTGGCTTCGACCATCTGCTTTCGCTCGAATACGCCGCGATTGATGCCAAGGAATATCAATTGCGTGCTGTGCGGCGCGTTTTGGGCGAAATGCATGGCAACGCAATTTTGGCCGATGAAGTTGGTTTGGGTAAAACTATCGAAGCTGGCTTGATCATCAAAGAATATCACTTGCGCGAAATGATTCGCACATGTTTGATTTTGACTCCAGCGCCGCTTTCCGAGCAATGGCTCGAAGAAATGCACGATAAGTTTGGCATGAATTTTCATCGTTTAGGCGATGATACGGATATTGGCCAATATCCGTTGGTCGTTGGCTCAATTGATCGGGCCAAGGGTGCATATCGTAAAGCACTGACCGACCGAACGTGGGATATGTTGGTGATTGATGAATGTCATATGCTCAAAAATCACCGAACTGGGCGCTATAAATTTGTTTTCAACTTAAATCGCAAACATTGTTTATTGCTCTCAGCAACCCCAGTTCAAAATGAGCTACGCGAATTGTATAACTTGATTACGGTTGCGCGGCCTGGTCATCTCAAAGGGCCACGCCAATTCCAAAAATTATTTATGGAAGATCGTCGTCATGCGCGTAACGTTGATCATTTGCGTGCTTTGCTCAACGAGGTCATGATTCGCAATCGGCGTTCAAATACCCTCACCGAATTACCACCACGCTTAATTCATCATCATGAAATTGAATTAACCGACGATGAGCACGATTTTCACGATGCAATGGTTCGCTTTTGCAAACATATCTATCAACGCTATGTTGAAGGCGAGATTGTGTTGCAAAGCATCGATGGCAAGGTTGTTGTTTCAAAATTGGTCTTAGTCTTGATGACCTTGCTCAAAGAAATGACTTCTAGTCCACGTGCTGTTGGCCATACGCTACGTGGTGCAATGACTGCGCGCTTGGGTAAAATGGATGGTGCTGATAGCAGCGAATTGGATCGCTTGCTCAAAATCGTTGATGAAATGCAGATTCCATCCAAAGCGCGAACATTATTGAAAATTGTCAAAAACGATGATAGCAAAATTATCGTTTATACCGAGTTTGTAGCAACCTTGGAATTCTTGCGCGATTTCTTGGCTGATCACGGAGTCGAATCGGTTTTGTTCCACGGTGGTCTCAGCGGAATGCAAAAACGCAGCGCGGTCGAGCGTTTCCGCGATGGCAAAGCCCAGGTCTTTTTATCAACCGAGAGTGGTGGTCAAGGGCTCAACCTACAATTCTGCCATCGCTTGGTTAATTACGACTTGCCATGGAATCCAATGCGGATTGAGCAACGGATTGGGCGGGTGCATCGCTATGGTCAAGAACGGCCTGTTGAAATTTACACCTTGATTTTACGCGGCACAATCGAAGAATATATTCTGCACGTGCTAACTGGTAAAATCGATATGTTCCAGACCGTCATTGGCGAAATTGATGCAATGCTTTCGTTTATGCACGAACAACAAAGCCTTGAAGTACGCATAACCGATATTATTTTGCATTCAAAGAGCTTTGACGAAATTCGCGCCCAAATGGAATTGCTTGGCGAAGAATTGCGCAAAGCCAACGATACACTCAACGAAGCAGAAAAAACCAACGCCGCCTTGTTGGATAGTGTCTTAGGCTAATAGAACATAGAGCATAGAGCATAGAACATAGAACATAGAATGAATCTACTTAAAATACAGATATTCTTTATTCTATTTAATAATTATGCTATACACAGTGATTATGAATTACTGCTAAAGTATACTTAAATTTATGCTCTATGTTCTATGTTCTTACTAAAGGGAATGTACAATGTTTACAGGAATTGTTGAAGAAATTGGCACAATTCTGGTGGCAAATACGGGCCTTGAGCGCGATAATACGTTGCGCATTGGCTGTAACGTGGCAACCAGCGATGCCCAATTAGGCGATAGCATTGCAGTCAACGGCGTTTGTTTAACCGTAACCGCCTTTGAAGCCGATTGGTTTGAGGTTGGCTTAGCCCCAGAAACCTTGCGTCGCACCAATTTGGGCCAGCTCAAGGTTGGCAGCGCAGTCAATTTAGAGCGTGCATTGACAGCTGGGCGACGCATGGGCGGTCATTATGTGCAAGGTCACGTCGATGGCACTGGTGAAATTATCGCCATCGAGCCAGAGGGCGAATCCAAAGCGATTACAATTCGGGTTGCCCCAGCTTTGATGCGCTATATCGTCGAAAAAGGCTTTATTGCTGTTGATGGCACCAGCTTGACGATTACCCGCACCACTGACGAGAGCTTTGGCTTGGCGATTATTGCCCATACCCAAGCGTGGGCGATTATTGGCCAGCAGCAGGTTGGCGATACGGTCAATATCGAAGTCGATATTCTGGCCAAGTATGTTGAAAATATCGTGCGCTTCGACCGCAAAATGCTTGCCGAATAAGCGCCGTTTGCTTAGATGGAATCGATAAATGATGTATAACGACTATGCCCGTTACTATGATAACGGGCAGCTCCATTTTAGCGTCTTGATGTTTGATTATTTGCAGCGTGTGCTGGAACTGCACCCCGTGCCTGGCCGTTCGATGATCGATTTGGCTTGTGGCACAGGCACGTTGGCCTTGATGCATGCCGATTTGAGCTGGGATGTGTTGGGCATTGATGCATCGCGCGAGATGCTGCGCATTGCCCAACGCAAGGCCCGTGGCGACGTAACCCAGCAACGTTCAATTCGTTTTCGGCGCGCCGATATGCGCGATTGGCAGGTCAGCCAGCCAGTGCAATTAGTGACCTGTTTTTACGATAGCCTAAATTATTTGCTTGAAGCAAGCGATTTAAACGCTACTTTTGGCTGTGTGGCGGCAGCACTGGAGCCTGGCGGGCGCTGGATTTTCGACATCAACACGCCCTATTTTTTGGAGCATGTTTGGCAACCAGTCGAAATCGACGAGCGCGATGGCTATGTGCATATTATGCATTCGCAATTCGAGCCAGAACGCTGTATCTCGTGGTTGCAATTAACTGGTTTTGCCCAGCGCGATGATGGCTTGTTTGAGCGATTTAGCGAGCAGCATGCAGAACGTGGCTATAGCCAAGCCACATTAGAGCAACTTTTACGGGCAAACGGGTTTACAATAGAGGCCGTGTACGATTGTTTCGTGCTGACTGAACCAACCCCGATCAGCCATCGCTGGCTCTGGGTCTGTACCAAACAATGAGTGTTTGATTGTCGCATAAGGAGTGAAGCTATGCCGTTGGCAAGCATCGAAGAAGCACTGCAAGATTATGCAGCCGGAAAAATGGTAATCATCGTCGACGATGAGGATCGTGAAAACGAGGGCGATCTGGCATGTGCTGCCCAGTTTGTTACGCCACAGGCAATTAATTTTATGGCTAAAGAGGGCCGTGGTCTGATCTGTTTGGCCATCACTGGTCAGCGCCTCGACGAGTTGGAAATTCCCATGATGGTGACCTCGAATAATTCCAAATTTGGTACGAATTTCACCGTTTCAATCGAAGCGGCTCAAGGCGTAACCACGGGTATTTCGGCTTATGATCGAGCGCATACGATTCAAACCGTGATTAATCCCAACTCTAAGCCAAGCGATATTTCGCGGCCCGGCCATGTGTTTCCTTTACGCGCTGCTGAGGGCGGCGTATTACGACGGGTTGGCCAAACCGAAGCCTCGGTTGATTTGGCACGCTTGGCTGGTTTGTATCCAGCAGGTGTCATTTGCGAAATTATGAACGACGATGGCACGATGGCGCGCATTCCCGACCTTACCGTCTTTGCCGAAAAGCATGATCTGAAGATTATTAGCGTCGAGCAGTTGATTCGCTATCGCCGCGAACGCGAATTTTTGGTGACGCGTACTGCCGAAGCCCGCTTGCCAACCAAGTATGGTGAATTTCAAATTATCTCCTACGAAAGCAAAATTGATACGCCCGACCAACAAGCCAAAGAAGCCGTGGCGCTGATTATGGGCGATATTTCGACCGACGAACCAGTGCTAGTGCGAGTTCACTCCGAATGTTTAACCGGCGATGCCTTTGGCTCGTTGCGCTGCGATTGTGGCCCGCAACTCGAAAAAGCCATGCAACGGATTGCCCAAGAAGGCCGTGGCGTGTTGCTCTATTTGCGCCAAGAAGGCCGAGGCATTGGCTTGACCAACAAAATTCGCGCCTATATGCTGCAAGACCAAGGCTTAGATACGATTGAGGCCAACGAACGCTTGGGTTTCCCTGCCGATTTGCGCGATTATGGCTTGGGTGCTCAAATGCTGGCCGATTTGGGCTTGCGCGATTTACGCTTGTTAACCAATAATCCCAAAAAGATCATCGGTTTTGAAGGCTATGGCTTGCACGTTGTCGAACAACTTTCCTTGGAAACCGACCCCAATAGTGAAAACCAAGCCTATTTGCGCACCAAGCGCGAACGCATGGGCCATACCTTGTCGAATTTGAATTCGCCAGAATAAACTACAACCAAGCCAAGCGCCGTTCGCGCATACTAACCCAGCGTGCTTGACCGATCACCAAATGGTCAAGCACGTCAATATCGAGCAACTGCCCAGCCTGAATTAATTGCTTGGTCACCAAAATATCGTCGGGCGAAGGCGTTGGGTCGCCGCTTGGGTGATTATGCACAACAATAATTGCCGCCGCATTCAGCCGAATCGGCTCGCGAAACACCTCGGCAATGCGCACGCTGGCGCTATTCAACGAGCCAATCGTCACGTTTTCGATTTTCAGCACATGGTTTTTTGTATTGAGAATGACGACGCGCAGATGCTCCTTATCTAAATGGCTCATCTCTACTTGCAGCAAGCCCACCACATCAGCAGGCGATGTGATTTGTAAGGGTTGATTGGGCGCTGCTAGCAGCAAACGCCGCCCAATTTCCAGTGCCGCCTTGATATGGGCTGCTTTGGCCTCGCCCATTCCACGTACTCGACATAAATCGCTGAACTCGATTTTTTGTAGGCCATGCCAACCACCATGCTCGCGCAGCAACAGTTGGGCAAGCTGAAGCACATTCATGCCTTGCACGCCGACGCGTAGCAGAATCGCCAAAATCTCAGCATCAGACAATGCTTGCGGCCCAAAGTCGCGCAGGCGTTCACGCGGCTGCTCACTGGATGGTAATTCCTTAATTGAGATAAAATAGTTGCTCATACAATCAAACTCGCACTAAAATGGTTGTTAGTGGAGAGCCACAACTGTGGCAAATTTGGCATGCTTCGGTGTGCATTTGGCAAAATTGCCCCAAAGGTGTTGATAATGAGCAATGATCCGACTATTTTGGCGCGCCGAAACCATGAATTGACGATTTTGAATCAAGTTGCCGAGGCGCTCAACCGCAGCAATCAGCTTGATCAAGCTTTGCAAACCGTTTTGGAATTGGTGGCAGAGTTACTGGGTTTGCACACAGGTTGGGTTTGGCTGCTACGCGATGATCAAACGACCCATTATTTGGCGGCGGCCTATCATCTGCCCCCTGTTTTGTGCCACCCTCAAGCCTTGGAAGATGATTGTTATTGTCTGGAGCGTTTTCGTGATGATAATTTGGACCGCGCGGCCAATATTAGCGTGATTCGTTGCACGCGGCTGCGCAATGTGAGCCATGGCACCGATGGGCTGCGCTTCCATTCGTCGATTCCCTTGATGGCACATGGCCGTAAACTGGGTGTTTTTAATGTGGCTAGCCCCGATTGGTGCGAATTGAGCGCCGATGATTTGCGCTTGTTGCACACCGTCGGCGATTTGCTGAGCATGGCGATTGAGCGCACCCGACTGTTTGAGCGCTCGCTCAGCTTGGGTGCGGTTGAGGAGCGCAACCGGATTGCCCGCGAAATTCACGATACCTTGGCCCAAGGCCTCACTGCGGTCTTATTGCAGCTCGAAACCGCCGATGCCCTGCTAGAGATTGGCGCAACCGAGCGGGGTCGCGCGAAAATTCATCAAGCCTTGCAATGGACGCGCTATAATCTCGATGAGGCGCGACGTTCGGTGCTCGATTTGCGGGCGGCTCCCTTGGAAGGCCGGAGTTTGGTCGAAGCGTTGGCAACCTTGAACCACGAGCACGATCCATTTAGCCTTGAATTACAAACAATTGGCGCTTTGCAGCCGTTGCCCTTGCGAATTGAAGTTGGCTTGTTGCGGATTGTGCAAGAAGCCTTGAATAATGTGCGCCAGCACGCCCAAGCCAGCCAAGTTGTGATCGAATATCACGCCACGCCCAGCCAGATTGAAATTTGCGTGCATGACAATGGCTGTGGTTTCGACCCAACCCTTGCCAAGCCCCAGCATTTTGGCCTAATTGGCATGAATGAACGCACCCGCTTGCTTGGCGGCAACCTTGAAATCAAAAGCACCCTTGGCGCTGGCACCGAGGTTTGTATTGCCGTGCCATTAGGGAGTTAAATCCATGATTCGAATTCTTGTTGTCGATGATCATCCGGTGGTGCGCGAGGGTTTGGTTGCCATTTTGAGCACCCAATCCGATTTTGCGGTGGTTGGCGAGGCCAGCGATGGCCGCCAAGCCTTGGAATTGTGCCAGCAAATTCAGCCCGATTTGCTGCTGCTTGACCTTGAATTGCCAGAATTAGATGGCGTGGCGGTGCTGGAACAGCTCGATTTAGTCGCACACAATTTACGAGTTTTAGTTTTTACTGCGTTTGATACTGACGAGCGGATTATTGGGGCGGTGCGGGCTGGCGCGCAGGGCTATTTGCTCAAAGGTGCGCCGCGCGACGAATTATTTGCTGCAATTCGTTTGATTCATGCTGGCGGCTCGACGCTGCACCCGTTGATTGCCTCAAAATTGTTGCGCCAAGTGCAGCGCGATACAAGCTTGGTGGAATTAACTCCGCGTGAGCGCGAAGTTTTGCAGGAATTAGCCCAAGGCTTTGCAAATAAACAGATTGCCTATACATTGAATATTACCGAACGCACGGTTAAGTTTCATCTTAACAGTATTTTTCAAAAGCTTGGCGCACACAATCGTACCGAAGCGGTGTCGATTGCCTATGAACGCCAATTAATTTAGCTAGGTTGATTATCGTTATGACTCCAACTCGTTATCAAATTCCAGCCAATGAGCATGAATTTGAACAAGATATTAAACACTCGCGCTTTATTGCCACGGTTGTGCATGCGCCAACGTTGGTCGATGCCAAGCAAGCAATTGCCACGATTGCAGCGCGCTATCCCGATGCAAACCACAATTGTTGGGCGTTTCAGATTGGGCTTGGCCCGCACGCCGAAATTGGCTCATCTGACGATGGTGAACCTGCTGGTACAGCTGGCCGCCCGATGTTGCAAGTCTTGCAAGGTAGTGGCATTGGTGATATTGCAGCAGTCGTAACGCGTTATTTTGGCGGCATCAAATTAGGCACTGGCGGCTTGGTGCGGGCTTATAGCGGAACTTTGCAAAAAGCGCTCAACGATTTACCAACCAAAGAACAAGTTATTCGGCGCACTGGTATGGTCACAATTAATTACAATCAATATGAATTATTGCGACGTTTGCTGACCAGCTTTGATCCGCTGATCGAAAGTGAAGATTTTGCCAGCGATATTACCTTGATGCTGGCATTGCCTCAAGATCGCTGGCAAGAATGTGCAGATGCTATTCGCGAATTAACCTATGCTGAAAGCGAATTAATTGCGCTCGATGATTAAATAATTGGCGTTGTATGATCCATTTCAAAGTGAATATTTTGAAATTCGCCGTGATCTGGCCGATCGTCGTAGATTTCGGTTGTTGGCAGCGAACGCCAAAAATGCTCGGCTCCGGCAATCGCTGGGTTGGTATGCAGATAGATTGTGCGATACCTGCCTTCGTTGAGAATCCAGTTGCGAGTGAGGCTCACCAAGCGGCGGGCCAAGCCAGCGCGGCGATGGGCAGCTGCGACATAAACGCGCACTAATTGGGCGGTTTCGGCGCTGCTATAGCGTTCAACCAGCCATTCGGGCTTGTAGGGTGGTTTGGGGCCGCCAGTACGCACCGCGCATGTGCCGACAACCTCGCCAGTTGCCTTAACAACCGCCACAAACAGCACTTGGCGCGGGTTTTCCAGATAGGCTCCGACTAAATCGTCAACGTCAGCATGCCATTTGGCAACGTAGCCAATGCCAAAATCGTGCTCGAAGGTGTGTAACATCAGCTGGCGTGCGCCCGCCAAATCAGCGGTTGTTGCTTCGCGCAGCATATAGATTCCATGGTCAAGGCTCATGCCACTACCTCATAGCAGTAAATTACTGATATATTATATCAATAAATGAAAACTAATTTGCCAAAAAATATACTATGCGCTATAATGTCGCTCGTTGCGCCGAGGTGGCGGAATGGCAGACGCTGAGGTCTTAAACATCTCTCCTCGCAAGGGGGTGCGGGTTCGACTCCCGCCCTCGGCACCAACCACAGGCTCGTTGATCAAACTTGATCAGCGGGCCTGCTGTTATTTAATCAATTAAAAAAGCCAGCCTTTGGTATACTAGCAACAAATTTTTTAGCTGAGGAACTGCTATGCGCCGTTGGATTTGGCTATTACTGCTTGCTGGTTTATTGCCCCGCGCCGCCGCTGCCCATAATTTATGCTTTGTTGAAGTCAACAACCCCTATTGTTTGGAGGAACCGTTCAGCGATTATTGGGATGATAACGGTGGTCTGCCAGTTTTTGGCTACCCAATTACTTTTGCTAAAGCTGAACCCAACCCAGATACGGGGATGAGTTATCATACGCAATGGCTTGAACGCAATCGTTTTGAAGTACACCCTGAGAATGCTGGCACTGCCTATGAAGTATTGTTGGGTTTGTTGGGCAAAGAACGCTTGCAGCAGCTTGGGCGTGAGGTTGCGCCGCGCGAGGCTGGGCCGCAAGCTGGCTGTTTGTGGTTTGAAGAAACTGGCCATAACGTGTGCGATCAAAGCAATGGCCTTGGTTTCAAAAGCTATTGGCAATCACATGGCCTGAAAATTGATGGCTTGGATAATTATGCCCGTTCGTTGCAACTCTTTGGTTTGCCCTTGACTGGCGTGAATCTTGAAACCAACGCCAATGGTGATACGGTGCAAACGCAATGGTTTGAGCGCGCGCGGCTCGAATGGCATCCCAACAATCCTGATCAATTTAAGGTTTTGCTGGGCTTGTTGGGCAAAGAAGTTTTGGACAATAGGGGCGTAATTCCGCAACCGCAGCTGCCAGTAACGCCGACCCCAGCGCCGATTGTAACCCCAACGCCTGCGCCACCGCCACCATCATTTAATAATTGCCAAGCCGACCCAACCGTGGCCAGCAATTATCCTGTGAAAATTGTGAGCGTGGATAAAAGTGCCGAAAAAGTTGTGCTGCAAAATGTGAGCAATGCGCCGGTTGCGCTTGATGGCTGGCGCATTTGCAGCATTCGCGGCAATCAGTTGCACGCAACCCTCGGCGGGAGCCTTGCCGCTGGCGAAACGCGCACGATTGATTCGACTGCATCAGGCCCAATTTGGAACAATAGCGATCAAGATAATGCTTCGTTGTATGATGCAGAAGGCCGCTTGATTTCGTTCTTGGAAGATACCAACTTTTAAATAACAAATGGGCGCTAGACAAAACCTAGCGCCCATTGATTCTATTTGAGCTAGCTCATGCCTACCACAAAGGCGATTGCTTGATCGCCGCTATGCGAAAGGCTGACCGACCAATGGCGAATGCCTAGCTCTTCGGAACGTTGTTGGGCTGCACCGTGGAGCCGCAACATAGGCTTGCCTTGAGGATCGTTGGCTACTTCAATCTCGCGCCATGCAACCGAACAAGCGGGATGGCCGATGCCTTTTAATCCAACCCCAAGCGCTTTGGCGGCAGCTTCCTTGGCTGCCCAGCGGGCCGCGAGCGATTGAGCGCTATCGCGGCAACGCAACCATTCCGCCTCGGTCCACACGCGGCGGGCAAAACGCTGGCCCCAGCGCGAAACTGCCTGATTAATCCGATCGATTTCGATTAAATCAACACCTGTTACCAACATACGCTTTTACATCCTTGCTACCACGAACGTGGTGGTTGCTTGTATTGTAGGCTGATTTATTAAAATGGCCAAATTAATAATTAAATTCGCGGCAAAGTCACGCCTGTTTGGCCTTGATACTTGCCCGAACGATCATCATAGGCCACTTCTGGCAACTCGTCGCCCTCGAAAAACAGCACTTGGGCAATGCCTTCGTTGGCGTAAATTTTGGCTGGCAATGGCGTTGTGTTGCTAATTTCGATCGTCACATAGCCTTCCCAGCCTGGCTCGAAGGGCGTTACATTCGCGATCAGACCACAGTTTGAAACAAAAACGCCTGCATCAAGCGCAAAGTTGCCAGCTTCAGGTACGGATAAACAATAGACATCATGTGTCCCAGCCAATTCCTTGATCGCCGTGATTTTGTGATTGACTGGTTTATTTCCTCTAAATGATGCGATTGCATCAGGGAAGCGACGAAATACGCTGCGATCACAATCAAGTAACCGTGCTGCGCCTCGAATGGAACCTGTTGAATGCAATGCAGCAAGTACTCGTTCTTCTGTAATTTCATCTCGTAATCTAATAGAACGAGCTATTTCTTGTTGTTGCATGTGACGTTCCAAAGATGCAGATTCCCAATATTCCTTAGATGCAATAGAAACTCGTTCACGTGCAGCGGTATTATTCTGCCAAAAATTTGTTTGACGTAATCGCTGAGCATCACGATTTTGAGGATCTGCCCAATATTTTAAGTGTGCCTCATACCATTCTTGACGTTTTTCTAAATAAATTGATGAATCCCAGAATGAGCGTGCACGTTGTTTTTGTTGATCGCAATAGTTTCTATACCAATCATCATCTTGGCGTAATCGTTCTAATGCTTGTTTGATAGATGCGCTATGTTCATCTGGATCAAAATCTGACCCATACGATATTGCATTGTGATGTTTAATATGCGCTTCAGCATCCATGCGCATGATGTTCCATGGTTGGTTGTTGAGCCGATCATGGTCAATGTGATGGCGATGGGTATTAGCTTGCTCTGTATAAATATTATGTCGAAGATTCCATTCATCGGCTAGGCGATGGGTTGGAACATAATGGCCATTGATTAATTGATAGACCATTTCGTAGCCACGAAAAAGTTGGCGATACAATGGCATCAACGAATCATTTGGGCGCAAATTGGCAGCTTGAACCATCGTGCCATCGCGCCGCATAAACTCATGATCGGGTGTGCATTGGATGGTCTGGCCATTATCAAGCGTGATTTCCAGCAAGCTATCGCGACCAATGTAGCGCGGCTGTTCAAGCAGGGTCACAATAATTCGGCCATTTGGCCCAATGCTATAGCCCCAGAATAGCTCGCCTTGTTCTGAGCGTTTGGCCATTTCGGCCAAGGTTGGGTTTGTGCCATCAACCAGCGCAACTCGAGTGTCACCACTAAAACAACGGGCATAGGTCGATTTGCCGACGCACACGCAGAGCACATTGCGCGGAATGCGGAAGTATTCGATGGTGCGGCAGAGCACAAACGAGTTTGGCGGAATGATACAAACATCGGCTTTGACATCGACGAATGAACGTGGATCGAAATTTTTGGGGTCGATAACTGCTGAATTGACGTTGGTGAAAATTTTAAATTCATCAGCGATGCGAATATCGTAGCCATACGACGACAAGCCGTATGAAACGACTCCGCCGCGCACTTGACCATCGATAAATGGCTCGATCATGCCGTGTTCTTGAGCCATGCGCTTAATCCAGCGATCAGCTTTGATTGACATACAAACTCCTTATGGTGTCGCCGTGGGCGCATTTGGATCAAGGGTTGGGCTTGGCTCTGGCGTAGCTGTTGGCGTTGGGCTTGGAGTTGCCGTCGGCGTGAGCGTTGGCGTTAATGTTGGGGTCGCCGTTGGCGTTGGGGTGAGGGTTGGCGTTGCGGTTGGATCGCTAAACATCGCCCGCACGTTGGTGGTTACGTTGCGGGTTTGTTCAGGGAAGAGCAGGGCAATTGCGCCTGAACCCAAGCCACAGGTTAACAGCGCCACGAGGCTCAAAACCAACGGCCACGAAATTCGGCGTTGATAGCGCACTGGCTGACCGCCCAAATTGCGCAGGGTTTCAACATCGCTATGGTGCAAGCGCCGAAACTCGGCCAAGGCTTGGGCTGGATCTTCGCTCAAAAATTGGGCATAGCGTTGCACAATTTCTTCGGCGGCGCTGCCACGCGGCAACAGAGCATATTTTTCTTCTTCGATTGCCTGAATATAGTACATTTGGATTTTGGTATCCAAATTGGCTTGCACCAGCGAGATGTTGCGCAGCTTGCGGGCTTGGCGCAGACGCTGACCAAGCGGAATATTTAATGCAGGCGCTTCGACCTCAACCTCTGGTTCAGGCGGAGGCGTTTCGATTACAGGCTCGGCTGCAAGTTTGGGTGCACGCGTATCGGCGCGTTGCAAGGCTGGCGGCGGCGCTTGGCGCAAGCGAATCGCAATCCGCGCCAGCAATTCTTCGGTGCGATAGGGCTTGGTAATATAATCGGTCGCGCCAGCACGCAGGCCACGGGCAATATCTTCGGCGCTGCTGCGATGCGACATCACCATGACCCGCAGGCCCAAACTAACCAGTTCATCAAGCAAGGCCCAGCCTTGTTCGCGGCCCAGCTCAAGATCGAGCAAAATCAGGTCGGGCTGTTGGGTGCGGGCAACTTCGCGGGCGCTGGTTTCAGTCCACTCGCGCATCACCCGATAACTAGCCATCTCTAATGTGCGAGCGAGCGTGGCCGAAAACGCCCGATCTTCATCAAGCAACAAAATGAAGGTCAAAACCAGAATTCCTATCCACAAGCCAATGCCAAGGCATAGCCAGATTGAGCGAGAATAATGCAGCGATTATAGCACGTTAGATCGACTCGATCGTCAGGTTTTGGCGTTCGAGAGCATCCATTAAGCCACTTTGCAAATCGGCGCGGGTGGCGATGCTATCCAAGCGAATGCCCAATTGCACGATTGTTTGGGCAATTTCGTTGCTAATGCCAACGACAATGGTTTCGGTGCCAAGCAACTTAAGCGCGTTGATGGCCTGCAAGATGTAGTTAGCCACAGCAGTATCAACCACCGGCACGCCCGTTAAATCTAAGATTACAGTGTCGGCGTTGTTGCGTGAACTGGCTTGAAGCAAGGCTGTAATAATCTGATCAGCTTGGACGGGATCGATGCCGCCAACCAAGGGTAAGACCAAAATACCTGGCAAAATTGGCACGACTGGCACGGCGCGTGCAGCAATTTCTGCCTTGAGTAAAGAATCTTGCTGGCTCATACGCGCAATTTCGTCGCGGCGGGCGCTAATTTGAGTTTCCAGCTCCATTGCTTCGCTAACATCGTGAAAATAGCCCACCACATATTCTGGTGGCTGAGCATCGCCCAATGGTTTGAGCATAAAACGCGCAGCTAAATGGCGGTTGCTTGGCTGACCATGCGCATCGACAATCACATAATCTAAAGTTGGCAAAAAGACCTTTTCGCCAGCAAAGGCGCGTTTGATCTCTGCCTGAACGTCGGGATCAGCCAGCGAAGGATCAGCAAATAAATTGTAATTTGCTTGCAGCTCCAACATTTCGGCTGGACTTAGATTGAAAATGCGGCGTAACGCGGTGTTGGTGTATACAGCCTTGCCAGTGCTATCGTAAATTGCTGAACCGATTGACATAACCGACCAAGCGCTACTGCGAATGAGTGTATTTAAACTAGGAGCCATGGGCGCACCTCACGAACGAGCACGAATAACTTGGCCTTGCCGACGGAGCGCGGTTTGCAAGCCGCTTTGCAAATCGGCGCGGGTGGTAATATCCTCGAGCCGCAAGCCCAATTGAACGAGGGTTTGGGCAATTTCAGGGCTGATGCCAACCACAATCGTATCGGTGCCGAGCAACTTAAGCGCTTTGATTGCTTGCAGCAAATAATTAGCAACCGCTGTATCAACGACCGGAATCCCAGTCACATCGAGCAACAGCGTATCGGCGCTATGCTCGGAAGCAGCTTCCAACAAACAATTCAACACATATTCGGCGCGGCGTGAATCGACGGCCCCAACCAGCGGCAGCACTAAAATACCAGGTAGCACTGGCACAACTGGAGCCGAACGGGCCTCGATTTCGGCGCGCATGGCCTCTTGTTGCTGCTCGGCAAGCTGAATTTCGTGCTTGCGGCTATCGAGTTCGCGGCGCATGGTTACTTGCGAGGTAATATCCGTAAAAAATGCCACAATATAGTCGCCAGTTTTCTCCTCGACACGCAACGGAGCCAAGTTGAGTCGCGCCACGATATGCTTGCCAGATGGGCGGGCATGGACGTTCAGCAACTCATAATCGAGTTCGCCGATGCGCGATTTTTTGCCTTCGAAGGCTGAGGTGATTGCATTTTTTGTCAGTGGCGCTTGAAGCGAAGGGTCACGATGCAGATTATAATGCAGTTGCGCTTGGGTAGCTTCTTCGGGCAGATATTGCAATAACTCCATTCCCGCAAGGTTGATTAATTCGGCGCGCCCGCTGCGGTGGTAAATCAGCGAGGCAATCGGAGCGTGAATCCAGCCATGGCTCATTTGTTGAATAAGTGTTTCTGGCAACATATGCGACCCTCAATCACTGGCATTGTTTGTAAATTATAAGCGAGGTTGGCAATGGATGAACAGCGGATGTGGTGGGAAGAATTATTTCAAATTCACGAGTTTGCAACCTATGCTGATGTTGCCGCAAATCTCACTAGCAATGAAGTTGATTTTCTGGAAACGGTGTTGAATTTAACCCCCGATATGCGGGTTTTGGATTTGGCCTGTGGCAATGGTCGGCATCTGTTGGGTTTGGCGCGGCGTGGCTATCACGTTGATGGCGTTGAGCTGGCTACGCCATTAGTTGATCAGCTTAGCGCCCAAATTACTGCTGAGCAATTGCCCGCGCGGGTGATTGCTGGCGATATGCGCCAACTTGACGATTTGGGCATGTATGATGTGATCTTGATTATGAATAGCTCGCTGGGCTTTTTCAGCGATCATGAACATCAACAACTGCTGAATGATTTGGCCGATCATCTCGTGCCCCAAGGGCGTTTAGTGCTGCAATGTATCAATCCCTATCAGATTAGCAGCTATATGCAGCACTATCGGCGGGGCTGGCATCAGGTTGGGCCGGGCTATGTGCTGCGCGAATCGCACTTTAACCCCATCACTGGCACAATTGAAACTGCCTATCGCTATATTGAGCCAAATGGTGGCGAGGCTGTGCATCCAGGCGAGCGGATTCGTTTATATACGTTTCCCGAATGGCAGCAGCATTTGCAACGAGCTGGCTTGCGGGTGCAAGCGGTGTTTGGCGATGCGGTGATGCCAATCGTTGCCTTCGATGAAGCGAGTCAATGGCAAATTTTAATGGCGATGAAATAGAGGATTGGGGATCGGTTATTGGGGGTTGGGGATCGGTATGGATAGGCTATAGGCTGGTTTGAAATTCCAATAAATCTTCGATAGCCAATAGCCCAAAGCCTATTACCACTTTTTTACGCTGCACCGCTGGGTTAAATCCCGATCCCTGATCCCCAACCCCCGATCCCTGATCC
>NZ_PUBZ01000122.1 GCF_003205875.1 Herpetosiphon llansteffanensis
ATTTAGGGGTTGGGGATCGAGGGGCGGGGATCGGGCTTTAACGCAGAGGCGCAGAGAGGAGAAAGTATGAAGGATAAAGGATGAGGGATGAAGGGACGATGGCTTTTGGTTGTTGGCTATTGGCTAGCGGAACATTGATTGACATTTCCAACAATCTCCCATAGCCCAAAGCCCAAAGCCTGTAGCCATCGTCCCTTCGTGCGCTTCGTGTTCTTCGTGGATCAAAACCTGACCCCTTGCCTCCCCAAAAACTCCCATAGCCAAAAAACCTAGAGCCTAGATGTACTGGTTTATCACGTTAACAACCGCCTGATCCCCTCACCCCAACCCCGCTCCCATCCGCTGGGAGAGGGCGGACAGGTTGGGAAATGGGTAGCAATTGCTGTTAGGTCATACCAGTTCCCAATCGTCCACCCCGGGTTACCGTCGTTGCCCATGGCCCATGCAGCGCCGTTCCCGCCAGCGACAGCCCCTCCGCCACCGACGGCATCGCTCCCGTCCAGAGCCACCGCAGCACCCCATACCGCCCTAACCGAAACAGGCTCTCCCGCGCCGCCCATGGGCGGCGCGGCGTTGGCGTTGGCCCACGCGCGGCCAGTACCCCCTGCGCCTCCGCCGTCCCCAGCAGGAGCAGCAGCACCGTCGCGATCGCCATGCCCAGCACCAGCGCCTCCTGCGTCGTCTGGCTCCGCGTGTGGCTCGCCTCCCACTGCCAGCCCGCCGTTTTCCAATCCCGAAACAGTGCTTCGATCGCGTAGCGTCGCCCATAAGCGTGCGCGATCGCCCCAATCGCCGTCAGATTGCTGACCAGCAGCAACGGTTCCGGTGCCGCTGCCGCCCACGTCGCGACCACCGTCACCGTCCGCCAGCCCGCTTTTTTGAAGGCCTGCCCGCGCCGTACTACCCGCTGACCCCGCCCCACCAGCGTGCGGATCGGGACTTCGGTATGGCCCCGCAGCAGCATGCGGGTGTGGCCTTGGACGCGCACGACCCAGCTCCAGCCGTGGGCCGTCACCTGATCGGTGAAGACCGGACAGCCAAAGGCCCGATCGGCGACGACGATGACTGGGGTGGTGGCAGGAATGATCTGGCGGACGCGATCAAGCAGGGTGGCGGTATCGGTCCAGAAGGCGGTGGCGCGCCGGGTGTTGCCGGGATGGAGCACCCAGGCGAGCGGGATGGCGCGTCCGTGATACCAGAGGGCGGCGGTGAGCAGAGTCCACTGGTCGGTGTGGGTGGTTTCATCGATGATGACCGTCACCGGTTCCGCAGGGGTGAACCGCAGGGTGGTGGTGAGGATGGCGCGCTGGAGTGACCACGATAGCTGGGAATCCCGCTAGGTGCGGCGCAATCGACGTTCATGACTGGCGGCATGGGCAGCAGGGGACACGCCAAGGGCACAGCCCCAGGCCACCACGCGGGTGGTGATGGACTGCATGAGCAGGATACTGACGAGCCAATCGGTGAGCCGACGGGCGGTCCAGGGTGACAGGGTGGGCATGGCGGTGGTCAGAATGGTGTTGATCCAGTGGGCAAGGGCTGGTATACGCGGCATACGACCTCGGTTTTGGTCTGGGTTTGGTTTCGTCACCATCCAGTATACCAAACCGAGGTCGTGCTGTATCCGTTGTTTGAGCGTCCCTGTCCGCCCTTAAACCCATCCGCTGGGAGAGGGGCTTTAACAGGCTGGTTCTTGCGTCATTCGTTGGTGAAAACGGTGCTCCCCCTCGCCCGCGTACAGTGGGAGAGGGGGCTGGGGGGTGAGGGAACACGATTGCCAATCCAATGTACCAGTATACCTAGAGCCTAGAGCCTCATCACATCCCTGATCCCTTCTTAGATAGATTATGCGTATAATGATGCTAAGCATGTTTTGTTAAGTTGATTATCTACTATCGAATGTCGTTTTTTGGCGATTGTACTTGTTGGAGGCAAGCCCATGACTACGCGTACCCTTCGGATTGTGCTCCTGCTGGGGTTGTTGCTGCTTTTTTTTGGTGGCTCGTATACTCAAGCACGTGAGCTGCAACGGCCAATGCCCCGACCACAAACCGCACTTGTACCAACAATCTACATCAACCAAAGCTTCGATAGCCCCAATTTTCCACCTGCCAATTGGGCAACGACGATTATTACCGCAACCGATACGCCTGAGCCTGAATGGACGCACGTAACCAGTGCAACTCGACCAACTGCTCAGCCTCATAGTGGTGCGGGCATGGCTCATTTTAATAGCTATTCAACGAGCAATGGCAATGCAGCTCGCTTATCAACGGCATTGACTCCAACCACCACTGTGCTGCGGGCAAGCTTTTGGTATTATCACAGCGCAATTTTTCCAACCTCAGCAGATACGCTGTTGGTTCAAACCAGCAATGATGGCCAAAACTACACCACCCGCGCGAGCTATCCACGCTATCGGGCAACTGATGGCTGGACGCAGTATCAGCTTGATCTGCCATTTGCTAGCGTTGGCCAGCAGTTTTACCTGGGATTTTTGGGCATCAGCGACTTTGGGGCCAATCTCTTAATTGATGATGTGGTGATTCAAGACACGCCGCCGATTGAAATTTTTGGCACGACCAGCAACCAAGGCTGTGCTGGCGATACCTTGCTCTATCCATTAAGTGTGCGTAACAATTATCCCAATTCGCAAACGATCAACCTTAATCTTGCGCCCAGTGCTTGGCCAAGCAGTTTACCATTTAATACGCTGACGATTCCTGCGCAAAGCAGCCGCCCAATTACGGTGAGCGTACGTATTCCGGCGACGGCCCAACCACGCACCAGCGATCAAACGACCTTGCAATTAAGCAACGAATTGGTTGAGCTTAATCAAGCCATTGTGACCAATTGTAGCCTTGGGCATTGGCTTGATCGTGAAGATTCGTTGCTGGCGGCCCGTTATTCAGCGGTGGTAAGTGCCGATGGGGCGCTGTTTCAAATTGGTGGGCAAGGGCCAAATAATAATTCTCCCGCCTTGCCTAACACGTTGCGCTATCAGCCAAATACCGACAGTTGGCAACAACGTGCGCCGCTGCCGATTGCAACCTTTGGCACCGATGCGGCCACGCTGAATGGCGAAATTTATCTAGTGGGCGGTTATCGCAATGGCGGTTCAACCACCACAGGCTTAATTAGCGACCTACAAATTTATTCGCCAACGCTCGATGTTTGGCGCAGCGGCCCAAACCTGCCAACGCCATTGGCCTATTATCAAGCGGCGGTGCTTGCTGGCAAACTATATATTATTGGCGGCTCGAATGGAAACAATGCCTTAGCGAGTGTTTGGATATTTGACCCAGCCAGCCAACAATGGACTGCTGGCCCAGCAATGAGCACGGCGCGGGCGTTCGCCTCTGCTGGGGTGGTAGATAACAAACTCTATATGGCTGGCGGCACGGCGACAATCAGCAACCAAACTGCCTTGGATACGATGGAATTTTATGATCCATCGCTGAATGTATGGCTGGCTGCACCAAACTTGCCACGTCGCCAAATGCAGGGCGGCGATGCCCAGATTCTCGACCGCTTTTTTGTGATTACAACGGGCTATTCGATGCCAGTAGTAGCCTCGAATTCAAGCTTAATTTTCGATCAGCAGACTAACGAATGGTCGGAAGTGCTGCTCAACAGTTCGCGCTATGGAGCAGAAGCAGATAGCATCAACGATACGGTATTTGTGGTTGGTGGTCGTCAATTTGCCAACAATACTTTTACCATGAGCAGCCGCAACGAATCGTTCCAAATTTGTCGTTTTGTGCTGACGACGGCCACGCCAACCCCAACCAATACGCATACCGCCACAGCAACCGTGACCAATTCGCCAACCAACACGCCAACTGCGATAACTTCACCAACCAACACCAATACGCCGACAATCAGCCCAACTCCGACCAACAGTCAAATGCCAACCGCGACCAGCTCGGCAACAATCAGCCTAACCCCGACCAATAGCCAAACGCCAACCATAACAACCACGCCGCCGAGCAGTACGCCAACCCATTCGCCAACCGCGACGCTGAGCCAAACGCCAACAACCTCGGCCACACCGCCGACCAATACGCCGACCGCGACCCAACCGATTGGGTTGCGCAAGGTATTTTTGCCGCTGGTTGGGAATCAAGCACGTTAAGGCTTTTGGCTGAAGGCTATCGGCTATCGGAACACTTTTTAGTAGTGCCAATACTGAAGAAAACTAATAGGCTCTTGCCTATAGCCTATAGCCAATTACCCCTTCGTGTCCTTCGTGCTCTTCATGGATCAATAAACGTAACGCAGAGGATACATGGCTATAGACTCTAGGCTATTGGCTTTTGGGACTATGAATCTGAGCTAATCTGTGGAATCTGTGGCTAAAAAATGTTCTTATTTGATTTCTGAACCCTGATCCCTAGCACCTGATCCCTAAAAACAGGTTGACAATAAAAAGTTACGCATGGTACAGTTTGTGATATGGAGATAACGATTGACGCAATTCAATTGAATCGGCCAGGAGGTAAGAACGATGGATGATTTGATTGAGGATCTACTTGCGCATCCCAAAGTGCTGGAAACCCAAACCCATCTGCACCATGGGATTGCAAAATACGAACATTTAATGCGGGTTACCCGCTATTCATATCGCATTGCCCGTTTGCTCAAAGCCGATGTGCGGGTTTGTACGCGGGCGGCGTTGTTGCACGATATTGATTCGCGCTATGGCACGCTGGAAAACCATGGCGCTGTGGCTGCACGCTGGGCCGAAGAACAAGGCGAAGATTCGGCTGTGTGCCAAGCAATCGTTGGCCATATGTACCCGATTGGCCCCGCTCCAATGACCCGCGAAGGCTGGATTTTGTCGCTGGCCGATAAAGCTGCATCATTGGCCGATTTGACTGCCTACGTACGCGGCTTGGTCAATGGCCGTTCACAAAAGATGAAACGCGATCTGCAAGCCAGCGATCCATTTTATCGCCCACGTCGCAAACCAAAACGCCGCGAACAACTGCGCAAAATGCTCGATATCGATATTAGTTAAATCCAAATAATTGAGCGCTCGATCGAATTGTGTAACAGTTTTGTTGCACAATTTTTGTATTTAAAATGATACTTTTAGCATAGTATGCTTGATTATAGTGCTAGCTTGCTCTCATTTTGAAAGGATTGTAGCTGTGTATACTATTCCAAAAGCCGATAAATTACCTAAAAGGAAATCATTTTTCGGTTTTATAGTGAAAAATACGCTTATTATTTCATTAATTACATCAATTCCATTGGGAATATTGATGGTCTATGTCAATAATTATATTCTATCGATATTTATGTTTGCCTATTATATGTATGTGTATGTTCCCATAGGATTCGTTTTGGTAACTGCGCATAGCTTGTTAACAACATTTTGCATTAAACTTCTTGGCGATAAGAATCGAAAACAATTAACTATTATTTGTACAATTATTGGAATGCTCTTGATAATTGGTGTCTTCCGCTATCGGCCATTTAAACAGCCAGCTTTGGGCGCAGAACTAGTTGTGTTTAGCATGTATTTTGGCGGATTAATCATGCCAGTATTGCTCCAAGTTGGCTCAGTTATTTGGGCTATTTGGCATGATCCAGACCCATGGGATTTGTTGGGTGTTGGCTCGCCCGCTGCATCATGCAATGAGCATACTGTGCTTAAATAGAACTTAATATTTTTGACCGAATCTACGGAGCGGCGTATTATAGCACTATATGCTTGGATCTCAATACGAGCATATCAGTGTTTTAGGAGGATTGAATGATGCGTTTGCTACGTGCGTTCGCGTTGTTGCTATTGGTGGCTGTTTTGGCTCCGCTCGGCTTACAGAGCGGTGTCGTCAAGGCCCAAAATGAGCAACGCACGGTCACAATTTTGGAAACTAGCGATATTCACGGCAATTTGATGGCCTGGGATTACTACACCGGCAAGCCCGCCGAATGGGGTATGACCAAGGTCGCAACCCTGATCAAACAAGAACGGGCGCTCGATCCCAATCTGTTGTTGGTCGATAATGGCGATACGATTCAAGGTACGCCCTTGACCTACTACTACAATGCAATCGACCAAAATGCCGCCCATCCAATGGCTGCGGTGTTTAATGCGCTTAAATATGATGTTGCTTCGTTGGGCAATCACGAATTTAACTATGGCTTGGATGTGCTGAATCGTTATATCAGCCAAGCGCAATACCCAGTGATGAGTGCCAATGTGCGCAAAAGCGATGGCAGCGAAGCCTTCAAGCCCTACGTCATCAAAGATGTGAATGGCGTGAAAGTTGGTTTTTTGGCTTTGACCACGCCAACCGTGCCAACTTGGGAAAAACCAGCCAACATTGCTGGCTTGCAATTCGCCGATCCGGTTGAAATTGCTAAGCAATATGTGCCACAAATTCGTGCCGAAGGGGCCAACATTGTGGTCTTGTTGCAACACACTGGCTGGGAAAAACAGCCTGCTGATGCAACCAAGCCCGAAGCATGGCTGACCGACCCCAGCACATGGCGCGATACTGGTTCGTTGCCAGGCGAAAACGTTTCGATTAAGTTGGCCCAAGAAGTGCCTGGCGTTGATGTCATTTTGACTGGCCACTCGCACTTGAGCGTACCCAAAGCGGTGATCAACAACGTGTTGCTGATCGAGCCATCATACTGGGGCCGCTCGCTGGGCAAGGTTTCGATTACGGTTGAGAAAAATGGCGATAGCTGGAATGTAATCAACAAAGATTCAACCAACATTTCAGTTACCAACGTCGCTGAAGATCAAGAGATCAAAGCGATTGCCCAGCCGTATCACGACCAAACCTTGAGCTACATCAGCCAGCCCGTTGGCACAGCCAGCGCCGAATTTGCTGGCGGCCCCAAGGCTCGTTACCGCGATAGCGCCTTGGCCGATTTGATCAACAACGTGCAAAAGCAAGCAGCTGCTGATGCTGGCTACCCTGTCGATCTTTCATTGGCAGCGATTTTCACCGATGGCGGCATGATTCCCGCAGGCCAAATTACGCTGCGCGATGCCTACAGCATTTATGTTTACGACAATACGCTGTATGTGATGGAAATTAATGGCGATATTCTGCGCCGCGCCTTGGAACGCAATGCCGAATATTTCCGTCAACTTGATCCCAATGCCTTGCCCGACGATCCCAAGGCTGTGGTCAACGATAATGCTCGCGATTACAACTGGGATTTGTACACTGACATCGACTATAGCTACGATTTGACCAAGCCCGCAGGCCAGCGCGTGACCAAACTCCAATTAAATGGCGTTGACATCACACCTGAACAAACCCTGCGGATTGCAATCAACAACTATCGCGCTGGTGGCGGCGGTGGCTTTGCCATGTTCCGCGAAGGCAAGATTTTGTATCAATCGACCAGCGAAATCCGCGATTTGATTGCCGAGTCGGTTAAAAATGCTGGCACAATTGACCCAGCGGTGGTGAATAAGGTCAACTTTACTTTAGTGCCCGATTTGTATGCGCACTACTATGGCAACGCGACTCAACCAAGCGCTACGCCAGTGCCAGCAGCACCAACCGCCACGCCAGCGCCAGGTGTGCCAATTACCTTGCCTGATACCAGCAGCACCCGACCAACCTATGGCTGGGTTTGGGCCTCGGTTGCCATACTCTTGCTCGCTTTGGGCCTGATTGTGCGCCGTAAGTAAGCTCAAAAGGCAAAAATCAAAAGTCAAAAATCAAAAAAGGAGAGAGCAGGAGAAGGTTTTAACGCAGAGGCGCAGAGGAACCGAGGGATGAGGGATGAGGGATGAAGGATGAAGGATGAAGGATGAGGGATGAGGGATGAGGGATGAGGGATGAAATTTAACCGCGAAGAACGCGAAGAGCACGAAGGGGAAATGGCTATGGGCTATATGTCATGGTTCATTGGATGAGCAACGAGGAGCATGCCCTCACCCCCAGCCCCTCTCCCACTGAACGCGGGCGAGGGGAGCCAACTATTTTTTACCCTGCATTGCGGTAGAACCACCGGGTTAAAGCCCCTCTCCCGCGCCACGGGAGAGGGGTTGGGGTGAGGGGATCACGCTGTGGTTAACGTGATACCACTACATATAGCCTATAGCCATTGCACCTTCCTCTGCGCCTCTGCGTTAGTGATTTTGACTTCTGCTTTTTGACTTTCTCCTATGCTCTCTGCTCTCTGTTCTATGCTCTTCGCGCTACACATCCTCGAGCAACAAGCGCAACGAGGCCGCATCGAGGTCTTTTTTATCGAGCAGCGCTACTGCCCCAACCGCCAAGCCACGCCGATGAAACTCACGATCAGGATAGGCGCTGACCAGCAAAACCCGCGTATTTGGCGATTGCTGCTTGATTTGGGCGGCACAGCCAATGCCATCTTCATCGCCCAAGACCACATCGACCAAGGCCAAATCGGGCGCGCGTTGGCTCACTGCTGCCAAGGCTTCTGCTTGATGCGCGGCTTCAACCACAGCACAATTGGGCTGCATTTTGCTAATCATGCGGCTAACGTGTTGGCGATAGCGCACATTATCATCAACAATCAACACATTTAGCGCTTGGCTTGGGACAAGGTTTTGGCTACTGGTTGGCATCATTGGCAATTGTGGGTGTTGCGCTGCATAATGCACAGCCTCCAGCCGACTTTGGACTCCAATTTGGCGATATAAGCGCGTTAGGTGATTTTCGACGGTTTTGACGCTCAGGCCAATGCGACGAGCGATTGCGTGATTATCGTCGCCCTGCTGCAAACACCAGAGCAATTCGCGTTGGCGCGGCGTGAGGCCGCTATCAACCAAGGGCACGCCGCGCATGAGTTTGGAAAGCAAAGGCGTGCAAACCCAGCGCTCGCCAGCAAGCACTCGTTGCAAGGCTAGGCGAATATCGGCCAACGGCTGATCCTTGAGTTGATAGCCATCAACGCCAGCTTGCAACAAACCTTGCACATACACATCGTCGTCGTAGGCGCTGACTACCAGAATCTTGAGCTGCGGATAGTACATGCGAATTTGGCGAATCGTTTGTAACGGCTCGAATTGCGGCATGCTCACATCGATCACCAAGGCATCTGGTTGTAGATCAAGCGCAGCTAAAACCCCTGGGCCATCGCCAACCTCAGCCACAATCTGCACATTGGGCAAATCGCTTAAGGCCGTTGAAATGCCCGCTCGCACCACGGCATGGTCATCA
This sequence comes from Herpetosiphon llansteffanensis, assembly GCF_003205875.1. Taxonomy (GTDB): domain Bacteria; phylum Chloroflexota; class Chloroflexia; order Chloroflexales; family Herpetosiphonaceae; genus Herpetosiphon; species Herpetosiphon llansteffanensis. Next base: position 9,171 of record NZ_PUBZ01000122.1, read on the forward strand.
GCGACCACAATTCGGATCTGACGCTCGCCATTGAGTTGCATGAAATTCCTCGCTTTAGGGGAAATCCCCCCATTGAACTAGGGGAAAGACCCTAGGAAGATTGGGGGATTGGGGGGTTTGTTGACCAACGGCTTTGGCGTACACTAGCGTTACATCAGTCAGCACGTAATATCGTGCCATAAGCGGCGTATTTGCGCAACTTAGGCAACCCACCACCAACCAACTATCCAGCATGGCAAAACTACACCTACAGAAAAAAGCAATGGTTCGCTCAGCGTAGCTTTGGTGCTGGTATAGGGCATTGGTGCGCTCCTGCAAGCAGCAGGTTCGGTCGATTTAGTTGGCTTTTTGTTCGGACAACTCGGTATCAATGATGATTGTAGGTCTTAACAGACGAAGGAGTCCACTCTATGAACGTGCGGCGTAGCGCATTCACCTCGCTCTTGCTTGTTCTCCTCTCCGGCGTGATCGCGGCCTGTGGCAGCGAAAGTGCTACCACGGCTCCAACCACGGGCACTGGTGGTACAACCAGCGGTGGCAGCAAAGTTGTGGCATTATTCTTACCAGATGCCAAAACCGCCCGCTATGAAACTGCCGACCGTCCCTATTTCGAAGCCAAAATGAAAGAGCTTTGCCCCGATTGCCAAGTACTTTACAATAACGCCAATCAAGATGCTAACTTGCAATTGCAACAAGCTGAAGCAGCCTTGACCAACGGCGCACAAGTTTTGGTGCTCGACCCAGTTGATTCAGCTGCTGCTGCCTCGATTGCCGACAAAGCCAAAGCCCAAAACGTGCCAGTCATCGCCTACGACCGCTTGATCCTCAACTCAGATGGCGTGAGCTACTACATTTCATTCGACAACGAATCAGTTGGTAAATTACAAGCCCAAAGCTTGGTCGATGAGTTGACCAAACAAGGCATTGCCAACCCAACCATCGTGATGATCAACGGTTCGCCAACCGATAACAATGCCAAATTGTTCAAAGCTGGTGCGCATAGCGTGTTTGATCCATTAGTCAGCGCTGGCAAATTGACGATTGCCAATGAATACGACACCCCAGACTGGAGCCCAGACAAAGCCCAAGACCAAATGCAACAAGCCTTGACCAGCCTTGGCAACAAAGTTGACGGCGTGTATGCAGCCAACGACGGCACTGGTGGCGGCGCAATCGCAGCAATGAAGGCCGGTGGTCTCTCACCATTGCCTCCAGTAACCGGCCAAGATGCAGAATTGGCAGCCATTCAACGGATTTTGGCTGGCGACCAATACATGACCGTCTATAAAGCGATCAAGCCGCAAGCAGAAGCTGCCGCCGAATTGGCCTTCGCCTTGATCAACGGCAAAACCTCCGACAAGGCAACTGGTAAAGTCAACAACGGCAAAATTGATGTTCCTTCAATCTTGCTGACCCCAATTTCAGTTACCAAAGCCAACGTCAAAGACACGATTGTCAAAGACCAATTCCACAAAGTTGATCAGATCTGTGCTGGCGACTTCGCCAAAGCCTGTACTGATGCCGGTATTCAATAGCTAGCCTCTTCGTCGCTGGGTTGGTATGGCTCACAACGCCAACCCAGCGGCCACTCCACTGACCCACAGCAAAAGGAATAGAGTCATGACAGCAACAGAAGCAGCGATGCCTGTCTTGCAATTGCGCCAAGTTAGCAAACGCTTTGGTGCGGTTCAAGCCCTCTCCAACGTCGATTTCGAAGTTTATTCGAATGAAGTGGTGGCGCTAGTTGGCGATAACGGCGCAGGCAAATCGACGCTGATTAAAACCATCGCCGGAGCCTACAAACCAGACGATGGCGATTATATTTTTGAAGGCAAGGTCGTTTCAATTAATAGCCCACGCGATGCTACCGACCTTGGGGTTGAAACGGTCTACCAAGATTTGGCCTTGTGCGATAATCTCGATGTAGTTTCCAACCTCTACCTGGGCCGCGAAAATGTGCGGCGCAGCGGCCTCAAAGCCATGGATTTGTTGAATGAAACCGAGATGGAGCGTCGAGCAACTGAAGTGCTGCGTGATCTCAGCGTCAAAATTCCTAGTGTGCGGGTGCAAATTGCCAATCTTTCTGGTGGTCAACGCCAATCGGTGGCCGTTGCCCGCTCGGTAATGTGGAACTCCAAAGTTGTCTTGCTCGATGAGCCAACCGCTGCGCTGGGCGTTGAGCAAACCCGCCAAGTCAAAGATTTGATTTTGCGTTTGCGCGAACGTGGCTTGGGCGTAGTCGTGATTAGCCATAATGTTGCTGATGTATTTGAAGTATCCGATCGAATTATTGTGATGCGGCTGGGGCGGCGGGTTGCGACCTTCCACACAGCGCGCAGCACCAACGAACAAGTGATTGGCGCGATTACCGGGGCAATGCTGCCCGCCAATGCCTATGGAGAAGCTGAATGATGAAGACCCAACCAACCAATCTCGCTGCTGCGCCAAACAACTGGCGTGAAGCATTAGCAGAACGCTTTCGCCAAGGCAATTTAGGTTCGCTGCCAGTCATTATTGGCTTGATTATTATTGCGATTGTGTTTCAAAGCATCAACAAAAACTTTCTGACCCCGCTTAACCTGACCAACTTGATGGTCCAAATTGCCGCAATGGGCACAATTTCAACTGGGGTTGTGCTGATTTTGCTGCTTGGCGAGGTCGATCTTTCGGCGGGCCAGGTGAGCGGCTTGGCTGCAGCAGTGATGGCGGTGTTCGTTTCGCGGCATAATTTGCCTGCTGGCGTAGCGATTGTTGGCGCGATTGTTGTTGGGGCGCTGGTTGGCCTGTTGCAAGGCTGGTGGATCTCCTCCTTCCGTGTGCCCTCGTTCGTGGTGACCTTGGCAGGCTTGCTTGCTTGGCAAGGGGCGCGCTTACGGGTGCTTGGCGACACTGGCAGCATCAACATCACCAACAAATTCATTATTGATATTGCCAACTTTCGGCTGCCAATTTGGCTGGGCTGGGTGTTTGGCGTGATTGGTGTGGTTGTCTATGCCCTGATTGTATTCAACGAATATCGCAGCCGCCGTGCTGCCGAATTGCCAGTTGGCTCGTTGAATGGCGTGTTATGGCGGGTTGGTGTGGTTGGGGCCAGCGTTTTGGCTGGGGTAGCGATGATGAGCGTCAACCGCAATGCCAATGCTGCTGGGATTCCAATTCAAGGTGTGCCAACCGCAGTCATCATCTTTATGACCTTTTTGATTATCTTCGATTTTATTACTCAACGCACGCGCTTTGGCCGCTATGTCTATGCAGTTGGTGGCAATACTGAGGCTGCTCGCCGCGCAGGGATCAACGTCAATCGCATTCGGATTACAATTTTTATGCTGGCTTCGGCGTTGGCAGCCTGTGGCGGGATTTTGGCAGCTTCGCGTTTGAACGCTGCCAATCAATCATCGGGCGATGGCGATGTGCTGTTGAACGCAATTGCGGCAGCGGTCATTGGCGGCACGAGTTTGTTTGGCGGGCGGGGCCGCATTTGGTCGGCGTTGCTGGGCGCACTGGTGATTGGGGCAATTGCCAACGGCATGGATTTGCTGGCGCTTAAATCATCGATCAAATTTATTGTGACTGGCGCTGTGTTGTTGCTGGCAGTTACGATCGATGCTGCGTCACGGGCGCGCCGCGAAAACAGCGGACGTTAGATCCAAACTCAATTATTGTAAATCCCCTCACCCCCTAACCCCCTCTCCCACTGCACGCGGGCGAGGGGGAGTCATAATACAAAGTACGCAAGAACTAAGGTGTTAAAGCCCCTCGCCCACGCCACGGGAGAGGGGTTGGGGTGAGGGGGCAATACTAATCCCTCGTCCCTGAATCCTGACCCCTAATCTGAGCAATCTGTGCCAATCTGTGGCTAAAATAATCATTCGTGCAATTCGTGTAATCTGTGGCTAAAAAATGTGTTTTGTAGTTCCATGCTAAAGTGCTGATAGCAGATTTATCAGCGAGTGAATGTATGAGCACAGAATTTTTGAGCGCAATTTATCAAACCCTCAAGCAAGTGCCCACTGGCCGAATTGTAAATTATGGGCGTTTGGCGCTAGCGGCGGGCTATCCTGGCTATGCGCGGGCTGTTGGCAAAGCGCTACACTCGTTGGATGAGCAATATCCTGATGTGGCGTGGTGGCGCGTGGTCAATCGCGAGGGCCGAATTTCGACCAATTGCCCAGTACATACGGCGATTGAGCAACGTCAGCGCTTAGAGGCCGAGGGCATCGAGTTTGATGATCGCGGCTATATTAGCTGGCAGCGTTACGGTTGGCTGGAAACCAGCGAGCTTGAGTTTTGAACTATCCCTCACCCCAACCCCTCTCCCACGCGGCGGGAGAGGGGCTTAAAATGGTGGTTCTTGCGTAATTCGTCAACGAAACACGGATGCTCCCCCGTGTCCAGTAGGAGAGGGGGCTGGGGGTGAGGGAGTGACTTCCTTATTTTACCAATACTACGCCTGATTGAGCTGCAACAGGCACGGTTAGTTGGCCGTTACTAACGGTGTAACTGCCACCATTCAATCGATCGGTCAACACTGTGCCATTGGCTAAGTGGCTCACATTGACGGTGGCGCTTTGATTGGTAGTGCCGTTATTGAGCACAACGACCGCTTCTTGCGTGCCCTTCCAACGGCGATAGCCATACAATTTGCTCGCGTCATTGACCAGCAAGGTTGCAACATCGCCGCTGCTAAGCACTGGGTAGCTGCGACGTAGGCCGATTAATTTTTTGAAATGAGCATACATCGCTGTATCTGGGCTGCCGCCTTTATCAGCCCATGGATAGGTCCGGCGGTTGTCGGGATCGCCGCCACCAGTCACCCCAACTTCATCGCCATAATACACCGATGGCGCACCAGGCAAGGTCATTTGCAACAACACCATCAATTTCATGCGGGCTTTATCGTCGTTGAGCAAACGCAAGGCGCGAGTTGAATCGTGCGAACTGACCAAGTTCATCATGCCAAACCATGGTGTGGCGGGCATTTGGGCACGAAAAGCATTGTAGCTGCTGTCGAATGAGCTAGGTGCATTGCCATTGGCAAAGCTCACCGCCCAATCGCGGAAACAATAATTCATCACCGAATCAAGCTCGTTTTGGTTGAGATAGGCGCGATACAAGCCCCAATCACAGCCGCCAGTCACCTCGCCAAGCAATAAACTTTCGCTATCGCCATAGCCATTTTTAACGTAGGGCCGCATATCGCTCCACCAAGCGTGGGTGATGTCTTGGGCTACATCGAAGCGCCAGCCTGCAATCCCACGTTCGAGCCAGAAACGGGTAACCGATGTGCCATTCGGGCTTTGGGCGCTGCCATCGCGATAGAAGAATTGCTTAACTGGGTCGTTTTCGATAAATTCGGGAATGGTCTCATATCCATACCAACCCTTCCAGCCCCAGCTGCCAGCACATGGATACGCGCCGCTTGTGCCAGCCGAGCCTTGGGTAAACCAGCTGCGATAGGGCGATGAAGCCGATTCGCACGCGCCGTTGATGCCTGTCCAGCGGTCGGTTTTGTAGCCCGGGTAGCCTTGCAGATAAATGCTATCCATGCCAGCGTGGTTGAACACGCCATCGAGAATCACTTTGAGTCCTTTGGCATCGGCGGCGGCAATCATCTCGTCGAATTTTGCCAAATTGCCGAAGCGTGGGTTGATGCCATAATAATCGTTGGTATCGTAGCCATGGTTCGATGAAGCATCAAAAATTGGGTTGAGATACAACACATTTACGCCCAAATCGTTGAAGTAACCAGCATTAATTTTATCGACGATGCCTTGTAAGTCGCCGCCATAAAAATCGATGCCATAGCCAGGCGTGGTTGGGGTTTCGTTCCAATTGCTGTGAATCGAGGCCAGACAGTTGGGTGCGCCAGCGCCACTATACCCATTGCAGGTATTGGGGCCATACACGCGCACGTTGTTAAAATTATTTGTGCTATCGCCATCGCGGAAGCGGTCGGGGAAAATTTGATAGATGACTGCATCTTGCAGCCATGTTGGCACTGCATAATCTTGGGGTGGTGCTGGCACAGTGCCCAATTTCCACGAACGATCAATCGCCGTTGCACTCCAAACGCCCGGGCCAGTGTTGCTGGTATTGGCAACCACATAATAGCCAAGCGTCGCGCCATCGTTGAGCTTGAATTGATACCACTGATCGCTTGAGCTGCTGGGCGCTGGCACGCTGGCCTGCCAGATGGCGTAGGTTCCATCATTGCTGACCACGCTCAATGGATAGTTGAATGATGGCTGACTATATGGCGCGCCAGTTAACCACACCGACAAACTTACGGCACTAACATCATTGCTACAGGTGCGTAAGCGAATGCTGGCTGATTGACCTGCTTGCAGCGAACCAAGCGGATCGCGGTAGACGCTATTGGTGCTATCGTGGTAAACCGCGCTGCTGATGATGGTATTGTTGCCGACCGCTGCGCCGCTACAAACACCAGTTGGCGTTGCTGAAACCGTTGGGATTGGCGTATTGGTTGCGGTTGAGGTTGGCGTGCGCGATGGCGTTGCAACCACGGTTGGCGTTTTGGTTGCGGTCGCGCTTGGAGTTGGCGTGCGCGTTGCAGTTGGGGCAATCGTTGGCGTGGCAGTTGGATTCGTTCCACTTTGGACAGTATAACTATAATCGTCGGGATCGTAATTTGTGCCGCGCACATGCTGGCCGCGTGGATTAACGTACGTGCCATTTTGGGCTTTGAGCAGCGCCAAAACGCTGCCATCGTAAACCCGAACCCGATAATAAACCGTTGTACCTGCGGCTTGGGCTGGAATTGTGCCGCGCCACAGATCGTAACTGGTGTTGGCGGTATTGCGGAAGTTGGCGCTGAGGGTTTTGATTTTGGTCATTGCCACCAGCTGCTCGCTACCGTTCCAATAGCGAATTTGGGCACTGGTCAAATCACCAGCCAGCGCCAGAATCGAAATTTGGACATTGGTAGTTGAAACAATCGTGCCATTGCTCGCCCCTTGTTGAAAGCTAAAACTTTCGCCTGGCACAAGCTTGGTGCGTGGGTTGGCGTTGGGAGCAGCATGATACAGCTCATCCCAATGCACATTATTATCACCAGCAGCGACCGACTTAGGAGTTGGCAGCAATGCCAAAACCAACAGCACCAACACGAGCAATCCGCCAAATCGTTTGTTTCGCATGAATGACTCCGTTTACAACGTTGTTAGAGTATTTGTCGAGAAACACCAACGTTTCAATAGGAGCCGTGCGCCAAATTTTAGGCACACCAAACCTAGCGTCGAGCGCTCGGCTGCCTATGCTCCCTGTTGGTGCTCGCAACGATGGCGGCCTAGACCATCCTCACAACAACCAACAGAGCCTCACCATTGAGCGGTGCAAAACGGGGTATCGCGCTGGCTAGGCCAGCGACAATACCCCGACACCATTATCGGTATTCAATTAGCGGGCGAGAATGAGAGTTAGTTTGTTCGTCCAACGACTGGCAGGAAGATTTTGAAGCCTTCGCGACCAACCGTGAAGCGCACAACGTAGCGTTGTTGCATTGGCGATGGATCACCAATGACCCGCCGAACATTGAATGCAGTTAGCGTGTAGGTTCCGTTTGGCAGTGGTGCTGCGGGGATGAAGCTGAAGGTTGTAGGGCTGGTAGCGACCACTGTTCCAGCGACGGGCTGATTTTGGGCGTTGGTCAAGACCAAGACGTTGCTAATTGGCATGGTTGCCGTAACAGCTTGCGACCATGTGATTGAGATATTGGCGTTTGGCGCAACCTCAACCGCGTTATTGGCAATTGAGCTGCTGCTGACCAAGGGGTCTCGCCACGCTTGGACAGCCTTGCGGTTGTCGTCGCCAGTGCCCCAATTTGTATTCGTATCGTTCACGATGAAATGGCCGTCGTTGCCATATTCAATTGTGACGCGGCGATTGTTGAAGCCTTCGATCGTGCCCCACGATTCGACTCGTTCCCACGTGCCACGCGTGTATTTGTAATCCAAGATCGTGCCTTCGAGAATTGGCTTGCTAAATTCCCAAGTATCGGTCAGCACCCGTTGCAAAATTTGGCCATTGGCCGACCAAGCGCCGTTGAAGACTGCGCCATCGTTGCCAGCGATATACACGCTTTCGTTGCTTGGCGTTTCGACTGGCACTTTGACGCGGAAGGTCACATCGACAACCCGTTGCTCGGCGCGAATATCGACGCTATTCGAGAAGCCCGATTGATTGAACGAGCCGTCGAGCGCCTTCAATTGGTAGGTGTAGGTAATACCTGCGGTTACCTCAGTATCGGTGAAGATTGTAGTTGGGTGCAATACCGAGGCAATCGCGTTGCCATCGCGATACACATCGTAGCGATAGGTATCGTTTGAGCTTGAAACATCCCAGCCAATCACGATTTGAGCGGCTGAGCGCCGGATTTCGTGCAAATTGAGTGGTGCACTTGGCGCGGTGGTATCGCTGCTTGCTTGAACAACCAGACTGGCTGCCTGGGCTGGTGAGTAGCCATTATCCGAGCCATCAAGATCAGCGTAAATCCAACTTGTGCCGCCATCGGTGCTATAGCGATAGGCCACATCGAACGTGCCAATGCTGGTTGGTAGCAGATTGCCGACAAATTCGTCGTTATTGCCAACTTGCACATTGAAACTGGTATCAAACCACTGCCAGCTAGCAGCGCTTGGCTGCGAGCCATCGGGGCCATAGCCAACTTCGGCCAGCAAGCTCGGCGTTGCGCCAGCTTCGCTGGTGACACCTTCGATGTAAACCTGACCATAAATGTTGGTCGTTGGGTTGGTGATGCTGATCGTGTGGTTGATCAGGCTAGGGAATTGTAAATTCGACCAGTTGATTGTATAGAATGGCAAGCCCGAAGCTTCGTTGCTGGCGGCGCTTTCCAAGCCATTGCGTACAGCTTTGACCACGTAGTAGTAGCGTTGGCTTGGCGTTAGGCCAGCATCGCTAAAGTTGGTAGTGGTTGTGTTGCCAATCAACTCGTAGCCACCACCGCTAACAAATGAGCGATAGAGATTGTAGCTTTGAGCCGTTGCCACACTATTCCAGCCAAGATCGATGCTTTGTGACAATTGGTTGGTCACTTGCAAGTTGGTTGGCGCAGCAGGCGCGCTCATATCAACGCTATCAGGAGTCAACCAAATGCCAACGCTTTGTGGTGCAACGCTGAAGGTATAGGTTGTAACATCGGTTGCTGGCAACAAGCCAGTTTGGCTCAATGGCATGGTGCGGGTCAGCACGGTGCCTGTTGGCACGTAGCCAGCCAAATTCAACTCGACCGTATGCGCTTGGCTATCGCGGTTGAACACCACAATTGCTGCGCCATTTTCGTCTTTGCGGCCATATGCCAAGACTTTGTTGGCATCGTCGGCGCTCATCACATCGAACGAGCCAGTGCGCAAGAAGCTGTAGTCGCGGCGCAATTGGCCAAGCCGTTGGTAGGTCGCCAACAAATTGGTGTCTGCTTTGCGCCATTCTGGTAAGCTGTTGTAGCCTGCTTGGTCAGTCCATGGGTATGGTTGGCGGTTGTATGGATCGTCGCGTGGAACATCGAAGCCATAGCCGGTCAAGCCAACTTCATCGCCATAATAGATGGTTGGCGCGCCTGGCAAGGTCATTTGCAAGGCTGCAACCAACGACAAACGATGGCGAGCATCAACAAAATTATCGACTGGTTGGCGATCGTAGCCCTCGCCAGTAAAGCCAAATTCGTTCAGCACATGCACGGCCCGATTGGTATCGTGGCTGTCGATCAAGTTCATTGCTGAATTGTAGGCTGGCTCTGGATAATCCTCGCGGATGGTTTCAAAGCTGTTGACAAATTGGCTTGGCAAAAGCGGATCGATCTCTTGGCCACCGTCGCCATCGACCCAGCGGGTATCGCGCAAGAAGCCCAACACCGCGCGGCGATAGCGATAGTTCATGGTGCTATCGAATTCATCGCCAAGCACCCGATCGCGCACATCGCCTTCGCTCCAGGTTTCGGAGTAGAGCACAGAATCGGGATTGGCGGCTTTCATCACGTCGCGCCATGTTTCAAAGAAGGTTGGGTTGACCCCAATCACATCGGGGACAACGTCGATGCGCCAGCCGTCTGCTTTGTTTTCGCCATCGACCCAGTAGCTGGCGGTGTTGGTTGGCAAATTGGGGTTGCCGCCAGGCGTGCCAAACCAATAGGCCAGCACTTCTGGGTGGTTGGTGTTGATTTGGGGCAGGGTTGCTACGCCAAACCAACCGCGATAGTTGGTATCGCCAGCACAAACGCCAGTGCCTGGCTCGGCAGCTTGCTCAAAGAAGAACCACGATCGATATGGGCTATTGACGCTTTCGCATGCGCCAACTTCAGCGTGGCGGCCAAAGCGATCGAAGAATGGGCTATCGCTGCTGACGTGATTTGGCACGCCGTCGAGCACCACGGTCATGCCCCGATCGTGCGCATCTGCGACCAAGGCATCGAATGCTGCTTGGCCACCAAACGCTGGGTCAACCGTGCGATAGTTGCGGCCATCGTATTTGTGGTTGGATGGGCTATCGAAAATTGGGTTGAGATAGAGCGTGGTTACGCCCAAATCTTGCAAATAACCGAGTTTATCTTGGACCCCGTTCAAGTCGCCGCCATACATGGTGCTGCTATAGGTCGACCACCATGGGTTGCTTGGGTCGGTGAATGGCTCTGGATCAGGCACAATTGAGTTCCACGGCGTGACTGGGAAGCGATGGCCTCGCTCGGTTGGGTAGAACCAGCCGCGCCCGGGATAGGTCGTGTCGGTTGCTACAGCAGTTGGGTCGTTGCCAGCATCGCCATTGCGGAAGCGCTCGACGAAAATTTGATAAATTGTGGCATTTTGCGCCCATTCAGGCGTGGTAAACGCTGGGTCATAGATGTAGATGTTCCATGAGCGATCAGCGCTGGTGTTGACCACCTCACCTAAACCACCATCGAACAAGCTATCATCTTCATAAAAGACGGTTGTACTGCCATCTTCGATGATGAAACGGTAGTAGACCACACCCAGCACGGTTTGGGCTGGCATGATGTATTCCCAATAATCGTAGCTTTCATCGCTAGCAACTTTGGTCATACGTTGAATGCTTTGGCCGTTGTTGGCGGTGTAATACAAGCGAATGCGTGCTTGATTGATGTCGTGAGCAGCGGTGCGCAAGCGCAATTTGACCGCTTGGTTGAGCGGAGCAGCACCGAATGGCACGCGATAGAGCGATTCGCGGCTGTGATGTTCGATTGCATCGCGATTAATCAATCCATCACCGATGATGGAATCGGGAATTTGGCCATCGCCTTGGGGCGTAATTGCTACGCGGCCAGTGCGATTATCCAAATAAAACACGACAGTTTCATTCAATGTGGTCGTCGTAAAACTAATTGGTGCAGGATCACCCGCATCGAATACCCGACCTTGGGCATTGTATTGCTCTGTCCACGAGCCAGTACGGAAGAATTTGGCAGTGTGAGTATTAGGCGTTGCAATCGTATAGCGCAACACAAATTGGTTGGGTGCAATTTGGGTCAGCTTCGTAGCAGGATCAGCATTATTCCAACCACCGATTTGGAAACTGCCTGCTACAGTGAAATTGTTTGAAGAATCGAGTGCATTAACGATATTTTGGCTTGGCAGCAAATCCCAGCCAGCATCATTTGTATGATTGTTGCTATCAAACAACAATTTCACAGTTTGGCTGGGCTGGGTGGTGTAGATCCACGCGTTGGCTGCTGGAAATTGTGGGTTGGAAGAACAATTGCTAACCTTCCATTGATATGTGCCAGCGGTTGGAATAACCACGTCGCGGCTAAACACGCCGTCGCCGCTTAGCAAGTCACCTTGAGTTGCATTATCAACCAATGGGCTGCCAGCAGTTTCCCAAACTGGATTTTGGTAGTCGCCAGGCGCACACCAAGGGCCGGTGTTACCAGCAGTTTGCGGGCGAATCGTCAAGCGACTGGTGTTGGTATCAAGCAAAAACGTTACTTTTTGGTTGGCTTGGGTGGTGGTAAAGCTAATGTTGCCTTGATCGACAGCACGGCCAAGAGCAGTATATTGTGCTCCCCAATCGTTAGTATGGCTTACTTTGGCTTCGTGATCTCCAGCGTTTGGCACGGTGTAGACCAACGAATACCAGCCGTTGCCAATGTTGGTCATGGCTGTGGTTGGATCTATATTGTTGAAATCACCTTGGAATGAGCCAACAACTGTCCAATTGGCAAAACCTGAATCGTAGGCATGAATAATATTGCTGCTAGGCAGGCCATGATTGCCAGCATTGCTGCTGTAGTTGTTGGTATCGAGGGTTAATTTGACCGTTTGATTGGCTTGGGTTGTGTTCATCCAAGCATTAGGCCCATTGGGAACCCATGCTGAGCCGCCACAAACCACGGCCTTCCATCCAGAGCGGCCAGCTGCTGCAACTACAACATCACGGGAGTAAATGCCGTCGCCAGCGACTAAATCGCCGTTGAGACCTTCGTCGTTGGCATGGGTTGTGGTTGTGCTCCAGTCTTGGAATTCACCAGCGAAACACCAATCAACTTGCGCATTGGAAACAGTTGGAGCGTTGGTGGCCAAATCAACCTTGGTGGGTTGAGCGGCAACCACGGGAGTTTGAGGACTAAGCGTGGGGATCATTAACGCCAATAGCATACTGATCAGCAGCATTCGGCTAATCAGGCTCCGACGATGGGCTGTGTCACGCATGGACGGCTCCTTTGGTAAGGGTTTTATCTGAACTACGTTGTCCTTGATTTGTTGCGTCGTCAAACAAACTTTAGCGGTGCAGCGATCATAGCCTACTGCCAATACTTTGTCAACTGAACGAACGAGGTTTTAAATAAAGTAAAAGTGTTTACGATGAAATATTATTTGCATCAATACAAAGGGATAAAATAGTCACGAGTGATAGCTATTTTTGCTATTTAATGTGAATAAGCAGCCACTAAAATTGCCATGATTTTGGCTATAGCTTGGAATGTTTCACGTGAAACGTTAATTGAATTGCGAAGCATACGAAGGGCACGAAGGCTATAGGCTATGAGCTATTGGGGTATTGTTTGAAATCACAATACGTATTTTTTAGCCACAGATTGGCACAGATTATTCAGATTCATGTTCCGATGCCCATAGCCTATAGCCAATAGCCAAACGTTCTCTGCGCCTCTGTGTTAAAAAATTGATCCACGAAGAGCACGAAGGACACGAAGATTAAGTTTTTTCGCCACTGATTAGCCAGATTCATGTTCCGATTAGCCCCAAAGCCCAAAGCCCCTAGCCAAACGTTCTCTGCGCCTCGGCGTTAAGAGTTGCCCTTTGCCTTCATCCTTCATAATTCATCCTTCATACCTTCCCCTATGTTCTATGTTCTTTGCTCTATGTTCTCATCCCTCATAATTCATCCTTCATACCTTCCCCTATGTTCTATGTTCTTTGCTCTATGTTCTCATCCCCAACTATAATAAGATGCAACAATTGATAATTGCATGAGGTGATTATGACCTATACCCTTGAATCAACTGGCTTATTGGTGTTTCAACGCGATGATGAAGAAGTGCTGACGATTCAGCCCTATTTGGCTCAATATGGCTCGCAATTTGCCGCAATGGGTGTGCAAACTCAGCCCGATACAGTGCAATACACCAGCTTCGATAACCAAACCTTTGAATTGAATCTCGAAACTACGGCCACTGGCTATCGCTTGGTGTTTCACGTGAAACATCAAGTTGCCCAAATTGGCCTTGCAATTGGCATTCAGCCAGCAGGCTCGTGGTATGGCATGGGCGAACGCGTAATCCAAAGCTGGCCACTCAATTTGGCTGGAGTGCAAAGCCAACCCTTGATTACCTACGATCACGCTGATGATGGCACACTTAATATTGTTACGCCGGTGTGGATTGGCGCGAATGGTGTGGCATTTATGGTCGCCGAAGATACTGGCCCCTTGCACGTCACGATCGATAGCGATCCTGCTGGCGTAATTCGCCTATTGCAATTTCCTTCGCCAACCCCATTTGGCGCTGGCTTAGATGGCAGCGAAATTCACTATGCAGGCACACGCTTGGTACTCGATCTCGTTATTGCTGAGAATGTTAGCCTTGCTGCCCAACACATTATTCAAAAGCTTGGGCATCCCACAGCTGCACCGCCATTGGCTATGTTCAGCAAGCCAATTTGGACAACCTGGGCACGCTATAAAATGGATATTGATCAAGTCCAAACTTTGGCTTTTGCTCAAGAAATCATTGATCAACAGTATCCATACTCCGTGCTCGAAATCGATGATCGTTGGCAAACTGCTTATGGCGATTTAGAATTCGATCTGCGTAAGTTTCCCGATCCTAAAGCCATGGTCGATCAGTTGCATCAGCTTGGCTATAAAGTAACCTTGTGGATTCCACCATTCTTTGATCCCAAAAGTGCTGCGTTTGCTGAGGCAGCAGCGAATGGCTATTTGGTCAAACATCCAGGTAATGATCAACCCTATTTGACTCGTTGGTGGCAAGGTTGGGGTGGCTTGTTGGATGTTTCAAATCCTGCGGCGTTGGCGTGGTGGCAAGCAGGCTTAGACCGCTTGCAAATTTTGTATGGGATTGATGGCTTTAAATTCGATGGTGCTGAAGGCAATTTCTTGCCCGCTGAAGCCAAAACCCATCTGCCAATGACTCCCAATCAGTATAGCGATCGCTACGTTGCCTTCGTTGCTCAATCGTGGCAATGGACGGAGGTGCGCACTGGTTGGCGCTCGCAACAACAGCCAATCTTCTTCCGCGAATGGGATAAATGGAGCCGCTGGGGCATGGATAACGGCTTGCATGCAGTTGTGACTCAAGCCCTCGCCATGAGTGTCATCGGCTATCCCTACGTGTTGCCCGATATGATTGGCGGCAATGCCTATAATGGCGAGTTTCCAGAACGCGAATTGCTGATTCGCTGGACACAAGTTACAGCGCTCTTGCCAGCCATGCAATTCTCAATTGCTCCTTGGCAGTACGATGCAGAAACCAGCCAAATTTGCCAGCGCTACGCTCAATTGCACGCTGAGTTAGAGCCATATATTGCCGAATTATTGCAAGCAACCACAACCGATGGCACGCCGTTGGTGCGACCATTGTGGTGGCACTACCCCGACGATGCTAGCACGCGCTTTATTGGCGATCAATGGCTGTTTGGTGAGCAATATTTGGCAGCGCCGATTCTCCAAGCCAACCGCTACCAACGCGACATTTACTTGCCCGAAGGTGGCTGGCGCGATTATTGGACTGGCGAGAAATTCGATGGCGAAACCTGGCTCTACAATTATCCAGCGCCCTTGGAAACCATGCCTTTATTCGAACGGCTGTGGTAGAATTTTAGCGAGTAGCCGTATTTGGTGTGTAAGGAGATCATTTCATGGCCAACACGACCATCACTTGGCTTGGTCACGCCAGCTTTTTATTCGTCACCCCCGAAGGCAAACGAATTATTCTTGATCCTTGGTATGAACATAATCCAAGCTTTCCAGCTTCGGCCAAGGCTGAGCTTGAGCATGTTGATGCGATTTTGCTCACGCACGGCCATAGCGACCACACTGGTAACGCGGTTGAGCTTGCCAAACAAAGCAAAGCGCCAATTGCTGGGATTAACGAATTAATTGGCTGGGTACAAGGCCAAGGTGTCGATGCGACACAATGTATTGGCTACAACAAAGGTGGTTGCATCGAGATTGCTGGCATCAAAGCAACCTTAACCACAGCGCATCACAGCAGCAGCGTTACTAGCGGCAATATTTCGCTCTATTTGGGCGATCCATGTGGTTTTATCCTCGAATTTTCCGATGGCTGCGTGGTCTATGTGACGGGTGATACTTGTATTCACAGCGATATGGCTTTGATGGGCGAAATCTACCAGCCCAACGTCACAATCTTGCCAATTGGCGATTTCTACACGATGGGGCCACGCCAAGCAGCTCATGCGCTCAAATTAATCGGCTCGCAATTTGCAATTCCAGAGCATTACGGCACGTTCCCTGCCTTGCATGGCAACCCTGAAGCCTTGCAAAACGAGTTGAATAAGCTTGAGCTGAAGACCGAAATTGTGGCCTTGCAACCAGGTCAAGCGTGGACCTATCAGGCCTAAATGTTTCACGGGAAACATTTAATAAAGTGAAACAACAGCGTGCTGTGTAACCAACGGCACGTTGTTTTGGTATAACTTGCGAATTTGCTAAATTACATGTGAACAGATGCGCGCCGATCCAGCATTGCTTAACCTCGAATTAACCTTAGCGCCTAAATTGGCCGAGTTATACACATTTCCCACAGCTTTTCCACATTAGCAATTAACCGAAGTTATCCACATGCTGTGGATAACTTCTTGATAACTAAGGTCCTGTAAGTCAAAGCTAGATTGTTTCACGGGAAACAATAGAACATATTTGCGACCCATTGGTCAAATTTAAGTAAATTGCCGCTCTGACCAGATTGAGGTATCATGACGAACAAAATCGACACGAGAAGTCGAGAGTTTTTGGCAAAAGAAAAAACATTGATCTTGATGGAGTAAAACGGAAAATGACGTTTAGCGATGAGCAGTTATCTGCGCCTTCCGAGCGATGGATGCGTTTAGATTTACATATCCATACGCCAGCATCTGAAGATTATGCAGAACCAGAGGTAAGTTATCTCGATATTTTACGGGCAGCAGCCGCCCATCAACTTGATATTATTGCCTTTACCGACCACAACACGATTCGCGGCTATGAGCAATTTCGCGATGAGCTAGCCCTACTCGAACGCTTTGTGCAAGCAGACCGCTGTACGCCTGAGGAGCGCGAACGCTACGGCGAATATCAACAATTGTTGGCTCATTTGACTGTACTGCCAGGCTTTGAATTTACCAGCCACTATGGCTCGCATATTTTGGCCCTTTTTGCCCCAACTACTCCGCTTAGCGTGCTTGAAGCGGTCTTATTACAATTGGGCATTCCAGCGCAAGAATTAAAGGCTGGCTCGTGCTCAATCTCCAACACCAAACACGTGACCGAAGCCTATGAAATTATCAATCGTGCTGGGGGTATCGTGATTGCCGCCCACGTTAATGCCCATTCTGGCGTGGTGAGCGAATCAATTCGCTTTGGCAATAGCGGCCAATCACGGGTTGCTGCAACCCAAAGCCCTTATTTACACGCCCTCGAATTTGTCCATTTCTACGCTTCACACGAAAGCTACCTCAGCCCAACCTTTTATAATGGCCAACATACCTATTACGAACGGCCAATGTTCTGTATTCAAGGCTCCGATGCCCACCGCATCAATCGCGCCGATGCCGACGACCAAGAAAGCAAAAAACTCTATGGCGTTGGCGACCGCTATTTCGAGGCACTTTTGCCCGAAGCTTCATTCGATGCCTTGAAGACCTTATTCAGTAGCAAGCAAATCGATAAGGTGCGCGTACCACGCCGCGACCAAAAGCAATGGGAGATTGATAACGTGCGACTGAATGGCGATTCACGCCACTTAATTGCCCGTCCGGCAACCGAGGAGTATCTGGCGCAAGTTTGGCACGATGTGGCAGCGCTGGCCAATGCCGATGGCGGGGTAATCTTAATTGGCATTGATGGCGAGCAAGCTGTCTCAGCAACCACGATTAGCGAACAAATTAAGCAACTTGTCGCCCAATACCTCGACCCGCAACCAAACCTCAGCCTCGAATTAATGCAATATCAAGAACGCGATGTTGTGCGGGTTGAAGTTAAGCCCGATGAATTGCCACCCTATGTTGCAAGCAATGGCGCAGTCTATGTGCGCCGCGATGATCAAACCCAGGTTGCTAACCGCGAAGAATTATTGCAACTTGCCCGCCGCGCGTTGGTACGTAGCACCATGTCGCCACTTGATAATGGCGAAGATCTCGAATTGCCACGCTCAGGGGTCGAAATTGTGAGCGAGCAAAAACGCAATTCGGTTTGGACCTACGAAGTGCGTGATTTGCGCACCACCACCGGCGTTGAACGCGATCGCGCTCAAGGCTTGTGGGCCTATGCCATCTCGCGCCACGAAGAACTACGCGATGCCAAAATTGACCTCAACGAAGATGTACGCTGGTATGGTCGGCTCGGCGTTTGGCGCACCTTCCAGCAAGGCAATCGCACCAAATACGATCTAATTCATCGCGATGCCTCAGGCGTAATCGACCATATTTTCTATGGCGTTTCCGAGTGGGGGCTTGGTGAAGGCTGGCGCTCGCTGCTTGGCATCAACGATAGTTTTGCGGTCGATGCCAACGATAACGACGATCATGCACCAATTAGCGCACCACGCAGCTTTAGCGCACCAATCGATGATGCAGAATCGGACAATGAAGATAACTGGATGCCTTGGGGTGACCGCAAATATCGGTGGAAAGGCCGTGGCGGCTTATGGCGCATCTATGGCAACGAAGAGAAAATTCGCTTCGATCTAGCCATGAAAAACAAAGAAGATGAAGATTTCCAAACCTTCAACGATGTAACCCGCGCCAAATTGACCGAAGCATGGCTCAATCTGATTCGGGTTAAGCCACCAACCACAGGCATCGAAGTTGTCGCAATGGAAGAAAGCGATTTTGGCCGCTCTTTCCGCTTCCGCAATTTGCGCAGCGGCGAAGTCAGCGACCCATGGCGCGATTTAGATCTTGAGCAAGGCACTGTGCGCGAATATGCTGCCCGCATGTTCCTCGAAGATCTGCCAATTGACGAGGCTTCGGTGCGCTGGTGGGGCAATATCGGCTATATGCGGCCAATGCGCTCGCAAGTCGATCTCGTCTATCGCGATGAAGATGGCGTTGACCATATCTACTATGCTGCTCGTCGCGAAGAGCTAGAAAACGAATGGCGCGAATTGCTGGAGCTATGGGACGATGAGTAAGCGTTTGCCAGTGGTGGTTGGGATTAGTGGTGCAAGCGGTGCGGCGCTAGCCAAACGGGTTATCGAACGCTTGATTGCGCTCGAACACCCAATTGAGTTGGTCGCAACTTCATCAGCGCGCATCGTTTGGCGACAGGAACAAGGCGAATCTTGGGCCGAAGCGGTTGCTGCTTGGCAGGCTTCGGGCTTGATCACCGAGCATAATCCCAATAATCAGGCGGCAACGATTGCCAGCGGTTCGTATCCGGCCTATGGCATGCTGATTGTGCCATGTTCGATGGGTACGGTTGCGGCGTTGGCTGCTGGCCTCGCCAACAATTTGCTGTTGCGCGTGGCCGATGTGACCCAAAAAGAGGGACGGCGCTTAGTCGTCGTCCCGCGCGAAACCCCGCTTTCGAGCGTACATTTGGAAAATATGTTGCGTTTATCGCAGCGCGGCGTGCGGCTCGTACCGCCAATGCCCAATTTCTACGCTCGCCCAACTACGGTTGCCGAAGTCGTCGATTTTGTGGCAGCCCGCGCTTTAGTTGCCTTGGGGCTAAGCCCTGAGCTTGATAGTGACCAGCAATGGGCTGGCTTGGAGCTTGAATAATGTCTGTCTTGCCACAATCCGCTGAAAAAGCCGTCTATGTCAATGCCATGTTCACAGCCATTGCCGAGCGCTATGATCTGATGAATCGGCTGATGACCTTTGGGCTGGATCAAGGCTGGCGGCGTTGGGCAGCCAAACGCATCAAGCAATCACATGCCACGTTTGCCTTGGATGTTGGCTCTGGCACTGGCGATTTTCTGCCGATTCTGCAACGCGCCATGCCTCAAGTTGGCGTAGTTGGGCTGGATTTTACTTTTGCCATGATGGCAGCGGGCCAAGCCAAGCGCGATCAAGACACAACTGAGCATAGCTTTGTTAATGGCGATGGGATGCAATTGCCATTTGCTGACGAGTCTTTTGATGTTGTGACTACGGGCTTTGCTATGCGCAATATCGTGGATATTCGCCAAGCATTTAGCGAAATGGCTCGTGTCACCAAGCCAGGGGGCAAATTGGCCTGCTTAGAGGTTGCGCGGCCCAAAAATCCCTTGGTACGCTGGGGCCATCAATTCTATTTCAACAACATTGTGCCGATTATTGGCAGCATCGTGGGCGGCAACAATCGCGCTTACACCTACTTGCCCCAATCGGCATCGATTTTTCCCCAGCCACCTGAGCTAGCCCAAATTATCGCCGAATGTGGCTGGCGCGATGTGACCTGGAAGCAATTGGGCTTGGGCGCAGTTGCGGTGCATATCGCCACCAAATAAACAGGCTTGCGAGGAGAGATGTTTAAGACCTCAGCCGCTTGTTAAAGAAGCCCGCTGGATTCGTAGCGAATCCAGCGGGCTTTGTGTTGTCTGCCAAAACTAGGTTGAAAACTAGGCTGCGCTTGGAGCAAATTGGCGTTCTTGCTCCATTTCGTAGCGGGCCTTCAAGATATTTTGAATCTCATCTTCGGAAATTCGCCAACCACGCCCAAGTTGATACGCGCCAATCAACTTTTTGCTTACCCAACGCCGCACGGTATCTTCGGAAAGCTGCATTAATCCGGCGGCTTCTTCGATTGAATAATCATGGGAACGCATATGCGCCTCCTCTAGATAGCTCATCGTTAGAATCCACCACATTGGGGTTCGTTGCCACCGTTGGCATAAGCCTTACTATAGCATAAAAAGATTAAGCGCCTGTTATGCAAACTACACAAAAAAGCGCTTAATCGCTTGGTACTATTGCACAGTTTGGGCTAAGGTTTTTTTGTAGAACTCCATAATTTGGTCGCCAATGACTTGCCAGCTATAGCTTTTGGCCTGTTGGCGATTTGATTGGCCAATTTTTTTGCGCGCTGCTGGGCTGGCAATAAAGCTGGCAATTGCCCCAGCCATGGCACGCGGATCACGCGGTGGCACGGCCAAGTTGCCTGGATGATTGACCAAAACGCCTGCATAGCCTGCATTGGCTGCCGCCACGACTGGCAATCCCAGCGCCATCGCCTCAACAATCACATAGCCAAAACTTTCTTGGCCAATTGCTGGCGCACAAAAAATATCGGCGCTGGCCATCATATGCGGCAATGCCAAATCGGTCACGTAGCCAAGCCACTCTACATTTTTCAAGTGCAATTGGTCGGCCAATGCGTGCAATTCTTCGCGCAACGGCCCATCGCCAGCAATCACGAGCCGCAATTGGTTGGGATAATCTTTTTGGAGCAAGGCATAGGCCCGCAGCAAATATTCCACACCTTTGCGCTGCTCCAAACGGCCAAGCGTAAACAGGGTAATTTTATCGTCATCATATTGGCGCAGGCGTGGCAAATTGGCTGCATCCTCAAAGCGATCAAGATTAATGCCGCTGGCAATTACCGTATATTCATCTTGCTTGCCAAAAATAGCGTGTGCCGTTTCCATTGCTGCTTGTGAGCCAGCAATTCGGCCATGCACATGGCGAAAGAAATCGGGCAAAATATATTTGGCCATGCGCAACGCTTGCAATTTCCACGGCTCATCAACCCGATTATGAAAGGTCGAGATGTGGCAAGCCTTGGAATTAGCCAAAATTCGCCCGCCCATAGTTGGTGAGTGCAGAGTCTGAATATGCAAAATATCGCAATTCTCGGCCTCTAAAAGCTCGCGCAAACGCCGATTCGATTCAAGGCAGATTGGCAATGAGGTATTCGAGCCGCTGCCATAGGTTGGCAACGAAATTCCCAAAGGAATAATCCGCTCAGCCAATTTGGCGTTATCAAACTGGCTACCACCAGCAAAAATCACCACTTCGTGGCCTAGGCTCTCAAAATAATGATATAAGCCACGAATATAGACCTGAATGCCACCAATGCGGTGCATGTGATCATCAAAGACAAACCCAATTTTCATAGTGCAACCTCAACACAATTCTGCTTCAATCTTCGTCACGATTGGCAAAATGTCAAGCAGTATGGGGTGGGGATCGGTTGTCGGGGGC
>NZ_PUBZ01000123.1 GCF_003205875.1 Herpetosiphon llansteffanensis
TCGGGGATCAGGGGTCGGGGATCGGGAAGTTTGGCTATTGGCTATTGGCTATCGGAACATCAATTCGTGCAATTCGTGGCCAAAAGAAACCAAATCTGAGTCAATCTGTGGCTAAAAACGAGGGGTCGGGGATCGGGAAATTAACCTAGCGGTGCAGATCATCCATGGCTATTGGCGCTAGGCTTTGGACTTTGAGAACATAATCTAGCGAATCTGTGCAATCTGTGGCTAAAACGAGGGGTCGGGGATCGATTGCCCGTGCTAGGCTAAAAATCCAAAGCTCATAGCCTTCGTGCCAATGATTGAATAGAGGAGCAATGCCGATGCAACCACAACGCGAGCGAGTCAAACTTGGCAAAGACCGGAATTGGTGGCGTTTGCTGCCAGTGCTTGGCGCACTTGGCTTAATTGGCTTGATGCTGGTCTTGACATTCATGCCCAATGAGCTTGATGATGCCAATGTTGAACCCAGCGCTGTGGCCTTGCTTCGCTCGCCTACGCCAAGTATGCAACCTAGCCCGACCTTGATTGCTGCACCGTTTCCTGCGCGGCCAGCAGATCCACCGCCAATTCAGTTGCTGCCGGATAATTTGGGCGAGATTCGTGTGGTGACGGTGCAACCAGAGCTTGCGCTGACGACTGTTCCACCTAACCTACCCGACAATTCGACGCGCTTACCAACGATTGTGCCGGTGATTGAGTCTGCAACAAGTATGCCAGTTGCAACGTTTGAGGCAGCAACAGTTACGCCGCTGCCAACCTTGACTGCGCGTCCAACGCCAGCCACACAAAGTCAGCGCTATGCGATTGTGCATAGTCCTGCGGGTCATAACCTTGTGCAAGTTGCGGCCAATGAGTTAGTTTCGATCGCTGCCGTTGATGCCTATGCTGAACGCTTTATGGCCTTGCTGCCTGAGCAACAACGCTTATTGATTCCGCGGAATGAGCAATTGGTTGCGGTTGATTTAGCGACTGGTCGCGAACTATGGCACTATGGATTATTGCCCAAAACGGCGCTTGATTATACAAGCCGCTTGACGCTTGATCAGGCTGGCACTGGCGTGTACCTGATTGAACTGAATCAGGCAACGATGATCTGGCGTTTGAGCCATCTTGGGCTGAATGATGGGATTTTGCTGCAACCAGTCCAAAACTTTAAATTGCCTGCGGTTGACCAACTGTTGCTAACTAGCACTGGCCAGCTTTGGTTTTCCACGCCGGAAACACTTTTTTACTATGATTCTGCTACCCAAGCCTACCAAGAATTTGGCTCGCTCAGCAATGCTGCAATTTTGGGCGATGGCCGCCAACCATTGTTGGGTGTGTTTCGTAGTCCCACAATGTTTAACCTGATCAATTGGGCGACTGGTGAGGAGCGTCCAGTTGAATTGGCCGCAATCCCATTTGATCGGATGCTCAGAGCAGGTTTTTTATCCAACGATCAAACGATTTTGGTTGTTGATAGTGCTGCTTCGCCTACGAGTTCGCTGAGCGAAAATAATGATGATTATTTGGCCTATGATTTACAAACTGGCCGATTAATTGCCTCCATCAAGCATAGTATGTTTAGCAGCCTCTATCCAACAACGAGTGCCGATCAATGGTTAGTCGTCACGCCCGATTACGTGAATTCCAAGCGCGATTTTAGCCTTTGGAACATTGCAACCAATACCTTGACCGAGGTATTTGAGCCAGCGATTGTTGGCGATCAGAACATTCTTTGGTTGGGCGAGGTTGCTGGTGCGCCAATTAAACCGCTTGGCAATGAATTTCAAGCAGCGGTTACGCCCTTGCCGAGCCCTGTATCGATATTCGATAAAACACCCTTACCAACGATCTTGCCTGCTACAACCAAGCCCGTGGCCTTGATTGCTAGCGGCGGCGCTATTCAGCGAATCAATAGCGACCAACAGATGGAGTTGCTTGCCGATTTTGGGGTGCGCACGTTTCCGCGCTACAATCAGCTGCCCTTAGTGCTGCAACGCCCCCAAGCGCGCCTGTGGCAACTGCTTGATTTAACTACCCAACAAACGGTGGAATGGAAATTTGAAAAAGTTCTTAGCGCTGGCGATTTGGATTTTAATCCTTTGCTCGCTCCCGATTATCGTAGTTTGCTGGTGATTGTGGGCCAAGATTTGCGGCGCACTGATCAATTTACTGGCTCCAGTCAGTTAATTCAAATTAACCTCCAAACCAGCGAATGGGATGTGATCACTGATTCATGGACATGGCCTGAGTTGCAATGGGCTAAACCAATTGCATGGCACGATGATAGTGCTTATTTTCTGCAAGTCGAGGTCAACCTAAAGGTGCTCTGGCACGTTCAATTAGGCCCACCATTTCAGGCCACCAAACTGGCCGAAATTCCATTCGTTGTTGCCAATGATCCAGCAGTTTCAAGTGTCCCAATCTATGCCAGCATCGTTGTTTCGCCCAACCAACGCTGGTTACTCTATCCACTAGCCACGGCGAATAAGGAAACTATGCTTGTGAAGGTGCTCGATTTGGTCGAGCAACAAAGCCATGAGTTTACCTTGCCATTGATTGATCTGGTGCACCTGAGCTTTGCTCCCGATGGCGAGCGGTTTGGGTTAATCCTGCCAAGCTTGAATAATCAAAATAATTCCTATGTTAGCTTGTATGAATTTGCGCAGCAACGTTGGTATCAGCTTGATACTGGGTTTTATGCCAATGGCATCGATCAGTTTTTGTGGTCGCCTGATGGCAAGTGGCTAGCGGTGAATTTTGGCTATATTGGGCTTAATCGCCGCCTGAGCATCTACAACACCCAGCAACCAAGCCTGGCTTTGCGTTCCGAAATTGAGCCGATTGAACATCGATTATTAGCCTTGGGTAATGATGGCAAAACGCTGTTAACTGGCCAAACCTGGAAACCAGCCTTTACCCAGTTGACATGGCGCGAGCACGAATGGCAAACTGAGTGGCGCATGGCTCCGCTTGAGATCAATCTTGACTCACTGCATTATGTGTATCCGCGCTGAGCATAGGGATGCGGGCTTTGGGCTATGGGCTTTGGGCTATTGGAACCAGAATCTGATTCAATCTGTGGCTAAAAACGTCGAGCATTTTTAACGCAGAGGCGCAGAGATTTAAGTAAGGATGAAGGATGAATTATGAGGGATGAAATGGATAATTTGTGGAATTTGTGCAATTCGTGGCTAAAAAAGAACAGCTTGTTGGCACTGAGGAATAATCACATAAATCTGTGCCAATCTGGGCCAATTTGTGGCTACAAACGAGAGGTCGGGGGTCAGGGGCTGGGGATCGGTTGCCCGTGCTAGGCTAAAAGCCGATAGCCAATAGCCTCCAGCCTATTGCCAAAAGCCAATAGCCTTCGTGCCAATGATTGATAGAGAGGGAAGATTTCGATGCAACCACAACGCGAACGGGTAAAGCTGGGCAAGGATCGGAATTGGTGGCGGCTGTTGCCAGTGCTTGGTGCACTTGGCTTAATTAGCTTGATGCTGGTCTTGACATTCATGCCTAGCAAGCTTGATGAAGCGCATGTTGAATCGACTGCGGTGGCCTTGCTTGGTTCAACCACGCCGATGAGCACGCCAAGCCCAACCATGGTTGATTCACCATTTCCAACAACCATGTTCCGCGAGCCGCCGCCAATCCAAATTTTGCCAGCAGACCAGGGCGAAGTTCGGTTAGCGACGATTGAACCGGCAACTACCAGCGTTCCAACCAAGGATCTGCATGATGCAGAGTTGTTGCCAACAATTGTGCCCGTGCTTGAACTATCCAAAGCAACCATTACGGCGCAACCTCCCACATTGCTGCCAACGCTAACCGCGCTGCCGACACCAGCCGAAGCAGCCCATATCTATGCACTGATTAATCATGCCACGTTGCTGCAAGATCAATTGGTGCGAGTTGAGGCAGATCGATTGATCCCGATTGTCACAGTTGATCGATCCACTGAACGGTTTATGGCGTTGCTGCCCGACCAACAAACCCTGTTGATTTCCCGTAATCAAATGTTGGTTGCGATTAACTTGACAACTGGGCAAACACGTTGGAATCACCCCTTGCTGCCAAAAAGTAGCCTTGACTATGGAAGCCGCTTGACGCTTGATCAAGCTGGTACAGGAGTGTACCTATTTGACCAGAATGGCCGCGAGCCACTCTGGCGTTGGAGTCATCTCGCGATTCAGGACGGCCAACTGCTCAATTCTCCACAACAAGTATCTTTGGCAGGCGATCGATTCACGCTGACGAGTGATGGCAAGATTTGGGTGATTGAAAATAGAAAACTGTTTCAGTTTGACCCAACGACCAACACCAAACGTGGTTTTGGTTCTGGTTTACTCAGCCACAGTGAGATTATCGGCAATGGCCGCCAGCCGTTGTTGGGCGTGTTGCGTGAGCCAACCAAGCTGAGCCTGATCGATTGGGCAACTGGTAATGAGCGGCAGGTGTCATTAAATCCGCCATTTCAGGGAGGGGTCATGAATGCCAGTTTCTCAGAAGACCAAAGCATCTTGGTTGTTAGAAGCAATGTGGCCAATATAAATCCAAATCTGGTTGGTCATGGCAAATTCCTCCTTTCAGCATACAGCCTGAAGACTGGCAGCTTAATTGCGACCAGAAATATTGGTGATTCTTCCTTGTTCTATCCAACGCTGACCGCTGATCAATGGCTGATTGAGCTAGCCGATAGGAGTAGCGCCCAACGGACACTCATGCGTTGGAATGTAGCGACCAATCAGTTGGAGGAAGTGGTTGGGCCGAAGGGTTGGAGTGGCTCTAAGGTTAAATGGATATGTGAGCTAGCTGGTGCTGCAATCAATCCAGTTAGCGCAGAACTTCAGGTAGCCGTTACGCCATTACCAACTGATGAGTCTAGGGCTAATCAATCAAGTTTACCCACGATTGAGCCGCCATCCAATCAGCCAGTGGCAATTTTTGGCCATCAACGTGGTAATGAGTTTTCAGTAAAGCGACTGATTGGTCGATCAGCTGAGCTGCTTGATGAAGCAGTCATTAATCTATTTCCCCGCTACAATCAAGCGCCCTTCGTGCTGCAACGGCCACAAGCACAGCAATGGCAAGTGCTTGATCCCATTACCCAACAAAAAGTGGAGTGGCAATTTGAGCAGATTATTAGGCCTGAAGAGTCAAATTTTCGCCCCTTGCTTGCCCCCAATTATCAAAGTATGCTGGCGGTTGTCACCCAAGACTTGCGCAGCAACGATCAGTTTACTGGTACTAGCCAGTTAGTTCAGATTAATTTGCAAACCAGCGCATGGACTGTCCTGGCCGATTCGCATATGTGGCCTGAGTTGCAATGGGTTAAGCCGCTTGCATGGCAAGGCGATAGCGTTTATTTTTTGCAACCAAGCAACGGCGCTGAGTTGCTCTGGCGGGTGCAGTTTGGGCCGCCGTTCCAAGCTGAGCAAATTGCTCAAATTCCATCAACAATGCAAAGAGAATTGAATGCTACTTCTACACCAATTTCAGCCGAAGTCTATGTCGCGCCCAATCAACGCTGGTTGCTCTACCCGCTGGCAGTCGATAATAAAACTATGGTGCTGCGAATACTCGATTTGGTCAAACAGCAAAGCCATGATCTTGCCATGCCCTTGAAGTCTTTGCACGATCTCAGTTTTTCGCCCGAAAGCAATAGTTTCGCCTTTATGCTCCCATCAGCAATGACTAATCGTGGAATTCCTGCCTTGTATCAGCTGGAGGAACAACGCTGGTATCAACTGGACTCAGGAATGTATGGTAGCCTTTATGGGGAAACTCCGTTTTTATGGTCACCTGATGGCCATTGGCTAGCGATAGATTTTAAAAAAATTAGCAGGAATGAAGAACGTTTGAATATCTATAATAGTCGCCAACCAAGCCTCACATTGAGCACAAACTTGGATTTCATCAAAGTAGCAATCGCATTAGATAACGATGGTAAAACGATCATCACAGACCATGCCTGGGAACGTAGTCTTGAGCAATTGACCTGGGATGACCAAGCATGGCAGATTAATTGGCGCATTAACAACCTATTCAATTCTTTCGAACAAATTTATTATCTGTATCCCCGCTGATCGAACCCAGAAAACAGCCCAGATACCATATGGGAGTAGCGGCTGGTTCTTGGCGATTGGCTCTAGGCTAGTCGAAAAACCAGCGCCAATCGATAAAAAGAGTCTGATTGAATAGAGGAACAATTTCGATGCAACCACAACGTGAACGGGTGAAACTTGGCAAGGATCACAATTGGTGGCGTTTGCTGCCAGTACTTGGTGCACTTGGCTTAATTAGCTTGATGCTGGTCTTGACATTCATGCCTAGCAAGCTTGATGAAGCGCATGTTGAATCGACTGCGGTGGCCTTGCTTGGTTCAGCCACGCCGATGAGCACGCCAAGCCCAACCATGGTTGATTCACCATTTCCAACAACCATGTTCCGCGAGCCGCCGCCAATCCAAATTTTGCCAGCAGACCAGGGCGAAGTTCGGTTAGCGACGATTGAACCGGCAACTACCAGCGTTCCAACCAAGGATCTGCATGATGCAGAGTTGTTGCCAACAATTGTGCCCGTCATTGACCAACCAACGATTATGCCAGCAACAACGGCTGTGCTGCAAACGCCTACACCGTTGCCCACGTTAACCGCGCAACCTACACCAGCTGGCCAAAGCCATAGCTATGCAATTCTTGTGCGCGCCGATACAGAGCAATATCAATTGGTTCGCGTTGATGCCGGCGGCTTTGTGCCAATTGCGACCGTTGATGAGTACGCAGCAAACTTTATGGCGCTCTTGCCAGAGCAACAAACCTTGCTGCTGCCGCGCAACCAACACTTAGTTGCGATCGACCTCAAAACTGGACAACCACGTTGGACTATGCAATTGTTGCCCAAAAGCCCCTATGATCGTAAAAGCAGACTCACGATCGACAAGACTGGCAACAGGGTCTATGTGCTTGATCAGAGTAGCGTTGATGCAAGTTGGAATTGGAGCCAGCTTGCGATTCAGGATGGGCAAGTACTCGATGGCCCACGATCATTAAACGTGCCAGGCCATAGCCATAGCATCACCAGCGATGGCAAAATTTGGGGCATCGATGATGATAAATTGTTCCAATTTGACCCCATAACTAAGGCGAAACGCGATTTTGGGGCGCTTAAGATTAATGACATTATTGGTGATGGCAGGCAGCCATTCTTGGGGGTGTTTCGTGCGCCAACTACGTTGAGCCTGATCGATTGGGCGACTGGCAACGAGCAGCAAGTAGCATTAAATCCGCCGTTTCAAGGCAATCTGTTTAGCGCCACGTTTTCGAATGACCAACAAACCTTGGTGGTTGAGAGCATTGTCAGCAGTGACGATCCACGATCTGATGATAGCTATTTCAGCTCGGTCTATAACCTACAAACTGGGCAGTTACTGGGCGTTATCCAAGTTGACAGCCTTAGTTCGTTCCACCCTAGCATAACCTCCGATCAATGGTTAATCTATAGCTCCGATTGGGAGACTGGGCAACGTTCGGTTAGCCGTTGGAATGTGGCAACGAATAGCTTGACCGAGGTTGTTTCTGCTTCAGCTTGGGGCCAACATGGCATTGCATGGCTTGGTGAGCTAGCAGGCCCAGCGATTAATTTGGCTACGAGCGACTATCAAGCGGCGGTTACGCCCTTACCAACCCTTGTACCAATTTATGATCAGCCCAATTTGCCAACGATTCAGCCACCAAGCATTCAGCCGGTTGCAATTTTTGGCGATTGGCTGGGCTTGGATTTGCGTTTGCAACTACTAACCTCTGATCAAACGCTTGAAACCTTGGTTGAGGAAGGCGCTAAGTTGTTTGAGCGCTATAATCAGCCGCCCTTGTTGCTGCAACGGCCTAAATCAAAAACATGGCAATTGGTTGATCTGGTGAGCAAGCAAACTGTCGAATGGGAATTTGAAAAGATGCTAAGCGAGGAAAGTTTTATCGACAGCTTGCTTGCGCCGAATTATCAAAGCATGGTGGCGGTGGTGGGCCAAGATCTGCGCAGCGACGATCAATTTATTGGGGCCAGCCAACTGCTGCAAATCAACACCCAAACTGGCGAATGGACTGTGCTGGCCGATTCGCGCACCTGGCCAGAATTGAAATGGGCGAAGCCGCTTGCATGGCAAGGTGATAGCATTTACTTCCTGCAAACCAGCAAAAACCCCCAATTGCTCTGGCGGGTGCAGCTTGGGCCGCCATTTCAAGCAGAAAAAATTGCTGAAATTCCAGCGATTGTGGCCAATATTCCTGATGTGAGCAATGCGATTTTAGCCCGTATCTATGTTTCGCCCAACCAACGTTGGCTCATCTACCCGCTGGCTGCTGCCAATAAAACCATGGTGTTGCGGGTGCTCGATTTGGTTCAGCAGCAAAGCCATGATATTGCCCTGCCCTTGATGCCCTTAGCATCCGATGATCTGAGTTTTTCGCCTGAGGGTAACAGTTTTGCGTTTATGCTGCCAAAAGCTGGTGGCGAAGATTCGTATCCCGCCTTATACCAGCTTGAGCAGCAACGTTGGTATCAACTAGATTCAGGCGCGTATAAAGCGTATTTTAGTGGCGGCGAAAGCCCATTTTTGTGGTCGCCTAATGGGCGTTGGTTGTTGGTGAATTTTGGAATGATTAGCGTTGAATCGAAGCTAAATATTTATAATGCGCAACAGCCAAGCCTCGCGTTGAGCACAACCTTCGATCAACGCAAAAAACCGGTGGCCTTGTATGATGATGGCAAAACGTTGCTGGCACAACATTTGTGGCAACCAAGCCTTGAGCAACTTATCTGGGATGGCCAAGCCTTGCAGATTAATTGGCGCATTAACCAAGGTGTCGGCTTACTCGAAGATATGTATTATGTGTATCCACGCTAAAAGCACAGAGAACATAGCCTATTGGGGATCGGCAGCCTGACATGCTACGATCCCCTCATTCCAGCTCTTTGCCCGCCTCATGGGTAAGGGGCTTTTTTACTCCTCAGCTCAACTCTGCCCAACTCAGCTTAGCATCAGCTGGCTATCATTGTGCAACCCATGACGCTTGCGCTAGGCTTGGTCGTACTATTCCCCATGATCAAGCACGAGTGAGAGGGTTTGCTGATGGATGATCGTTCTCCCCATGCCAAATCTGGCAATGTTGGGCGCTGGCTGGTGTTAGGAATTATTGGCGCTTTGCTTGGGCTTGGTGTGCTCAGCCAATTGCTGTCTACGCCAAGCCCTGTTGATCAAGCGCAGCCTAGCCCCTCCACCCAGCTAACTGCCGTAGCGCTTGCCACCTCGACCAAGATTAAACCAAGCGCGACCGCCATCATTGTGCTATTTCCAAGCACAACGCCATTGCCGACCGCACAGGCTCAAGCTAGCACGGCGTTGGCGTTCAACCAACTTGGCCCGTTAGCTACGCTCGACCCTGAGTTGATTAAGCCAGACCCAATTAAGCCTGATGCGCTGCCGCTGGCAGTGGCAACTCGTGATAGATTTGCTACGATGACCCCCTTTCCAACCGTAACCGCAATACCAGAGCCTGCGCTTGAACACCATATCTATTTGATCAACCGCGATACTGCTGGCTCGCAGGTGTATTTGAACCGTGCCGATCCCAATCAAGTAGTGCCAATTGCTGCGATTGATGCCCAGCGTGAGCGCTTTGTTGCCATTTTGCCAGCCCAGCAAACCTTGCTGATTCCACGTAATCGGCAACTGATTGCGTTTGATTTGCTGAGCAATCGCGAGCGTTGGCGCTTCCCATTAGCACCCACAGCGGGCGGCATGCTGGCGCTTGATCAGGCCCAAACTGGCATCTATCTGCTTGAAAAAGCCAAACAGCATGGCGTTTGGCATTTCAGTCATCGGGCTTTGGCTGATGGTCGAGCGTTGGCTCCAACCAAAGAGTTTCAGTTTCAGCCCGATAGCACGACGCTGGTGACGGCTGCTGGCCAAATTTGGTTTGTGCGCCAGCGCGAATTGTTGCGCTTGGATACTGCGACCAACATTCAGACCAGCTTTGGCCTGAGCTACAACAACAGGCTGATGGGCAATGGCCAACAAACTGAATTGGCTATTTTTCGCAGCAGCGACGAGCTGGGATTGATCAATTGGGCAACCGGAAGCGAGCGCATGGTGGGTTTAAAGCAGCCAATCAAGGGCGTGATCGCCGATAGCGTCTTGGCGCTTGATCAAACCATGTTGCTGGTTGTCAGTGATTTGAATGAACATGAAACTGATATTGATCAGCAGCGGAACTACTATTCGGTTTATCGATTGACCGATGGCGAGCTACAAACGCGCTACTTTGAGAATTCGTATTCATTATTTTACCCAGCAAGCACTGCTGACCAATGGCTTAACGCACCTACCACAACCGATCTGCTTTTTTACAACTCCTTGGTGTATCGCTGGAATAGTTCAACCAATACCACTGAAGCGTATGTGGTTCCGATTGAGGCGCATACGCAGCAGGTTTATTGGCTGGGCGAAGTTGTTGGCGCGGCGGTTGAGCCTTTAGCTACTGAGTTTCTGGCAACGGTTGACCCAACGCCCACGCCAAATTATGTGCTTGACTATTTGGCAACACCTGTGCCCCTCGCGCCAGCAAACGAGCCAGTACTATTGCTGCAAGAATGGCCAGAACACGGGCCAACCTCGCTGCTCAACCAAGTTTGGGGCGAGCAACAGCTGACCAACCTTGCTAAAATCGTTGTGGCGCTGCTGCCACGCCCAAATCAGCCGCCCTTGGTCGTCTCGCGGCCTGAAATTATGACGTGGCAATTGGATGATCCGGCGACTGAGCAGCGGGTGGAATGGCAGTTTGATCGCATGATTTTGCTTGATCAGAACGACGTATTTAATCCAATTCTCTCGGCTAATGGCGAGCAGTTGCTGGCGATTGTGCAGCAAGATTTAAGCAGCACTGATGAATTTACCGCTGATCATCAATTGGTTGCGGTGCATACCAAAACTGGCGCTTGGAAGGTGCTTGCCGATTCTGCTGACTGGCCTGATTTAGCCCATATGCGGCTCTTGGCATGGCAAGGCCAACAGATTTATTTTCATCAGCTTAACGAAGAACAAACCCATCAATCGATTTGGCGGGTTGAGCTTGGCGCAGCGTTTCAGCCTGAAAAAATTGTCACATTGCGGGCCACATTAGCAACGCCGTTTACCGAATGGCCTGCTGATGCAGAGGTAGTTGTTAGCCCTAATCAACGCTGGCTGCTCTATCCATTTGTCAATGATGCCTATGGCATAACCGTGCAGATTCTCGATTTGGTTCAGCATGAAAGCCATAGCCTGCAGTTGCCATTAAATTCACGCGGCTGGGCTGAACGCGCTTGGTTTTCGCCTGCTGGCGATCATTTAGCCTTGACGATTCGTGATTATGCGACCCATACCGATTATTTGGCCTTGTATGATTTTGCCCAGCAACAACTGTATCAGCTTGATTATGCGCGGCATTATGGTTTTAGTCGCCCATTTTTGTGGTCGCCTGATGGCCATTGGCTGGCGGTAGTGTTCGACGATTTCTCGCCAGCAGAAGATTTGTATATTTTTGATGTAACCCAAGCGCGATTAGCAGCCAAAACCAAACTCGATGCTAGGTGGAACCCGATTGCCTTAGATAATGCTGGCCAAACCATGCTGGCTGAGGTTTATCGGCGTGGCGTTTTTGAGCAATTACAATTAACTGCTGCTGAGTGGCGGCCTACTTGGCGTATCCAGCTAACAACCACAGCGAGACACGGGATTCGCTATGTTTATCCACGCTAATTAAGCTCGGCAGATTTTGCTATGATTGTGGAAGGTTCGATATTGCGCTCAAACGAGGGCAACGCTATGAGAGGTATTGTTGATGGAAGAGCATTCGCAACGCGCTAAGATTGGCGGCTCAGGCCGTCGTTGGCAAATCCTGCCGGTTATGGCTGGGGTTGGTTTATTGATTGCCATGATTCTGGCGGCCCAAACGCCTGCGCCACCAACGCCAATCCCAACTGCGACCGTGGTTGCAGCAGTTCCAACCCCAAGTGTCGCAATTCAGTCGCCGCCAACTCAGCCGCTTCCTGCCAGCAATACAATTGATCTCGGCGATCAGCAATTGCTCTTGCTCAGCAGTGCATCGAAACTTGTGATTTGGGATGGCGTTAATGAGTCCCAAACCAGAGGCACGCTCGCGAATTGGGATGTGATGATCACGACCGATCGCGAGCATGAAGTGCTGTTGAGTTGGAATTATGCGTGGCTGGAAGCCCGTTCGTTGACCGATGATCAGCGTTTGTGGCAAGTGCCAATTCATAACCAACAAGCCCAACTTGAAACCACAATTTTGGATGTGGTCAACGACCCGTTTATGAACGTGGTTTGGTTGGTTGAAAAGCAAGCCACAAATGATCCGTTTCAGCCTGCGACGGTGCGTTTGCGTGGGCTTGATAGCCGTAGCGGAGTAGAATTACGCCAATATCAAGCGCCGTTGCTGCGCGAACAACCGAAAGTGCTACCCACGGTTAATGGCCCATGGCTCTTGGCTGATGGCCAGTTGTGGCCGTTTGACCAAGATAGCGCTGGGTTTGGTGAGCCATTTTTTAGCCAGCTAGAGTTTGCCCAAGTGGCTGCCGATGGCCAGCGTGCCTTGGTTCTTGGCGCAGGCATGGTCAGCGAAATCGATTTGCTCACGCGTCAAACGCTCAACCAAACTGAATTCTCGCACTTGCCACGTGCCGATACCATTCAGCAGATGCTGGTTTCGCCCGACCTCAACTATGTGGTTGTGGTTGTTAACCGCTCCGAAGAGTCAGCCATAGATTTAATCCAACATATTTTCGCCTACGATCGGGCTGGCAATGGGCTTGGTTTTTGGCAACGCCAATTATTGTATAAACAAACCCATACAACTAGCTATGATGTAAGCCAGTTGATTCGCTTTCTTGATGATCAACACTTAATGCTGCTCGATCGCACTGGCACATTGGAAACGATTGATCTCACGACCAACCAAACCCAAATCATGGAACTGGCGCATAACCCTGAAGCACCTCAGCCAGAATATAGCAGTTTTGCCCTTATTCCTAAGCTCACGCTATTACCCATCGTCGATACTCCGCGGCTTGAAACCTTGAGCGTTCCATTTCCAGCGAATGCTCCGCTTGCGCCTGTGGCTTTGGCAAATCAGCCCTTGGCGCTCATCCAGAATGAAGAGCAAACCCTGTTGCTTGAGTCTGAAGGCCAGCAAATCGTCGAACAGCAAGCAAGTTACTATAGCATTAGCCGTTTGAATGCTCCGCCACTCCTGATTGGACTTAACGATGAATATTTGACCCTATTTGACCCTACTAGCCAAACCACCATCACGCTTGAGTTAGAGCCAGCAGAAGCCAAACGTTTGAGTGATATGGCGGGAGTCAGTGCGCCGGATAATCAAAGCATAGTGCTTTGTTATAGCTATTATTTCGATGAGAGCTCCAATTCACGGGTCAATCGCTGTCTTGTTGTTGATCTGCAAACTGGCAAACGTAGTGTTTTTGCTGAACTGCCCGCTGCAACCTACTTAACCCCAATTTACTGGGATGGTCAGCAGGCAACGATTGTTGGCTCTACACCAAACGCTGGTAATGATAGCTATCTGCTGTGGCAAACCGCATTCAATGATCTAACCCAAGGCACAAATTTGCTCGATTCGACTGAGGTAAAGGAGCTTTGGTATACGGTTGGCGCGCCAACGGTTGTCTATCAAAATTCCCAAGATCAGCTCCTGAGCTATTCAATTCTCCGTCAACAAGCCCAATTGCTTATGCCAACCAGTGCTAGCAAAGCCCTTGAGATTGAAATTTCGCCCGATGGTCAGACGATTATGTTGTTTGAGCGCACTTACCCCTTGCACTATGGCACGCTCTTGATGTTTGATAGTACAACGGGCTTGGAGTTGCAGCGCCAGCCAATGGCTAGGAGTTTTCAAGGTCAGTGGTCGGGCGATAGTCAATATTATTTGCTGGCGCAAAGCCAGACGGTTAACTCACGCTTGCTGACATTTAGCCGCACAAGCCAAATCGGCCATTCACTGGTGCTTGCTGATTGGTTCAATCTGACCAAGAGTGATTGGTTTGGCCAGCGTGTCATGGTGGTGATGTCCGACGATGTGTATATTTTGGAGCGAATCAATCAACATTGGTTGCCGTTAATCCAATTTAATGGCTTTGATGCGACGACTCCATTTCGATCATTTAGTGTTGAGTATGTCTATCCGCAACCATAGGAGCCAGAGAGGAGAAGGCTATGCAAAAATTGTATCGAATGCTTTTGGTGGGGGTGTTGGTTGGGTTGTTGAGCAATTGCCAAGCGCAACAGCCCACTTCAACCATCGTTCAGCAAGCCAGCCCAACTTTGCCGTCGGCAGCCCAAGCCAGCCCAACTCAACCAATTGCCACGCCCACCCAAGCCTTGAGCATGCCAGCCAATGAGCGGGTGCTAGTGCAATTGAAAAAGCCAGAGTTTGGCCTGGATATCAATTATTTTTGGCTTGCAGCGAGTGGCGAATTAACCCCCGTTGGCGCGGAATATCCCGATAAAATTGTCAGTATCTTTGCTGAGCAACAACTGGCAATTACCCATAGAGCACATTTCATTGAGCTTTTTGATCTGGCAACCAATCAATACCGCTGGTCGCTAGAATTCAACCACTTTTCTATGACTGATTCAGCTTTGGCGGTGCTTGATGAAGCCAAA
The DNA here is from genome assembly GCF_003205875.1 of Herpetosiphon llansteffanensis. Taxonomy (GTDB): domain Bacteria; phylum Chloroflexota; class Chloroflexia; order Chloroflexales; family Herpetosiphonaceae; genus Herpetosiphon; species Herpetosiphon llansteffanensis. The sequence continues at coordinate 14,732 of NZ_PUBZ01000123.1, forward strand.
ACGGGCGTATATCTTGTGTTTGAGCGCAGCAAACCAAAACTTGGACCATTTTCTTGGACATGGATGCATGTTCAGTTAAGCGATGGGGCAATTCTTGAGCAGCGCGATATTAAGTTTAGTAATATTTCTAGCAACTGTCATTTGAATCGCGATGGGGCCTTTTGGTGTGCTTCATCTGAACCGGAAGGGCAAATTACATATTATGATCCACGAAGCGCTGATTTAGGCTTAAATGTTGCTGATGGAATTGCAACTTTCGTTCAGCAACGACTTTTTGTGCTCAGTAATCAGTCGGTTGTGATTGAATTTGATGGGCTTACTGGAGCGCCTTTGCGCACAGTTCAGCTTACGCCACCACCAAGCGAGCGTAGCTATAGAATCATCGTTGCGCCCGATTTACAACAAATCGCAATTGGTCAGGTATCTGGGCAGTTTGATTATGAATCGACCTATACATGGCAAATCTATAGCTTCGAAACAGGCGCGTTGCTTGATAGTTATGCTTTTGAGCAGCGTTTGGATCTTGTTCCCAGCTATCAATCGGGCTATTGGTATGTCTATGTGTATGAGAACTACTTTCTTGAGCTATGGCATCCGCAGCACCAACAACGCACCAGTTTTGCGGTTGGCCAACAGCCTAGCCAAGCAGTTGGGAATATTTTTATATTGCCGCAAACCATGCCTGAGCTAGCCTTGCCAAGCGAACAACCAAGCGCAACCGCCCAAATCATGATCCCTGAAACCGAGCGCTATCCCATTGCACTGTTTGTCGACCCATGGCCTTTAACCTATCGATACTCGACGCTCTGGAGCGATCAACAGGTTGAATTGCTTGAATCTGTGTGGCTGATTGAACAGCCTAATCTGCTGGCGTTGGCGCTCTATGGCGACAATAAGTCTGATGGACTATTGCTCGACGATCTCCAAACCCAAACCCAGCGCCACATTGATGTTATTGGGGTCGATGATGATTTAAGTTATCTGAACTATGGCTTGATGACACCAGATTTGCAACAAGCACTCCTTGTGTTAGAGGCACCGTGGTCGGCGCAACAATTACTCCACTTGGATTTAGCGACCAACCAACTTACTCCACTTGAAACAAGCTTTCGTTTGAACGAACCAACGATTGAACCACTAGCGTGGAGCGGGAAAACGCTGTATGCCTTGTTGCATGACGATACAACGAGCGCCTTTGCTAAAAAATCGTTCTTTGCCAAAATTACGCTCAACCAAGAAGCGGAAATAGAGCTGTTGGCCGAATTGCCCTACGAGCCGCAAACTTGGGTTAGTGCCAACCAACAAACCCTCGTTTATCGCCAAAGCCAAACTGCTAGCGAGCAACAGCTGGTCTGGTGGAATTTAACCAACCAAACGTCTAGTACAGTTAGCTTGCCGCTTAGCTCAGACCATGCCCTTGCCTTGGCTCCCGATGGCTCAGCCTTGGCCGCCGTAACCGTTGATTCGGCGCAGGGTGTCGCGCAACTGCGGCGTTACGATCATGCTAGCCAAACATGGCACGTGCTTGATCAACAACCAAGTGGGCCAATGGTAACCACCAATCCAATTGTCGGTTGGTCGGCTGATGGCACGCGCTTGTGGTGGCAACGCAGTTTGCAACAGCCCGTGCTCAGCAAGCAATATCGGGTTTATGCCGCCGCAACGGGAGCCTTGGAATGGAGCAATGAGTTGTCATTACACAATCATGCGGTTGTTAGTGCCGATGCGGAAACGCTGGTTTTGGTGGGGGTGGCAGGCAATATGATTCAGCAGCGGGTGCATGGCCAAATTACTGCCCAGTTTCCCTTGCCTGATGCATCGGTGTATGCGCCATATATCTCGCTGAATGTGCTTTTGCTCCAGCGCGCCTTGACGGCATTTGGGCGCTAAAACCCAAAAGCTCCAGCCTAGCCTAAGCTAAGCTGGAGCTTTGACGTTAATCGTTATTTGGTGACTGCTGGGAGATAAACCCCAACGCCACGGCATTGATTGGTTTCAGTAATCAAACTGATGTCATCAATGCTGAATCGCACAATCTCAGCTGTCGAATTATTAACCGAATCGAAACGCAGCACATGCGCGCCTGCTTCAAGGTCGGTCAATGGAATCGTCACTTTGGCATAGCCATTATCGTATTCGGTGTTTGCGTCGGTGACGCGGAACACTTCTTCGCCATCAATACTAAGCTTGACGTAATCTTGCGTGCCACGGCCATTGTGTTCATAGATTGAGAGATAGAATTCAAGCGTCGCGTCGCTCGCGGTTGAGGTGAAGGTTTGCTCTGCAAAGGCGGTTTCGGCTGAGCCAGCGCGTGCGCCAAAGCGCAACCAGCTATTGCCGGTACGTGGCGTGCCAGCGCAGCCAGGCAAGAAACATAATGGTGGTGAAACATCACCGAACGAGCTTGAGAAGGCTTCCCAGCCTTCGCCGCGCTCAAAGCCACCATCAATCACGCTTTGGCCAGCGGTTTCAACTTCAACATTGAATACTTGGCTGGCTGTGCGATTGCCACTGTCGCGGACGGTTACAGTAATTGGGTAGCTGCCAACTTCGGTTGTACAAGCACAATTGACCGTAGCTTTCAAGATGCCTGCTTGGTTGGCGATGTTGACGTTCAAGCCTGCTGGTGCGCCAGCAACGCTCACGGCCAACGAACCAGCCAAATCAATATCATCAGAGGCCGTACCAATGACAGCGCTGCTGATCTTGCCTTGTTGAGCCAAGACATCGCTGGTTACGAACAGGCTTGGTGCTGCTGGAGTCACTGCACCGCTACAGCTGTAGATTGCAAAATCGTCAATCGACCAGGTAACTGAGCGGCTTGGAGTTGGGCTGTCGCCAAGTGCCACTTTGAAGCGGAAACGCACTGATTGGCCAGCCAAACTTGAGAGATTCAAACGGCTAGCGGTGTAGCCATTGCTATTGCCAACATAGCCTTGTTGGCCTTCAAATGCGCCATCTGCTGCAACGTTGTTTGGCCCGTTGAAGCTAAACAAGATTGCTGCTGATTGCCAGCTATTGCCGTTGTTGGTGCTATATTCAACCACGCCCGCATCGATTGGTGCATAGAAATCATAGGCATGGCGGAAGTAGGCAAAGCCATTGGCCGGAACCGTCACAGCTGCATTTTGGGTAAAGGCTGATGCTTCAACACCTTGGTTGATACCATACACGCCATTGATATTGGTCGCCGAGCCAGTGCCGCTGGTTGCATAGGCCCCAACGAAGTTCGCTGGACTGGTTGTCCAGCGGTGGTTGCTGCCGCTCAAGGCACTTGCTGTCCATTTGGTATTTGGCAAGGCTTCGAAATCGTCTGCAAACACATTAACTTGGGTTTGACCAGTGCTACAAGCTTTGATGTCCGGCGCTGGAGCATTGGTTGGCTGCAGATCCATTTCGGTGGCCATAATGGTTTTGTTAACTTCAGCACAATCTGCTGCAGTAATTCCATGGCTGCCAGTTAGGCTGCTACAGGCTTGGCGCAAGGCCGATGCTAAATCAGCATAGTCGCTGCCCGAAGTCAACGAGCTAATTTGGGTTTCATAGAATAAATGGGCAGTTTTGGTGATGCCAATCGAGTTTATCGTTTGGCCGTTGAAGCTGTCGCCATCGGTCAACAGATAGGCTGCTTTGTTGGCAATCCCGCTGTTGGTGTGCACGCCACCGTTATCAGCCAAGCTTGCGTCAAGCACATACAATGGGCTTAACATGCTATCAGGTTGGCCGCCTTGTGGTGGGTCTTGCATATTGCGCAAGCCACCTGCAACCAAATCTTCGCCCATCAACCAACGGGTCGTTGCGTTATCGTCGGCGCTGCCATTGGTTTGATCCATGAACTCGCCGAAAATATCCGACATGGCTTCGTTGATTGCGCCTGCTTGGAAGTAGTAGAACAGGTTCGAGGTATATTCGGTCACGCCGTGCGACAATTCGTGGGCAACCACGTCGTCGGCAGCAGCAAAACCTTCGCCATAGGTCATTTGGCGACCATTCCAGAAGGCGTTGCCATAAGGACAGCCAGCGCCAGGTGGGCAGTGCTTGACCAATGAAATCAAACTCATGCCGTTGTTGTCGATGCTGTTGCGGCCAAAGAACAAGTTGAAGAAGTCGTAGGTGTCGCCTGAATAATCGTAAGCGGCATCGATGTCTGCATCGCCACTGGCGGCTGAGCCTTCAACTCGCACATATTCGCTGGCTTCATCACAGTTATTATTGGGAGTGTTGTCGTTATCAACCACATTGTTATCGTTACAAACAAAGCGGTTTTTGGCATAGCCAATTTGATTAAAGGCTAAACTGACATCACCCGACTGGGCGTTAACAAACACATACTCGCGAATTGGCTCGCTGGTGGTTGATTCAACCGTCACCAACCAAACCAAGCTATTTTTTTGCACGCCAGTGCCACCCAACAAGGCTGGGTTGTAGATTGCCAATTCGTTGTTGCTGACATTCAAGCTGGCAACATTGGCATCGTATTTGGCGGCAACATAGCCTTCTGCAATGCTGCGTGCGTTGGCTTGGCTCAATGTGGCGCTGGTGCTCAGATTGAGATTTGGCAACACTTCGCCATTCATGCTCAGCAATTCGCCTGCTTGGTTCAATTGCACTTGCAATTCACCAGCAACCACTGGCACGCCTTGGTAGCGTTGTTGATACCGCACTACTTGGCGACCATCTTGGGTGGTGGTGGTTTTGGCAACCGCTGCATCGCTGGCTTGCGCTAAGCCAAACAAGCTACCATATTCTGCCACATAGGCGTTGGCAACATTCAGCGTATCGGCGCGATTCAGGCCGCTTGGCTGATCAAGGCTTGTACCCGCAGCAGCGCCAATCCAACGCACATAGCCAGTTTGGCTGTGGCGAGCAACATTGGCTCCTTGGTTGAGCAAGCGATTGATTGGTGAATTGGTGGTTGGAGTTTGGGCGTTGCTTCGGCTCAATGGAAGCATGCTCACCACAATTAATGCTGCTAGCAAACGCAGCATACGCATCGAACGCATAGACCTTCCTTACACACTAAAGCTATTGACATTCAGCATCACGCTATAAGGCGAGTTGCCAGACCCCCCCGATGCTGCCTGCTCCTCAATCAACAGAGTTTCTCCCCGACCCAGATTTGTACCCTCCTCATAGCACTTGATGATCATATTGCAATAGCGTTTGGCGATTATAGCCGATTATCGGCAAAATGTGCATAGTCCTTACGATAGAGATCTAACGGAAATTGGCAGCATTTTTGAGATTAAGTCGCAACTGGTTTAAATTGGCAGAATGTTAGAGCGATGTAAGAGCTGGCGTGGCCCCGTTGCTAGCTCTTTCGCGGCGTGTTACAATATTCAGCGGCGTGCGGCGAGCACGCCAATCTTATAACTTACCGAGTTAGCACTCGGCGGCCAAGAGTGCTAAAGCGAGGTGAGCGATGAATCTAGAACTCAATGAGCGGCGACGACGGGTTCTCAAGGCAGTTATCCAACAATATATCGATACGGCAACTCCAGTCGCCTCGCAAGATCTTGCGAGGAGTTTGGGGGTTAGCTCGGCGACTGTCCGCAACGAAATGGCGGCATTAGAAGATGCTGGCCTTTTGACCCATTTGCATACGTCTGCAGGGCGCTTGCCTACTGATGCTGGCTATCGCTTCTTTGTCGAAAATCTGATGGATCGGGCGGCGCTTTCGACCCAAGAACAGCGCATGATCCAACATCAGTTCTATCAAATCCGCTCGGAATTGAACCAATGGATTCATTTGGCAGCAGCGGTTTTGGCCCGAACTGCCCAAACAGCCGCCGTGGTTACTCCGCCGCGTGCCTATGAAAGTCGCTTTAAACATATTGAATTGATCGCGATCAACGATGCCTTGGTGTTGATGGTCTTGGTGTTGCACGAAGGCTCGGTTAAACAGCAAACACTGCCCGCCGATCCGCATACCACCCAAGAGCAACTCAGCAGAATCGCTGGCCGAATTAACGAGCTTTGTCATGAAGCTTCGGCCAAAGCGATTGTGGCGATTGCGCAGACCCAACCAGCGGCTCAGCCACCGCTCAGCAGCTTTGAAGTGCTGGTCATCGAGAGCGTGGCGCGGGCAATGCAGCAGTTCGAGGAGCATGTCAACGAATTAATTCATCACGATGGCTTGCTTGAGATGCTGCATCAACCGGAGTTTGGCCAAGTCACGCGAGTGCGCGAGGTGCTTTCGATTCTCGAAGGCGGCACGATGCTTGAGTCGCTCATTCCCCAAGCCTTGGCCTCTGATGGCGTGCAAGTGATTATTGGCGGTGAGCATAGCCGCGACGAATTGCGCGATTATAGCGTGATTCTTTCGCGCTACGGAGTCAATGGCGATGTTGCCGGAGTCGTCGGAGTTTTAGGGCCGCGCCGCATGGCCTATCCGCGCTCAATCTCCAGCGTGCGCTATATCGCTGGCGTAATGAGCGATCTGATGGGCGATTTATACGGCGAACGCAAAATAGAACCAACAGAATAGCAGCGAATGCTAGGCTGTGAGCATACATGATTGATCTTTACGGAGGTATGGAGTTCTCATGACGGAAGAAGTGCAAGCACAATCAACTGACGATACCAATCCTCAAGGCGAGGCAGAAAGCCTGAATGAACGGATCGCCACGCTCGAACGCGAAGTTGAAGAACATAAAACCAACTGGATGCGGGCGATTGCTGATTTCAAAAATTACAAACGCCGCACCGAAAGCGAACGCGAGGAGTTGATTCGCAATGCTAGCGCTGGTTTGATGTTGAAATTGCTTCCAGTGCTCGATGACCTGCTCTTGGCGATGGGCCAAATTCCCGCTGAAATTGAAAACAATCAGTGGATTGGCGGCGTTAAACAAGTACAACGTAAATTTGAAACGGTGCTTGAGGGCGCTGGCCTGCAACCAATTCCCGCCGTTGATGAAGAATTTGACCCCAACGTTCACGAAGCGATTATGTTTGAAGAAGGCGATGAAGCCCAATCAAACAAAGTTGTGGCCGAATTGCGCCGCGGCTATAAGCTCGGCGAACGGGTCTTACGTCCAACGGTCGTCAAAGTCGGCAAGTAGGAGCACCTAGGCAAAGCATCGTTTAAGTGGCATCGCTGCCGTTTGTGGCTGTCGCTTAGCGATGCTTTGTCGCTGTCTGTGGAGCAATAACTATATGGGTAAAGTGATCGGTATTGACCTTGGAACAACCAATTCAGTGGTTGCGGTCATGGAAGGTGGCGAGGCGGTGGTTATTCCCAACGCCGAAGGCGCACGCACCACGCCTTCAATTGTCGCCTTGAGCAAAAACGGTGAACGCACGGTTGGCTTGGTAGCCAAGCGCCAATCGGTCACCAATCCCGAAAATACAATTTATTCGGTCAAGCGCTTTATTGGCCGTAAATTAGATCATCCCAGCGTCCAACGCGACAAAGATCTGATTCCCTATCGCATGACCAGCGCGCCCAATGGCGATGCCCGGGTCTTGATGGGCGGTCGCGATTATTCGCCGCAAGAAGTTTCGGCCATGATTTTGCAAAAACTCAAAGCCGATGCCGAAGCCTATTTGGGCGAGCCTGTGACCCAAGCTGTGATTACGGTTCCGGCTTATTTTGATGATTCGCAGCGTCAAGCGACCAAAGATGCTGGCAAAATTGCTGGCCTCGAAGTATTGCGGATTATCAACGAGCCAACCGCCAGCGCCTTGGCCTATGGCCTGGATCGCAACACAAACGAATTAATTGTCGTCTATGACCTTGGTGGTGGCACCTTCGACGTTTCAATTTTGGAACTTGGCGATGGGGTGTTTGAGGTTCGCGCAACCAACGGCGATACCCACCTTGGCGGCGATGATTTTGATCAAAAGATTATCGACTGGCTGGCAAGCGAGTTTCAACGCGAAAATAATATCGATTTGCGCAGCGATCGCATGGCACTGCAACGTTTGAAGGAAGCTGCCGAAAAGGCCAAGCAAGAGCTTTCGAGCGTGTTGCAAACCGATATTTCGCTGCCATTTATTAGCGCCGATGCCAGCGGCCCCAAACACTTGAACACCACCTTGACCCGCGCCAAACTCGAGCAACTGACTGGCGATTTGGTCGAACGCACGCTCAAGCCAATCAAACTAGCCTTGCAAGATGCTGGTTTGAAGGCCAGCGAAGTTGATGAAGTGATTTTGGTTGGTGGCCAAACCCGCATGCCAGCTGTGCAAGCAGCCGTCAAAAAATTCTTTGGCAAAGACCCGCACAAAGGCGTGAATCCCGATGAAGTGGTGGCGATTGGCGCGGCAATTCAGGCGGGCGTGCTTTCTGGCGATGTGACCGATGTGCTGTTGCTTGACGTAACGCCATTAACCTTGGGCATCGAAACCTATGGCGGCGTGATGACACCGTTAATTGATCGCAACACGACGATTCCGACCAAGCGCTCGCAAATTTTCTCAACTGCTAGCGACAACCAAAATAGCGTCGAAATTCATGTGTTGCAAGGCGAACGCGCCGAAGCTCGCCACAATAAATCGTTGGCGCGCTTTACCCTCGATGGCATTCCTGGCGCGCCGCGTGGTGTGCCGCAAATTGAAGTTATTTTTGATATTGATGCCAACGGGATTGTTAATGTTAGCGCCACCGACAAAGCAACCAATAAAGAGCAAAAAATCACCATCACGCCATCGTCGGGCTTAAATGATGATGAAATTGCCTCGATGATTCGCGATGCTGAAGATCATGCTGATAGTGATACGCGCCGCCGCGATCAAATTGCAACTCGCAATAAGGCCGATGGCGTAATCTACGCCGCCGATCGCATGCTGCGTGAAGCAGATGAGAATGTGGATTACTCAGCTCGCAACACAGTCGAAGATCGGATTGCTGCCCTGCGCGCGGTGCTTGATGGCGATGATATGGAAGCGATCAACAATCGCACTGCTGAATTGAGCGTGGCAATGCAACGGCTCAAGCCAGCACCCGATTTTGGCATCGAGCCAGAAACCCCCAGCCAAGAACAAGGCAATGCCGACGAAGTAGAACTCTAATGAAATTATGAAGGATGAAGGATGAGGGATGAAAAGGGAGGATGAGCAATAAGGAACACTATTAACTGATTTGAATAAGTTTTTTAATCTAGCAAAAATGTGAATGATGGGGATGTTCATAATTCATCCCTCATCCTTCATCCTTCTACAAGATTAACCAAGGTGTGAATGATGGGGATGTTCATAATTCATCCCTCATCCTTCATCCTTTTACATAAGGGATATGTATGGCAACTGAGGCAAAACGCGACTACTACGAAGTACTAGGTGTGGGCAAAAGTTCCTCACCTGACGAGATCAAAAAGGCCTACCGCAAGTTGGCCATGCAATATCACCCCGACCGCAACCCCGGCAATGCAGAAGCCGAAAACAAATTCAAAGAGGCTACCGAAGCCTACGAAGTACTTTCAAACGATCAAAAGCGCCGCATGTACGATCAATTTGGCCATGCTGGCAGCAGCGGCCAAGGCTTCGACCCATTTTCGGGCTTTGGTGGCGCTGGCGGCGATCCATTTAGCACCATCTTCGATGCCTTCTTTGGCCAAGGTGCGCGTGGCGGTAGCCGTGGCGGCACGCGCCAAGGTGCCGATTTACGCGCCGATTTGGTGATTAGCTTTGAAGAGGCGATTTTTGGCACCGAAAAAGAGATTGATTATCGCCGCCTCGAATCGTGTACCACCTGTGGCGGCAATGGCGCTGAGCCTGGAACCGAGCCAACGCGCTGTCCCAAATGCCAAGGTTCGGGCGAGATGCGGGTGCGCACCTTCCTGAATATGGTCACCGTTACCACCTGTGATCAATGTTCTGGGCGGGGCGTGATCATTCCGATTCCTTGTAAAACCTGTCGTGGCGAAGGCCGCATTCGCGAAACCGTCAAGCGCAAATTGACCGTGCCTGCTGGGGTTGACGATGGCATGCGGATTCGGATTGGTGGTGCTGGCGATAGCGGGCCAAGTGGCGGATCGGCGGGCGATCTGTATGTCAACTTACGGGTTCAATCACACGATTTCTTTGTGCGCGAAGAGAACAATATTCTGTTGCAACTGCCCATTAATATTGTGCAAGCAGCCTTGGGTGCGCAATTGAATGTACCAACCGTTGATGGCGACGAGCCGTTGAATGTGCCAGCAGGCACGCAGGATGGAACGGTCTTTACCTTGCGCGGCAAAGGCGTGCCCTATATTGATTCATCGGGCCGCAACTTAGGTCGCCGTGGTGATCAAATGGTTGTGGTTAAAGTGCGCGTGCCAACCAAGCTCAATGAAGACCAGCGCGAACTGTTCCAGAAACTTGGCGAGACCATGGGCATGGATCATTTCGAGCAAAAAGAACGTGGCTTCTGGAGCAAAATCTTCGGCAGCTAAGCTGAATACAGCAAAGGGTAGCGTGGGCTAACTAGCTACCTACCCTTTGCCACCATAGTTTAACCACTTTTTCACCCCTAGCTACCCCGCATGATTAAACTCGTGGTAAAAAAGCACATTTTGCCTCTTGTAAATCATCGATAGTTTTGGTACAATAGTTACGTTGACATGGTTTGGTTCCTCACATTACCTCGGACTGAGTGGATATGCAATCTCTTCCCTGAGCTTCGTGACTCCAACCTGAAACAATTGGAATCCCTTACCATAGTTGGAGAAACAAGCTAATGAGCTTTACCGACAAGACGTTGAACTGCCGCGATTGTGGCAACGAGTTCGTATTTACCGCTGGCGAACAAGAATTTTATTCACAAAAAGGCTTTGACAACGAGCCAACTCGCTGTTCAAACTGCCGCCAAGCCCGCAAACAAAATCGCGGTGGCGGTGGCTACGATAGCTCAAGCCGTGGCGGCAGTGGTGGTGGTGGCTATAGCCGCAACAGCTATGGCTCAGACCGTGGTGGTTACAGCTCAGACCGTGGTGGTTTCAGCTCAGATCGCGGTCAACGCGAAATGCACACCACCACCTGTTCATCATGTGGCGGCCCTGCACAAGTGCCATTCGTACCACGTGGCGACAAGCCAGTTTACTGCCGCGATTGCTTCCAAAGCCAACAATCATCATCACGCTCGAACCGCTGGTAAGAACCCTGGGGAATCAATCCTCACTCTTATAAGCAAAGCCTGGACTCATACGAGTCCAGGCTTTTTGCTAGCTTCAATAGTGTACCCTAGTTCTTTAGTACGGATAACGATGTAGTACTAGTGCTATCCTCAACTAGCTGCGTTATACTATAGCCCAATAGTATCAGGTACTTTGCGCTTGACTCGCTGGCCGCATGGAGCGATTAGTGAGCTTGCTGCAACCTCTTGCGCTGGAGGTTTTGGCATGCGTCGAGTTTGGTGGGGCTTTGCTGGGTTAACCCTGATCGTCGTTATAACCGTTATTCTTTGGCGGTTGACTACACCTGCTGAAACAACTTTAGAACGTGCCCAACGCACTGGTATGATCCGCATTGGCTATGCTCCCGAAGCTCCGTTTGCCTATCGCACTACCAGCGGCGAGATGCACGGCGAGGCGGCTGTGGTCATGACATGGGTTATGCAGCGCTTAGGCATCTCCCAGCTTGAATGGGTTCAAACCGAATGGGCCGATTTAATCCCCGGCTTGCAAGCTGGCAAGTTTGATCTCATCGCCAGCGGAATGTTTATTACCTGCGAGCGTGCCCGGCTGTTGGCTTTTAGTCAGCCAACTTTTGCCCTCAGCCCCGCGATCTTGGTTCAGTTTGGTAATCCCCTGCAAATTCAGAGTTTTAGCGATTTTCGGCGGCCTGATCGGCGGTTGGCGGTGATGCGTGGCGCTCAGGAAGCGACAATCGCCCAAATCTTGGGCATCGATACAGCTCAATTATTATTTGTGCCCGATGTGCAAACTGGCTTGGCGGCAGTGCTCGCAGGGCGGGCCGATGGCTTAGCCTTAACCGACATTAGCATCGATCTCTTGGTTCAGCAAGCACCTGCGCTGGTTGAACGGGCTAGCCCTTTTGTGCCGCCAATTATCAATGGCAATCTGAGCATTGGCTATGGCGCGTTTGCTATGCGGCCTGAAGATGCACATTTGCGCAGCGCAATCGATCAGCAGTTGCTTGGATTTATTGGCAGTGACGAACATTATAAATTGATTGCGCCATTTGGCTTTGTGCGTGAACAATTGCCCAATCGTTCAACTGCTAGTATTCTCCAGGCGTGCGAGCATGGCTCATGAAGGGTTTGGCTTGGCTGCGGCGCAAAGAATTACGCCCATTAATCGCCTTATTGAGCGTGGCATTCGTTTCGATTGGTTTATTGCAGGCCAATTATTACCAAATGCGCGCGATGATTCAATCCCAAATTACTGCATTTAATGGCCTCACTCAAGCCCGATTGAATATGCAACGCGGCTATTTGATTGCCGAGCAAGTGCTGAATGGCAACCAAACCTTGTTGGCTCAAGATGCAATCGCCTATCTTGATTGGGCCATTTTGGCGGTTGATGATTGGCAGCATGGTCAAAATCCGGTTGCCGTGTTTGATCAATTGCTGCCACCAGCGCCACCCATGGCTCAAGCGCTCAGCCAATATCGCCAAGATTTAAGTGATTTTCGTAGCTTGTTATTGCAGCATCTCAATCGCCCTCAGAATCAAGCTCAAACCACGATCGATCGGCGCATCGCCTTCTCGCAACTTGAGCTAGAAGCAGAGCAGTTGGAAAATCGGCTGTATCTTGATTTGGATCTAGCGATTAAACGCCAATCGGAACGCTATTCGTTGGTTTTAGTTGGTTGGTCGATCTTTTTGATTCTTATTGCTGGCGTGGTTTATCGCTTGGCAAGTTTACAGCGTTTGGCTGTCGCTCAATTAAGTGCCAGCGAAAATCAATTTCGCGCCCAATATGCAGGCATTCCGATTCCAACCTATACATGGCGTTGTATTGATAATGATTTTATGCTCGAAAGCTATAACGATGCAGCCATAACTATCACTCAAGGCACAATTACCAAATTTATCAATCAATCAGCTAAACTTGTTTATCAACATGAGCCAGAAATTATCGATCATTTTCAGCTTTGTTATCAACATAAAAATACAATTCATCAAGAGTTGCGTTATCAATTTAAATTTAGCGAGCAATTCAAGGATTTGTATGTAAGCTATGTTTTTATTGAGCCAGATTTAATTATGGTGCATACAGAAGATCGAACTGATCATAATCAATTGCAAATGCAATTAATTCGTGCTCAAAAGATGGAAAGTATTGGGCGCTTGGCTGGTGGTGTCGCTCATGATTTCAATAATTTGCTAACAGCGATTATTGGCTATACCACACTTGCGATCGATAGTTGTGAACATGGCTTGCCGGTGCTCGAAGAGCTGCATGAAATTCAGCATGCAACTGAACGTGCTGCATTACTCACAAGTCAATTATTAACCTTTGCTCGCAAGCAACAACTACAGCCAAAAATTATTAATCTTAATGATCTCATTAGGGCAATGGAAAATTTAATTAAGCGGGTCTTACCTGAATCAATTCACTGGAAAACCATGCTTAATCCTGATATTGATTTAATTGTGGCTGATGCAGGCCAAATTGAGCAGGTGCTTTTAAATCTAGTGGTGAATGCTCGCGATGCGATGCCCAATGGTGGGCATTTGTTGGTTGAAACTCAGAATCTTGTGGTTGATGCTGCCTATGCGCACAGCCATGTTGATGTGCCAATTGGTCGGTATGTTGTGTTTGCGGTGAGCGATACCGGAATTGGGATGACGCAGGCAGTGCAAAGCCGCGCATTTGAGCCATTTTTTACCACCAAAAGCGATCACGAAGGCACTGGCTTGGGCTTGGCCACCAGCTATGGCATTATCAAACAGCATGGCGGCCATATTAGTTTGTATAGCGAAATTGATCGCGGCACAACGATCAAAATCTATTTGCCGCGTTCGGAGCAAATGCCGGTTGCTGAATCACCACATTTTAGCCAAAACCTGCCTCGAGGCAACGAAACGATTTTGGTCAGCGAGGACGAGCCACAGGTGCGGGCGGTTTTGGTGCGCATGCTGCAAGGCTTGGGCTATCGGGTGTTGGAAGCAGCCCACGGCTCCGCTGCCCTAGAACTCTTGCAGGCCAACGCCACAGGCACAATTCAGCTGTTAATCACCGATTTGATTATGCCGCAAATGGGTGGGTTTGAGCTGGGGCAACTGGTGAGCGAGCTTGACCCAAGCCTCAAAATTTTGTTTATTTCAGGCTACTCTGAACATAGTTTGGCCCAACAGCAGCAATTTAAGCAGCAACCGGTGTTGCTCAGCAAGCCGTTTTCGTTAGCAACCTTGGCGCAAACCGTGCGCAGTATCTTGGATGCTTAGATCGTTCATGGTTCGCCACCCTTCCGTCCCTCCGCCGGAGGGAAACGCTGAGGGTTTTCATCCCCCAGCACCCCCTAAAGTTCATTTAGTGGATGGTTGTTATGTTTATAATTGCCAAACTTTGGGTGCTTCGGATTTAACCATGCTCTCTGCGCCTCTGCGTTAATCATTTTGGGGTCATGGCACGCTTAAAATTCCATTGGTGGAGTTTAGATGCCCGCAAACATTGGCAACAACGCCGTGGCACGGTATGCTTAGCAATGAGCAATTTTAGTGGTGTGATGTGATGAAAAAATACGAATTGATTCTGTTTGATTTCGATGGCACGTTGGCCGATTCGATTCCTTGGTTGGTCAAGGCGATCAACGGGGTGGCCGAAAAATATAAATTTCGCCAACTTACGCCGAAGGAATTTAGCGAATTGCGGGGCCGTAGTCCGCGCGAGGTGATGCAGTATATGCAGGTGGCTTGGTGGAAAGTGCCATTAATTGCCCGCCATGTGCGCCAATTGGCCGCCGAGAATATTCGTCAGATTCAGCTGTTTGAGGGTATGGAAATAATTTTGGCTCAGTTGAGTGCTGCCGATGTGCGTTTGGGCGTGGTGAGTAGCAATAGCGAGGCCAATGTGCGCCATGTGTTGGGCGATGCCTTGGCCAATGTGGTTGAGTTTTATGAATGTAGCGTACCGATTTTGCGCAAACGAGCGCGTTTTGAGCGAATTGTGCGCAAAGCCAACCTCGAGCGCGAAAAAATTCTGTGTGTTGGCGACGAAATTCGCGATGCAGAGGCCGCTAAACAAGCGCAATTGGCTTTTGGCGCAGTTGGTTGGGGCATGAGCCGCATCCAAGATTTTGCACCCTATGCGCCACGTGAGGTTTTTTTTCACGTTCCCGATATTGCCACCCGCTTGATCGATTAAATTGCCCAGTGACAACCCTGAATTTTAGGGTTTTTGGGGGTACAATAGATGCAGTTCCGTACTGAACGGTATTGATTGTGTTTTGGAGGAAGCTCGATGAGCCTCGGTTCTCTAACATTTAAGCTTGGTGGCGATCTCGAAATTCGGCGTTTGGGCTATGGTGCTATGCGCATCACTGGCGATGGAATTTGGGGCGAGCCAAGCGACCGCGAACAAGCGAAGGCTGTCTTACGCCGCGCTGCAGAGCTAGGGGTGAATTTTATTGACACCGCTGATTCGTATGGCCCTGATGTGAGCGAGCGCTTGATCGGCGAAGCCTTGCATCCATATTCAGCAGATATGGTGATTGCGACCAAGGGCGGCTTGCTGCGTGGCGGCCCAAACATTTGGTATTCGAATGGGCGGCCTGAACACTTGCGCATCTCGCTCGAAAAAAGCTTGCGCCAATTGAAACTCGAGCGTATCGATCTCTATCAATTGCACCGCATCGATGCCGAAGTGCCCTTGGAAGAATCGTTGGGTGCGTTGAGCGATTTGCGCAACGAAGGCAAAATTCGCCATATTGGCTTGAGCGAAGTTAACAACGAACAATTGGCGCAGGCCCAAAAAGTTGTGCCAATCGTTTCAGTGCAAAATCGCTATAGCATTGGCGACCACGAATGGGAAAGCATGGTCGATGCCTGCGAAGCCCAACAAATCGCTTTTATTCCATGGTTTCCTTTGGCTGCTGGCAAACTAACCGCGCCTGGTGGCACGCTTGATCAAATTGCGAAGAAATACGAAGCCACAGTTGGCCAAATTGCCTTGGCTTGGTTGCTCAAACGCTCACCAGTAATTTTGCCAATTCCTGGCACATCGAAAATCAAACACCTCGAAGAAAATCTGGGCGCTGAAAAGATTGCCTTGAGCGACGAAGACTTCCAAACCCTGCGCGAATTGCAAGCGTAAGTAGGGGTCAGGGGTCGGGGATCAGGG
>NZ_PUBZ01000124.1 GCF_003205875.1 Herpetosiphon llansteffanensis
TTTTTTTTCAAGCAGAAGAGGGGATACGAGATGAGCGCTCGAGTCGTGGGGGCGGAGAGGTGTATAAAAGAGACAGGGGGGAGGTTTTAACGCAGCGGCGCAGAGTAAACGAGGCTATGGGCTAGAGGCTTTTGGCTATGGATGTTGGGTTAGGAAGAAGATAATCCTAAAAATCTGTGCTAATCTGTGGCTAAAAAACATAGCCTTCGTGCTCTTCGCGGTTTCAATCCTGTGTGGATCAATTTATTTAACGCAGAGGCGCAGAGAACCCATGGCTATGGGCTTTTGGCTTTGGGCTAACACAAACTGAATCACAATAATCTGTGTCAATCTGTGGCTAAAAAAACATAGCCTTCGTGCACTTTGTGCGCTTCGTGGATCAATTAGAAAGGATACCAAACGTGCTAAAAGGTAAGCTCGTGACCTTGCGAGCAACGGAACGAGAAGATCTCAAACGCTTGCATGAACTAGAGCGCAATGTTGAACTAGTGCTGCATGCCGCCGCCAGCTGGGAGCCAATGTCGTTGGCAAGCATTGAAAAGCAGTTCGAGCGTTCGCTCGAAAAGGGCAATGGCTGGATGGCCATTGAAGCCGATGGCGTGGTGATTGGTTCGATTGGCTTGCTCAACCCTAACCGCCACCATCAAAGCAGCGAATTTGGTGTTTTTATTTATGATCATGAGTATGTTGGCAAAGGCTATGGCAGCGATGCAATTCAGGTATTTTTGGATTGGACGTTTCGCATCCAAAATTATCGCCGCATCTGGTTAACCGTTGCTTCGAGTAATCCACGCGCCATTGCCGCCTATAAAAAATGCGGTTTTAGCTACGAAAGTGCGTTGCGCGAACAGCTGTATAGCGATGGCCAGTATGTCGATCTGATTCATATGGGCATGTTGCGCTCAGAATGGGAAAGTAAGAACATAGAACAAAGAGCATAGAACAGAGAAAAGGCAGAAGTCAAAAGTCAAAAGTCAAAAGCCCAGAGACTTCGCGATCTTCGCGGTTATAACGCCTTCATAGCTCGGGTTTTAACGCAGAGGCGCAGAGAATCCATGGCTATGGGCTAGAGGCTTTTGGCTATGAGCATTGGGTTAGGAAAAACATAATCATACCCATCTGTGCTAATCTGTGGCGAAAAAACTAATCTTCGCGTCCTTCGCGGTTTCAAGTTTCGTGGAGCAATGTATTAACGCAGCAGCGCAGAGGAACCGAAGGATGAAGGATGAGGGATGAGGGATGAAGAGCAGCGAACGTATGGCTGAAGGCTATGGGCGAGCAAGAACCCAATCCTAAAAATCTGTGCCAATCTGTGGCTAAAAAACTAATCTTCGCGCTCTTCGCGTCCTTCGCGGTTTCAACACAAGCCGCATCCCAAATTGTCCGATAGCCAAAAGCCCATAGACAATAGCCCTTCGCGTCCTTCGCGGTTACCTTGCTAGCCATAAAAGTTAACACAACGCTGCTAATTATGATCTTGCAATGCAACAATCGCTCGCGTACCATACGTCATAGCACTATCAGCAATCAATGCTCCGCGCTACCTAATTGCATCAGCACCTGGAATTGGATTTGCCGAAAGGATCGGGCTATGGAATGTTTTGAGTGTGGTCAAACCGTTAATCTCAGTTTGCGCTATTGTTTGCATTGTGGCGTAGACCTTGAGGCCATGTATGCGGCTCCACCAACCATGCCCATGGATAAACTGCCCCCAATGCCCTTGTTTATGCAAGCAGCACCTCAGCCAGTGATTGCGGCGGCTGCTCGCGTTCAACCCATCAGCCAACCGCAAATCAACTTCCAATTACCAGTAATCGAGCAATTACGCGCCAATATCAAAGACCCCAATTTCTTGATGCAAGTAATTTATTTTGTGTTTATTGGCTTCTGGAGCAGCCAAATGTGGTTGGTGGCAACCTGGATTTGTGCCTTATTTGGATTAAATATTAGCCAGCCAATGCTCAACTATTTGCCGACGATTACGTTTTTGAGCATACCCCACACCGAAGGGCTGATTACCAGCCTGCGCAAGGAATTGCCACGTGGGCTATGTTTGCTGTATGGCATTTGCGTTGGCTGGTATCTCAGCATGCTGTGGATGCAGCTGATCTGGCTAGCAACCGTGAGTGTGGTTGGCTTGCCATTGGCCCAAAAAATGGGGCGCGTATTGCCCAGTGTGATGTGGCTCAAGCCCTTGCCGAATCTAGACTAAGCGATTGGAACGCCAGATTGTATTGACGACTTCAAGCACGCTGCGCTCACGCGGAAAACTGATCTGCTCTAAAGCATCGGGGAGCAAAAACCACTTGGCATCGTCGATTTCTGAAAGTTGTGGTTTAAGATAGCCGCCAGTACAGCGAAACAGAAAAAACTCAACCCATTTATGCACAAAATGGCTCTCAACCCGAAACCAATATTGAATTGCCGAAAGCGAGCAGACAATTTCGCCCCGTAAGCCAGTTTCTTCGTTGATTTCACGGCGGGCTGCTTGGGCAAAGGTCTCGCGGCCCTCACGATGGCCTTTTGGCAAACCCCAGCGTGTGCTGTTGTGCGTCGCAATCAGTACAACCTCTGGCACATCGTCCATCCAGCGATAGCAAACACCACCGGCTGAATAAGCAATACGACTTTTGCGACTCTGGCTCATTCATGCCTCCATCAGGTATCACGATGCGAGCCGCCCAAGGGCCGCCCGCATCATTCATTCAACACTCATACGAATGCTGAACAAGTATTCGATTATGCTTGCTTCATCATATCACGAGACAGCGTGATCCTCGGCAAGCAGCATCAAATTGCTTGGGATACCCAAATCCCTAGCGCGCAGAACGCCGTTTAAAGAAATAGGCCAAACCTGCGAGTGCTAAGGCTGCCAAGGCGCTTTTTTTATGTCGTACCATAATTGTTACTCCTTATAATCAAAATGAAATCCTACAACTCTATAAGCAGGATATATGCCATGTTTTTGTTACAATAGGGAGCAGTCTTTGTTACTGGGAGAACAACCATGGCCCGTGATCGTTTGTTCGCTGGGGGCGCAATTTGGACGCTCGACCCAACAGTGGGCGTGGCCGAAGCAATTGCTTTGCGCGCTGGCAAGGTCGTGGCGGTTGGCACGAACGCCGAAGTTCGGGCTGCGCTTCATGCAGATTATGAGTATATCGATTTGGCTGGGCGGAGCGTGATACCTGGCCTTTGCGATGCGCATATTCACTTGCTTTGGAGCGCACTGCTGGCCGATCAAATCGATTTGCAAGAAGTAGCGTCGTTCGAGCAAGCGCTTGAGATTATTCGCCAGCACGCAGAACGCTTGCCCGCAGACGCATGGGTACTTGGCTCTGGCTGGGATCATAGCCTGTGGCAGCGCGATTGGCCAACCGCAAGCGAGCTTGATCAGGTGACTGGTGGTCGTCCGGCCTTTATTACGCGCAAGGATTTACACTCTGCTTGGGTTAATAACGCGGCACTCAATCGCGCCAACATCAGCAAATTCAGCAGCGACCCCGATGGCGGGAGTATTGGCCGCGATGCTGCTGGCGAGCCAAATGGTATGCTGTTTGAAAATGGCCAATTGGCGGTGAAAGCGTGCATTCCCGAGCCAAGTACTGCCCAAAAAGAGACCAGCATTCAAGCCTTTATCAAACGTATGCACCAACGTGGCATCACCAGTATCCACGTGCCTGAAGGCCCAGATTGTTTTGCTGCGGTGCAAACGCTGTATGGCCGTGGCGCGCTTGAAATGCGCATTTTGCACCACTTGCGCATGGATTTGCTCGATCATGCGGTTGCGATGGGGCTTAAATCGGGCTTGGGTGATGCTTGGTTGCGCTTTGGCAACTTGAAAATATTTAGCGATGGCTCGCTTGGCTCAGCCACAGCGCATATGCTTGAGCCATTTGATAATTTGCCAGCCAACGCGCCGCATCCCTATGGCATTCCCATGCACGATCGCGAGGAGCTTTTTGCTACGATCGATCGGGCGATTGCCAATGATATTAGTGTGATTGTGCATGCCATCGGCGATGCTGCCAATCGCACGGTGCTGGATGCAATTGAGGCGGCGCTCAAGGCCAATCCTGAAACGTTGCAGCCAAGCCTTGGCAAGGGTGCGCTGGCGGCGCGCATTCCCAATCGCATTGAGCATGCCCAATTATTACACCCTGCTGATATTCGGCGTTTTGGCCAACTGGGCGTGGTTGCTTCGATGCAGCCAATTCATGCCACCAGCGATATTAGTGTGGCTGATCGTTTTTGGGGCCAGCGTTCACAGTCGGCTTACGCTTGGCGCAGTTTGCAGGCCAGCGGCGCAATTTTGGCCTTTGGCTCCGATGCACCAGTCGAATCGTGGGACCCATGGGCGGGAATCCATGCCGCCGTTACGCGCCAACGCCCAGACGGTTCGCCCGCTACTGGCTGGTATCCAGAACAACGTTTGAGCCTCGAAGAAGCCTTGTGGGCCTACACAGTTGGCCCTGCAATTACCTCAGGCGAACAAGCTTTGAAGGGCAGTTTGAGCGTTGGCAAAGTTGCTGATTTGGTGATTCTTGAGCAGGATTTAGCGCAGGTTGCGCCCCAGCAATTGGCCAAGGTTCAGGTTGCGCAAACGATTATCGAGGGACAAACTGTATGGGAAGGTTAATCATCATCCTTGCCTTGCTGGCAAGTTTGGTTGGGTGTGCCGAACAAAACGATACGCCAACGACGGTGAGCTTTGCAACCATCGCACCAACGGCTGCCCAAGCCAGCCCAAGCGCCAATGTTGCTGTGGCGACAATAGCGCCAACCAGCGAACCAACGGCAACAGCACCAGTTTCGTTTACATTTAGCACCTATCGCGATCCACGCGGCGTTTTTGCGATCGATGTGCCCAGCAATTGGCGCACTGAAGCGCTTAAAAGTGGCATTGGAATCAGCAGTTTTGCCTATAATGCTAGCGTGGTGGTGACGATTTCGTTTAGTTGGCAAGCCACGCAGCTTGATTCAACCAAAGCTGCCGAGATCGTCGAAATGGTTAAATCGCAGACCTTCGCAACCTATCTCACGCGCGATGTGCAGTTGGATAGCACCAGCGAAGGTGCAAGCTATCGTTTAGAAGGCACGGCTAGCTTGAACACCCAACCAATGTATGTACGCTTTGAGCTAAGCCAAACTGCGGGCGGCAGCATTATGTTGCAATCGTGGCTTGTGCCGCAAGATTTATGGCCCGAGGTCGAAACGACGTTTTACGCCCCAATGCAACAAAGCTTGAGCATCGACGATGAAGCTGCCGCCGCATTGGCGCAAGAATAAGGGATCGGGATGAGCAAAATCTGGACAATTGCCCGCCATGAATATTTGACCCATCTGCGCCGTCGCGGTTTTTTGATCTCGACCTTTGGCATGCCAATCATGTTGGTGCTCCTGTTCGTTGTTGTAGTGGTTGTGTTGCTGCTCTCATCGCAAGTTAAAGCGATTGGCTATGTCGATCAAAGCGGCTTAACTACAGGCTTGCAACCAGAAATTGCCTGGCGCAGCAATTTGGGCGATGTTCAAATTCGCCAATATGCCAACTTAGACGAAGCCAAAACTGCGCTCCAAACAGAATCGATCGATGCAGCCTTCGTCGTGCCAAGCGATTTTTTGGCGAAAGGCACGATTGAGGGCTATGCGCTTGAAGCCTTGCCACAACTGGCCGAAAGCCAGTTTAGTGCGTTTCTCAAGGCCGTGTTGGCAGCCCAACTGCGCGACGAGCCAGATGTGGTATTTCAGCCAATTCGCAAGCTCGATAGCATTGTGCTTGATGCACCACCAGCAGAGGCGCGCCGTTCTGGCTTATCGATTGCCGTGCCAATTTTCTTCGGGATTTTGCTGCTTGGCTCGACATTTGGCAGTGGCTCGTACCTGATGATGGCCTTGATCGAAGAAAAAGAGCAGCGGATTATGGAAATTCTGGCCAGTTCGCTCTCGACCTACCAAATTATGACGGGCAAGATTTTGGGTTTGGGAGCCTTGGCGCTGACCCAATTGAGCATCTGGGCCAGCGGCGGCTTGGTATTATTGGGCTTTGCAGCAGCCCAATTCGATCTGATTGGCGAGCAGGGCATTAGCATCGGCGTGATCGTGCTGGCGTTTATGCTGTTTTTTCCAAGCTACTTTATTATTGCCGCCACGCTGAGCGCAATCGGTGCAGCAGTTACCAGCGCCCAGCAAGGCCAGCAACTAACCGGCATCGTGACCCTCTTGTGTACAATGCCATTGTGGTTTATCGCGGTGCTGAGCAATAATCCCAATGGCGGTTTAGCACTGGGCTTTAATATCTTTCCCTATACCGCGCCAATTACCCTGCTGCAACGGGTGATGAGTGGCAGCGTGCCCGTTTGGCAGCAAATCGCGACCGTGCTGTGGCTGTGGCTGATGGCGGCGTTAATCACCCGTTTTGCTGGGCGCGTCGTGCGCATTGGCTTGTTGCGCTATCGCCAAAGTTTGCGCATCCGCGACCTGTTTCAGCTTGGCAAGCTTTAAAGTTTAGCGGCAATTTGCAAAGCGGCATACGGCGTTGGCGCAGTTCGCACCAACCCCAAATCGATTCGTTGGCGCACTAAGGTTGTCGCCAAATCAGCGCTAATACCACTGAGAATCACCGAACTGCCCAATAAGCGAATGGCGCTGGCCAAACGCAGCAATTGTTGGGCAGTTTGTTCATTAACCTCGCTCAAGCTCGTAATATCCAAAATAATGGCTTTAGCGCGGCCTTGATTGACTGCCGCCAAAATCCGATCGGTCAGTTGGGCCGCCCGTTGAGCATCAACATAGCCAATGATCGGCGCAAGCAACACATGCTCGTCAACTTCAACAATCGGGGTTTCGAGCGCAGCCACGGTTGCCAACAAGCGTTGTTGCTCAGCAGATTGCGACTCCAGACGATTAGCTCGCTCTTCTGCTTCTTGGGCATAGCGTTGGGCCGAGCCATGCTCATTTTGGATCAAGGCCAGCGCCTCGGTGTTGGCGCGTTGAGTTTGCTCCAAAATCAAGCGCCCCAGCCACAAACAGCCAGCAATAAAGGCATAGCAAATTGCATAATCGACTTTAAGATAGGGCGTGTCGCTATCGGCCCGCAACCATGTGATCAGCATCGCAGCTAGTGCTGTGAGAATCGTCGTGCGCGAATCGGTAATGACAAAGGCAATTGCCATCGGCGCAAGCAACACTGGCGAGAAATAAATATCCTTGGCGGGATCGATCAGCAATAAAACGGTAATTGCGGTTGCCACGACAAGGCTGGCATGCGCCACCCAAGCCCAATTACGCCACGCTCCATAGGCCAAGCCAAGGGTTAAAATTGGCAATATGCCTAAGCCAATTAATACTTCCGGCGCGCCATCATTAAAGATTAAATAGACAAATCCCAACATGCTCATAAGCGCTTCAAAGAGCAGCAGGGTTAACAGGGCAAAACGTTGAGTAAGACGCATGCTGGTTCCTTTTGTGTGTATTAAACTTCGTCTATTTTAGCAGGATTAGGCTGATTCTCAGGGTGATTTTTCGCCCCCTCCAAGGTGAACATTGTTTTACATTATAGCTAGGTTAAGCAGGGACAAGCAGCCACAGCAAAATCATAGCTCCAAGGTTCACATTGCTTTACATGCTGGCTAGGTTGAGCAGGGACAAGCAGCCACAGCAAAATCATAGCTCCAAGATTCACATTGCTTTACATGCTGGCTAGATTGAGTAGGGACAAGCAGCAACAAAATCACAGCTCCAAGATTACATTATTCTAGCTGCTGGTTTGGATAAGCAGTGAGCCATACATCAGCACCATACTGCTCGCTGGCGCTTAATTGCCACAACTGGGCCTCGCTCATGCGCGCAATCCCCACGCCACCAACTGGGCTGGGCGCAACGCCGCCAATAATTTTGGGCGCAACCACAACCTGCAATTTTTGCACTGCCTGCGCCGCCAAAAAAGCTGCAATCGTTTCGCCACCACCCTCAACCAGCAACGAACTAACGCCACGCTGGCCCAGTTCAGTCAACAAAGCGCCAAGCATAATCCGCCCTTCAGGATTACTTGGCAACTCCAGAATTTCGGCGTTGCTGATGCTAGCCCGCCATTCTGCACTTGCAGCGGCAGTTGTCGCAATAATGGTCGTGCCAGGAACGGTATCTGCCAACATCGCCGCGCTCGCAGGCATACGGCCACGCGCATCGAGCACAATTCGCAGCGGGTGTTGCACTGGTCGCCAATGCTCCTCCAAGCGTGTCGTCAGCAGCGGATCGTCGGCAAGCACCGTGTTGATGCCCACCAAAATCGCATCGGTTTGGTCGCGCAAGCGATGCACCTTTTGGCGTGAAGCTGGGCCGCTGATCCAACGCGCATCGCCTGTGCGGGTGGCAATTTTGCCATCAAGGCTCATGGCATATTTAACCGTTACAAATGGCTGTTTGGTCACTATCCAATGCCGAAAGGCCTCAGTTTGCGCAATGGCCGCAGCTTCGGCAGCCTGATCAAAGCGCGCCTGAATGCCTGCTGCCTGCAACACGCTCGCTGCATCGTGCTCAAAACGTGGGTTGGGATCGCGTGCGGCAATCACGACCTCACGAATACCTGCGGTGATAATCGCATCGGTGCAGGGCGGTGTGCGGCCCCAAATTGTGCATGGCTCAAGCGTAACATACAGCGTTGCGCCATGCGCCTGATCGCCAGCCTCGCGCAAGGCCATGATTTCGGCATGAGCCTGGCCCGGCGGTTGCGTATAGCCACGCCCAATAATCTGCCCAGCCTGCACAACCACCGCGCCCACCGCCGGATTGGGACTGGTACGGCCTAAGGCCAGATTGGCTTGCTCCAGCGCTGCCTGCATAAAATATTGTTCCATCAGCATGCTCATTTCAATCAGCAATTCAGCCGTATAATACAGGCGGTTTTGTGATTACAGCAATCAAACGTCATGAGACCGATTTCACACATTACAGTAATTCATGGGCAAAGGAGACCACATGACCACTGTTGAAAAGCATTTTCCTAGCGATTTTATCTGGGGCACGGCAACCTCATCATATCAAATTGAAGGAGCTGTGCACGAAGATGGCCGTGGGGAATCAATTTGGGATAGATTTAGCCATACTCCAGGCAAAACCAAATTTGGCCAAACCGGCGATATTGCCTGCGATCACTACCATCGCTACCCAGAAGATTTAGATTTGATGCGTGAGCTTGGGCTAGCCAGCTATCGTTTCTCGATTGCATGGCCACGCATTTTCCCAGAAGGCAAGGGCAAAATCAACCAAGCAGGGCTTGATTTTTACAAACGCATCATCGAAGGCCTGCACCAACGCCAGCTTACGCCCATGGCCACGCTCTACCACTGGGATTTGCCCCAAGCCCTGCAAGATGCTGGCGGCTGGATGAACCGCGATACGGCCTTGCGCTTTGCAGAATATGCCGAAGCCATGTATCGCCAATTAGGCACGAGCGTACCGTTGTGGATTACCCACAACGAGCCGTGGGTTGCGGCATTTGTTGGCCACTTGCAAGGCCGTCATGCACCTGGCATCAAAGATTTGCCAAGTGCCGTCAAAGCCTCGCATCATCTGCTTTACTCGCATGGCTTGGCAACCCAATTATTCCGCGACCACAAAGTAGCAGGCCAAATTGGCATCACGCTTAATTTGACCCCTGCCTACCCAACCCACGATACGCCAGAAGATCAAGCCGCTGCATGGCGCAACGATGGCTATGGCAATCGCTGGTTCCTCGACCCCATTTTCCGTGGCAGCTATCCCGCCGATATTGTCGAATGGTTCAGCCAACACCATCGGCTTGAAATGGATTATGTGCAGGCTGGCGATTTGGCCGTCATCCAACAGCCACTTGATTTCTTGGGGATTAACTATTACTTCCCGAATCGTATTTCGGCGGCAGACGAGAGCAAATTTTTGGCGCTTACTACGAGTCCAGCAATTGGCGAAACCAGTTTTCGCGGCTGGGAAGTTGTGCCCGCCGCCTTTGCCGATTTGCTCAAACGCGTGCAGCGCGATTATGGCGACACGCCAATTTATATCACCGAAAATGGCAGCGCCTTCGCCGACCTCAAACGGGCCGATGATGGCTCGGTCAATGATGGCGATCGGCTGAGTTATTTGCACACCCACTTGGAAGCTGTAGCCGATGCAATTGATGCTGGCGTGCCAGTCAAAGGCTACTATGCCTGGTCGATGCTCGACAACTACGAATGGGCCGAGGGCTACGACGAGCGCTTTGGCATTATCGAAGTCGATTTTGCCACCCAAAAGCGCACGCCCAAACGCACCGCCCGTTGGTATCAACAGATTGTGGCCAACAATGGCTTGCCCAGCTTGCCCAGTGAATTAGAGGCACTCGCTACTCGCTACCGCAATTGCCCAATTGGCCCGCAGGAATAAACTTTAGAAGCCCCCCGCAACTTCAATCCCCTCGCCTGCATGCAGTGGGCGAGGGGATTTTTCGCAATTAGCCAAAATCAGCCACTATCAAGCCCCGCAAAGCATAAAATTGCTTGCTAGCAAGCCCAAAATTAATAGCCTAGCTATATTGCTAGCTAGGCTATTTACTGCTACACTAGACCAATCTTTTGGCACAGGTACACGCTGGAAATTCTTCAAAAAACACCATTGGTTGCAAGCCTAAGGCTAGGTCGATCTGGCAAGCGCAGCGCATGGTGTTTGGTAAATCAGCCATGAATGTGGTTTTGGCCATGGCCTGATGGATAGGAAACACTATGCGAGCACGTGTTCGTCGTCGAGTTACGTGGATCATTACGCTCTCTGCATTGCTGCCATTGCTTAGTGTTTGGGTATTGGTGTTGGTGATTAGCTATCGCGCCGAACAAGAATCGGCTGAGCGCCAACAAATTGCCTTAACTGATTTGGCTGCCGAAGATTTTCGCCGCTTTTTATTCAACACCACGATTGAACTGCAAGATATTGCCGAAAATATCGCCCGCGAATCTGATCCGCAAACAATCAGCGCTCAACAGCTTGCCACAATTGGCCTGTTTCGTTCAAGTTTTGTTGAAGTCGCGATTTATAGCGCCGATGGGCAACGCCGCATTGCTAGCTCGCGATTTGGTGAACCAACCTTACCAAGCTCGCTCAATGGCTCACAACTTTTGGCCGATCTCAGCACGCGGCGGGTATCATTTGCCGATCCAACAGCATTCAGTGGTAGTATCGACCGTAAATTAGCGCCGCAGGAAGTGCCACGCTTTCGGGT
Organism: Herpetosiphon llansteffanensis; assembly: GCF_003205875.1. Classification (GTDB taxonomy): domain Bacteria; phylum Chloroflexota; class Chloroflexia; order Chloroflexales; family Herpetosiphonaceae; genus Herpetosiphon; species Herpetosiphon llansteffanensis. Next base: position 11,231 of record NZ_PUBZ01000124.1, read on the forward strand.
CGCCACCCAATTGCTTAGCTCAAGCAATCAAGTGTTATTCTTGGTTGCCGATGTCAGCATGCAACGCATCTGGACCAGCACAACCCGCATTGAGACCGCTGCCGAAATGCGAGTTTTAATTTTGACCGAGCAAGGCAATTTGATTAGCGCAGCCAAAATCGAATCCTTGGTCGAACATCCCACCATGCGCGACCTGCCGCTCTTAAACCAAGCAACCGCCGTTGCAACTTATCAAAGCGTTTTTGGCGAAGAAGTGCTTGGCGTGCGCACTGCAATTGAGCCAGTTGATTGGATTTTGGTCGTCGAGCGGCCATTAGAGGTCATTTATGCCAATGTTGGCAGGCTGGCAGTGAGTTTATTACTCGTGATCTTCATTGCAGCGCCGATTGTGATTGCAGTTGGCTGGTATGTTGGTAAACGAATTGCTGGCCCGATTCAAAAACTTTACGCTGGCGTAACCGGATTTAGCCAAAATCCCACTACGTTTGAGCCAGTAGTCCTCGATACACGTGATGAACTGGCCAGCCTTGCAGGAGCCTTCAATACCATGGCCAGCGGATTAAACGCCTCCCAAACACGCTTGGCCAACCTCAACGAAGAACTTGAAGCCCAAGTCGTTAGCCGTACCAGCGAATTGCACACGGCCTTGGCCGAAGTCCAAGCCCAAAATCAAGCCCAAGAACGCTTGCTCGACACCGTGCGCCGCTTGAGCATGCCCAGCATTCCCATTACCAAACATATGGTTGTGATGCCCTTGGTTGGCGAATTTAGCGCCGACCGCGCTGGCGATATTAGCAGCACCTTGCTGATTGCAATTGAGCAAGAACGCGCCAAAGTCGTGATTCTCGATATTACCGGCGTGCCAGTCGTCGATAACTATGTGGCGCGAGCACTGCTGGAGGCGGCCCAAGCCGCGCGTTTATTGGGAGCGCAGGTTATTTTGGCGGGCATTCGCCCAGATATGGCCGAAACTTTAGTCAATTTGCATATCGATCTGCGGACAATCGAAAGTGCGGCAACCTTGGAACAAGCCTTCAAACGCGGTATGCACTATCTACAAATCAACCGACTTGCCTAAAACCACAAACGGCTCAATTGAGCCGTCTGTAGAAGAGAAAGAGTGTGTGTGAGGAGGAAGGATTTGAATGTAGTATCCAACCACCAACTTACGAGCATACTAACGATCATGCTCGGTGCTAGTCCTATTGTTTGGTTAGGCCATGATTGACTAATAATCAACCCCAAAAAACTCAACTCTGCGGCTCTGCGTTAACGTTATCTGCCAACGCTTATGTTCTTTGTTCTATGCGCTCGGTTCTTCAAAACGAATAATTGGCTCATTGGTGTTGGTGGCAAAGTGCAGCAAACTGGCTGCTTCATGCTCCAACGCTTGGCGCTCGGCCTTGGCAATTGGCTCGAACAGCTGCAAGTGCAGGCTGGATTCTGGCTGCTTTATTTTCCACATGCCCACCACAAAGCCATCAACCAAAATCGCCCCGGGAATAAGGCCATTGCTGGTAAAAAGGCGTTGGCGATAGGTTTCGCTCAAAATTCGGCTGCGATCGGCGTGCGCTAACAAAATATTGTCAAATTCGGCGAGTAGTCGTGGCGGCGCTGGGGTTTCTGGGTCTGGGCGTGGCGCATGAACCAAATCGTACAATTCGCGGCCTTGCTCATCGCAGAAACAGACCAATTCTGCTTGCAGTTGCTTGAAAACCACGCTCAACCGAGTCAACCCCGACCATGCTTGCATATCGTTGATGCTGGCTGGCCCAAATACCGCCAAGTAGCGCCGCACCAACTGCGCCAAATCTGGCATGGTCGCTAATGGCCGACCCAACCAATGCTCAGCAGTCGTATGCGCCGCTGGCCCGCTCGTAGCCCATAAACCACGCGGTGGCACTTGCACCAACGCCAACCATGTGCGCAAGGCTTGGGCCAATGCTGCCGCCGGATAATCGGGCCAGCGTTCGTGCAGCAAGCTACCAAGCGCTTGAAAGGTTTGCGGCTGGGCTTCAACCAAACGCCGTCCATACTCAATCACTGCTGGTTTGTCAATACCAGGCAGTTGCTTGCCAAAATTGGATTGAAAGCCACGCTCCAAAACTGGTTGCAACAATGGCCGCAGGTTAAGGCAATCGCTGGCACTCACCAAATGAATTGTCGAACGCAGCAGCGCAATCCGCACAACTTGGCGCTGTTCAAACAGATCAGATAATTGCTGCTGCGCAAAATTATGCAAGCGTGACCATAACCCAAAATAGGGTGGATTTGGAGCTTGGGCTTGCATCCCAATCAGCTCATCAATCAAGCCTAAAACTGAGCCATGCACCCGCTGTAACAAATGTTGACGCGCCAATAACGCCCGATTCAAGGCGCGTTGACTTAAAAGTTGATGTTGCAATCGCTTGGCCATTGTCAATCCTATTCCCCAAATACACGATTTCAGTAGTCTATCAGAAGCAGTTCACAGCCTGATCATTCAAGCGCTGGAATCTTTTTACTAGGCTATACACCGATCCAAATTAATCATAATGCGAAAGGTCTGTATGCGCCGCACTATTATTATCACGCTGCTTTTAGCGTTCTGGGTTGGCTGTAGCTCAAATCAAGCCCAACCAACCATACTAGCAACTGCAACCATGCCCCAGCCCACTGCCACCAGCGTTAACAACCCAAATCCTGAAAATCTAACCAACGTGATTCTCAACATCGTGAATACTGATCGAACAGCGGTTGAGCTGCATGTAATTGACAATACAGGTCAAGCTAGCTTAAAACGAAGCCTTGCATGCTCCAAAACTCCGTGTGAGCAAACCCAAATCCATGCGATTCCCAACCAACCAGCAATCGCTTTGGTCGTTGGCGATAGTGGTTCTGGTGGCGAACTCTATCAAATCGAGTATACAAACTGGCAAGCAACAAAACTTGCCGACCAAGTGGACAAACAGAGCATCGCAATTACGCCAGATGGCACCAAAATGGCCTTTTTACGCTTGCGCACCGATACAACAGCCCCAGTCGCTTTAGGCTCGATTTGGGTTTACGATTTCGCTGCTCAAAGCACAAGTCAAATTACTGAATGGGCTGCATTTTATGCCGATTTGATCTGGCTTGATAACCAGCAACTGCTTTTTAGTCGCGCCAATCGTGGCACGCCGCCCACCGATTGGCATACGTGGTTACTCGATCTCAATGATCTTGAACAGCCTCAAGAACTGAGTGCAGGTCGCGTTCAAGCAATCATTGGCGATCAACACATTTTTATCGAGCATGAGCAGGCGCGAACTGGCGATCTTAATCCATTAATTCAGCTTGAGCGCTATGATCTTGAGTCAGGCCTAAGCACGCCAATTAGCGATTGGTACGATCGCTATAGTCAAACCCTCAAAATCAAATCGGCTCCCAATCATCAAAAAGCTGCTTTAGTTGCTGGTGGCGAGCCAGAAATGCTGGGCATGACCACACCGCCCCAATTAGGCGTTGAACTAACAATGCTCCAGGCTGCTGATTCTAGCAGCCAAGCATTCTTTGTGAACTGCACCGAATGTTACCCAAGCTGGAGCAGCAAGAGCCAAACAATGCTCTTTTTTGATGCCAACAGCGAGCAATTCGTGCTAGTCAATGCCACAACAGGAATAATCAGCCACCAAAGCTTGCCCACAGCATTTTATCCACATCCTGGCACCATGTTAATTATCGATAACTGATCCCGCTGTCATCAAGCTGTCATCTGCAAGGCTCGTCATGGCAGGGAATGGCTGCTAAGCTAGCTAGTAGCAAAAGCAAATCCAATTCTCGCCATTCAAGGAGCCAGCAATGAAATTTATCAATATCAAAAATCACGAAGATGTCAGCGATTTTGCCGATACCGCCGTCGAATGCAAGCACTGCAAACATCAAATGCGCATCTCTGGCCCGCTGCCCAAAAATGCCAAATGCAGCGCCTGCGGCTCCACCAACCTCGTGCGCAAAGCCAAATAAATAGCCACTACCGCTTGAATGACACGCTATGATTATTGCAAGCATAGCGTGTTTTGATTTTAGGAGGCTGGCCCGATGGCGTTTGATGCATATCCAAAGCTAGCGATTCATGGCTTCAAATGGCCAAAACGCCCAACGGCGCAGGCGACTGGCTATCTGCTTGGCGCTGATGAATTTGGCCATTGGCTCGGGATTGCCGCAGGTAGTCGCTGGCAGGCGAGCAATGGTCAACAAGGCACGTTTGAACAAGCGTTTGTTAAATTAATTCCCGCAAATGCCTATTGGTCGGCATGTTTTAATCTCAGTGGCAAGCTGATCGATGTTGATATTGTGCTGCCACATCAGTGGAATGATCAACGGGTCGAGGAAGTTGATTTAGAAATTGATCTGCTGAAAATGGCCGATGGCCGCATCGAAATTCGCGATCAAGCAGAATTTGCCGCAGTTTGTCAACGCTGGCCAATGCCTGCGAGTTTAATCGAACGAGTGCATACGACAACTGCTCAGATCTATCAGCAATTAGCTACCGGGATCGAACCATTTAAGACTGTTGGAACGCTGCGTTTAGCCCAATTTTTGCAGCAATCTGCTGCTGAAAAATAAATGCTCGTTCAAAAATTCTAACACTTTCATGGCTAGACAAGGGTGATTGAATACCGTATAATGGCTAACACGTTCACGTGAGCAATCGCGTGGGCGTTTCTTTTGACTGAGAGTCCTCTCGGTTTTTTTTCATTCCATAATCGAGGCAAGTACTATGACCGATAAGCCGTTTTATCTGACTAAAGAGGGTCGCGCAAAACTGGAAGCGGAAATTGAGGAACTCGAAACGACTGGCCGTATGGAAGTTGCCGAGCGGATTCGTCAAGCCAAAGAACTTGGCGATATTTCCGAAAGCGGCGAGTACGAAGATGCCAAAAATAAACAGGCTTTCCTCGAAGGGCGCATCCGCGAAATTCGCAACATCTTAAACAACGCCCAGATGATTGAAGAAGATGGTGATAATCGCGAAGTACGGCTCGGATCATCGGTCACGATTCGCTATGAAGACGGCGAAGAAGAAGAATGGATGATTGTCGGTGCCGCCGAAGCCAGTCCGCGCGATGGTAAAATCTCCAATGAATCGCCCATTGGCAGTTCTTTGATGGGTAAACGCGCCCGCCAAAAGGCCACTGCTAGCACCCCCAGCGGTATTATGAAAATGACGGTTGTCAAAATTCGCTAGCACATCCCCCCACTCAATTCAGTGTGTGAAAAGCCGCAGGCGCACTGGAAAGTGCGCCTTTCGGATTAATCGCCGTGTTCTCGGCTATAATAGCCGACAGGATTTAAGCAAGTAGGCCTTGCAGCACAGCCATTTTTGTGAGCATTTCAACGGGCTGCGCTGACGCGCTTTACGCTACTATTGAGATTAGGCATGGAATTAAACGATTTACAACAGACACGTTATGGTAAATTGCAAGCGCTCCAAGCAGCTGGCATTGATCCATATCCAGCTCGCGTGCCCCAACGCACTCATACCTTAACTGCCTTGCGCGAGCAGTTCGACGCACTCGCCGAGGCTGGCACAATCGTCACCATCATGGGGCGGCTGCGCCAACGACGGGTTATGGGCAAATCGGCCTTTGCCCACTTAAACGATGACCATGGCGCGTTCCAAGTTTTTCTGAGCAAAGCCGATGTTGGCGATGAGCCATTCAAGCACTTTGTTGATCTAACTGACCTTGGCGATATTATTGCCGTGACTGGCACGCTCTTCACCACCAAAATGGGCGAGCCAAGCGTGCACGTCACCAGCTGGACGATGCTGAGCAAAGCAATCACGCCGCCACCAGATAAGCGCGAAGGCCAATTTAGCGACCAAGAAGCCCGTCAGCGCCAGCGTTATGTTGACTTAGCAGCCAACCCCGAGGTGCGCGAAACCTTCCGCATTCGGGCACGCTTGATCACGGCCATGCGCCAGTATCTCGATCAACGCGGCTTTTTAGAAGTTGAAACGCCAGTTTTGCAGGCGATTTATGGTGGCGCTGCGGCCCGCCCATTCACTACCCATCACAATCAGTTGCACCAAGATTTGTATCTGCGGATCGCCACTGAATTGTATTTGAAGCGCTTAATTGTCGGCGGCTTTGATGGCGTGTATGAAATTGGCAAAAACTTCCGCAACGAGGGCGTTGATCGCACCCACAACCCAGAATTCACCATGCTTGAGGTCTATCAAGCCTACGGCGATTACGAATCGATTATGCAATTGACCGAGGGCATGATTCGCTTTGCTGCTGAACAAATTTTCAACAGCACCAGCATCGAATATCAAGGCCAGCAAATCGAGCTTGGTGGCTCGTGGCAGCGCATCACCATGCGCGATGCAATTTTCGATAAAACTGGGGTTGATATTCGCGAGTGCCGCGAATTTGATACACTATGGGAAGCGATTCGCGAAGCTGGCCTGAAAATTGAGCGCAAGCCAACCTGGGCCAAGCAAGTCGATGAGTTATTCAGTGAGTTTGTTGAGCCTGAGCTGATTCAGCCAACCTTCATCACCGAATACCCACAGCCGCTTTCGCCCTTGGCCAAGCGCAAAGTCGATGACCCACAGTTTGTCGAGCGCTTTGAGCTGTTTATGCTTGGCGCTGAAATTGCCAATGCCTTTAGCGAATTAAATGATCCCTTCGATCAAGAGCAACGCTTCTTGGAGCAAGGCCGCGATTATGCTGCTGGCGACGACGAAGCCATGCAAATGGACGAAGATTTCCTTGAGGCGCTGCGGGTTGGCATGCCGCCAACCGGTGGCTTGGGCATTGGGATCGATCGGCTTTGTCTGTTGTTTACCAATCAAACAACCATTCGCGAAGTAATTTTCTTCCCGCACTTGCGCAAGCAGGGCGAGGAGTAAGAACTGGGGATTGGGGGTTGGCGGTTGGGGATTGGTACGTTTCGATGAAACGACCAAGTTTGAGCATTCATACGCCATGATCATAGCTAAAACGCTGTGATCATAAAGCTCATCCGTCCCGATCCCCAGCCCCCAACAACCAGATAAAAAGGACTTAACCTATGCCACGTTCATTAGTTATCGAGCGGGAAAATCTGCCGACCGTCGTTCAAGGCTGGCTCGATGCCATTGGCCTTGAGCATCACGATACCGTTGAATTAGTCTTTACTGAGGGCGAATTGGTGTTGCGCCGCCCACTCAGCCCAGAATTGCGGGCTTGGGCCAAGGGCGTTGTCGATGCCTACGATCGCGAATTTCAATCGTTAATTGGCCTCTAACCTAAGCAAAGCACAGCTTGTGGCTTGCTTACTTACCAATGAAGTGGCATATGCAGTATTTAAAACGCGAAGATATTTTGGATATTCACGGCTATTTGGTCGAACGCTTTGGTGGTCGGCTGGGCTTAAACAGCCTTGATCGGCTGATTGGCCTCGTGGTAAGCCAAACCCAAACCTGTTTTGGCGAGGAATTGTACCCCGATTTACCAGCCAAAATTGCAGCCTTGAGTTACACATTAATTAAAAATCGCCCATTTCGCTCGGGCAATAGCGCAACCGCGCTTTTGGTCAGCTTGCGTTTAGCCCAAATCAACGATCAAACCATTGACGATATTGAAGGCTTGAGCCATGAACTGGCTGCTGCCGCGCGTTCAGAACGCAGCCAAGAGCAGCTGCTACAATGGTTCAACGATCATCTCATTCCTGGCACGTTGAGCATCCAACCACGCTAGGGTCACGCAGTTTTTCTTGCCGAGGAGCCACGTTTTTTTGCATAGAGCCTCACCCACGTTCGCTGCCACGCTCTATGTGCTCACCACGGTTGTGCTCGCATTTGGCTTTTTTTGGATAAGGAGCTTTTGTGGAACGACGCACAGTGCTGATCACAGGGGCTGCTGGTCGCTGGGGACGGCGATTAGCCCGCCAACTGGCTAAATTTCCAATTGTGCGCGTAATTGGGCTGGATATTTCACCCCCAGAACGCCCAATCGATGGCGTTGAATATATCCAGGCCGATCTACGTAATCCATTGCTGGTCGAATTGCTCCGCACGGAGAAGGTCGAAGGCATTTTACACATGGTCTTTACCTCTGGGTTATCCGGTGGTCAAGGCCTGCTTTCGCCAGAAGATGCCTTTCAAACCAATGTGATGGGCGCGATGGAAGTGTTGGCGGCGGCAAACGCTGCTGAAGTCAAACAGGTAGTTATCAAAAGCACAACCATGGTTTACGGCGCACACGTCGATAACCCATTGTATTTGCACGAAAATGCGCCATTACGCGGCATTGATGGTAAGCCGTTGCTGCGCCATCGCTACGAAATCGAGCGCTTTATTGCCGATTTTCGCCGCAATCACGCCATGAATATTGCGGTGCTGCGCTTCCCGGGCATCGTCGGAGCCAGCGGCGCATCATCAACCATGCGCTACCTTGGTCAGCCAACGCCGCCAACCTTGCTGGGCTTCGATCCATTAATGCAAATTGTCCACGAAGCTGATGTGATTGGCTCGTTATTACACGCTCTGGTTGCTGAGGCCAATGGGGTTTTCAACGTAGCTGCCGATGGCGTGATGCCACTGAGCCAAATGATTCGGCGGGTTGGCCGCCAGCCACTGCCAATTTTCCACCCCTTCGCCTATGCAGCCGAGCGCTTTAGCCTCGTGCGCAACAATCGGCTGGCCAAGCAAATTATGCCTTTTGAATTAGATTATTTGCGTTTTCCATGGGTTGCGGATACCACTGCTATGCGCGGCGAATTAAATTATGAGCCACGCCATACTGCCGAGGAAGCGCTCGAAGCGTTCCGTAGCTCGCTGCGCTTGCAAAGCTATAGCGATTTGCTGCCCAAACGCAAAGCCTACGATGGAATCCAAGCCTTTTTGAATCGTCGCCGTCAGGAGGATGAAGCATGAGCGATCAACCAAAGAAACGTGGCCGTCGCGCTGCTAGCGCTACTGACGAAACTGAACAGCAAATTCCAATTGTTGATGCCAAAGCAGCTGAAGCAATCAACGAAGCTGAACCCGCCGATGAACATGAAGTTGCAGCAGAAGCCCCAATTGAAGTGATTAATCTTGAGGGCGATTTGCGGCGTAGCAGCCAAACCCGTATCGATTCGTTGCTCTCGGCCTTGGAATCGGAAATTCGCGCCATGCCGCCATCGGAAGATGAACGCGAAGGCGCAATCGCCGAAGTGATTCACTTAATTCGCGAATCGCTGACTCGCTGGCCCAAAAAAGTCATCGAAATGGCGGTCAACACGCTCAAAGCCAATATCAACAGCGATTATCTTGATGCCGATTTCTGGAAGGGCATTGGCTTGGTGCTGCGCTATCAGCTTGATGCCAACGCCGATATGGTCAAGCGACGCTGGCGTGGCGATTACGCAGTCGATGAATTTGGGCTCGATTACGAATTGCTCGATTTGGCCAAACCGCTCTTGTTGTTTATGTACCGAAAATATTGGCGCGTCGAAGCAATTGGCCTCGAAAACGTGCCCGATTCTGGCCGTGCCTTGTTGGTCTGCAACCATTCTGGCGTGTTGCCATGGGATGGGGCGATGGTCGGCGCGGCCTTGAATTTCGAGCATGAAGCTGGCCGTGTGTTGCGCAATTTGCACCTCAGCTGGTTCTCATCGCTGCCGTTTATCTCGCCATTGCTCAGCCGTTTAGGCCAAGTACAAGCCTTGCCAGCCAATGCAGAAGCTCTCCTAGAGCGCGATGAGTTGGTTGGGGTTTTTCCAGAGGGCTTGAAGGGCGTTGGTAAATTGTATAAAGATCGCTATCGCTTGGCGCGCTTTGGGCGCGGCGGCTTTGTCAAAGTAGCGGTCAAAACAGGTGCGCCAATTATCCCAGTTTCGATCATCGGCGGCGAGGAAATTCACCCGCACTTGCATAATGCCAAGGGCTTTGCCAAACTCTTAGGCTTTCCCTACTTCCCAATTACGCCGACCTTCCCATGGTTCGGGCCATTGGGCCTAATTCCGCTACCAACCAAGTGGACAATCGTCTTTGGTGAGCCAATCGACACCGAGCAATATGGCGCGAAGGGCGCAGAAGATCCCTTATTAATTTCGCAGTTGACCGAGCAAGTACGCACCACAATTCAAAATACCTTGCTTGATAAACTCAAAGATCGCTCGAATATTTTTGTTTAGGCTCGGTTGAAATGCCAAGCCCTGTGTGAAAGCAGGGCTTGTTGCATTTAAGATTATGGCTGCGGACATGGAGATGGTGCAACCGAGTCTATCTGGACAATTAAGACATCATCTTGCCAATAATGATGGAAATGCCAATCACAAATCTGGTTTAAAAAACGCCAGCTAATCGTTGCACCAACACTTGGAGTTGCAATTTGAGCGTTATTACTTAGTTGTTCTAATACACTACTTAGTAAGCTACTTTGTTCAAGCAAGAAAGCAGTATCCATATCATCGGATACAGTTACCTCTAAAGTATATTTAAGCGAATCAAGTTTATAGAAACATGCGGTTCCATCAACAATTGCCGTAGTTTTAACCGATATTGGAAGCTCCCATTCCGCAAAAGCTGTGTTGATGATAGCGTCTTGACGAGCTTGCAAACGCTGATTAATAAAAACTGAATCCTCAAAACACTGGTAAATTGGGGCATTAAGCACATCTGGTTTTGGAATAGACGATTCTATCGCTTCGGTGTTGGTACAAAGATCCGAAAGCGGCAAGCCTAAGAGTATAACAAAGCGTTCTGCCTGCATTGGATGCCACACACGCTCACCATCATGGCTCACATAATCATAGCCCCATGAACAGCCATAAGCAGCAAATTTCCAAGTAATAACGAGGGTATTAATCTTAACATCGAATGCTGGATATTGTTGCAAGTCAAACACCAGCGACTGAATTGTATGGGCCATTTGCTCTAATGTAGCTCGCTCAGCTTGCTCAGATACATCCAGCGAAAAATGATAATTAATAGCTCCAACCTGAGGCTCACAATTTGAACCTGTCAACACCACCATTGTGCGGGCTTGGCCGCTTAATTCAGTTTGTTTAAAAGCTGATTGAACCAATGCTTCTTCATCAGGCAACAATTCTTGATCTGGCCATTGCACTGGTCTACACGCATCCAGCGTGGCTGTTTGGGTTGGCACAGGAACGAGGGTTGGTTGGAGTAATGGTTGCGGAGTTGGCACAGAATTAACGCAGCCTCTAGTCAACATCAAAATCAAGCCTAATCGGCCTATGTGCATAAATCTGGCTAGCATAACGGCTCCTTCAATCAGAAATCAATTCATCGCAATGCAAGCAGTTTAGCAAGGCTAAATGGCTATAAAATGTTCAAGCTAGGCGTAGATGAGATCCATTTATTGAGCAGATTGAGATTGGTCATTCCAATGATTGAAGCCAAAACACTGCTTTAGACCTAAACAATCAGCCCGAATGTTGCATACAATTGATCATGGCAAACCTTGTTTGGAGCAAACAACCATGGATCAAGCAGATCAACCAGCGCTCGTTTTCGAGCGCTCACTCTTGCGCAAACTGTTTCGCAAAGCAGAAAACTACGAGCTGCCACTCGATATTACGCTCTCGCAGCATGGGTTTTACCACTGGCTGGCCGAGCGTACCAACCGCATTTATTTTGTGTGGCACGATGGCAGCCAAGCACGAGGGATTGTGTTCAACATGTCGGCGCACGCAGGCAAGCCATTTCGCCAACGCCAATGCGATTTATGTGCCCAGTTTGTTGAAGTTGGCGATATGATTTCGGTGCGCAGCCTTCGCGGTCGCCAAGATGGCGAATATCAAGCCACCTACAGCTATATTTGCGCTGACCTAGAAGAATGTCGGGGGTTTGCGATTCCGGCTCAGCAGCTAAGCCACTTTATCAATAAACATCGGCCCAAAGCCTAGCGTTCATGCATAAATTTACGCACCATAGCGCTAATCAAGGGAATCACTTGATGGCCAAAGGTCGCTGGGGCTTGGGTTCGCGCTCGGGTTTTCCATTCTTGGGCTGCCCCATACAACGCCCAACTCACCAAGGCTGCGCTCAGTTCGAGTGGCTGATAGCGCAGCACTTGGGCGGGAATATGCTTGCTAAACCACGCCTGAATATGCTTGCACACTTGGGCCTTTATCTGCACTTCAATCACTGCCTCAAAGGTTGAAAAGGTATCTTGGCACTCAGAGCCATTAAACATTGTCAGCTGATCAGTAATCGCCAAAAACAGTCGCTCCAAATAAACTTCTGGGTCATCAAGCGGCCCGACAACCCAGCGTTGCAACGTATCGGCAAACAAAATCGCCATAATTGCATCTAAAATTGCATGTTTATCGGGAAAATGGGCATAAAACGTCGCCCGATTAACCCCAGCCTCACGCGCAAGATCACGCACCGTAATCTCATCGAACGATTTTTGCTGCATAAGCTGATTAAACGCATCGATCAAGCGTTGACGAGTGCGCGTAATCCGTGGGTCAATTGAAACATTCGCAGGTATCAAAGTGCTTCCAATTTTTCAACTAAACAACACTTGTAGCTTTTTGTTGGTTGACGCAGGATTTTTAGCCATTTATCATACACATGTTGTTTAGATAGTGCAGGCTTGGTATTACGAAGCGTTGCGCGGCAACCAATTAGGATGGTAGCACGGCGCTGGTTCATCGGCAAGCCACAGCTAAACCAAAAATCATTATGTAAATCTTAGAAGGAGTGTTCAATGACCACACCACGGATCGCGATCATCATTAGCAGTACCCGCCAAGCTCGCTTGGGCGAAAAAGTTGCTCAATGGGTGTTGGAGCATTCCAAAGAACAAACCGATTTAGCTTTTGAACTGGTTGATTTGCGCGAAGTGAATTTGCCATTTTTCGATGAAGTTGCCTCGAATGCTTGGGCACCTTCAACCAGCGAAGCCGCCCAAGCCTGGCAAAAAACCGTCGCGAGCTTCGATGGCTTTATTTTCGTTACCGCCGAATATAACCACAGCATCACTGCTGCCTTGAAAAACGCGCTTGATTATGCCTCGCCAGAATGGAATAAAAAGCCTGCTGCTGCCGTTGGTTACGGCGGAGTTGGCGGCGCTCGCGCCGTCGAACACCTGCGCGGGATCGCGGTTGAGTTGCAAATGGCTCCAACCCGCACCGCAGTGCATATTGGCGGAGCCGACTTCTTTGGCGTTTGGCAACAAGGCGTGGCGCTCAACGATCTTCCACATCTCTTGCCAACCCTCAAAACCTTGTTCGAAGAATTAGCTTGGTGGACGAAAGCCCTCAAAACTGCCCGCGAACAAGCTTAATTAACGCTTCTTGCGCTGGCAAGCATATTACGGTTTGCCAGCGCTTACTTGAGAAAAGATTTGGTAATGTCAACAAGCACAATCGCATTGCTTTGGACTGAACCATACCCACAGGTCATTCACGTTGGCCTTACAACTTTCAATTGGACGCTGCGCTGGTTTGCGAAAATAGATGTAATTCAAGCATATTGCGCTCAAACTCCACCTCAGATCCTTATTGTAAAACGTACACTTATCACGCTCAATGATGGATTTCAATGGGCAGTTGAGAGTCGTAACAATCCTCAGTTAAGCACGATCCCAATTCTCGTAGGAGCGATTGATCCAGTCGGCCATCCCTATCAAGCGAGTGCAGATCGAGCGTATCAGCTAGGCATTAATGGCTGTTTTGGCATCGTCTTTTCGCTTGAAGGAATTGACAGCATGCTCAGAACGCTGCTTACTAATCCAAAGCACGTTGGATTAAGCGACCAGTAATGCATGCGTTTGGCAAATGGCTAGGCCCTGATAGCAATCCCACCTCAATGCTCAGCCACACATTAATCGTAAAATTCCATTAATAATTCTAAAGAAATTAAGTATATTTTAATAAACATGCCATGCTAGGATACCTCTAAGAGCGCGTTTGGAATTGTTCGTTGTTCAGCTTCGTTCTGCTTTGGGATCGATTCCAAAATCTCACAACGCTCATTGTTATTCAATTGCTGTGGTTAGGAGTAACCGATGCTGTTTAGTTCAAATCGGGCATGGCGCTTGTTTATGATTCTGGTGTTGCTTGGGCTTGGTTGGATACAGAGCCAAAAACCAGTCCAAGCGCAGGCAATTAACGCCTGTGCAATTAGCTATACGATCGTTGGCCAGTGGCAGGGCGGCTTTCAAGGCGATATTGTCATTCGCAACAATGGCACCAGTTCAATCAACAATTGGACATTAACCTGGAATTTCAATAATCAAGTTATTTCGCAATTGTGGGGCGGCAGTTATAGCCAAACTGGCAACGCCGTCAGTGTCAGCAATCAGGCGTGGAATGGTACAATCGCCAGCAATGCCAGCGTTCAGCTTGGTTTTATTGCGAGCTGGGCCACGAGCAATCCAACACCAAGCAATTTTCAACTCAACGGCCTCGCTTGCAATGGCGGCACGCTTCCAACCGCAACCAACGTTGTGCCAACTGCGACCCGTACTCCTGCGCCAACTGCAACCAGCGTTGTGCCGACGGCAACGCGCACACCTGCGCCAACTGGCTGGAATCCACCAAGCAACTTGGTCACGCCGTTGAACGAAGTTTGGCAGCACGTCGAATCGACCTATGGCAATTTGTATGGCTTTCGCAATTATGGCTGGGATCAAGTGATTGCGGGCAATGGCTCAATTAATTATTGTGTGCGCTGGGATTCGGATGCGCCAGTTTCAGCCGCCTTGCGCGACCAAATTCATGCAGCGCTGGCTCGTCAATTCAAAAAATGGATGGATGCGATGCTTGATAACGGCCAAGGCAGCAACGGCTGGCCGTATACCAATGTCAATGTAAAAGTCGTTGGTTGGGCCGTACGCGATCGTAGCACCTTGCAATGGAGCGATAATTCAGTTGATATTTATGTCAACAATATTGCAGAGAATGCGCCGCAATGCGCACCGCCATGTGGCCGTTTCTTCAACCAAGATGGCGATTATTCCGATTGTCCAGGTGGCATCGACCATCACTACGATATGTCGCTGTGGCTGACCAAGGGCATGGCTGGCGGGGCTGGCGGCGATTGGGGCCAGCGCGTCGGCAGCGAATATTTTGTCAATGCCCTCAACAGCGAGAATATTCACATCTTTCTCCACGAAGTTGGCCATACCTTTGGACTTGACGATTTTTACGATTGGAACCCAACCGGAATCAATGGCTTTTTGATGAAAGCTGGCAGCGCAAGCCAAATTACCGAGTTTGATAAATGGATGTTGCGCGATTTCTGGCGGCATCTCAAGAGCCGCTACGGCTACTAAACCACTCCAAAAGCGAACAACAGCGACCAGCGCAATGCTGGTCGCTGTTGTTTTAGCGCTTGACAAGCTGTACATACTGTATATACTGTGTATATGAGCATACACAGTGATTTAATTATTTCACGGACTGATGGTCGTCCGATGTATTTGCAAATTATTGAGCAAATCAAACAACGGATTGCGCTTGGCGATTGGCCAGCAGGCAGCGAAATTCCCTCAATTCGGCAGCTCGCAATTGATTTGCGAATTAGCGTAATTACGGTCAAACGCGCGTATTTTGAGCTAGAGCACGAGGGAATTATCGTAATCCAGCATGGCAAAGGCTCGTTCGTTGCCACAAATACCCAACTTAGTCGCCAAGTATGGGAGGATGAATTGAATTCGTATCTTGAGCAGGTAGCACGTTTAGCAGCATTATTGGGTTTATCGAATGAACAATTAATTCAACGCTTGCATGCTGCGGCCTCGCACAAACAGGAGCTTTTATGAATAGTCATGCCGTTGAATTACACAACGTTGGCAAAGATTATAAATATTTTCGTCTGAACGATATTTCGTTGAACTTACCAACTGGCAGCATTACTGGATTTATCGGGGTTAATGGCGCAGGCAAATCGACGACGATTCGCATTTTATTGGGCTTAGTGCATCAAGATCGTGGCTCGGTGCAGGTATTGGGCCAGTCGATGCCTGATCAACAGGTGCTCGCAAAGCGCGAAATTGGCTATGTTTCCGAGGATATGCGGCTCTATCCCAAGGCCAATTTGGCGTGGCATATGCAGTTTATTCAAGCGATTTATCCCAATTGGGATCAAGCCTATGCAGAGCAATTGCTTAAGCGCTTCGACCTGCGGGCCGAACAGAAAATCAAGGGTTTATCGCATGGCCAGCGGGTAAAAGCCACATTATTGTTAGCGTTAGCCCATCGCCCAAAGCTGTTGGTGCTCGATGAACCGACGACCGGGCTTGATCCGGTGGCGCGCCAAGAAGTATTAGCAGCGTTAATGGAAGTGCTGGCCGATGAACAACGCACGATCTTATTCTCATCGCACAATACCTTGGATGTTGAGCAAATTTCCGATCATGTGGCGTTTATTGACCAAGGCTCAATTATCGAATCCACATCCAAAGAAGATTTGCTTGATCTATGGCGACGGCTGCGGGTGCGCATTACACCAGGTCAATCAGTTAGCGAATTGCCACATATCGTTCAACAACAAGGCAATGGTCAATTACAAAGCTTTATTACGAATCGTTATAGCCCAGCATTACACCAAACCTATGAACAGGCAGGTTTAGAAATTCAAGCAATCGAATACTTAACCTTAGAAGAGATTTTTGTAGCTTCAATTCAAGCTCGGCGTGAAGGGAAAACTTTATGAACCCGATGATTAAACAACTTATTCGTAAAGATTGGCAGATTAATCGTAATATTATGGCTATTTATATTGGCGTAATGCTGATTGCGAATGTGATGCTGCTGGCTGATCCTAATAATATTGTTTTTGGTATGGGCTTAATTCTGATTCTGACAATTTTATTTATCATGTGTATTCATCTGACAACCAGCAATGTGATTAGCGAATACAGCCAAAAAACTGTGACTTTTATTATGAGTTTGCCAGTTTCGGCCCGTCAGTATGCGATCGCCAAGCTCGCTGCCAATCTTTCGATGTTTTGCGTGCCTTGGCTGATGGCATTGGTAAGCAGTTGGCTGATTATTCTGAGCAGCGACAGTTTGCCGAATGGATTAACGGCCTTAGCAACCTTGGGTTTAGTGGAAATTTTATTGAGCTACTGCCTGATTATGATGATGGGAATTGTGACCGAATCGCAGCATGGCGCAATTGGCGCGATGGCAATTGCCAATTTGGGCTTTCAAGCATTTTTATGGGGCATGCTGAAAATTCCGGCAATTGCCCAGCATCGTGATAGCAACGAATTGGCTTGGAATAGCACCGAATTGAGCATTTTGGCAATTCAATTGGTGGTGATTATTGGTTTATTAGGCACAACGCTCTTGATTCAACAACGCAAAACCAATTTTATCTAAAATTAGCGCGAGCGCTCCAAGGTGGCGTAGGCCACGCCGCTTTGTAAATTGCCGCGCACAATCAAATCGTTGAGATTCACGCCCAAGCCCACCAAGGTTTGGGCAACTTCTGGTCGAATGCCGGTTAAAATCACCTGCCCGCCCAGCAAGCGCACCGATTGCGCCGCTTGAATCAGCACATGAGCAACTTGCGTATCGACAATCGGCACGCCAGTAATATCCAAAATTGCAAAGCGCGTGTTCATAGTGCTAATGCCATGCAGCAAAGTTTCCATCATCTGCTGCGCCCGCCGCGTATCAACCGCCCCGATCAGCGGCATAATCACCACACTATCGGTAATTGGAATTAAGGGCGTGGAAATATCGGCCAAGGCTTCCTGTTGGCTGTTGATAATTGCCTGTTGCTCAAGCATATGGCGTTGCGCTTCGAGCACCTGTTTTTGCTCGGTAATATCGGCAACTTTGATGCACAACATATCGCTGCTCAGCGGAATCGCGGTTAAGCGGGCGATGCGTTCGCCAACCTCTGGCACCTTCATTACCAACTCATTAAGATGCATGGTTTCGCCAGAATCCAAGGCCTGGTGATAACGATTTAAGATTGCCAGCGGAATATCGGGAAAAATATCTTTGAGCAATTTGCCAACGTGCAAGCGCATATCAATCGTGGCATTTGGCATCAAACCATTCGAAAAGATCAAGCGAAACGAGGTAGGGTCGCTCACATCTTCCCGTTGCAACAAATCGATCCCAACTGGCAAATGTTTGACCAGATTTTCAAATAACGCAGCTTGCTGTTGGGCTTGGGCCAATTGGGCTTGTAATTCGGCAATTTCGGCCTTGAGTGCGGCGCTATCTGCTGCTGAATTGCTCATGTCAACGCTCCCTGATGGCGAATTAAGGGTACAACGCTTACGACGATGCAGCGAGTAAAGGTCAGCCAATGGCGAAATCATTCAGATCTGAGGTCTATTGAATGCGAGGCTTGAGCTTAAGCATAGCATAATTTTGGCCAAAATCAGCGATAATGCAGATAATCTGAAATTGATAATTCCAAGCACCAACCAAAGCGTGCATCAATGGGAGTGTTGGCATGAAACGGGGAATTCTCTACGCAGCCGGGGCTTATGCATGTTGGGGATTTTTCCCGCTCTACTGGAAGATGCTGAGCAGTGTTCCAGCCTTGGAAATTTTGGCCCATCGCATGGCGTGGTCGTTGGTTTTTGTCGGCTTTTTGGTGCTGGTTCGCGGCCAACTGGGCCAGTTTTTGCAGGTCTTGCGCAATCGCCGCACGGTGTTGATCTATGCGACCAGCGCGTTGTTGCTGGGCATCAACTGGTATGTTTACATTTGGGCGGTCAATGCCAACCATGTAGTCGAAAGTAGCCTTGGCTATTTTATTAATCCGTTGGTCAATGTGGCGTTGGGCATGCTGTTTTTAGGTGAACGGGTGCGACGCTGGCAAGGGATTGCGATTGGTTTGGCGACGATCGGAGTCGTTTATCTCAGCGTGGCCTTGGGCGTGTTGCCATGGATTGCCTTGGCCTTGGCGTTTAGCTTTGGCTTTTATGGCCTGATTCGCAAAACCGCTGCCTTGGATTCGCTACACGGCCTCGCCTTGGAAACCGTGGTCTTTTTTGGGCCAGCAGCGGGCTATTTGCTGTGGCTGGAAACCCAAGGCAAGGCAGCATTTGGCCATCAATCGTGGACGGTAACGCTGTTATTGGCTGGAGCAGGCGTTGTTACGGCAATTCCGTTGCTGCTTTTTGCCTCGGGTGCACGCCAAATTCCAATGACAACCCTTGGATTATTGCAATATATCAACCCGACGATGCAATTTAGCCTGGGAGTTTTGCTCTATCACGAGCCAATTTCTGGAGCAAAGTTAATTGGATTTGCAATTATCTGGATTGCCTTAGCGTTGTATAGCCTTGAAAGTTATCTGCATCGTGGCCAGCCACTTAAACCTGCTGCCACAAATGGATAGGTTTTGAGCGATTGGGAGGTTGTGGAGCATGCCCTCACCCCCCAGCCCCCTCCTTTCAAGGGTAGGTTTTTAACAATTGATGGTGGCATGGAGCATGCCC
>NZ_PUBZ01000125.1 GCF_003205875.1 Herpetosiphon llansteffanensis
GAGTGCGGTGGCATTAAATGTCATTCGCATCGGCGCGTGGCTCGATCAGCCGCGCCAAACACCGCCGCGTCGGAGCGCCCTGTCGCGGCTCGTGGCATCAGGTTGAGGGTTCGCCAGCAGAGTCAATCTTGGGTTTAACCCTTGTGGCGCATGATTCGTGCCCAAGGCTTCACCGGAGCCGAGGTCGCGGTGCGGCGGTATCTGGCGTTGATGGGCTGTCAAAAAACCAAACCACGGACGATCATTCATCCAACCCACGCCTTGAGTAATGGACGGATTCCCTCAGCCGGACAAACCGCCCAATGGGTGCTGCTCGCGCCCGCACGCCGCACGGCCAGCCAACAGGCATTTTTGGATGCGGTTGCGGCGGCAGACCCCGACTGTTCCACGCTGATCAGGCTCAGCGAGCAGTTTCTGTCCATGATTCGCGGCCATGAAGCCGCTGCGCTCACGGCGTGGATCACGGCGGCGGTCACCACAACGGGGCATATCCAGCGCTTTGCGCAGCGGTTGCGCCAAGATGAAGCAGCGGTTCGCGCCGGGATTGCGGGGCCATGGAGCAATGGGCCAGTCGAAGGGCAAATTCATCGGTTGAAGCTGCTGAAACGGCAGGCCTATGGCCGTGCCAGCCTCGCACTGCTGCGCATCCGCCTCATCGCTCAGCCTCCAGCGACATCACCGCCATAACGTGCCCTCAAGCGCCGTTGCACCGAGAATGTTCCAGAGCCACCATGTCGTGGCTTAGCGTGGCGGTAGAATAGGCCAATCCTCTGGCGGGGATTGCCGACACCTTAACCAGTACCGATAACGGTATTGGTTTTTCTTTTGTCCCCTATCGCTCAGGATACGGGAATTGATTCGGGAAATTCTCGCTTGACAGGACTGTGCCCGTATTCTATAATGTTGACATAACATTTAAATCATAAGGTGGGGCGACCATGCAGCCAGCAGCATTGATTAAAAGCGCGGACGGCTTGACCATTGCGATTAAGGCTGGCTTTAATACCAGTCTCGTCAACGAGATTAAGACGTTGTCAGGTCGGCGTTGGAATCCAACGACCACCTACTGGGAAATTCCAGCCGAAGGCGAGGCGCAGGCGCGCGCCATCCTCCGACGCTATGGGGCAATCACGGATGAGCTAACCACGGCTCCGACCACCACGACGCTCCACGTGCTGATTCGTGCTGAGGCATCAAGCCGCCGCACCCACCTTGGTCGTGTCTTGATTGACGGGATCGATGTAGTCACGAGCGCGGATGGCGCGCTCAATATGCGGCCCAACGCAGCATTTACGATTGTGACGGTCAACAGCGCACGGTTTTTGAGCGGGTCACCACGGCATGCGTATGCGGTCGAATATGATTTGGTCATCGACGTGCGCGACGGGGCCAGTTGGGGCACCACGAGCACCACGAATTGTTTCGGGGATTACACCATTATTGCCTAGGCTTGCCAGGACACGGGGTGCATGGATGCATGCGCCTGTCTGGCATGGGTCGCGTTCCACGGGCAGGTCGTTCGAACGCAGATCTATGGTGATGGATAGGATACCCACGATGAACCAGCGTTCACCACAACGCTGGTTTTCTTTTATCCCGTATCCCTCACGATAGTGGAAATAATTCATCGCTTGTCGAAACCATGCGCTATGGCGTATCATCAGCGCGGCAGCAGCACACGACGAGGACAACAGCATGGCCGATGGCAGACAAAACAACGGCGGGAAACGCAGTGGAGCAGGCCGCAAGCCCAGTTTGAACCCATTGGCAACGGTGCGCCTGCGAGATCCCGACCTTCAAGCCAAGTTGGCCGCTGTGACCCGCCACGAGCGCGACGTTTCGAAGGACGACAGCATCAGTCAAGAACAGGTGATTGCGATGCTGATTGAGGAAGCCCACCGCGAGATGCTGGCGTTTCACGCCACGCTACCGATTGATGCT
Organism: Herpetosiphon llansteffanensis; assembly: GCF_003205875.1. Classification (GTDB taxonomy): domain Bacteria; phylum Chloroflexota; class Chloroflexia; order Chloroflexales; family Herpetosiphonaceae; genus Herpetosiphon; species Herpetosiphon llansteffanensis. The sequence goes on from NZ_PUBZ01000125.1 coordinate 1,942, forward strand.
GCGAGTCATTCATGCTCCACTCTTGCCATGAGGGACGTAACGGCAAGATGGGCGAAGGAAGAAGGCCCACGATGATGCAGTCTTCGTTCGATCCGTTCGGTGGCCGCCTATATCCACGGCGTACTCCATCCCAGACCATGCTTGATTATCAGCATTTAGATCTTGCGGCTGTGCCATCGCCGCTGTACCCGCAGCGTCCGATTACTTATCTTGATCTTTCCCATAATCCGTTGGTCACATGGCCGAGCGAAAGCGCTGCATTGCCATCCCTCACCCGATTAAATCTTGCCCATACCGCGATCACTCAGCTTCCCGATCATCTTCGCGCGTGTACGCAGCTGGAAGAACTGTATCTGTCAGGATGTCCACTGGAATGGCTGCCGTCGTGGCTCAGCGAACTTCCCCATCTGCGCGTGCTTGATCTGTCGCATACGCGCCTCACCATGGTTCCTGAGGTCTTGCGTTCGCTGCCGTCCCTCCAGGTGCTCAGTCTTTCCGGGCTTCCCCTTGCCGCCCTGTCGCCGTGGCTCGACGCGTGTTCGCTCCGCATGCTATTGCTCCGGTCATTGGCGGCATGCGATTTAAGCAGGGTGCGGACATGTTCGACGCTTGAATACCTTGATCTCGGACACTTGGGCTTGACCCAGGTTCCCGACTGGATTCAGGGATTACCCCGATTACAGCAGCTGGATCTCTCGGACAATCCGATCACTGAGCTTCCCGCGTGGGTTGGCGATCTGCCGCTCACGACGCTCCATCTTGCCCAGACGCGACTTCAGCACCGTCCCGATTGGGAGGCATGGACGATGCTGCGTGACCTGAACCTCAGCGGAATGACCCATGATCCTGCCGTCTTTGCGGGGGCATTTCCCGCATCCTTGGCAAGCCTGAAGCTGTACGACACGGCATTAACCGCAATCCCTCCCATAGTTCGCAACCTCCAGCATCTTGAAACGCTCCGGTTTGACAACAATGCCTCCCTGGCTATTCCTGCTTGGCTCCTGGAGGAGTGCCCATTAAAAACGCTAGAACTGATCAACACCCACATCACCGCGATGGCCCCGGTCGCGCAGCCCATTCCCTTAGAACACCTGATCATCACGGCTGGCCGTCTACCATCGTGGCCGACGCTCCTTGACCATACACCACACCTGCGGACACTCGATTTGTCGGAAACGCGGATCGTCGATGCCACCTGTCCATCGCCGTGTGTGCTTCCCCGATTAGGAACGCTCGATCTTCAAGGCGATGCGATCGCGCCGCTGCTCCCACAGCTCGTCGTTCCCATGCTGCAACGGTGGACCATCGCCAACTGTTGGGACGCAGACCTAACCGCCGTGCTTCAGCAAGTCGGTCAGGTGAAGAATCTTGCCATCTTAAACTGTTCAGGGACGGTACCGGAGGGGCTGCGATCATGTACCCGTCTCCAAACACTGAATATGGGTCATAATGGGTTGCGTGAGCTACCACGTTGGATCAGCGAATTGGAACAGCTCGAATCGCTCACCCTCGCCTATAATGATCTTGCACAACTCCCGCCCGCCGTGCGGGAGCTTTCGCAGCTGCATACGCTCGATATCACGGCGAATCCGCTGCGGAGCTTTCCTGATTGGCTGCATCGCATGCCACAGCTGCACGCTATCGAGTTTCAATTTCCACCCGATGACCTCGCCCTGCATGAGCAACAAGCACAATTTCTGGCAGCCGGAGTGCGCTGCAATGTCCGTTCACCGCGACCACGGAAAGCTTAAGCGATGCGCCAAACGAAACCAGCGCTCACGACGGTACTGGTTTTCTTGTGTCCAGTATCCTTCACAAGCATGGAAACCAATCCACCCCTTGTCGAAACAGGCCGCCATGGCGTATCATCAGGCCCAACCGAGGGATGATGGAGGTGATGGATGAATCAGGAGATTCTTGCGCAAACCCTGCTGGTAATTCAGGCGGAACGCATCCATGGCGGTTTCAATACAAGCAGTGCGTGGGTTGATCGGCTGGTCGCTGATGCAGGCGAGGAGCAGCTAGCCGAGCGACTCGATGCCGCTATTGGTGACACCTGGCCATGGGAAGTCGTGGCGGATTTATTTGGGTTGCTTACCTGGCAAACGACCGACAATGGGGCAGCCCTGTCCGACACAACCGATGACTGGTTGCGTGAGGGCACGAACCTGCGTCGTATTCAGATTGCCCTTCATGGGGAAGCCTATCCGTTTCACGATCGCGCTGAAATGGTTCAGGTGCTGGAAGGCATTGCTCAGCATTTCCCCGAGGTGGCTGATCGTTGCGAGGAATTAATCACCAGCCGTAACCGCATGAAGGACTGAACCGCGCGATTCACACGCCTTCTGCTGCCCTGCCTAGACCCGAAGAAGATTCTGGCGGAGCCTACGCCTATTCGCAAAAACTGGCACGATCACGGCGGGCCAAGGCGGCGGCGAAGAAGCGCACAAACAACGCCGGAGGAACCAGCAAGTCCAAGAAAAAGCGCGCGACGAGTGTGCGGACATTCAGCCAAGTGATGATCAATCGACGATTGGCGGCGTTCTGGGCAGGCGATCTGTGGTATGCGAGCGCGTGATTGATTGGGCGAGGAATTAATGGAGAAACGGAGATGAATGATGCCATGGTATGACGATCTCACCCCGTGTACCTATTTCGACCTTGACCAGCCCCATGGAGAGAAACTCCTCGCGGTCGGCTGGCTGGAGCGCGGCCACCTCTATCCGAAAGGCAGCATTGCCAGTGCCGTCCAGACCAAACTCATCTCGCTCTGTGAAAACCCGTGGGAACCCTATACGTTTCTCGGCTGGCACGCGTGTGATCACTGTCTGCCGACAGAGCGGCCTGACGCAGTGCATGCGGATGGGATGACCGTTCCGATGGGCAGCGAAAATCTCTTTGTCCCCGGTCACGGCCTGCTCTATGTCGCACCATCACTCATCGTGCACTTCATTGCAGTCCATGGCTATCAGCCGCCACCCGCCTTCTGCGCAGCCGTGCTGACATGTCCCCCCATGGGATCGGAGGACTATTTGCAAGCAATCAGCAGGAATGGCCCGGCGACGTTCGCCAAGTGGGTTCGCGAGACTCCGAGAAACGTGCAATAGTGGCTGAATAATGAGCGCAGGAATCCAGTTCGCCCCGAAACGGTGCAGGTCGATTGCATCAACAATCACGCTTAAGTCGTACAAGACCATGGAATGATTGGTTGCAAGCGAAAGAAAAAGCGCCTGACGAGCGCATGGTGGCCAGCGGTGGCGCAGGTATGTGATGATCAATCGACGATTGGCGGCGTTGTACGCAGGCGATCCATGGTATGCGCGTGCATGATTGATTCGGCGAGGAATCAATCAGGGCATTGGCCATGCAGGGGATGTGAGCGCACCAACCCAGCTCGCCCCCAGCCCAAGCCGATGGAGCGGATGACGGTCGTGCATAATGGAAGGAGCATGGCATGAATGACGGAACGGGAGGAGCAGCGATGCGTGATCGGATACCGTGTGTGGCGGCGTTCATGCGCACCCATAGATGGTCACTGAACGTCAGTCTTTTCACGATTATCATCGCTGGGTGTATCCTGTATGGACACCCTGCGCTGGATAGCTATCACGCGAGTATGCTCTGGGGACTCTCGAGTGCGATTGGGGTAACGGTCGTTGTCGGTTTCACGATCGTGTATCGGCTCCTCCGCGCGGTCGAAACCCGCCTCGTTCAGAGTCGGATACCGTTTGTGGCAGCATTCATGCACACCCATGGACGGTCACTGAAGATCAGTCTTTTCAGTATCATCAGCTGTGGGACTATCCTCTATGCCGATCCTGTGCTGGATAGGAAGCACGCGACGATCCTGTGGGGGCTGTTGCTTGCGGGTGGTTTAACGGTCGTTGTCGTTGTGAAGAGCGTGTATCGGCTACTCACGTATGGCATCCAACGACTCGTGAAGAAAAAGCAGGGCATTGCGTTTATTAATAGGTTAAGTAGCCGAGACCTCTATACCATGCTTGATTTAATGGATCATGACCGAGATGTTTCGCACGTACCATTTGGGAATGCGACGATATTCCAAACATTATGTGATTTAAGGATCATCGCAAAAAAAGAAATGCGCGTGGGGAACGCGCGTTCATCGCGGTATGTCGTGACTGATTGGGCCAAAGCGCGTATCCTTAAGGAAGTACAGCGGGTGTTTGGTGATAAAAAAGAGAACCGTTGACGCGCGAGCGGGATACCAGCGATGATCGCGCAATGGCCATGCGGTTCTGGTTGATCCGTCCATAGGCGTGTCTACATCAGGGACAGGACTACGACCGCCGACCCATGGTGTTCCCATCGTGGATGTCAGTCAGGCTGTTTTGCGTGGGCGATCTGTTCTCAGCGCGTGGATGATTTGGATAGCGATGAGCGAATCAAGCTGGTCGTGAAGCTGCATAGGACTTCCTTTATTGCAATACATACGAACGCCAGTATAGCTGAGGGGGCGACTGTTGATGCGGTCAAGCCACGGCGATTTGCAGGCCGCGAAATGCCCTCTATCCAGTCGTCCCCAAACCAGCCCACGCCAAGGCCATAACGGGTTCGCAATGGATGAATACTCCCCCATGCAGGTGATTTTTTAGCCCTGCATGCCAGAAATGCACGAGAAATGTATCTATTAAAAGCAGAACCCCAACTTAAGCGCTATGTGAGGAGTGCCCCATGGAATTGCCAGCCCTCATTGCCGTTCTGGTCGATGCGATTCTCATCAAATGTCCAGAGTATGATCGGGCGAGCGTGACGGTTGCGCTCGAATCAGTCTTTGCGGGTCAGCCCACACTGCTGGGTGGTAATTCCATTTCGATGCTGTTGGGCCAGAACAACGATTTTACGAATGCCACGATTACGATTGGCAGTGTGCATGCAGGGCATACCATCACGGTGCAACTCCCGCAGCCGATAGACCCGCTGCCCGCTGCCCTTGCGGCCCTGGCCTCGATTCCGCTGAACGATGTGCCCACGCCTCGTTCTGATCTCCCTAAAGCCTCACGCCTACCCTTTGAATCCAGTTCGCACTTTGTTGGTCGCGAAGAAGAATTAAAAGCGCTCGCGCAGGCGATTGGCACAGCCCAGCCTGCGGTCGTCATGCCAGCAGTGGCCACGGGCCTTGGCGGGATTGGCAAAACGAGCCTGGTGACCGAGTTTGCCTATCGCTATGGGGTCTATTTTCATGGTGGGGTCTTTTGGTTGAACTGTGCCGACCCCGATCAAGTGGCCAGTCAAATCGCAGCGTGTGCGATTGATGTCGGGATCGACCCAGCCGGAATGGCGCTCGATGAGCAGGTGCAGCGGGTGCTCAATGCCTGGAAATCGCCCATACCGCGCTTGTTGATTTTTGATAACTGCGAAAATCCAGCGATTCTGGAGCAGTGGAAGCCCACGGTCGGCGGCTGTCGGGTGCTCATCACGGCGCGGTCGGATCAGTGGCCAATGCTGACGCAGATTCGGCTTGGGCTGCTCTCGCCAGCAGAAAGTCGCTTGTTATTGCAGCGCCTCTGTGCGCGGTTGAGCGATGCCGAGGCTGATGCGATTGCCGAGGATCTGGGGCATTTGCCGTTGGCTTTGCATTTGGCGGGCAGTTATCTCGCGACTTATTCCCATCATACCGTCGAGCAATACCGCACGGATTTAACCATTGCCCATCAGTCGCTCAAGGGCCGTGGCGCGTTACCCTCACCCACGCGCCATGAACTGGATGTAGAAGCCACCTTTATGCTGAGTTTTAATCAGCTTGATCCGACCGATGCGCGTGATACGTTGGCGTTGGGTATGCTCGATGGGACGGCATGGTGTGCGCCAGGTGTGCCAATCCCGCGTGATCTGGTGCTGGCGTTAGTGCTTGCCGAGGCTGGTGACGATGGGCCTCCGAATCGAACGACGGATCGTGATGATGCGGTTGATGCCCTGCGTCGTTTGCAGCAGCTTGGATTGCTCGATGGCACTGAACTCGTCGTGCTGCATCGGTTGCTGGCGCAAGTTGTCCAGTCGCGGTTGGGATCGTTCGACATGTTGGCCGAGGTTGAATCGTGTCTTGCATGGGTAACGGCGACGGCAACGGCGAGCGGGAACCCGCAACGGTTGACACCCCTTATTGCCCATATGCGGTATGTGACCCTACGGGCATTAGACCGTGGCGATCTGATGGCGATTCCGTTAGCCGATCAGCTTGGCGCGTTTGAGCAATTGCACGGTGCCTATGCCGCCGCACAGATCGTCTATGAACGAGCACTCGTCATTTGTGGGGCACACCTTGGTATGGGGCATGTCGTAACCGCAGGAATCCTCCATAATTTAGGGGTTACTCTCGCCCATCAAGGGCGGTATAAGGAAGCCCAAGCATGGTATGAACACGCATTGGTTATAACGGAGCAGGTAGTGGGTGCGGATCATCCGGATACTGGGGGGATTCTGTCGAATTTGGGGGTCGTTTTGGATCACCAGGGCGCGTATGCTGAAGCCCTACCATTAATCGAACGAAGCATAGCAATTCGGGATAGGGTGTTAGGAGCCGATCATCCCGACACCGCGATGTCCTTGAATAATCGTGGAGTCGTTCTCGAACACCAAGGACGATATCGCGAGGCGCAGCACTGCTATGAACAGGCGGTGGCGATCACGACCGCCCTCGTGGGAGATCGCCATCCGACAACGGCAAAGTATCGGAGTAATATTGCGCTGGTGTTGGAGCGGCAAGGAGAATATGCTGCTGCTGCACGCATTCATGAAACGGTTGTTGAGATCATCGAAACCGTCTTGGGTGCGGAGCATCCGGATACCGCGATGAGCCTCCATAATTGGGCCTTCGCGTTAATCAACCAAGGGCAAGCAGCCCAGGCGCAGTCCCTCATGGAACGGGCGATTGGGATTAATGAACGAGTTCATGGAAGGGAGCATCGGGCGACCGCACTATGCATGCACCATCTTGGTCTTGCGTTGATTCACCAAGAACGCTATGCGGAGGCGCAGCCCATCTTGGAGCAGGCGATTGGGATCTATGAGCAGGTCGTAGGGCCACGGCATCCCGAGATCGCAGCAGTTGTCAGTAATTTGGGAGGAGTCCTCGCGCATCAAGGGCGGTATGGCGATGCGGAGCAGTGCTATGAACGGGCATTGGCGGTGCGGGAAGCGGTGTTGGGGCCGGAGCATCCCGATACGGCGACAACAAGAAGTAATCTGAACAGTCTGAGTACGGCTAAAGGGTATGGTCTCCGAGCCGTACTCCTTAATAATTTTGCGGTTTTGTTCGCGTCCCAAGGCTGTTTTAAGGATGCCCAATATCTGTTTGAACAGGCGCTGGCTCTTTATGAGCCGTTACTCCGCCTCCACCATTCCGATATGACAACCGTTATTGAGAATATGGGATGCCTGCTTATGCTTCAAGATCGATCAATTGAAGCGGTTGGATTAATCGAACGCGCATGCATGCTGTATGAACAGAGTATTGGGCGAGATCGTGAAATGACCAATCGACTACGGGTGTATGGTGCCGAATTGAAGGAATCTATCCAGTTCGGGCTTAAACGCGCGACCCCCCGAAACATGGCAGCAAACGTATGTGCGTATACGAACGATGGCGAACCCGTTGATTAACCGTGTTGTTTCTTTCGCCGCCACAGCAGATCGGCATCATTAATAGCACCAGCGTGCTCCGGAGATGACAGCAGCATTGGGATGTTCGCGTGACGAATACCCAGGACAGCTTTGTGGCCTAGAGACCCGTTGGATATGGCTGGTGGTATGGGTTGTTCCGCCTATTCCTGTGATAACGATCAATGTTCATCGATAGAGACGATCTGTTTTATGCTCAGCTTAACGGATCGTCGCACATGAATCCTGTGATAAAAACTCTTATCACAGGATTCGTCAGGCTCCATCGCATGGGTAAAAGCGAACACGTGTTCGCTGCCATGTTTCGGGGGGCCGCGCGTTTAAGCCCAGTTCCAATGAGCGTGGAAATCATGAAAATGATGGTAAAAAAGGAGGATTTCCAGGGGCCGAATTGCGACCCGTGTCAGACCATGAGTGAAACGATACACTTCTATGTTCTATCGTGAAGCGACTTTTATTGACATAATAATTCTTGTTTGTAGTAATCGTGGAGCGACGATGCGTGCCATTGTCTCAGTAGTGTCAGTTTGGAGTATACCCTATCCTGATGTCAGATTCCCAATTAATTATTGTCAGACTAGCGTTCTTTTTGTGCTTTCTTGACAATTCTTCGTAATGGTCTTAGACTCTATCCTGACAGTTTGCTACCCAAGGAGCAGCGGATGGCAGGACAACGGGTTGGCTATATTCGGATCAGCACCAGCGATCAGCATCCCGATCGGCAGCTCGACGGCCAGACCCTTGATCGGGTCTTTACCGAGCACGCATCGGGAAAAGATAGAAATCGCCCGCAATTAGCGGCGTTGTTTGCCTTTGTGCGTTCCGGTGATACCGTCGTCGTTCATAGTATGGATCGCCTTGCTCGGAATCTTGATGATCTCCGTGAGATCGTACAGACCCTGACCCAACGCAGTGTGACGATCCACTTTGTCGCCGAGCACTTGACCTTTACGGGCAATGATTCCCCCATGGCAACCTTGATTCTCTCGATGCTGGGAGCTGTGGCCGAGTTTGAGCGCGCCTTGATCCGCGAACGGCAGCGTGAAGGCATCGCTCTGGCCAAGCAGCGCGGTGTGTACAAAGGTCGCAAGAAAGCCCTGAATTCTGCAACCATCGCCCAGATCGTTAATCGGGCTGCCGCTGGGGAATCCAAAACGGCCTTAGCCCGTGAAGTTGGCATTAGCCGCGAAACCCTCTATCAGTATTTGCGCCAACATCGGGCGACCGAACCGATTCTTTAATACCCGGAGGATGTGATGAGCCTTGTTGCTATTCTTGAACAAGTCCAAACCTTGAGTGTCCAAGAACGCAAAGACCTCGTAAAATTCTTAGTTGATTCGTTCGAGGTGTCTCCACCGCAACCGCTGCTCCAGCTGGCGGATATGGCCGGCTTTGCCGCATCGCTGGCCACGGGTGACGATGCGCAAACCTACGTGGATGGATTACGGGATGCATGGGAGCGGCCTGCATGAGTTTATTGGCGACACTGACCACGATTCGGCGATTATATTTCGATACAGCACCACTCATTTATTATACGGAAGGGCATTCCGAGTACCTGCCGACGCTGCATGTGATCATGAGTCAGATTGCACCCGATCGGATCCATGCGATTACGTCGGTCTTAACACTCACCGAAACCCTAATGAAGCCGCTCCAGCAGCAGCAGATGACGCTTTTCCAGCAATATCGCACGCTGTTTTATCACACTGCGGCGCTGACGACGGTGCCGATTACCGCTCCCATTGCCGAGTTGGCTGCCACCCTGCGCGCGCAGTATCGGTTGCGGACTCCCGATGCATTGCAGATAGCAACCGCGATCGATGCGGGGTGTGATGCCTTTTTGACCAATGATATTGCGTTGCAGCGCGTCACAGAGATTGCGGTACTGGTGGTTGCTGACCTGGCAACGCGTGCTCCTTAAATGATGGGTCATTCGTATGCTTACGTGACCGCTAGTTAACTGATCACCCATAAGGGTGATTTTTGTTCCTGGATGCCAGAAATTGCGACGGAATGGATCTCTTAAGAGTATAAGAATCCCCACATTAAGTTAAGTCTGTGTGCATTGCTCGCCATCTCGCAATCAGTGAACCGATAGGCGAGCATAGAACATCCACACGATGAGACGAAGCACTGTTCAATCAACCATCGCAGAAGGAGTCGCCCATGGATGCCGTTATTACCGGAATTGTGAGCCTCGTGAGTGCCTATATGACCTATCGCGGCGTTGTCGCAACCGCTAAGGCGAAAGATGACCCCCACCCAGCACCGCCAGCAGAAGCCGCCACAGGCGAACGTGCCTTAGCGCTGGTGCAGCACGCAGCGACCCAAGGAACGGAAGATCAGCGCCAGGATCTCATCAACTTCGAGCGCAATCCGAGCCGGAATCAAGACCAGTTGCGCCGTGCAGTCCGCGAATTAATGGAGGCCAACCCCGCATTATTAACGGAACTCCAAGCTCTTCTTGCGACGGCCCCAGCAGCAGCGACAACGAATTATGGTGCAGTGACGATTGATAACAGTACCGTGAATGCGCCCGTTATCGGTGTGAATACCGGGATGGTCAACAGTACAAGCTATCGAGACGAGCCGCGATAGACTTGTCTTGTCCAGATTTTTTGCTGATAGTGTGGCAAAGGAGGCGTAGGAATGGAACTGCCTGGTGTAAGCGCTGGAACGGTAAATATCCAGGGGAGTAATGCGTCTGGCTCCAATACAGGAGTGAATCATGGCACGATCAATAATATCTTTACTACGTCTCCGGTCACTGATCCGCTGCCTACTGCGCTTGCGGCCCTTGCCGCTATTCCGCTTGATACAGTTCCTGCTCCACGTGTTGATCTCTCTCAAACCTCACGTATCCCCTTTGAATCGAGTTCCTATTTCGTTGGGCGCGAATCCGAATTGAAAGCCTTGGCCCGCGCGATTGGCAACACTCAACCAACCGTTGTTGTGCCTGCAGTGACGACGGGTCTTGGCGGGATTGGCAAAACGAGCCTCGTAACCGAGTTTGCCTATCGCTATGGCGTGCATTTTCAGGGTGGGGTCTTTTGGATCGATTGTTCCATTGCGGATCAGGTCGCTAGTCAGATTGCGGCATGTGCGCTGGCATTGCAGATGAATCCAACAGGATTGTCGCTCGACGATCAAGTACAACGGGTCATGGTCGCATGGCAATCTCCGATGCCACGCTTGCTGATTTTTGATAATTGTGAGGATCGCACGATTCTCGACCGCTGGAAGCCAAAATTCGGTGGCTGTCGGATGTTGGTGACATCGCGGTCGGATCAGTGGTCAGCAGTGACGCACGTTCGGCTTGGTCTGTTGGAGACTCACGAGAGTCGGTCCTTATTACAAACGCTCTACCCACGTTTGACGAATCAAGAAGCCGACCAGATTGCTGCGGACTTGGGACATCTCCCCTTAGCGCTGCATTTGGCGGGGAGCTATCTGCATTCCTATCCGCATCAGTCCGTGCTCCAGTATCGTGATGACTTAACCATTGCCCATCGGTCACTGAAGGGGCGAGGAGCCTTACCGTCACCGACCCAGCATGAACTGGATGTGGAAGCCACCTTCATGGTAAGCGTGAAGCAGCTTGATCCCAATACGCCAATCGATAGCTTGGCGTTGAACATGCTCGACGGTGCAGCGTGGTGTGCGCCAAGTGTTCCCATCCCGCGCGATGTAATACTATCGTTCGTTCCCGATGGAACGGATGATGATGATGCCGTGGATGCGCTGCGGCGCTTGCAAATACTCGGCTTGTTGGATGGTATCGAGACAGTGGTTTTACATCGCTTGCTTGCTCAAGTCATTCATTCCCATATGGGATGGTCTACGACATTGGCACTCGTAGAGCAGCGGATGGCCACTGCGGCGGAGAAAGCGCATAAGACGGGGATTCCGAAGCAGATGAATCCGCTTGAGCCGCATCTGCGGGATTTAACGCTTCGGGCGTTGGCTCGCGATACGGAACAAGGGGCACAACTTGCGACGAACCTTGGACTGTTTGCACAACACCAGGGACGCTATGCGGAGGCGCAAACACTCCATGAACGAGCACTGGTGGTACGAAAAGCACTCGTCGGTGAAAACCATCCGGATACCGCAATGAGCATGAATAATCTCGCAGAAGCGTTGCATGAACAAGGGCGATATAGGGACGCACGGGAATTATTTGAACGGACATTGGTGGTGCGGGAAGCGTTGTTAGGGACCGAGCATCCGGATACCGCGCGGAGTGTGAACAATCTGGCGGGGGTCTTGGAGAGTCAAGGGAGGTATGCCGAGGCGCAGGAATTGTATGAACAGGCGTTGGCAGTACGAGAAGCGGTGTTGGGGACGGAGCATCCAGATACAGCAACGAGTGTGAACAATCTGGCATTTGTCTTGCAGAGTCAAGGGAGGTATGCCAAGGCGCAGGAATTGTATGAACGGGCGTTGGCAGTACGGGAAGCGGTGTTGGGGGCGGAGCATCCCGAGACGGCTTCAAGTCTGAACAATCTGGCGGGGGTCTTAGATCGGCAAGGACGGTATGCCGAGGCGCAGGAGTTGTTTGAACGGGCGTTGGCAGTACGAGAAGCGATGTTGGGGGCGGAGCATCCCGAGACGGCTTCAAGTCTGAACAATCTGGCGGGGGTCTTAGATCGGCAAGGACGGTATGCCAAGGCGCAGGAGTTGTTTGAACGGGCGTTGACAATTAATGAAGCAGTGTTGGGTGTAGATCATCCCGATACCGCGCGGAGCGTGAATAACCTAGCGGTGATCTTGTCGAGCCAAGGGCGCTATGCCGAGGCGCAGGAATTGTATGAACAGGCGTTGACAGTACGAGAAGCGGTGTTGGGGACGGATCATCCCGAGACGGCTTCAAGTGTGAACAATCTGGCAGGGGTCTTGGCGCGGCAAGGGCGGTATGGCGATGCACAAAGGTTATATGAACGGGCGTTGGCGGTGCGGGAAGCGGTGTTGGGGGCCGAGCATCCGGATACGGCGTGGAGTATGAACGGACTGGCAAGGGTCTTGGCGAGTCAAGGGCGATATGGCGATGCACAAAGGTTATATGAACGGGCCTTAGTCATCAACAAGGCGGTATTAGGTCGTGAGCATCGAGATACCATAATAACGATGAGCAACTTGGCATCTGTTCTTGAAAGGCAACGGCAGTATGGGAAAGCCCAATCTCTCTATGAACAAGCTTTGGCTATTAGTAAACGCGTCTTGGACTCAAACCATCCTGATATGCAATCTCTCCAACGAGACGTAGGACGAGTCCAACGCCTCTATCAGAATACCAAAAAGAAAAAGCGGAAATGATGACATACCATTTCCTGAGATGAGTTGTGATAGTTTCGGTTGATAGCAGATTGCTCATGGTTATGGAGACATGGCAATGGAACAGCCCAGCGTATCCGATCCTCAGTTTGTCCACTTTCAACACTGCTGTCCAACGCTCAGTCGTGAGGAACAGGTGGTCTTGTTTCACGCCCTTTGCAATCGGGGTATCTCCTTTGCATCCAATGGTACAGTGACGATCACCAATAGCGTGATCAATGCGCCAGTCGCGAGCATTAATTTCGGCACCATGCTGTCGATTATCCAGATGTTGCCAGAACCGCTTGACCCGCTGCCTGCTGCCCTCGCTGCCCTCACCTCGATCCCGTTGAACGATGTCCCCACGCCCCGTTCGGATCTCCCCCAAGCCTCACGCCTGCCCTTTGAAGCCAGTCCCTATTTTGTCGGTCGCCTGGCCGATTTGAAAGCGCTCGCACAGGCAATTGGCACGGCGCAGCCAGCGGTTGTCATGCCAGCAGTGGCCTCGGGCCTTGGTGGCATCGGCAAAACGAGCCTCGTGACGGAATTTGCCTATCGCTATGGGGTCTATTTTCATGGCGGGGTGTTTTGGCTCAACTGTGCCGACCCTGATCAGGTGGCGAACCAGATTGCGGCCTGTGCGGTTGATCTCTGCATTAACCCGACCGGAATGGCGTTTGATGAGCAGGTGCAGCGGGTGCTGAACGCATGGAAATCGCCGATGCCTCGCTTGCTGATTTTCGACAATTGCGAAGATCCAGCAATTCTTGCACAATGGAAGCCCACGGTCGGCGGCTGTCGGGTGCTCATCACGGCGCGGTCGGGTCAGTGGCCAACGCTGACGCAGATTCGTTTAGGGGTGTTGTCACCTGCCGAAAGTCGCTCATTATTGCAGCGATTGTGTACGCGGCTGACTAATACTGAAGCCAATGCGATTGCCGAGGATGTCGGTTATTTGCCGCTGGCCTTGCATCTGGCAGGTAGTTATCTTGCTGCCTATCCCCATCATACGGTCGAACAATACCGCAAGGATTTAACGATTTCCCACCGCTCGCTCAAAGGCCGTGGCGCGTTGCCCTCGCCCACACGGCATGAACCGGATGTCGAAGCCACCTTCATGCTCAGCTTTAACCGGCTTAATCCGAACCATATGCTTGATGCGTTAGCGTTGGGCATGCTCGCTGGCGCGGCGTGGTGTGCGCCTGGTGTGCCAATCCCGCGGGAGTTGGTGCTGGCATTCCGGCCTGAAGGGACGGATGCGGATGATGGCGTTGATGCGTTGCGGCGCTTGCAGCAGCTTGGGTTGCTGGATGGGATGGATGCCGTAGTTCTGCATCGCTTGCTTGCACAGGTTGTCCAGTTGCGGATTGGATTAACGGAAATGCTGGTCGTGATTGAAGATCGTATTGTGGATATGGCCACACACATAAATTCGACGTATCTGCCAAAAAAGATGCAACCTCTTGAACCACATCTGCGGTTTGTGACGATGCGAGCATGGAATCGGGGTGATCAACGAACCGCACACTTAATCCACAGTCTTGGATTTTTTGAAGATTTGTGTGGATCATATCGATTTGCGCAGCAACTATTTGAGTATGCATGGGCATTACGAAAGGATTTATTGGGTATAGATCATCCTGCTACAGCTGAAAGTATAGATGGGGTAGCAGGTGTATTATCGCGCCAAGGGAAGTATCGAGAGGCACAGCCCTTATATGAACAAGCTTTGGCGATACGAACGGCAACGTTGGGGATAGACCATTCAGCAACGGCGGAAAGCGTGAATAATTTGGCATTTGTATTATCTCGGCAAGGGAAGTATCGAGAAGCACAGCCCTTATATGAACAAGCCTTGGCGATACGAACGGTAACGTTGGGGATAAACCATCCTGCTACCGCAACGAGTATGAATAATTTGGCTGGACTACTATTGAAGCAAGACTTCTATCGAGAAGCACAGCCCTTATATGAACAAGCCTTGGCAATACGAACGGCAACCTTAGGAATAGAACATCCAGCAACGGCTCGAAGTGTGAATAATCTGGCTTCAGTACTGGAAAAACAAGGACGATATACGGAAGCACAGCCCTTATATGAAGAGGCGCTAATAGCTCGAGAAACAAGGTTAGGAAAAAAGCATCCTTCTACCGCTACAAGTATGATTGGATTAGCCTCAGTATTGGAACGACAAGGGAAATATGCTGAAGCACAGCCCTTATATGAAGAAGCACTAAAAATATATGAGGCGGTGTTTGG
Source organism: Herpetosiphon llansteffanensis (assembly GCF_003205875.1). GTDB lineage: Bacteria > Chloroflexota > Chloroflexia > Chloroflexales > Herpetosiphonaceae > Herpetosiphon > Herpetosiphon llansteffanensis. The sequence continues at coordinate 17,158 of NZ_PUBZ01000125.1, forward strand.
TGCAGATCATCCGGATATAGCAGTGAGTATGATTGGATTAGCCTCAGTATCGGAACGACAAGGGAAATATGCTGAAGCACAGCCCTTATATGAAGAAGCACTAAAAATATATGAGGCGGTGTTTGGTACAGATCATCCGGATACTGAGCAGACACGTAAGAATCTGAATTCATTGAAAATGGTACTTGACTCAATCAAAATGAGTCCATAATGAGGTATGGATTGGGTAGGAAAGGATGAAGATGCATTAATTCTATGATAGGATAAGCATCAATATATACCATTCCACAAAGCCATATAATTGTAGGAGCAAGAATATCATGTCTACATCAATGATGAATAAACATCTGAAGGTCGATATTCATGTGACGGATGTTGAGGATAATACACTTGGAGCGATGCAAACAGCAACCCTTATCCAAGATATTGATACAACATTAGAGAACAATGGTTACAAAACGGATCAAAGATATAATGGATCGCGAAGTAGTGGTTTATTGGAGTTGGTTCAAGCAGTTCAAGATAATCAAGAAATGCTAAGAACATTGGCTAATCTTTCTACCCCTATTGTGGCATATCTTCTTCGTAAATTTCCAAATAAGCCGCAACACCCTGTCATAACATACAGGATTACCACATCCAAACAGCAAAAATCAGTTCCAATTCTAAAAAATCTTTCTGAGGACGAACTACTTCAATTACTGCTTGAACTTGATCCGGAAAATAGTCATGATAAAGATGAAGATATTCACGTTACGGTTGAAATTGCGGTTCCTACGAACATACAAGCATGAGCCATCTATATGAGTAATGAATCTACATTTCCATTTGGTTCTGGACGACGACACGCGTTGATTATTGGCGTTAATCAATCTTCCTCCGATTCAAAGCCCCCCGCATTAAAACATGCAGAAGAAGATGCTATAGATTTTGCATTAGCACTCGAGTCACATTGTGGATTTACTATAACCGGGCAACATGTTGGACGTGATGCAACGACCGATACCATTCGTAAGGGTATTGTGCGTTTGGCAAAAGATTATCGAACTGATGATGTACTTATTTTTTATTTTGCAGGTCATGCAATTCCTATTGAAGTACAACGTAATGGTTCTATAGAAACAGAAATTTATCTTGTTACCAGTGACTTTCTTCGTGAAGATGTTCTCCTTGATGAAAATATTCATATATCGTTGTCGTATATTCGGAAGCTACTTTACTTACGTTCGCAGGCCCATCAGGTTGTCATTATCTTGGATTGTTGTTTTGCGGGAGAGTATGGGCGTGTTGCTCCCGATACATTAAGGGATACCCTAAATCACTCATTCCGCGAACCATCACGAACAACTCCAGCCAGAATTGGAGGATTACGGATTGCATTAACGGCAACTGGTCATGATGCTCTAGCGACGGAAGTAGATGGAAAGAGTATGACTCGTATAATGCTACCTATTTTACGTGGAGAAGGATCAGAGCCTGAAACGATTGCGAATGATCAAGGTATGATTCTGTTACATGATCTTTGGGAATACCTTAATCAACATCATGATCTCATGCATCAAAAGCCAAGTTTACCAGGCGATCCGGCAGGGCAGATTTTTCGATTTGCATATCATGAGAATCTCACGAAAGAAGCTCGACAGCAACGATTTGCAGACGAGCAACGTGCAGGATTGGATGGACGGCTTGATCGGGTTGAAACAAAATTGGATGAAGTTTCTGACAGCTTAAAAACAGCTCGGTTATTTGAACATTTGCAAGATATTCATTCTCCATTTGACCGATCGTTTTGTCGTACTGCACATATGGATGATATCAATGATGAGACGTTTAATCAATTTCTTCATAGTGAGCGACTCCCTAAGCAACAGGAATTTCAATCCAGTTTATTACGTGAGGAATTGCTCAATCAATTCGGATGGCTCCGAAATGGCTATCTTAATTATGCTCTTGTGCTTTGTTTTACTGATTCGCCTACCCAGTGGGTAGACGGCGCAAGTACGCGTTGTATTCTTTGGCCCGGTCTTGATCGTCGATCTACCCCACTCGAAGACAGAGAACTTACAAGAAATTTACTTGTTCAATATAGTGATACCATCACGTTTTTGCAACAATTTCTTCGTCTTTCTCGCACAATACAAGAAAATGAGGAAAATGATACTTGGGAGATTCCTTTTATTGTGCTGCGGGAGGCCGTGGCAAATGCACTTATTCATCGGGTATACTTAAATCGCCCTGATGATGTTCGTATTGAGATCTTTATCGATAGAATCGAGATAACGAGTCCTGGGCATCTAATTGAGCCGTTGCAGGTGACTGACCTCGAGTATGAGAACTCTGGTCCACTACGAAATTCTACTATTGCGCGTATTTTTTATATTCGTGGATATGCTGAGCGATTAGGTGGGGGAATTTCACGGATACAGGAAGAATTGAAGAAAGCACAGCTTAAACCAGCTCACTTTGAAGAAATAATCGAGAAGACATTTACAAAATTTCGTATAACGGTCTATCGCCCAAATAATGCAGATTTAGGTCATTCTGATCCTTTGATAGATGCTATTGCGGTATTTGAGTCAATACCTCTTGATTTTGTTCCTCCTCTAAGAAGTGATATAGTCGTATCATCGCGCTTACCCTTTATGCCTAATACAGACTTTGTGGGTCGCGAGACCGAATTGAAAACACTGGCTGGTGCAATTGGCAAGACCCAGAAGGCGGCCGTCATGCCTGCGGTTGTTACGGGCCTTGGTGGCATTGGGAAAACGAGCCTGGTGATAGAGTTTGTATATCGTTATGGGGTCTATTTTCATGGCGGGGTGTTTTGGCTGAACTGTGCTGACCCTGATCAGGTGGCCAGCCAAATCGCGGCCTGTGCGACTGGATTGAACATTGATACCATGGGTTTAGCGCTCGACGAGCAGGTACAAAGAGTTATGGTCGCATGGCAATCCCCGATGCCACGCTTGCTGATTTTTGATAACTGTGAGGATCGAACGATTCTGAACCAATGGAAACCGGCTATGGGTGGGTGTCGAGTGGTGGTAACGTCGCGATCCGATCAGTGGTCAACGTTGACGCAGATCCGTCTTGGGTTGCTCTCACCATCTGAAAGTCGTTCATTATTGCAACGATTGTGTGTGCGATTGACCGATACTGAGTCGGATGCGATTGCTGAGGATTTAGGATATTTGCCATTGGCCCTGCATTTAGCGGGCAGTTATCTTCATTCTTATCCGCATCAGTCTGTGATTGAGTATCTTAATGATGTATCGATTGCGCATCGGTCACTAAAGGGGCGGGGGGCCTTGCCATCACCGACACAGCATGGATTGAATATAGAAGCCACCATCATGCTCAGTTTTAACCAGCTTGATCCCTTCAATGATGTTGATCTGTTAGCCTTGCGGATGCTTGATGGTGCAGCATGGTGTGCACATGGTGTATCGATTCCACGTGATTTGATACTCATGTTTGTGCCAGATGAGACGGATCGTGATGATGTGGTTGATGCGTTGCGGCGCTTGCATCAGTCAGGATTGCTGGATGGAAGTGATTCAGTAATGTTGCATCGTTTGGTGGCACAGGTTATCCAGTTACGGCTTGGATTATCAGAAATGTTGGCATTGGTAGAAGATCGAATTAATACTGAGGCATCCCATATCAATACGTTAGGGATACCAAGCCTCATGCTGCCTCTTGAACCGCATCTCCGCCATGCAACTCTGCGGGCGTTTGATCGCGACGATGAACGAGCAGCCCTCTTAGCCAGCAATCTTGGTTTTTTTGAAAACCTGCGGGGAGCCTATCAAGAGGCACAGAAGTTATATGAACGGGCGTTGGCCATTCATGAAGCCGTAGTGGGAAGAGATCATCTAGCGACGGCCACGAGTATGAACAATCTGGCAGGGATTTTTGAGAATCAAGGGCGCTATTCAGAGGCGCAGAAGTTATATGAACGGGCGTTGGCCATTTATGAAGCCGTAGTAGGAAGAGATCATCTAGCGACGGCCACGAGTATGAACAATCTGGCAGGGATTTTTGAGAATCAAGGGCGCTATTCAGAGGCGCAGAAGTTATATGAACGGGCATTGACGATCAATGAACGGATGTTAGGTCGGGAGCATCCGGCAATGGCGCGGAGTGTAAACAATCTGGCTTCAGTGTTGGAGCGCCAAGGACAGTATACGGAGGCGCAGAGGTTATTTGAACGGGCATTAACTATTCATGAGGTTGTGTTGGGACCACAGCATCCAGATACGGCCACGAGTGTGAATAATCTGGCTTTAGTGTTGTATCGGCAAGGGTGGTATACGAAGTCACAGGAATTGTTTGAACGGGCATTAATAATGCGGGAAGAGGTATTGGGGGCAGATCATCCGGATACGGCAACAAGTATAAATAATCTGGCTTTAGTGTTGTATCGGCAAGGGCAATATACGGAGGCGCAAGGATTATTTGAACGGGCATTAGCCATTCATGAGGCCGTATTGGGAGGAAATCATCCGGTCACGGCAATGACTGTGAACAATCTGGGATTAGTTTTAGCACGGCAAGGGCGGTATGAGAAGGCGCGGGGATTGTATGAGCGGGCGTTGGCTATCCATGAGGCGGTGTTGGGGCCACAGCATCCGGATACTCAGAAAATTCAGGAGAGTTTTGATGCTTTAAATGACGCTATAAAAGCAGCGGAAACGAGCCAAGAATGAGCATGTAAAGAGTAGGAAGATATGGTAAAAATCTGTTAACTATAAGGGCTGATTTACTATACAAATCAGTACCCTCATATTGACCATTTTTTACCACTATTTCGGTTTAAATACAGCAACGGTGGGAGCCGCAATTGCGGCTCCCATTATTCAATGAGCGTGGAGTAGGAATGATTCGTACTCTAGAGATAGATAATACAGCTTCTCTTATGGCAGGGTAATTTTACGAATTGGCCCGGTTCCGCGTGGCGTGGCCCCACTATTTCCCAATCCACGAAATAATAGCTGCGACTATCCGCACTCCATCCATGACTACACCCATCGGTATAGATCGTCGATGGAAGATCGATGATAAGGGTTCCGCGATCTCCTGTCACCGGATCGCGTTCCCAAATCTGTGCGCCATTGGCAACATACCGCCCGTCGGGCGATGGATACCATTGCGGGACTTCCCCATTATAGGTACTCGGTGGGAGTGGATGCATCAAGGTTGCCGTATCCGTCACGATACCATTGGGGATGTCATACAACCACCGTTGATCCACCCAAAGCACATCATCGGGATACCAGCGCAATTCAGGCTGTTCTGTCGCATCACGATCAATAGGAAGGGTAATCGCCAGCGTAGTGGTGAGATCGAAGACTTGGGAATGATACCGACCTTGATACGGATCCTGTCCTGGATCAGCCGTATAGGCGATCAGATAGCGATGCGATGGCGAAAGGGCACAGACGGTTACCACCACATTAGGCAGGACAATCGGTGCAACGCGATCCCGTTCTGATGCACAGCCACTGAGCAGCAAGAGCAATCCCACACTAAACACGTACCAGCGCATATTCCTCCTTTTTAGTTGGTGAAGGTCTGGTGTATCGCAGTATACTGCGATACACCAGACCTTCAATGAATGCTATGGTTTCTTTGTATCTAGGAGAAACCATGGTTCAAGGCCAAAGACCCCATTATCCATAATCATGAAAATTCCGGCTGGATGGGCCGTCAGCATCCGTGGGCTGGCATTCCCGGCTCCGTCCCACAGATCCGCAAGAAGGCTGAGCTGGGGTGCTGCGCGGTAATGCCGCAATATCCGCCTTCGTTGCCGTCGGCTTGATCAGATGACCAACAATGATCTCTAAACCTACCTCTAGATTGAAGTAGGATGTATGCATAATCCTTCGTGCGTGTATAGGTATTGAGACGATTGTCTGATGAAGCATTCTCCGACCAACCACGCGGAACTCGCGTCCCATTTTCCCAGAGTGGCGCAAGTGCAGGTTGGGCATTGGTTGTATAGCCAACGACCGTATCCTTTTGATACGAAAACATGCTGTACACATTTCCATGCGCCGAAACCTCATTAATAAAGGTATTGACTAGGGCATGGAGATCATCAACGACTGGGTTGGCTGGTCCAGCAGCATTACTCCCGTTCCCCAGTGTGAGATATTTCCCTGCCGCAGCAGCTGGCAGCAGTTCGCGCATGAGTGGAATGCCTAGCTGTGGTAATATAGCAGCCACAGATTCATAACCAATAATGTTGCCAAATTTATGAATTGTGGTACATGGAGCGCCATGCAGATAGGTATATAATTGCTGAGTGGTTACATTATTAAATTGTTCTGTACCCTCAAAGGTAATTGTTTTGCATCCTGCCTTTCCGGCAACCCTCTGTGCTAACATAGGTGAAACAGATCTGGTACTGTTCTGGTACTGTACTCTTAAGTCGAGGGCCGCAAGGAGCTTCCATGGCCAGTAAAAAACCAACACCCGACCAGACCACCTATGACCCCTGGAGTGGCCGCGACCGTCTGCGCATTCTGGCCGCTGCCGATGCCTGCGCCCCCGGCGAACTTGGTGCCTTGCTGCGCCGCGAAGGCATGTACTCCTCGCACCTCGCCCGCTGGCGACGACAACGCGCCGAGGGTGAACTGGCCGCACTCACCCCCAAACGCAAAGCCGCACCCACGCCCGAAGCCCAGCGCCAGACCGCCGAACTGGCCCGCCTCCGCCGCGAAAACCAGCGGCTCCAGGCCAAACTGGCCCAAGCGGAGGTGATTATCGATGTGCAAAGAAAGCTTGCAACCCTGTTGGGGATCACGCTCCCAGCGCCACCACCCGACGCACAGGATTAATCACGGCGGTGGCCGATCTCGCTCCCACGGTGGGCATTGCCGCCGCCTGTCGGGCACTCGGTGTCCCGCGCAGTGCCGTCTATCAAGCCGCCCAGCCTGCTCCCACAGCGGTTCCGCGTCGTCGGCCCGCCCGTGCGCTCACGCCCGATGAGATCGCCCACATCCGCGCCGTGCTCAACAGTGACCGCTTTGCCGACTGCACGCCACGCCAGATCTACGCCGCCTTGCTCAACGAGGGAACGTACCTGTGCCATTGGCGCACGATGTATCGTATTTTGGCCGCCCATCGGGAAGTCCGTGAACGCCGCAACCAGCTGCGCCACCCGACCTATGCCGCGCCGGAATTATTGGCCACGGGGCCAAACCAGCTCTGGAGTTGGGATATCACCAAATTCAAAGGCCCAACCACCTGGTGGATTAACCGCCCCGTTGGGCCAGCTGATCCGCCGATCGCGGTAGTATTGCGTGAATAATCCTTCTTTAATAGTCCGTTTATTCCGTTGTCATCTGTTTCACCGTGCTTGACACATTCCGCAGCTCAGCGCGATTTAGCCATCTATTATTCCTGTTATACCAATCAATCTGATATTGTCATTGGCACACCTATGGCCAATCGCGTAGCTGATAAATTTAATGATTGTGTTGAATTGTTTGCCAACAGCAGTCGTTGGCGGTGAAGCTCTATACTGAAAAGCAGCACTCGATCGCGCAGATCTGCCGGATGCTCGGGATTTCGAAGCCGACGCTCTATAAATACCTCGCCGATGCACCTGCGGCGGGAACCACCAACCCCTGAGGCGCATGCCCCCGACTTTAGAGTAGTCTGTATACATAGATGTAATGCAGCAATATAGAGCGTATTTTTTATAGATTGCATTTTCCTCCTCTTTATCGAACAATTCTACGAATAGTTAATACAAATTCTCCATAATTCGACGGATTTTCATGGCTTAGTAGTGTATAAGCAATATAGTCATTATTTGGTGACCACATAACTTCTAAAACCGCGCCACCCTTACGCTCCATAGACTGTTCATTAAGCCGAATACTGCCATCTTCACCGAGTTTCGCAATGTATGCATTATGGGGAGATTGTCCACTCGTATTAAACTGGTATACAAAATACTGGTTGTCAGGCGACCATGCCAATGGCGCTTGATTGCTGCGCGTGATATTGGTTTTGTAGCGCACGACACCGTTCGCATCGGCGATAACAATGGTATCGGTCGCATCATTAAATGCAACATAGCGAGAATCCTGAGACCATATAATCCGAGGATATTCCTCAGTAATACTGATGGCAGCAGTAACATTCCCATCCGTCAGCCATTGAAGATTGATCGGGTGTTTACTGATCGGGTATTGCTTCGTGGGTTTGGTCAGCACTGCATGGTGGCCATTTGGTGAGAGTTGCATGGATGGACGTGAACTTGGAAGTGCATCATCAAAGAGCGTCTTGATTATACCATTAGCTTGAGGGGGTACTACGATAATGCGCTTATCTGTCGCAATCACAAGCCCTTGCTCGAGATTCCAGCGTATATTCAGTGACGAATTTGGTGGGAGCGGTAATTCCCCAATCTTTGTTGTCGATTGAGATACACTATCGTAGAGCCATACCGTGCTGATCGCTGATTGGGGACGGGTGGTATCGTGGATGACATAGGCAAGTATATGATCATCCTGAGGTGACCATACTGCTGCTTGGATATTTTGTGCAAGAATAGCAATGTCCTGTGATGCCACAGTCATAATTCTGAGGGTTTGATCTTGAGTATATAATAACCGAGTGCCATCGCTTGACCATCCCCAGAGCTGAAGATTTGGTTGGCTGGTTGTGATACTGGTTGTGGTCTCAAGTTTCCACGTTCCCCATGATGGTGGATTAAGCGTCAGTTCAAGCGGGATGATTTGTTGGGTATTTGATAGCGTCGAACTTGGCACAATTCCTGTTGGTACACTTGTCACCGTGGAGGGAATGACCGTCGGTATGGCTGTCGCCAGAACCGGCGTGGGATAGGGATTTTGTGCCGACTGAACCGCAGGTGAGGAGGTCGCTGGGACGATATCCGCATGTCCACATGCAACGAGCAGCAGCACAATACTTCCGAGAATGAACATTCGGCACATAACCAACTCCTTATAAAATCGTTAGGATGAGATCACGTGATGCCTTACTAAAGCAGGCACGCATCCGTTTCCCTCTTCATTGAAGACGCTTAGGATAGCAGTATTTCGCCCGCGTGGAGATAAGCCGCATTATCTTCTCTGGTATACTCCTTGTTACTATAACTTCTATGGAATTATCATACAATCTGGCAATCAAGGAGTCACAATGACAACCATTTGTGAACAGCTTGACCTATTTTTGGCCGCTATGGTACACCGTCGATGACATTGAAACCTTGCTCGCCGATGCCCAAGTGAAACCTAGCACCCGTAACCGACGTTATGAAATTTATCAAAGATACTAATCACATGGGTTAGTTAGAATTGACCTACAACCAGTGCTACAAGAGATCATTCCACTACTGCAACTACAGCATACTCTGCAGAAATATTCCATTGAGAATTGCGAGCTTCGTGAGCTTGCAACTGGGCCTTGCTATTGGATGCCACAGCCGCTCGCAGGGAATTGTGGCATGCACGAATATGATACCTGCTGGATTCAATAACCACGCTTATAGCGTAGCAATCAATTCTATAATCTCGGTTGATTATTCCAAAGGATTAGTGCGATGGCGCAAGCAACGATTCAGGCGCTCTTTCTCAAACCAGCCAAGGGGCAAGCGTTGGTTGATGGAAGCGCTTTAGGCATGACAATGCAGCAAGGCTATGGCATTGCTGGTGATTGCCAAGGCCATCCCTTGAGTCCCCGTCAAGTTCTCCTCGTACGGCGCGAAGATCTTGATGCTTTCAAGTTGCACCCAGGCGATTTGCGGGAAAATATCGTGCTCGCAGGGCTGGCAGAAACTGAATTTGTACCTGGCGCAGTCCTGCATCTAGGTAAGAGCGTGCAAATTCGGCTTAGCTTTCATTGTGAACCTTGTAAGCGCATCGCCCATGTGCTTGGCACGCCGCTTAAGCAGATTGTCGGCAAACGCGGGATTTTAGGCACTGTTGTTGTCGGTGGCGCGCTGCGTTGTGGCGATTGCGTTGTGGCGATTCGGTTGTTGTTGGCGCGCAGACGCTGCCGCTTTCGCCTATACCGTATAACCGATTTTTGCACTTTATTTCTGCGGTTCCCTATGGTAAGGTTGTAAGCTACAAAGAAATTGTAATAGGGATGGGAGTAGCGAACAGCTTTATGCGAGTTATTCCACAGTATCTGCAAAAAACTAATCCTGAGCAGTATCCAATTCATCGGGTCGTCGATACCAAAGGTCAGCTGCTGCCGCACTATATTCCCAGCCAAATAGATGCCTTACGTGCTGAGGGTATTGCGGTGGTTCTGGTTGATAGCATTGAACCGCATTCGTATCAACTCGATCTTCAGCGTTATGGGTGGCGTGGAAATAGCTAAACCATCGGCGATACTTCACGAATAGCGATTCAGAAAGGACATATATGACGAAGGAACCAGCAGTCAAAGGCCCAGCATCGTATTTTCCATCAATCGAGAAAACCTATGGCCACCCGATCGATCATTGGATGACGATTCTCGCTGCGATGGCAGACAAAACCCATATGCAGATGGTTGCTGCGCTGAAGACCGACCATGGAATGGGCCATGGCCATGCGAATGCACTGGTTGCCTATTATCGGGCGCAACAGCAATAAACCGAACCTTTAGGGGGCGGTCTTGCGCTCCTGTATCACTCATGAGGAACGTCGATGGAAATTCATTTGCTGCGCAATGCTACTATGCGCCTTCGCTATGCCCAGCACACATTGCTTGCTGATCCTGATTTTGCGCCACGCCATGCGCGTGATTCGTTTACTGGGCGTTCACGCAATCCGATGGTTGATTTGCCGTTGCCAAAAGAAGCGATTGTGGAGGGCATCGAGGCGGTGTTGGTGACCCACCTGCATGCGGATCACTTTGACGCTGAAGCGCAACAGCTGCTGCCCAAGGACATTCCTATTTTCTGTCAACCAGTTGATGCTGAACGTATTCAAAGCTATGGGTTTCACAACGTTATTCCGGTTGATCAAGTCGTTGAATGGCAGGGTATGCGGATTACGCTGGTGGCGGGCCAGCATGGGTTTGGCGCTGATCTCGCAAGCATGGGTCAGGTATCTGGTTTTGTATTGTCGGCTCCCCATGAGCCAACGCTATATTGGGTTGGCGATAGTGTATGGTATGCCGATGTTGCAACAACGATTGAGCAATTTCAGCCAAGCGTCATTGTAACCCATTCTTCTGGGGCGATTTGGGAGGCGGGAACTCCGATTGTGATGGATGCCCAGCAAACCATCACGCTGTGTCAGACGGCGACTGCAAGTACGGTTGTTGCCGTTCATCTGGATTCGCTTGATCATGGGCAGGTATCGCGCGCCGATCTCCGAATTGCTGCCAATGCTGCCGGAATTTCTGAGACTCAACTGCTTATTCCCAACGATGGAGCGGTGCTGGTATTCGAGGGTGAATCAACACCCAGCTGATCATCACCAGTGAGCAATTCAGCCATCGTCGCAAAATGCTCGGAGCGTGGTTGCATAGCACATTTTTTGCAGGAGAAATGAAGATGGTACCGCTGCTCCAAGGCCCGTTGTCAATGCACTATTGCATCTTGGGGATGCTCTCTGGTCGTCCACAATCCAACGATAGCAAATACGGCGATGCTGTCGATATGCTTTGGCCAACCGAAAAAGCTCGGATGGGAGCGATCTTTGTCCAAGCACTAACGGCTTTACATCAACACCTTGGCTGTCATGCTCTGCTGGTTGAGCGCGATTGGGCCTGGTGTTCTGCCGATCTGGCAGCGCATGTCGCAAGCTGGTATGGTGATCATGCGCTCCTAGATTATACAATGTTCCCAGACGGCTGGCAGTTTGACCCAGTGGTCGTTGGCCCACGCCGCTCGTTTATCAAAGGAATCCTGCTGCGACGAGGATTCTGGGACGAAACGCAGCAGCATTGGGAGGTTCCATTCAAGAAGCTAGCAGAGAGCTTTGTGCTCTATCAGATCCTGATTGATCTGCGTTGGTATGGGGTGAAAATGGTGCATGAGGCACTTGAGGGAACATTGGTGTTTATTATCATTCCCATGACCCCATGGGCGCAACAGTTGGTTGACGAGCCATGGCCATGGGAGCACGATCCAGATCCTTTAGTCTAGAAGCAGCGTCTGTGGAGCCGAAGGCGCAGCCTGAAAAAGTTGGCGGATATGCTCATAAAGCATCGATCTATCGTCGGCTGCAAGGTTTAGCTCAATTTGATACTGCGCTATGCCAATTTCTGCTGCTGCACTAGGCGCTAGATCGATGCTGCATTGGTTGCCACGAATAACAAACCTCGTAATCCCGCCATAGGTCGTAGCCCCCGCTGCGGTACTGAGGCAATAGGTATCCATCCCCAGCGCTATGTCCTGTGCATCAGGCTCTTCAAAGCTGCGTTGCAATTCGAGATATTCTGAAGGCTGCTCAGGGTCATCAGCAAAAACAATTGCTAAAATGTCATCATCAATCCAATCGATACCAACTGCTTGCGCCAAAAAATGAATTTTCTCCATGAATGCGATTCCTATCCACGCTAATGTTGCTGAGTATAGCGATAGGCTAATTCATACCAATCCCAAATCGTTACCGACCCAGTATCGGAAAAACTAACCTGATGCCGTTGAATATAGTCTTCGATTGTTGTAACAAATTGTTGTGCCTGCTGCTGATTAGGCGCAGTAGCAAGCTGCATCAGCGTTGTCAACCATTCTTCTATTCCGCCAGCACCATCAGGGTCGTTGCGAATCTGATCAATACATTCCTGAACCCGATCATAGTCGCCGAGAAAATACCAGCCAATCGCTGCTTTTGTAAGCTCAGTCGTATTGCGCGGGTAGCGCACAAGCCGCGTCGCTACATACTGGGTTGTTGCTTGAAACCAGCGCTGTGCTCGGTGCTTTTCGCCACCTAAACGATAGAGATTTGCTCTGGTTAAAGTATCAAAACTGGTCGGTTCACGGAATACGGTTTCGTGCAAGGCCGCTGCCTCACAAAATAAAGGCTTTGCAGATTCATCATTTAAGAGGTGGAGACAGCGCGCAACCTGCTCGATGCGACCATAATTTCGGCGTTCTGCAAGCTGCTTTTGACGGAGCGCTAGCTCCTGATGAAGTTGGGTTTGATTGATCAATGGGAGCGTGGTATTTGGCAATTAAGAATCCATTCTTTGATCGGTCTGATTGGGATGCGTTGCTTGTAACGCTTGAAATTGATCCCAATAGGCATCCATATCTTTGGTAATTGGGAAGGGATGGAGCATATGCATAGCTTGTTGATAGATATGGTGGGCATCTTCTGTCTGTCCATCAGATTGCAAAAGCCCAATCAGAGCAAGGTTCGCTTCAAGGATAGTGCTGATGTGTTCTGCAGGATCAAGCTGCGCTAAAATCGCTAAGGTTTGGCGATACCAAGCTTGAGCCGAATGATACGAGCCATGGGTGCTGAGCATTTGGCCCACTCTAAGCGAGTGAAACATCGTGGTCTCATGAATTTCGCCAAAGAGCTGGCAATTGATCTGATAGGCGCGTTGGGCATAGTCGATTGCGGCCAGCGTTTTGCCTTGGCGTATACAACTTTCGGCCAAATTATTAAAGCTGGTAGCAAGCTGCTCATGCAGAACGCCCAATGAGCGTTCTTCTGCCTGTATCGCCTGCCGATACCAATGCTCTGCAAGCGAATCCCAGTTCAAATCGTCTGCATAAGCAGCCAGTTGATTGGCACAGATCGCAACCGCCCGATCGCCCCAGCCCTGCATACGGCTAGCAAGCTGCTGCAAATGGGGAGCCGCCCAACGCATTGCGGCAAAATAAGCTGATCCATCTAAAGCATTAAGCTGGGTCTGCCACTGATCTACAACGTGAAAGGCATTCGCTTGATCGCCTACCTGTGCATGGACGATCTCTCCCACTACTTGATGAATGATGATCGCATTTGTTCCGCTCAGTAGCCCTACGTCCAGCAAGCGTTGTAAAGTCGCAACGGCGGTATCAACTGGAGTTTCAGCAGCGATAAACGTTAGCACAAACGCACGCGGTAGCGGCACTCCATGGGCACACCATGCAACATAATCGAGCATGCCCAAGGCCAAGCTATCAAGCTGATTAATAGTCAAGCGTACGCTGGCTATACAGCAATCTAATGGCTGCGATGCAACTACGCTTTCTTGCTGCTTGAGCAAGCTTAACCCATGTTGATAGCGTTGTACGTTATGTGAAGAAATGACTTGGAGATAGCTCGCTGCCACATGTAACGTTAACGGGAAATGGCCCAAATGCGCTGCAAGCGTCGTAGCTTCTACAGCGCTTAATCGTGGGCAGGCTTGCTGCAAAAGTTCACGACTTTCGTTCGGCACTAGCATGGCAAGCTGAAGCGTGCTTAGGGTTGACCACTGATCGGAGCGCGATGTCACCAAGACCCGACAGCCACCAATCAGCGGTTGCCATTGCGCTAACAAACGAGGATCAGCACAATTATCAAAAATCAGCAGGCGTGGAATGGGTAATTGCCAAACCTTAATCACCTGCTCAATCAGTTGGTCTCCGTCCAAACCAGTCCTATCAATCGATAATTCCTGCGCAGAGCCTGCAAGTTGAAGCTCAATCGAATTAGAGTTGGCACAGTTGATCCAAACGATCCCACCAGGAAAAGAGTAGCTATAATGAGTGATGAACGCAGTCACAAGGCTGGTTTTCCCAATTCCGCTTGGCCCAACTAGAACAAGCGCAGCTTGGGCTGGAATCAGCGCAGCGGCCATGGCTTTTAATTCCAGCGCACGGCCTATAAAAGTAGGGCTTGGCTCAAACGGAATAAACGATGTTGGGTGAACAACAGCCTGCTTCATAGAAAGAGAATCACCGGGGTCAATCTGCATGCTATCCAAAGGTATCCTATCCTCCTTTATATATGGCAGATCCGTTGCAACTTGAGTGAGCCTGCATGGACCTGCCGCTTTCGAGCTTCATACTACCCGCTTTCGAGCCTAAACAGAATCGTGGCCTTTGAGCCAGTTCAAAATCGCTTGAATCGAGGTAGCGTACTTCTACGAATCACGCTCATGTTGCTGGGTATAGCGATAGGCTAATTCATACCAATCCCAAATCGTTAATAAATATTCGTTTTTCTGCACCACATACTTTTTTGCTTCACTAGCAATATACAGCCTTTGTGCATCTCTATCTCGGCGCGACGATTCAAACAACCATGAACGGCCATGCAGTCGCTATTGAAATTGAATCACACTTTCCGCAAGCGGGCGAGGCTAGTATTCGCCTACGGATGCCAGCGCCACAACAATTTACCCTCGCCCTCAGAATCCCTGAATGGGCCAAAACCTATACGATCACGGTTGCAGATGCTGTTACTGAGTTCAAACAAGGCTATCTTTACATCAGCAAGCGCTGGAACCCTGATGAAACCATTGCCTGCTCGTTTGCCATGGAAATCAAACGCATCACAGCCAATCCATTCGTACGCGAAACCATCGGTAAAATCGCGCTGATGCGTGGGCCGATTGTCTATTGTCTTGAAGAAGTAGATAACGGCAATAACCTGCATTTGCTGTCGCTCCCCCGCGAAGCAGAACTCTTGTTGGAAGCCAAAGATAGCTTGGCAGATCGGATTCAGCTCAGATCACGCTTTAGTCTACCAGCAGAAGCAACTACGCTGGATTCCCTATTACCAATGGGCAAATCGTGGTGAATGTGAAATGCAAGTCTGGATAACTGAGGCCTGAAGTTTATGTGCCCGCCGATTAGGTCGGCGGGCACATTATTATTAAAGCCTACGCAGGATCGTGGCGTTTGAGCCAGCCCAACATTGCTTGATTGGTTTCGTCTGGCTTTTCTTGCTGAATCCAATGCCCACAATCAAGGCTGAGCACTTCCACGTTGGGCACGAAGGTTGTCAGATTTGGCGAACGCTGGACAGAATCGTGGTTGCCGTAAATCATCAGCGCTGGTTGCTGGATAATAGGCTCTACATTGGCCAAAAGATGCCAATTGCGGTCAAGATTGCGATACCAATTAATGCCGCCAGTAAAGCCTGATGCTTCGAACGCGGCGACGAAAACGGCCAACTCGTCATCATGCATAATCGGCTCGCCCTGTGGTGTTGCAGCTTTGGCCAAATTAATCAAGGCCATGCCTGGTTGCGGCTCGCTGGGCGGCACATTCTTGCGGTAGAGATTGCGCAAAAATTGTAGTGTATGCGCTTCGAAGATCGCATCGGCAACACCTGGCTGGCGATGAAAGTGGACGAAATAAGAATCGCTGCCAAGAATTGCCTCTAAAAATTCGAGCCACGGCATTGTGCCGCGATCCATGTAGGGCACGCTGAGGTTAATCAGTTTGTTGACCCGTGTTGGATGTAATAACGTCAAGCCCCAGACAACCATTGCGCCCCAATCGTGGCCAATAAACGTCGCATCGGCGTAGCCATAATGATCGAGCAATCCAATCAGATCACCGGCTAAATGGGCGATCGAGTAAGCAGCTACATCTGCTGGCCGCGCTGAGTTGCCATAGCCGCGCTGATTGGGAACGATGACATGATAGCCTGCATCGGCCAAAGCTGCCATCTGATAGCGCCACGAGAAGGCATGCTCTGGCCAGCCGTGACAAAGCACAATTGGCTTGCCGCCATGCGGGTCGCCTGCCTCAAAAACTTCAAGGCTAATTCCATTAATTGTAATAAAACTGGGCTTCGGAAAATCGCTTGGATTAAACATCAGGGTTCCTTCGGTGCTAAGTGAGCGTGTTTGATGGAAATCAACACGTCGTGCTGCTCATAGCGCGAGTATAATAGCCAAACGATGACAGCTATATGTCACTGTTTTTGATGAGGTAAAGAAGGAACTCATGGAAAAAGTCGAGCGCTTGATTGCGATTACCATGATCTTGCTGCAAAAAGAGCTGGTTTCTGCAAGCGAATTTGCCCAGCTCTTCAATGTTTCCAAGCGCACAATCCTGCGCGATATGCAAACGTTGAGCTTTGCGAATATCCCGATCTATGCGCTGACTGGGGTCAACGGTGGCTATGGGATTATGGATACCTACAAAGTTGATAAACGCCTGTTAAGTAGCGCCGATTTAGAGCATATATTAACTGCGCTGGCTGGATTGCAACAACTGTTGATCACCGAAGAGGTTGCCCGAACAATCAAAAAAATCGAAGCCATGGTCGGTTCATTAGCGCTCAATCGTTCCATGCAACTGTCATTTTATGCGTGGGAAGGGCGGGCTGAGCTGCGTGAACCATTAAAAATTTGCCAAGCAGCGCTAGTAAAGCAGCGGCTTGTGGCATTTGAATACACCGATAAAGCTGGAGCAGTAAGCCAACGCATCGTCGAGCCATATGCGTTGCATTTCAGCGAATCAAGTTGGTATTTGCAAGGCTTCTGCCTTGATCGGCAGGGCTATCGGAGCTTCAAGCTGGCCAGAATGGGCCAATTGAGGATGGATGGACGCGGGTTTGAACAGCGCGCTGATTGGCCAGCCCACGCCAATGCCGCCCACGATCATCCGCAGTTCGTGACGATTAAGGCCTTGATCGCAGCGAGCATCCACGACCAAATTATCGAACGCTATGGCCGTAGCAACATTGAAGCCTACACTGCTGATTATGGGCTGGCGACGATGTATGTGCCGCAGAATCCGCAGGGCTTTCAGCTTTTAGCCAGCTTTGGCACGCAGATTAAAGTGATCGAACCGCAAAGTTATGTTGACGAATTTCGCAGCTATCTCACGCAAATGCTGCAAAACTATGCTTGATTAGCGGTTGGCATCAGTATCGATCATGGGCTTGAGCAGATCACCATAGCTAAACAGATAGACTTCAAGGGTCGTGAGGCTGGGCATTGCAGTCCAGTCGCTGGTTGTTAAGCGCTGATGCAGCTGCTCAAAAATAGCGACACTCTCTAAGCGATTGAAGGCAAGAAAACCCTCGCCATCAGCAAGGAAGGTGCGTTGTTGGCCAGCCATCTGCGCAAAACAAAGGTGCAGTTGGTAGCGATTCATGCCATACGGCCTAGCAGTATAGGGTAATTGGGCGCGCAGCCATGCCAGAACTTCATCAGCTAAGACCGTTCGTGCCGCAAAACTCAGGGTCGAGCTAGCCTCCCAGCCCCGTGCACCAAAGCCTTGATGATTGTTGAGGGTTGCAGTCATACTCCGAATCATCCGCTGCCGCTGCCACCATTGTTTGAGTCGGTGTATCATGGCTACTCCTAATTTAAGCAGGCTTGCTTGGTAAGGAAATAGTATAGTTCGTGTTATGAGTGAAAGGTTCAGTCTTGATGCCAACGTTTTCGCAGGTACGACCGCCAGCCACCGATCAGCAACTTGCAGCACTAGAAGCACGAATCGGCTACCCGTTGCCCGAAGCCTATCGCACGTTTTTGCACACCACGAATGGGGGAATACCAAATCCTATTGTCTTTAGCATCAAGGATGATTGGTTTACCGAAGGACATGTAGATGTCTTTTCGTCGGTTGATCCCGCTGATCCGCACCATTATATTCACCGCGATCTAGATATTTTCGGCGATGAGATCCCCGCAACGATGTTGCCAATTGGGAGTGACCCAGGCGGGAATGTAATCTGTATCTCACTAGCAGGCCAGACAACTGAGCAGATCTTTTTTTGGGATCATGACACGTCCGAGGACGACGATCCCTTTTCATGGTGCGCCCCTGACCTCCCAACGTTTCTTGCCAACCTGGCTCCAGAAAATCTCGATGTCTAAGCTGGTGCAGGCAAACAGGCATATTTAGGATGTCAAGCGCCTTGTCGACGATGAAAACTCAGCCCACAAGCGGTTAACCAAAGCTGCGGGTGCTGGTATCGTGATAACGCTGGGCGCTTGCCCGCTATGGATTGCATATACTGTGAGGAGTTTTTGCAATGGCACTTGAACGACTGGATGCTGCACCAACCGACTTTGATTTTGTGCATGGCGACTGGAATGTTCGCCACCGACGGCTCAAAGATCGCCTGGTTGGCAATACCGAATGGATTGAATTCAGCGGGCACATGTCCACTCAGCCCGTGCTTGGCGGGTATGGCAATGTCGAAGACAACCTCTTGAATCTCCCAGAAGGGCCGTATCGCGCCATTGCGATCCGCTCGTTCAATCCTCAAACCATGAGTTGGTCGATCTGGTGGCTCGATGGGCGCATGCCCGACCAGCTTGATGTGCCAGTGGTTGGGCAGTTTATCGACGGAGTTGGCACCTTCTATGCTAACGATACGCTGCGCGGCAAGCCAATCAAAATCCGCTTCCTCTGGTTTGCAGTAACGCCAGATCAACTGCGCTGGGAACAAGCTTTCTCCGCCGATGACGGAGCCACGTGGGAAACCAACTGGATTATGGATTTCTCGCGCTAACTCTAGAGCCGCCACCCATCAATGGAGATGTTCGGCGGCTATTAATCACCATTTCCCACCAACGTATACCATCATTATGTAAAACAAGAGATAGGAAGTGAGGATGGATCTCTTTGGGGCAAGGATAGGAGCTGAAAATCGGATTGACAAGCCACGCGTTGTAACAGCGTTGTAACAGCGCAGGGCTATGCTCAATCTAGGCAGCGCCTATCGATGATTCATTGCTGCCCGAAAGGGAGAATCCATGTTCAGCTCGATCACAGCACCCCAACGTGGCATCCACTGTCGCTATTGGCTTGTGCTCTTAACAAGTTTTGGCTATTTCAGCTTCAGCGATTGGCTGCTAACAAGAATTTTTGGCTATGGGTTGTGGCCACTCTATTTGGTTAGCACAGGGTTGCTGTTTACGCTGCAATGGTGGCTGCTTGTGCCCCATCCCGATGGCTTGCGCTGGATCATTGGTAGTATTGGGGTCTTTACGCTGTGCTTGTTGATAACCACTTTTTGGCTAGAACCATTATTTAGATCTGTCTCACAGACATATATGCCACAATTTGGTGATAAAGGGAGATTTATCCTTCAAGACGTACTTACCTATGGTTTCTGGGGCTTGCTGCTTGGGTTCGTCCAAGCGACCGCACTACCAGCGTGCTATAGTCCGCTCAAGTGGATTATGCTCTCGACGCTTGTCTATAGTTTGGCGGGTTTGGGGTTGTTGTATTTACTATGAGGTTCATCATCACACATTTTTTGCTGCTGGTGGTGGGTAAACAAGCGAGGTTCACACGTAGCCACACCATGATCAACACATAGAAATCCATGGTGTGGCTATACTAACCACGGGTCAGTTAATCAAGCAGCGTATTCAATCCATAGAAGGCCAACAGGTTGGTCTGGATGCCATGGCGCGTAATGGCCGCCTGAACCTCACGAACCACGTGCCGCTGGAGATCCATGGGCTGTATAGCCGCTGCGGCAAAGGCATCTTGGCAGCGCTGATCGCTAAACTTCGTATGCGTATACATGAGCTTTCCATCGTCATCGCGGGATATCATGGGACTGCTCGTATCGTAGTGCGTAGCCGCAAACACCTGACTAAGCAGCCATTGCGCGATCATATAGGCCCAATATGGATCTGACAGCTGGCGGAGGTAGGCCAACAGCAGCGTGGTGCATTGATCGCTGGGCAGGAAGAGGATCGTTGTCCACGCATCCCACACCTGCGTGCGCACAGCATCGTCAGGATGGGTATTTAAGGTTGGCAACGGTTCTAGGAGTCGCTCAAGCAGTGCGGAGTTGGCAGGCGCACCGTCGCTGAGCAACAGCAGCGCCTTGTCTGCTGCCCACTGCACGCGGAGGTCGGGATGCGTTTTCCAGGGCATGAACAGATCACGGTCTGCGTGGACGAGCTGGTGTCCTTGGCGTTTTCGGCGCAAACAGAGCCAAGCCAAATTGTTGATCGCATCGACCACGATCAGCGGATCAGACTCGGCCTGAATACCCGCGACAACCACTGCGAGAAATCGGTCACTCTCCTCGGGGAATAACGCGAGCATGGTATACGCTGCCGCACGGACTTTGGCGGCTGGATGGGTGAGAAAAGTACAAACGCTATCCACCTGCTCCCGACCCGTCGCATGACACGCCTCCCAGAGCTGGTTGATGTGGGTTAATGGCTCTGGATTGGTCCATTTCCACGCTGGGTCGGTTGGCATTGCCCCGTAAGATGCGAGCGTCGCTGCACATTCTAGCAACGTTGCGCAATGGTCCGCGTTGGACTGCTGTGCGGCGGCCTGGAGGAAAAATGGGATGACAACGGGCGTGACCGAATAAATCGTGTATTGGTGGATGCTATGGAGATAGACCTTCTTGATCCCACGTTCAAAGATCATGGGATCGGGGGAGATGAGATCGGGGAGAAACTGCGGAAAGTGCGCGGCATGACCATAGGCGCTTTCTAGGTGTTTCCAACGGACGGTATTGAGGCCGATGAACATGGGACCTTTTTTCTTTATGAATAGATGTCACTGCGGGCGTGATGGGTGAGTTGGTTGTCTCATTATAGCAATTCTAACACGCTCAGTCTAGGGGGATCATGCAGAAACAATCGTGGACTCTCTGTTTTCTCCATTGTTGAACGCTCTGTAGGGGCTTGGCTAATGGGCGGGGCTGATTAACCAACCCCGCTTGTTCTAGGCAAGGCAATTAATACAGTTGTTCGCTCTCGTCGCCATCTGCATTGACTGCCTCCAGCACGGTTTCGCTAGCCAGTTGCACACCACAATCGGGGCAGGCATCGAAGCTAATTTCGCCGTCCTGATGTTCCGCATAATTCAAATCGTACTCTGTTCCACATTCACACGTTACTGATAGCTGCATAATGCCTCCTTGGCTGTATTGTAGCAAATGGCTGAAAAAAGCACGAATGGCTAGGGCAGCGCATTCAGAATGCTTGGCAGTCGCCAAAACACAATCCCAGCCAGCACCAACCATGGGCAGAAAATAAGTATGCCAGCTCCGGTTGGCACAATACTAGCCACCAAAACACCTTCCAGCGCCATTTGGAGCGAGCCATAGTCGAGATAAAAAGCGCTCAAGCAACCAAGAATCCAGCTAGCACAACAGATGCTGGTTAAGATCCAGCGCAGCCTATTTGGCGCAGCGCGCACTGATAGCCAATCAACCAGCCCTAGCCGCGCAATAAGCGCAAGCAGCAATGAAACCATGCCTGCATTGATGATTCCAAACAAGCAACCAATCAAAGCCCCAACCACGAAGCTAAGGATCAATAATCCAAAACTGAGGGGCTAATCGGGTTTAAGCCTACGAGGTACAGCCATGCCATTACAACGCCATAGATTGGGCCAGCTACCAACCCCCATAACACCAATTGCTCGCCAATGCTCCGAAATAGTGCCTTAATCGTTGGCGTAGCGCGTCTTGCCCGAACTGCATTCATCGCGTGCTCCTTGTACTCATGCTGAATGCAGTATGCTGCTATGCTGTTACGCTGGCGTTACAAGCTGAGCTTGGTACTATGGTAGGATAGAGTTTAGAATTGTGATCGTATCATTAGGGGTTTTGAGAGAGGAATACCACAATGAACAGACTGAATCGGGTGTTGTGCTTCGTGATGATCTTCTTAGCCGGATGTGGTGCCATTAACCCAACGCCTACTGATGTTGTTGAAGCACCCCCAACAGCCGAGCCAACCATCGTCAGCGACTATCCAACAGCCGAGCCCACTGTTGATAGGACACGGCTTCTCATCTCCATCGCGTATTTCGGCGGGCGCTGTATCTCTGCGACGAATCCGGACAGTATGCCGTACATTTGCAATGGAAAAAACGAGATCTTGAAAGATGGAACCCTGACGTTGATCAGTAATGGTACTCTGATCAAGACGACGATCCTATCTGCAGACGAGCTTGCCAGCATTACCACAGCCGTTTCGAATACCGATTTTACCACGATCAAAAACACACCCTTTTTCGGCATCTGCCAAGCACCTATTTATGAGGCTGAAGTTACCTACACGATCGTAACGGTCAATGGATTGGAAGAAATTGCCAGTTGTACGGTCGCGATTGATCCAACACTCCCCTTGTTCCAAACCCTCACAGAGCTTCTGGAGAAGTATGATCATGAATGGGAATAACAGCTGCTGATCAAATGCTCCATAATTTTTTGTGGAGCATTTGATCAGAGGGCTAAGATCTACTGCTCGCCGCCAGGTTGGGCAAAGTTGACATGCTCAGCGCGGGCCGTGCTATTCGTGCGGCCAGGATAGGAGAGCCACTGCATGGCGATATTGAGTTCCTTAATAATATCTGCTGCTTCGATTGTGACACCACTCTCCAATTCGATCGTTCCAGTGGTATGGCCGTCGCTGACCAAGGTAAGATCGTAGCCGCGTTCAAGCGCGCCATATGCGGTAGCCCGAATACACCAATTGGTTGCTGCGCCTGCTAGCACAATGTGCGAGACATTCAACGCCGCAAGTTCTTCCGCTAAGCTGGTCTGTTCAAACGATGAATTAAATTGCTTATGGATACGTGGCTCACCCTCAGCTGGTACCAACTCTGGAACCCATTGCCACTGTGGACTATCGGTGGGCAGTTCCTCATCGGTGTGTTGAACCCACAGCACAGGAATTTTTTCTGCGCGGGCACGCTCTACAGTGCGGGCAATGTTGCCGATGATCCGCGCGCCATCCCATGCCTCATTGACGACCCCAACCTGAACATCAACGACCACGAGCGCTGCGTTGTTGCCTTCCCGAATAGTTGCCATATGGTGCTCCTTTATTGCAATTGAGCAGAGAAACATTGGGTGTAGTATAGCACATATGTACGAATTTAATATCTTCTATCCAATTGTTTGCTCATCTCCTTGGCGTGCCCGCGCAATCGTGCTAAATTGGATTGGACATAGCTAAGGGCTTGGCGGCGATCAGCGTCACCAGTTGCTGCATCGAAAATCTCAGCACAAGAAACCGCAATATCCTCAATAATACGTTCATAGCGATAGTAGCTGAGCGCTGCTTGATCAACGGGAGTTGAACCATAACCTTCATAAAATAGCGTAGCTTCTGCCGCTGGCGAATGCACGTTGCCAAACAGGCCAGCACCGATAAACATTAAATCTCGTTCTTTGGGAGCGAACAGTAATGTGTCCCAATCAACCAGAAAGAAGCGATCACTATCCACAACCAAGAGATTCCAGCCATGACAATCGGCGTGGCAGAGCACAAATGGCGGTGGCTGTTGCTGAAGTTGCTCGGCGAGGGCAGTCGTTCGCGTAATGATTGCGTGCAGTTCGGCAGCCTTGGTTGTCAACAGCGCAACGAGTTCAGCAGCGATTGGGTCAGCAGTTGATTGGGCTTCCGCCTGTGCGAGAAACCATGTGAGCCGTTCGCGCCAGCGCGGCGAGAACTGTTCTTGTGGCAGGTCGGCAGTCATCGCGCTTGGAAACTGCACCGTATGCAGGGTTTTGAGCGTAGCCCCAAACTTGCACCACTGCTCATCGGAGAGCGGGCGATCAATGCCATGCAATCCAGCAACATACGGATACACAACGACAGTAAATGGGTCGAACCACACCCACAGATCTCCGGTTTGGGTGCGCATGGCTGGAATAACCTGGCTCATGCCAACATCATGCAGATAGCTTGGGATGAGCACACTGGCTGGAGCGAAGTGGTTTTGTCTGAGCTTCAAAAAATAAGGGGTGTCATCGCTGGTGACAACCTGATAGACCGCTGTATGCGCATCGGCTCCAAGCGGCAAAAAGCTAAGCTCGCGCACCTGCAATCCATAGGCCAAATTAAGGCATTGCACAAGCGCTGTTTCGGCAAGTTGCGGTTGTTCTAGCATCGCTCACACTACTCCCTGAAAAAACTACATCTGCGCCAGATCCTTGCTCGCAACCACACAATAGTTGGAGCGGTGGGCAGGGTCGGGGTCAGCAACAATTTTGGTGGCGCTGAAGCCTGCGGCGTGCAGCATTGTCTGCAACTCCGCTCCAGTGTATGGGCGACACTCAGGCGTGCCAACCGGCAGATCGGGGTTGTCGCTGTTCCAGCGCTCGCGTGGCAAAATGGTGAGCACCAAGCGCCCACTTGGCCGCAGTACCCGCCAGATCTCAGCCAGCGCCACCGAGGCTTGAGGCCAAAAATAAATCGAGTGGATGCTGAAAACTTGATCAAAGCGCTCTGCTGCAAAAGGAAGATTGTTGGCCTCACCCCCGAGCAACCGTACCCGTCCAGCCCGAATCGCGGCAGCGTTGCGACGGCGCGCCGCTCGCAGCATTGTTGGCGAGAAATCCACGCCGATGATCTGGCCTGTGCTGACGATCGTGCTGAGCGTTTGAATCGCGACCCCAGGGCCAAAACCAATCTCCAAAATCTGGTCGCTTGGTCGGGCCTGCAAAACATCGATCGTCCAGCGATTCTCTGGCTGGTGGTCGCGGGCCATATCGCGGCCAATGTAGCGCCCCAGCCAGCCGCTCGGTCGCCGATACTGGGCATCAAGATTAACGATTCGTCCTAGCATGCGTTCCTCATTCTCTTATGCTAATTTGGCTAGCGTGCGCGCTGGTAGTGCATGGCGACTGCGCCACAATGGAGCGGTGTTGCGGAGATAAACGTGAGCTTTCGGGTGTTTGGCAAACCGCGCTCGTATAGGGTCGGGCCATGGCCAGCAATCCTCGGCTGGACGAGGAATTTGTACTCATCGATCAGATCCAGCCGATCGAGTTCGGTCGCGAGCTTGCCGCTGCCGAGCAGCACACCATTTGGGGTTGCGTCCTTGAGGTGCTGGATGACGGTGCGCAAGTCGCCGTTTAGGTGATGGCTGTTTGTCCACGGGAAATCGGTTCGCGTTGAGGAAACCACATACTTCTGCTTAGCATCGAGCTTGATCGCCCACTCGCGCAGCGCCGGTGGGGCATCCGTTTCACCGCGAGCGACCGCTGGCCAATAGCTTTCCATCAACTCGTAGGTGACGCGACCCCACAGCATTGCGCCGCTCTCGTCCATGAGCTTGGTAAAAAAGGCATGGGTCTCGTCATCGGCGATTCCCTCTTGGTGATCGATGCACCCGTCTAAGGTAATGTTGATACTGAAGGTCAAAAGTCCCATGATGTGCTCCATTCAAAATAGCCTAGGCTATTATAACGAACATTTGTGCGTTTTTCTACTCCTCTCATGATTAAAGGTACTGCACAACTCATACAATTTGCGAGCTATGCCATAATACGCAAGATCAAGAGCGGATTATTTGTTTGGTGAACTATGCCCTATATCTGCCCTGAATGCCATGGCGTGTTGTTTCAGATTATGCAAGATGGCATTGTGCGCTTTCGCTGTCATACCGGCCATGCCTACTCAGTCAGAACCCTGCTTGATGAAATTTCCAAGGCCATCGAAGCCTCGCTTTGGAGTGCGATTCGAGCAATGGATGAAAAGTCTTTTTGTTGCAACATATTGCCCAGCATATGCATGAACAAGCCTCGTTGACGCTGGCCGAACAGGTGCGCCAGCATGCACGCGCGGTTGAGCAACAATCACAATTAGTCCGCTTAGCCTTGCTGCGTAAACCAACCTAATCCATGGACTATTGAGCAAAGGATCGACAGCGTTGATGGATGCACATGCTTTTTTTGATCGCGATACGGAACAGGCTGTGGTGTTTCCGGTTGTAGGAATTGGCGTAGGCTGCGGTGGAATTGAGCCGCTGATCGCCTTTTTTGCCCAACTTCCCAGCAATAGTACCATGGCGTTTATGCTATTTCTCAGCACCAATGGCCCGTCAGAAGAACAGCTGCACAATGTTATTTCCGATCAGATTGCGCTGCCATGCATTCGTTTGCACGGCGCAATCGCACTTGCACCAAATCAGCTGTATCTCGTGCCGCCAATGCACCAAATTCAGATTCGCAATAATCTGCTGAATAGCATTCCAGCCGATGCGATTAATGGCATTCACATGCCAATTGATCATGGTTTTCGGGCGTTGGCTGGTCATTTTAATGGAGCAACGGCGGCCATCATTCTTTCTGGCAGCGGCAGTGATGGCGTACTCGGAATCAAACGGGTTAAAGAGGCAGGAGGCGTAACGCTGGCCCAAGATCCCCAAACTGCCGACTATCCCGAAATGCCACGGGCAGCGACGAAATTCAAGCCTTATTTCAAGATTTGCTAATTAGTGTCACCAATTTCTTTCGCGATCACGAAGCTTGGCGGGCGGTCGAAGCGATTCTGCCGCTGATTTTTGCCCGCAAGCAAGCGACAATTCCAATTCGGGTGTGGGTTTCGGCCTGTGCAACGGGCGAAGAAGCCTATACAATTGCCATGTTGCTGCGCGAATTTGCCGATACCATGGATCGTCCGCTTAAAATTCAAGTTTTTGCAACCGATATTGACGACGATGCAATTACGATTGCGCGGCAGGCAATTTACCCAGCGACGATTGCTGGCGATATTCGTGAGGATCGTTTGCAACGCTTCTCGCACGTTGATTTGCTCACATGTCGCAATCTGCTGATTTACCTCAATCATGAAGCGCAAGCCAAGGTGATTCAGGCCTTTCATTTTAGTTTGCGCGCTGGCGGCTATTTGCTGCTTGGCAGTTCCGAATCGCTTGATGGCTCGCTGAATCTGTTTACGGCGGTTGACAAAAATATCGCATCTTTCAGCGTTTGCCAGGCACAACCAACAACTCGATTGCGCTCAATATCCATCTTGGGCGGAGCATGGGCAGTTTCTTGCATTTTGATGAAGGGCGGCTCTCGTCGAATTTGCTCACAGTGATTCATCCATGTTGCTGACTGAACTTGAAGCCGAACTTGAACACACGCGCTTTCAATTGCGCACGACCGTTGATCAATACGAGGCTGCTGTGGAAGAATATAAAGCAATCAACGAAGAGCTCCAAGCAATCAACGAAGAACTGCGAGCTGCGTCGGAAGAGTTGGTTACCAGCAAAGAGGAGCTGCAATCGGTTAACGAGGAGCTAACGACCTTAAACGTTGAACTTAAACATAAGGTTGAAGAAGTCAGTCAAGCGCACAACGATCTGCAAAATCTGATTACGTCAACCCAAATTGGCACAATTTTCCTTAATCGCCAATTGTGCATTAAACGCTTTACGCCCAGTGTCCAAAGCATTTTCAACCTGATTCCCGCCGATCTTGAACGCCCATTGGCCCATGTAACCCATGAACTGCTCTATGCTGATCTGATGCAGAATGTGGAGCAAGTGCTTCAAACCTTGGCTCCAGTTACCCGCGAAGTCTCAAGCCGCCATGGCCATTGGTACATTATGCGCCTGCTGCCGTATCGCACATTGGAAGATCGGATTGATGGGGTGGTGATTACCTTCATTGATATTACCGAACGCAAATTAACCGAAGTGGCGCTGCGCAAAAGCGAAGAGGAACTCAACAAGGCGCATACAATTCTCGAAGCCCGCGTGCAGGAGCGCACGGCTGCCTTGGTCGCTGCCAACGCCGCCTTGCAAACCGAGATCAATCATCGAGTTGAGGCCCAAAAAGCGCGCCAAGAAGTATTACGTCAACTTGTTACCGTCCAAGAAGATGAACGCAAGCATTTAGCGCGCGAATGACACGACCATATTGGCCAGCAGCTGACGGCAATTCGGCTTGATATACAGCGGCTCGATAGCTTGACCGCCATGCCAGAAGCGCGCACCATTTTGAATGCGATTCAAGAACATTTGCATGTTCTTGGCTATGAAACCCATAATTTGGCGTTGAGTTTGCGTCCCAGCGTGCTTGATGATTTGGGGTTGCTGACGGCGCTGCGCAGTTATGATGAACAATGGCAAGAGTGCACCGACATCAAGCTAGCAATGCATTTCAATGTTGGTCTATCGACGCGCTTTTCACCAGCGATCGAAACCACGATGTATCGCGTTACCCAAGAGGCCTTAACCAATATTATTAAACATGCCCAAGCCAGCCAAGTGAGCCTTGTTATTCACCATAGCCCAAAGCATCTGCGCTTAATCATCGAAGATAATGGCACTGGCTTTGCCTACGAGCAATTTATCCAAGCCAATCCGCAGCAAAGCCTTGGTATCCAAGGCATTCAGGAGCGCGTGCTTTTGCTTGGTGGAAGCGTCGATACTGAAAAGCAAGGGCTGGTGCGGCGATGGGAGTCTGATAGGCGAGCATAGCGAGTTCCCTAGAATTCAGCATTAGCAATTTATTCGCATGCGAACAAGGCACCAACGCGGAGTTCCAATATGCAGACTCGTGGCGTAATAACCAGTACATGGATTTTTGTACGAGTAGGGGAAGGAGTGTGCAGAAAGCAAGTGAACGATGACGCTGGCTTGGCTGCTATCATTATGTTTAGTATACGACCGTAGTTCGTAGTTGTCTGTCAGTTAATCCCCGCTTGCGTGTCGGGATTAACCTGACATGGTTTCGTCGGTTTGCAACCAGCCGATGAGCAGCGCATAGCGAACCAAATCGACCCTGCTGTTCAAGTTGAGCTTTTCCATGCCGCGCATTTTATAGGTTTCGACAGTTTTCATGCTGAGATCTAATTGAGCGGCGATCTCTTTATTAGTATAGCCTTGGGCAATCAGTTGCAACACCGCCGTTTCGCGATCGCTTAATACGTTTACTTCGCTAGGATAGTGATTCATTGATGCACTCGTTTCAGTTGAGGTTAAATAGGGCGTAAGGGCTGGGTCAAAATACAAGCCACCCATGGCAATCGCCCGAATTGCCTGAATCAAGGTTTCTGAGGCGGCGCGTTTGAGCACATAACCTGAAGCTCCACGCCGATTAACCAAGAGTGTTGAAAAATGCAATTTAGGAGGAATGTATCTCGCAAGCGCGATCCCCAAAAAGCGGAAGTGGTGGCATTGGAAGGGATCCAGCCCCCGACCCCTCGCAAGAAACCGCGCAGAGAAATTGGCTCTAGGCGCTTGGCTTTTTAATATCAGGGTTTAGACCGAGAAACCACGAAGATCGCGAAGGTTGGGGATTGGGTACAAGGATAAGGGGCAGGTGAAGGTTGGGGATTGAGAAAACACCATAACATTTTAACCTATACGCCGGCGGCGGGACGGAAGGGTGGCAAAACGAGGGGCGAGAGGTCAGTTGTTAGGGAGCAGGTGTCAGGGTAGAAACCGCGAAGCACACGAAGAGAAATTGGCTCTAGGCGCTTGGCTTTTGAGTATCGGGGTTTAGATGGAAATGGTGGCATTAGCTAGGAACCCGATCCCCAGCCCCTGACCTCCAACCCCTCGCGTCGCACACGAAGTAGCCATTTGGGAACAGATCTTGCGATTTGCCAGCATATCGTATAGATACGGAAGGAGTATGTGATGAAAGCTGCTTGTTGGCATGGAGTCCACGATGTCCGAATTGATACTGTGCCTGATCCAAAGATTGAACACCCCCGCGATATTATTCTCAAAATCACCGCTAGCGCAATTTGCGGTTCCGACTTGCACCTTTACGATGGCTACATCCCATCGATGAAAGAGGGCGATATTCTTGGCCATGAATTTATGGGCGAGATCGTCGAGGTTGGCTTAGAAGTTAAAAACCTAGCAATTGGCGAGCGAGTGGTTGTGCCATTTACCATTTCTTGCGGCCACTGTTTCTTCTGCGAGCGCGATTTGTGGTCGGCCTGCGACGAATCGAACCCCAACGCCGATGCAGCCAAAGCAGTCTATGGTGCTTCACCAGCAGGCTTGTTTGGTTATTCGCACCTGTTTGGCGGCTATGCTGGCGGCCAAGCAGAATATGTGCGCATTCCCTATGGCGATGTTGGCCCGCTCAAAGTGCCAACCGGCTGGCGCGATGATCAAGTGTTGTTCTTGAGCGACATCTTCCCAACTGGTTATATGGCAGCGGAAAATTGCAACATCGGTGAGAACGATACGGTTGCGGTGTGGGGCTGCGGCCCGGTCGGTCAATTCGCCATTCGCTCAGCCATCTTGCTTGGCGCAAAACAGGTGATTGCAATCGATCGTTTTCCTGAACGGCTCGAACTCGCCCGCAGCGCTGGCGCAATTCCAGTCAATTATGCTGATGCTGATGTTGATGAAGTGCTCAAAACCCTAACCAGCGGTCGCGGCCCCGATGCCTGTATTGATGCTGTTGGCATGGAAGCTCATGGCTATGGCCTTGATGCGCTGTACGATAAAGCTAAGCAATTTGTGCGTTTACAAAGCGATCGCCCAACCGCATTACGGCAAGCAATTATGGCCTGTCGCAAAGGTGGCACGGTCTCGATTCCTGGCGTATATGGTGGCTTGATCGACAAAATGCCAATTGGCGCGGCCTTTGGCAAGGGTCTGACCTTCAAAATGGGCCAAACCCATGTCCAACGCTACCTCGAACCGCTGCTCGACCTGATTACTAGCGGCAAGATCGATCCTTCGTTCATCGTCAGCCATCGCATCGGCCTTGACGACGTGCCCGAGGCCTACGAGCAGTTTCGCACCAAAGAAAACCAAAGTATCAAATATATGATCACATTCTAAGCTATTGCGAGAAGGAGCGACTTGTGGTTCAAATCGGCTATCACGCTTCGCATGAACAATTTACCCCGCAAGCCTTATTGCATTATGTGCAGGTTGCTGCGACAGCTGGATTTACGGGCGTTATGGCCTCCGATCATTTGGCCCCGTGGAGCGAACGCCAAGGCCAAAGCGGGTTTGTGTGGTCGTGGCTCGGCGCAGCCATGCAAGCAACGTCACTCTCGTTTGGCATGGTCAATGCCCCAGGCCAGCGCTATCATCCGGTGATTATTGCCCAAGCTGCGGCAACCCTCGCTGCGATGTTTCCCGATCGTTTGTGGTGTTCCTTTGGCTCTGGCCAGCTGATGAACGAGCACATCACTGGCCAACGCTGGCCAACCAAGGCTGAACGCAACGCTCGATTGTTGGAATGTGTTGAGGTCATTCGGGCGCTCTGGGCCGGCGAAACCGTTTCGTATACAGGCGCGGCAATTCAGGTCGATGAGGCCTATCTCTATACGCGGCCCGCCAAACCGCCGCTACTTTTGGGTGCGGCCATTACGCCCGAAACAGCGGCGTGGGTCGCTAGTTGGGCCGATGGCATTATTACCGTGCATAAACCGCTTGCCCAACAACGAGCCTTTATCGAGGCATTTCGCACGCATGGCGGCGAGCATAAGCCAATGTTTTTGCAAGCCCAAACGTCGTATGCTGCAAGCGACGATGCCGCGCTAGCAGGCGCATCCGATCAATGGCGCAATGCAGCCTTGCCAAGCAGCATCAGCACCGAATTGCGCATGCCCAGTCAGTTTGATCAATTGGTCGATTTAATTCCGCGCGAAAAACTGCCCGCGCACATTCGCATCTCGGCAGATTTAGGCCAGCATCGCGAATGGTTGCAGCAGGATATCGACCTCGGCTTTGAACGGATTTATATCCACAATGTTAATCAGGAACAACTCCCGTTCCTGCATGCCTTTGGGGAGCATGTTTTGCCCACCCTTGATCGCAAGGAGTCGTCTGTATGAAGCAAACCGCTGAGCATCACCGTTTAGATTCCGATCAGCTAGCTCAGTGGCGGCGCTGGGGTTGTTATCTCGGCGATCGCGCCTGGGGTACGATTCGCGAAAGCGCGCCGACAAGTGCTGATCCATGGGCAACCTTCCCGTGGGAGCAAGCCCAACAACGGGTTTATCGCTGGACAGAGGATGGCATTGCAGGCTGGTGCGATATTCAGCAGCAAATCTGTCATTCAATCGCCTTTTGGAATGAAGAGGACGATCGGCTCAAGGAGCGTTTTTTTGGCCTCAGCAACCAAGAAGGCAACCACGGCGAGGATGTCAAGGAATATTATTGGTATAGCGAGGCGCTGCCCAGCGGCGCGTATTATCGCATGCGCTATCTCTATCCGCAGGTCGCTTTTCCCTACGAACGCCTGCGCCAAGAGAATAAACTGCGCAGCCAAAGCGAGCCAGAATTTTGCCTGATCGATGCCTTACCGCAAACATTTCGCGAGCAACGCTTTTTCGACATCACGATTGAATATGCCAAGCCAGCGCCCGATGTGATGCTCTGTCGCATTAGCGCCATCAATCGCGGCCCTGATCCAGCGCCGTTGCACATTGTGCCCAAACTCTGGTTGCCATTCAATCCAGAAATTGCGCAGGCCCGCATGAGCCAACACGCAGATCAGACGATTGTGTTGCAACACCCAAACGTGGAGCAATATCGCTGGTGGCTTGATGACGCAGCAACGGTCTATTTCAACGACTATCAGAGCAATACGCATGCGTTGTACGACCAAGCCAAACCAGCTTCGGCCAAAGATGCAATCCAGCGCTGCATTGTTCAGGGCAAGCCTGATTTGCTTAATGCTGAGCGCAATGGAACCCAAGCCAGTGCCCATTACCAGCACATGCTTGAGCCAGGCGAAACTTGGTCGATCACGCTTGGCTTTGGCCCAAGCTCAGCAGCCAATCCGCTAATGAATGCTGACGAATGTTTGCGCCAACGGCGGGCTGAGGCTGCTGAGTTTTATGCATCAATTAGTCATTCTTCACAGCAGAGTGATTTGCAACTTGTGCAACGAGCAGCATTTGCTGGCCTGAATTGGAACAAGTTGGCCTATCGTTTTGAGGTAGAGGAATGGCTCGCAAGCGCAACTGGCGATCATGGCGCAATGCCAGATCACCCAGACAAAGAATGGGGCCATCTGCGGGCGAATGATCTGGTGTCGATTCCTGATCGCTGGGAATTTCCAATCTTGGCGACGTGGGATTTGGATATTCAGATTGTAACCTTGGGCTTGGTTGATCCAGCCTTTGCCAAAGCGCAAGCCTTGTTGCTTTTGAATGAGCGCTATCAGCATCCCAACGGGGCAATTCCGGCGACGGAAGGCGCGTGGGCCAACCCGCATCCGCCAATTCATGGCTGGGCAATTTGGCAAATCTACCATCTCTGCGATCAGGATGATGCGTTTTTGGCAGCAGCCTACCCGAGCTTAAAACGTCATTTTAGCTGGTGGACGCGCGAGCATCGCCAAGCAGATGGCCTGTTTACTGGCTGTTTTATGGGCATGGATAACATCAGCCTGATCGATCGCCAAAAGCTGCCCAAAGGCTATCGGTTGGTGCAGGCCGATACGACGGGCTGGCTGGCTCAATATGCGCTGATGTTGCTCAAAATGGCGATTGTGTTGGGCAATGATGCCGATGCTTGTCATTTTCTCGACGAATTTCTCGCGATTCGCAAGGCCCTCAACACGCTTTGGGATAGCAAGGATCGCTTTTTCTATGATGCCTTGGTCAATGAAGATGATACCTATACCAGCCTCAAAGTGCGTTCGTTGGTGGGGCTTGTGCCCTTGCTGGCAACCGCAGTCATCGATCGCAACAGCCTGAGCGAGGTTCCACATGTCGCGGCGCGATTGAAGAAACTCAATCAAGCTGCCGATCAATCGGAGCAATTATTGCTGACCGCCGTTGGCCAACACTGGAAACCGTTGATCAACGCATTATTCGATGAAGCTGAATTTCTCAGCCCCTATGGCATTCGCTCAGTTTCATTGGTGCATGCCGAACATCCAGCAGCATTAACGCTTGAGCAAGAACAGTATGAAGTTGTGTACGAGCCAGGCGAAGCGCCTGATCGCATGTTTGGCGGCAATTCCAATTGGCGCGGGCCAATCTGGCTGCCGCTCAATCAACTGCTGCTCGAAGCAGTCCACAATTTGCAAAGCGGAGTGCAGCAACAAGCATGGCATTCCGAAGCGTTTGCCAATCTAACTGAAGCCCGCGATAGCTTGATTCAGCGCTTGGTTGGGATTTTTGTGGTCAACGAGCAAGGCCAACGGCCCTATCTTGGCAACCAAGCCTTGTTTCAGCAAGAATCAACCTGGCATGAACATCCTTGGTTTCACGAATATTTTCATGCCGAAACAGGCAAAGGCCTTGGGGCCAGCCACCAACACGGCTGGACAGCAAGCATCGCGGCGATTATTCACTGTGCTGGCTTATGGAACGTCGACCTAAAAAGCGCTAGCACGGCATAGTTTCTGCAACAGCTATTGGCTATGAGAAACAGTGGTTTATTTAGGAGGATTTGATTATGCCACAGCGAACAACCCAAATTATTCATATTGGTGCACCAATCGAGCGCGTCTATAGCGAATTGACCAACTTTGCCCACTACCCAAGCATTTTCTCTGCAATTACTTCGGTTGATACCAGCACGCCGGATCAACTGCAATGGGAGCTTAAGGGGCCACTCGGCGCAACGCTCAACCTCAGCACCGATATTAGTACGCAAGAAAAATATCACCAAGTAACCTGGAATAGCCGCCAGCAAAGTGCGCTTACCACCAGCGGCCAAATTGTGTTGGCACCATTAGCCGACAATCAAACTCATGTCGCCGTCACCTTCCAATACGATCCACCAGCAGGCGCGCTTGGTGAAGCACTGGCCCATGTGATTGCCAACCCAGCCACCGCGCTTGAACACGTGCTCAAACAGTTCAAACAACATATCGAAGCCACCAGCAGCCGCGAACATGGTGGTAAAGCATAATTAGCCCCTCACCCCTGACCCCTCTCCCACTGAACACAGGAGAGGGGGAAACCAATCCATGGTGAGTGAATCATCTAACGGATGAACTGATTGAAGAAGGAACCAGCCATGACTAAACCCCAGCAGCATTCAGCAGAACCAGCATTTGAGCCAGCCACCAGCGTGCTGCTAATCATTGATATGATCAGTGATTTTCGTTTCGAAGATGGCAACCTGCTTGCCAAACAATGTGCTGCAATTGTGCCTACGATTGTGCAATTGCGCGATAGGTTGGCAGAAGCTGGTGGCAAGGTCGTGTATGTCAACGATACAGCAGGCACATGGACGATGGATCGCGCTGAGTTGCTTGAAAAAGCCGCAGCGCCAACGAGCAAAGGTCGCCCAATTGTCGAAGCCTTAGCACCTTTGGACGACAGCGTGATGCTGCTCAAGCCCAAACACTCGGCCTTTTTTGCAACCCCACTCGATCTGTTGTTGCAATCGCTGCAAGCCAAAACCCTGATTTTGACAGGCATGACGACCCATATGTGCATTTTATTTACCGCAATCGATGCCTATATGCGCGATTTTCAAATCATCATTCCTAAGGATGCGGTTACGGCTCACACCGAGGAGCTGAGCCAAACAACGCTTGATTATTGCAACACAACCTTGCAAAGTGCCACGCCAACAACTGCAATGCTAATCAAGCAGCTTAACAATCGCTAAACTCGTAGCTATTTCCCCGCCGTTGCGCTCACCATCGTTGCTTGGGGCTGATGAATTACGTTTAGGAACATCATCCTTTACTGGATTATGTTCAGAGGATTGAACTCATGTATTTTCATACCCAACAATTAATCAACGAAATTGCGGTCGATCAACCAGATCCAGCGGCAGCCAATGCCCTGCAAGAAGGCTTGGGTGGTCAATTTGGCGAGATGCGCACGATGATGCAATATCTTTTCCAGAGCATTAATTTTCGCGGCAAAGCCAAGCCCTACCACGACCTAATTCACGCGGTTGCGGTTGAGGAAATAAGCCATGTTGAATTAATCGGGACTACCATTAGCCGCCTGCTTGATGGTGCGTCAGAGAGTTTGCCTAAAATGGGCGCTGGCAAAGGTGGCACGCCCTTGAAAAATGCGCTTTCCGAGGGCAATATTCACCATTTCTTAGTTGGCGCGCAAGGTGCAATGCCGGTCGATGCAGCGGCCAACCCATGGCTTGGCTCGTATGTCTACAACAGCGGCAATTTGACCCTCGATTTGCTGTATAACTTAATGCTCGAATCGACTGGGCGCTTGCAAAAGTGTCGGATTTACGAAATGACCGATAATGCCACGGCCCGCTCAACGATTTCCTATTTGATTGTGCGCGACCATGCCCACGAGCTGGTATTTGCCAAAGCCTTGGAATCGTTGGGCGTGAATTGGGGCAAAATCTTGCCGATTCCCAATTTTGATGCAACCCAATTTCCCGAAGTGCGCAAATTGATGGATACAGGCTTGCACCTGCAACAACATCATTGGCGCTTGGATGGCTCGGAAATGGCCAAGATTTTCAGTGGCTCATCGCCAGCCAACGATGGCGCGACCGTCGAAACCACCGATAGCCCACCAACCGGCTTCCCAATGCAGCCCGCCCCCGAACGGCCAGAGGAGTTTGGCCCAGGCTTGCCACCAGAACTCAAAGAACTAGTTGATCAAATCGCCGCAATGGGCGACAGCAAATAAACGATCAACGCCACTCGCTGAACAATCAGCGAGTGGCGTTTTTTTAAATCTCAACAATAAACATCTTGCAGCAACGCTTGGCGGGTGGCAAACGCCGAACCTAATTGTAATGCTGAGCGCTGCTGCCACTGTTCCTGCACTAGCTGATTCATCTGCTGCGTCGAGGCAGGAACTTGCAGCGTTTCGGCTAAATTGGCTTGGACTGTACCAACTTGACCCTCGTGGAACGCACACGGGCGCAAGTTACGGGCACGCGCGCGCAATTCCGCAGGGCTACAATCAATGCCAAGCCCATGGTCAGCGAGCCACGCATCGTTATAGACAGTTTGTAGGTAGCGCTCGCCACTATCGGCAGCAATTGCCACAATCTGTGCGCCAGCAGGCATTTGCTGGGCAAAAAACATGGCGGCCAACAGCACCGCTCCGCTCGAAGCGCCAACCATAATCCCTTCATGGCGTGCCAAGGTGCGACAGGCCAAGAAGGCAGCTTCATCGGGCACATTGAAGGCATGGTCGAGCAACGCCAACGGCAAATTGGCGGGAGTCCAGCCTAGCCCAACCCCAGGCATCAGATAGCTATGGGCCGCGCCGCCAAAAATCGCCGAGCCAACTGCATCGACTCCAACGACCTGTACATGCGGCGCAACCAGTTTGAGCTGACGCAGGATACCGCCAAGCTGACCGCCAGTGCTCACTGCAGCAATCACCATGGCCAACGAATCGCCGCCCTGCACCAGAATCTCGCGCGCAGTTGAGTTGGCATGGGCCTCGCTGTTGAGCAAATTGAAGCATTGGTCTGGCCGAAATGCCCCGCGAATCTGGCGGGCCAATTCGTTGGCTCTAGCAATCCTGGTTTTGTGATAGCTGCCGCTGTCATCTTGCTCGGTCACAATCTCGACCTCAGCGCCATAAGCTTCAAGCAAGGCTAAATTGGTTGGAGTGATTTTTGGATCAACCAGAATAATCACCCGATAACCTTTGGCTGCCCCTAGCATCGCCAGCGAAATGCCAAAATTGCCACTCGACGATTCAATGATCGTACCGCCTTGGCTAAGCCAGCCAGCTCGCTCAGCAGTTTCGATGATAAACCGCGCCGGACGATCTTTGACGCTGCCACCTGGATTGCTGCGCTCACACTTCAGCCCAATTCGCGCCTCATTGGCGTGGGTCAGGCGTTGCAGTTGCACCAGCGGAGTCTGACCAATCGTATCAACAATCGTAAGCATAGGTTCTCCATCAAGCTGTGGCGGCAGTCGTTTCGCCCTCGGAATGCGTTTCAGTAGCGGCAGCAGAATTAAGTTTTGGCGTGGGCAGCGGCAACAGCACTAAGCCAATTGCGCTCACCAGCCCCACCGCTGCAAACACCAACCATGGCAACAATGGCAACGCATGCGCTTGAGCCAAATCAATCAGCCAGCCGCCAATGCCATTGCCCAAGCCACCACCAATCGCCAACGCCAACGAACTGACCCCAAGATAGGTACCAAGCGCTTGCGAATCGGCCAAGGCAATCGTCAAACTTTGTTGGGTTGGCCGGGTCAGTAGCGAACCAAAGGCAAAAAAACCAACACAGCCAAGTAACAGGCTAAAGTTATCGATCAAGCCAACTGCGCCCATGCTCAAGGCCATTAGCCCAACCCCAATAACCAGAATTGCCCGAGCTGAGAGCCGTGGCTCCAGCAGACGAATCATTGGATATTGCAAACAGACAGTCATGCCAGCGTTGAGCGCAAACATCACCCCAACGCCATCGCTGCTACCGGTCAAGCGTTCGACCATAATTGGCAGGCTGATATTAATTTGGACTGCCACAAACCAATAGCCCATGAGCAGCGCCGTCAAGGCCAAAAAGCGTCGGTCGCGCAACACAAGCACATAGCCAGCCCCAAGCTTACTGCTTGAATTGGCAGTGCGCACCGCTGGCAGCACCAGCACTGCAATCACAAACGTCACCAAAAAGCAGGCTGCAGCACTCAAACAAACCCATTGAAAATCAAAGCGTAGCAGCCATACGCCGATCAGCGGGCCAAGCGTCGTCGCCACGCCACTCACAAGGTTGCTCAGCGCATAGTAGCGAGGCCGCGATTCATCGGTGGTCAGCATGGCAATCGAGGCCTGATAGGGAACTTCGAACAAGGCCCCACCCAAGGCCGAAACCACTAATGCAGCAAAAAGACTCGGAATGGTGTTGGCCCACGCCAAGCTCGCAAAACCGACCGCTCGTAGCAAAACGCCACCACACAACAGTTGGCGCGCCCCGATGCGGTCGGTCAGGCTGCCTGCAACCAATGCCAAGCCTTGTTGGGTCAATTGGCGCACAGCCAGCGCCAAGCCAACGGTCGCCGCCGCCCAGCCAAGCGTATTCACAAAATGAACAGCGACCAAGGGCATAACCAGCGTAAAGCCGCTGACCATGAAAAAGGTAAAGACCAGCAAGGCCCGCAACCCACGCTGCCGCTCCACCAAGCTTAGCTCCATGCGCTCGCTCCCTGCTCACTTGGCGGCAAGGCCCGCGCCACAACTTGCAGTCGTCGCCCAAATAGGCTTTGGCCAAACGTCCAATCGCCAGCAAATGCGCCAATGTGCGGAGCCGGTTCGTCAAACATCACTTCAAGGCCAAAGCCAGCTAGTTGCAGCAACAACCGCAACTCTTGCGGAAAAAGCAGCCGATGTTGCAGGTGCTCGTGCAGCGCTGGCTGATCAGGAAATAGCCAGGTATAGTAACGCTCAAGAATTTGCGTATCTGGAGTTATGTCAAATCGTGTTAGACCAACGAGCGTGCCATTTGCTAGCTCAGTTTCCTCACGATGTTCTTGGCGCAGCCAGCGTTGGCCAGCTTCAGTCAAGAAAAAGGCAGCATTGCGCATATCCAGCACTACCACGCCACCTTCGACGAGGTGTTGGCGAAAGCGCCGCAGCGTGCCAAGCAGCTCTGCATTGGTCAAGTTGTAAAGGAACGTGCTGCCAACACAAATAATTGCATCAAATGTACAATCAAGCTCAAAGGTTTGTTGGCTGGCCTGAACAAAGCGTACATCTGGATGACGTTGACTAGCCCATTCGATCATCGCCGCCGACGAATCGATGCCAATCGGCTGATAGCCTTGGGTTTGCAGATAGGCGATCTCACGCCCAAGCCCACAGCCCACATCAAGCAAGCGTGGGCCTGGCGCAAACTGCTCAAGCAGCCCATGCAAAAAGCGCCCCATCGCCTGCTTGGGGTCGGGAATCACTTGGTCATAAAGTTGGGGATAATCGTGTAACAGGTTGGAAAAGGTGGTTGGAAGCTCCATCCGTTCCTCCATAACTAATCACTCAGGGTTATTGATAGCGGTACAGCACGCTTGGCTCGGCGCTGAATTGCGAAAAAGGAAAAGGCTCAGCTGATACCGCTGTCACGCCGCGATCAAGAAACTGCGGCACAATGCTGCTACCAGTTTGGGCATAGACCAGCAGCGGAATCGAGCGCGCCCGCACCCGCTCCAAAATCCGATCAAACGAGCCATTACTGAGGGTCATGCCAGTTGCAATCACCAGATCAGCAGCGTCAAGTGCTGGCTCCATGGTTTTGCTCACTGGCTCGCCCCATTGGGTTTGGCGCATGTTGAAGTCGCAGGGCAAACACACGCCACCTTGCTCGCGAATTGCTTGCACCAGTGGATTAACCACCCCAATCAGCGCCACCTGTTGGCCAGGCTCAAGCTTGAGCAAGCTCACAATCGCCCGATCACGGGCTAAAGCACGATCGTGCGGTGTGCCAAGTGGCAATTGCCATGGCGTGGCATGAGCTGCATCACGATGTGGCGCGACGGTGCCAAAATAGGCATCAAGCGCAGCAATTCGCACGGGCAAACGCGGATCATCCAGCAAGCTTGCCAGCGAAGCGCCCGCCAGATCTTCAGCAACCAACGATGGCAAGTCGTCGCGTTCAAGGCAGCACGCCCCAAAAGCAGCACCCGAGCGCAGCAGCAAATAGTGGTTGCGATAAAGCTGAGTTGTGCCCGGAAACTTCGTACTTTGCGCAATCCACATTGCTCCTGTCGCAAATAGCTCAGCTGGATCAACTGCATACGCGCCACGCTGAACTGCTGCAACCAATTCCTCAACGCTCGCCGCAGCAATCGATGGTGGATTAGCCATTGCTAGCAACCTCCAAAATTGGCTTCTCGGCCAATTCAAATTCCAGCAAGGCCGCCGCTTGGCTGGCAAATGCCCGGGCTTGCAAGCCATCAGCATCAACCGCAACCACATGGCCCAAATAACAAGCATTATCGATTGGCTGATCAATGGTGCTGCCAACTGTTGCGCTGAGCGTCCAGCGAGCAACATGCGGCGCGTTTGCGAGCGCAGTTTGGCCATGAATCGCCTGCAATTCGCCAGCCTGTTTTGGCACCAAAAATTGAATTGCCGCACTGGAGATGCCCGTTGCGCGTGGCTGCACATTTGGCTGTTGGCCAAGCGCCAAATCGATTGTTGCATTCAGCAGATTGATGCCACTGACCCGATCAACCAATTCGGCGATGTAATTGCCACCCACACGTGGATTGATTTCGACAATCCGTGGGCCAGCGGGAGTCAATTTAACTTCAGTATGGCTGATGCCATGATCAAAGCCTACCGCGTTGAGCGCAGCCCGCACAAGCTGAATAATCGCTGCTTGCTCCTGCTCGCTCAGCGCCGCCGGAAACATATGGCTATCTTCGATAAAATACGGCTCAGCAGT
Source organism: Herpetosiphon llansteffanensis (assembly GCF_003205875.1). GTDB lineage: Bacteria > Chloroflexota > Chloroflexia > Chloroflexales > Herpetosiphonaceae > Herpetosiphon > Herpetosiphon llansteffanensis. Next base: position 59,051 of record NZ_PUBZ01000125.1, read on the forward strand.
AATCCCCTTATCCGTAATCCCCAGGATGGTAGTTTCGCCAGCAAACGTACACGCTTCAACGCTGACTTCTGGGCCATGCATATAGGCTTCGAGCAACACCGCCCGATCGCGGGGCTGATCACGGAAGTTGCGCTCAAAACCAGCGAGCGTAGCATAGCTTTCGTGCAATTCAGCTTCGTTGCGCACCAAGCGCACATAGGCACTCGAGGCCAAATCGGTTGGCTTAATCACCAACGGATATCCAATTGCTAACGCCGCAGTTTGCGCCTCACTCCACGAGTTCACCAGTTGATAGGCGGGATTCGCCAAACCAGCCCGATCAAGCGCTTGGCGCAACAGGCCTTTATTGCGAATGCTGCTCACACTGCTCGGAAACGAACATGGTAAATCAAGGGCAGCAGCCACTTGGCGCGCGGTATCGATGTAATAATCACAAATCGTCAACACGCCATCGAAGTGCAGCAAGCGATGTTGCTCACGCAGAAAATCGATCAGCGCCGCTTCGTCATTGGTTTCCGTGGTAAGCAGATGTTGAGCATAGGCCAACACGGGATGCGTGGCTGGTGGCGTAGCGTAATGCTCACGTCGCCGCGTCACAAAACTATAGCTATGGCCCAGCGCCGTAATTGCCGCTGGCAAAATCTGGCCCGTTCCTCCAACCCAACTCTCTAGCATCAACAGATGCCCCATCGCATGCCCCCTACAGCTATACAATAATAATACTAAGTCTCAATAAGGCTTGATAATAATACTGAGTCTCAATAATTTGTCAAGCATGGGCGAGGTTGATTCAAGCTAGCAAGGGGTTGTTTGGGCACAAAAAAATGCAGCAAAACTGTAGTTTTGCTACGAAACATCTGGCATATTTCGTTTTATAGCGGCGTTTGCTTGATGATCGTGATGCTAGGGTTATGATTTTAGTCGAAACATCGAGAGCGTAAAAGCCGATTCAGTTAATGATGACCGAATAACCTGCTCATTATAGCTGAACGTTAGCTCATTAAGATGCCAATTTGAGATAAATGCCCCTTCGATTGGCCCGTTTGGGTTGGCTTTTACATAGCCCGACAAAAGCCGGGCAACATAGGTTGAAAGACTATAGCGACTGCCACTCCCTTGGCCACCGATAGGATGGCCTAAGTTTGCCACATCATCAGGATGCCGATGGGCAAAGGCAATCGCAATTTGGTAGGCGGTCAAAAATGGCCGCCCAAGATGATGCTCAGCAGCAGCATCGGGAACAGCAGCAAGAATGGCGTGCAGTTTTGAAATAATGTCATGAGTTTCGCTATAACTCATCATGATCCTCCATAGCTAGAACCCACAATGCTGGTTATGGCCAGCATTCCTAGCGGAACAAAGCACCACAAATGCTAGATGTTTTTGATCGACTAGGCTATTTTTATACGTAGTATCTCACAGCAACGCGATCTTGCCCAAACCGTAAGATCAGCTTTCTGGAAAGCCTCACTGAACAGCAATGTGCACTGTCATCGATCCATGGTTATCTCCTCGATTCTCTGCATCGTTAATGGTAAGAAAAAGCTGGCCATTTGTTGTAGCAACGTAAGATGCTCCACAACCAACCTTAAATGGCTCTCCTTCTTTACCAATCCTACCAATTAATATGGGAATGGGCTACCTGTTTATAAGTTTCGAGCTATAGCATCCACTGGATAACATAGCTCGATACGAACAACCAAACGAAGGCCAGCTGCCTATTATGATGTTCAAGGGCAGCTGACCTTCGTGGATATCTGCATTAGCTAGTCCACTAAAAAAGCGATTATCAACCATGCACAATGCTAATCTGGCTACGACGATTCTATTTTATGTCAAATAAGCTTCATTAAAAACTAGCTTGCTGATTCTAAAAGTGATACGCGTAATTGCTCAGCCAAAGCAATAACTGTTTCATCAAGGTTATCGATTGTGGGGGAGCCTTCTGGCGTAAAGTCAATTGGAATGAAACTGCTCTGGTGCTTGCCATCATTCGCCGTTCCGGTCAGGATAATGCCAGTAATATGCTGGTTACCATTGGGCAGATGCTCAACTTTGGCTTGGGCATCAAGCGCACTGTAACGCCCAAGATCCCATGTGATGTCATCAAAACGTGAGCGCAACAACGTCTCCAGCTGGACAACGACACCATCATACACTTCAGCAATATTCGTATCTGAACTCATAATTCGCTCCTCTTAGCTATTCGATCGTTCAGTTTTATCTTCAGCAAGAGCAAGAATTAGACCGAAAAGCAGAAGCTTGTTTAATTTTTTGTTCTGTTATGCAGAATATTCTACAATATATTCGTTAACAAATGTTTGTTTGTGGGCAATAACTTACAACCGTTTCGATATGAGTTCGCGATGGCAACCAGCTATCCTGCAACCAGATCGTTGACTGTGTTTGCAAAGGAAGCCTACAATGCGCAATTTGGAATGGATTGTCTGTTTAGCCTTTTTGCCAGCCTTGTGCTTGCCGTTTATGCCCCAACGCGCGCATGCACGCTGGCGCTTGAGTGCAGCCGCGCTGCCAGCAATAATGGTGTTGATTCACCTTCTCTACGAGGGTTGGCGCATTCAAATGCTGCCGTTATATGGCCTAGCCAGCTTGTTGTTGCTCAACCAATGGCTGGCGTATAGCGAACGCCGTTTGCGCATTATTGGTGGCATAAGCTTTGTTGGGCTTGTTTTAGGCATTATTGGTGCAAGCTGGCTACTACCAGTGCCAACCTTGCCCTTGCCGACTGGGCCGTATGCGGTTGGAATTGTCGATCGCGAAGTGGTTGATGCAAGCCGTCAACGCCGCCTGATGGTTTCGGTTTGGTATCCTGCTGCCCACGCTGGTGAGCCTGCGCCATTCACCAAGTACCCCAATCAGCTTGCTGCTGGGCTGGCAGATATGACCGGAATTCCTGCATTCGTTTTTCAGCATTTACGCTACATCAAACTTGCTGCCAGCGAAGGAGTGCCACTATTAACCAAGGCTGGGCCGTTGCCAGTGCTCGTGTTTTCGCCAGGCATGGTTGGCTTGCGCGGCCAAAATAGCTCGACCTTTCAGGAACTGGCAAGTTGGGGCTATGTTGTGGTTGCGATAGATCACACTGATGCGGCGGCAGTAACGGTGTTTCCCGATGGCGAAGTGCGCTTCGCCAATTTTGCCAACTTTGGCATTGATCCAGCTCAAGAAGCCACGACCGACCAGATTAATCAGTACCTATTACCCGTCTGGATTGCTGACCAACGCTTTGTTTTGGATACGCTTGAACAGTGGAATGCAAACGATGGATTATTGGCTGGGCAGCTTGATCTCGCAAATATTGGTATCTTTGGCCACTCGTTTGGTGGTGCAACTGCCTTGGAAACTTGCGCAATAGATGCTCGCTGCACGGTTGTGGTCAATCTCGATGGCGGACTATATGGCCAAAGCGTTGAGCGCTCAGCAACCAAGCCCTTGCTGCTGCTGACTTCGCAGGAAAGCAGCAACGTAACCGATGCGGTCAAAAACTGGAACCACCTCATCAGCAATGCGCAGAATCAGGCAGTTTGGCTCGAATTGCCCAACAGCTCGCATTTGTCGTTCACCTTCGCCCAGCTCTTATCGCCCTTGTTGGTGCCCGCTGGCTTTGAACCAAGCCAAGGCTTAGCGCTTGCAGATAGCTATGTACGAATGTTTTTGGATGTGTACTTGCGCGGCGCGAGCCACGAGCAATTTGCCGATTTAGCTCAGCGATCAGAGATGCGCTGGCTTGCAAAGTAAGTTAAAAGCGCGGATCGGCAGCATGAGAAACTGCCGATCCGCCAGCAACATCGCGCGATCAGTTGCTAGTTAGAGCTTTAAACCAGCTTAATAATGTTTAAACATTTTTGTGGTAGAGTATTCTACACATAGAAGCCAATACCCATTTTTGCTGCTTTGCTGAAAGCGGTCTCAACGATTGATCATTGCCACCATTTTTGCCGCCCAAACCAATTGTCGCGCCGCTTGAAGCCATGCATGCTGGTGGTGTATTGTTGGTGTCGAAGGATGGTAAGGATGAGAACGCAACATTGGCGGCTGGTTGTTGGCTTGGTCGTTGTCGGATTATTAATCAGTAGCGGATTGCTGGTGGCAAAGCCAAGGGCCGTGGCTGCCTCACCTCTTGGCTTACAGGCAACAACGTTGGCAACAACCTATTATGTTGACCCAACGCTTGGCAATGATACAACAGGCAATGGCAGTAGCAGCCAACCTTGGCAAACCCTCGCAACCGCCATCGCGCTGGTTGCCCCAAATCAAGGCCACACGATTTACCTCAATGCAGGCACGCACCTTGTGCCCAACAAATTGTATATTCCAACGGGGGTGAATATTCAAGGAGCTGGCTTGAGCAAAACCATCTTGACAGGCGCAACTTGGACTCCCAACGGCGCGACCTACGATGAAGGCATGTTAAATTTCATCTCTGCGCCAGCAGCAAATGGCAACCAGTCAATCCACGATTTAAGCATTAATGGCAACAATCGCAGCCTGCATGTGGGCATTTATATGCAAGGGCGGCATAATTTTGAACTCTACAATGTGCGGATTAGCGATGTAGATTTTGCGGCGATTAACATTAATGCTGATGGCAGCATTCGCTACAACCCTAATGATGATAGCGCTGATGCGCATATTCCCCCAACAACCTATGTCCAAAATCTCAAATTGCATCACTTTAGCGTCATCAATGCAGGCAAACATATGGGCAATTGGATGAGTGGAGCAGTGCAAATTGGCGGGCTTGATGGTGCTGAGATTCACGATTTCATTATTAATAGCCCAACGAGCGATGCTTACGGCTTGAAATTTGCCAAAGGTGGTTGGTTTAAGCATACGCACATTCATCATGGCACAATTATGGCCGACCCAAATATTACTAGCGGCACATGGCGCGGTATGGCTGCTAGTATCGAATTATGGAATTTGCTGGAAGGCAATGAAATTAATAATGTGCAAGTTAATACATGGACTTCGTTTGTTGCTTGGTACGATAATAATCAACTTCTAGCAACAACCACGCTTGATTTTCACGACAATACCTTGAAGTTAGTCGAATGGTGTACGTCAGGCGTTGCATGTAAACCGCAAAATGAATCCTCTTGGTATGGTAATTTAGCCATTGAAGTAGCGATGAGCAATACCAAGATTCATCATAATTATATTAAAAATCCTGGTGAAGCTGGCATTGCAGTTTGGTCGGGTGCTGATGAAAATGTTGGTCCTGAACGCAAAAATAACCAGATTTCGCAAAACATTTTTGAATCAGGCACAACAACCAATCATCGCATGCTGCATGTACAGGCATCGTATATTGATGGCGTAAAATTTTATAATAACACTGGCTATGGCTCGTTTGGCATTCCAATTTATATTCAACGGCGCGATAAGCCTGGCATCTATTTAAAAAATATCGAGATTCGCAATAATATTTTTCAAACCAATGAAATTGGAACATTGAATGCGATTGTTGCAACCGAATGTGTTGTGCCTGCTGCATGTACCAACCTCGTTTTGAGCAATAATAGCTATGCAAGCACCAATTGGGGCTTTTTTGTCAATTATGGGCCGCCAGTAACCAGCGTCAGCTTAAGCAACAATTGGTCACAACCAGCAGGCCTCAATTTGACAGGCGCAAAGCCATATCCATTTTATGCTTTGGCTGGTAACAATAGTTTTGCAATCGATAAAGGCATCAACGTCGGTCTTGCCTACACTGGCAGCGCCCCCGACCTTGGAGCCTATGAATTTAGCCCAATTGTGATTACGCCAACAGCAACCGCAATTCCAACCGCGACCCCAACGGCAATTCCAACCAACACACCAACGCCGACAGCAACCCCTGGCCCAACCAATCTGTTGCGCAACCAGGGCATGGAGCAAGGCAGCAGTTTCTGGGCATGCTGTAGCGTAACGGTTGTCAACAGCCCTATCTATCAAGGCGCAAATGCCCTGAAATTCAGCCAGCGGGTTGCAGCATGGAACGGCCCTGCCCAAGAACTGAACATTGCTAACTTCCAAGCAGGTGTAACCTATCAAACCAAAGCTTGGGTGCGCAGCGCAAGTGGCACACCTCAAGCCCGCATTATGTTGCAAATTGAGACCTCAACTGGCAATCAATGGCTACAACTCTCACCAAATACCACTCTATCGAACAGCGCATGGACTCAATTGAGCGGCCAAGTAACCCCAACGTGGACTGGCACATTGCAACGGGTTACATGGTATATCGAAACCGCTGCCGGAACCGATGATTTGTATCTTGATGCAACTGAATTGATGAAACCATAGCCTTTGATTAATTGAACAAGGCCATGCTTTCGCTCTGAAAGCATGGCCTTGTTTATGCAATTACTGATAAATTGTATTTATTCTGTTTAACAGAGTAATCTCTGTTTTATTTTCAGGTTTTGATTGTTGCGTAGGGAACACACATTGGTGCGCCTGTTTCAGGATCGGGAATAATATGCGCGCGCACACCAAAGACCTGCTCAAGAATCGTTGGAGTCAGCGTGGTTAATGGTGGGCCATCACTCATAATCGTGCCGCGCTGGAGGACTACAAGCCGATCAGCATAGCGCGCTGCTTGATTCAGGTCGTGCAATACTACGGCGATGGTCATGCCACGCTCGTGATTAAGCCGCCGAACCAACTCTAGCACCTCTAACTGGTGGCCGATGTCCAGAAACGTTGTTGGTTCATCGAGCAGCAACAAGGGCGTTGCTTGGGCTAGGGCCAAGGCAATCCAAGCACGCTGACGCTCGCCGCCAGAGAGCGTGTCGAGCGCGCGATGGCTGAAGCGCTCCATATCGGTCAGTGCTAGGGCCTCGCGAATAGCGACATGATCTTGTTGGCGCAACATACGGAGCGCACCGACATGCGGATAGCGCCCCTGCTCAACCAATTCGCGCACGGTCAGGCCTTCAGGCGCGCGCGGCCCTTGTGGCAAAATCGCCAAGCGTTGGGCAATCGTTGCTGAAGCCATACCAGTAATTGCTTTGCCATCAAGATAGATAGCACCTGCACTTGGCACAAGCAGCCGGGCCATGGTTTTGAGCAGCGTCGATTTGCCCGAGCCATTTGGCCCGACCAATGCGGTTACTGTGCCTTGAGTAAGTTGGAGCGAAAGATCGGCAACCACCGATCGCTCGCCATAGTGCACATGGATCGCTTCGGCCTCAAGCACAATTGGGGCTGTATCGCTACTCATTGGGCAAGAATCTCCTTGAATTGCATAAATAACATTGCTCCTTGCGCTGGATACAACGCAGGATTGTGATTGAGCTATTGCTGTTGGCGCAACAATAAATAGAGAAAGAATGGTGCTCCCAGCAAGGCGGTTATCACCCCAACTGGCAGCCCAGCGCCTTCAGGAATCGGGAGGTTGGTCAAGCGACCCAGCCAATCGAGGCTCAGAGTTCGAGCCAAAATATCAGCTAGTAGCAGCAAACTGCCCGAAAGCAAGACGCTTAATGGAAACAGCCGCCGCCCATCACTCCCAGCAATTCGGCGCGCCATGTGTGGCCCAACCAAGCCAATAAAGCCGACGTTGCCCACGACCGCAACCGCTCCTGCCGTCAGCAGCGCAGCGGCAAACAGCAACATAGCCCGTCCGCGCTCAACCCTAATCCCCAAACTGGTTGCCATCTCGTCGCCAAGCTGCAAGCCATTGGCGATTCCGGCGCAAGCAAGCCCAAGCGGGAGTGACAGCAAGGCCGCAGGCCAGAGTGTATGCCAATGCACCCAAACACGGCCAGCGGTTGAGCCGATAGTCCAACGCAACATGCGCTGCACATTATATTCACTCGCCCACAAAAGCAGCAGCGAGGTCATGGCGCTGCACAAGCCACCAACCAAAACTCCGGTCAAAACGAGTCGGACCATGTTGGTTGTGCCGCGCTGCCGACTCAGTGTATAAACCAAGGTTGCGGTGGTCAGGCCGCCAACCAAGGCCAAGATTGGTAAGATCAACCCAGAATCGGGCAGGCTTTCTGCATCACCCACTTGGGCAGCGATCGCAATCCATAGCGTAACCGCCAGCACACCGCCCGACGAAACCCCAAGCAACCCAGGGTCGGCCAGCGGATTGCGGGTAACTGCTTGGAGAATCGCTCCCGCCAAACCGAGCATCCCACCAGCAACCAACGCGACCAACGCGCGCGGCATGCGCAAACTCCAAATCACTTGCCGATGCAGTGGATCATCTGCTTGATTGAGCAGAGCAGCCAGAATCTGGCTCGGGGTCAACTCCACCGTGCCAACCACAATATGCACAATCAACAAGCCAACGATCACGATGAGGCCAAGCAGCAGTGCGAGTGGAAAGGTGCGGATCAGCCAAGAACGTGGATCAGGCCTTGATACTTGATGATTATGTTGAGTCGTCGTCATTATGCGCCTTCCTCAGTCGCTTGGCGCGCAGTCAAGGTGCGCCGCAACAGCACCAATGCCAAGGGAGCACCCATGACAACGGTGATCAGGCCAACCGGCAACTCAGCAGGGCTAAAAATCTCGCGCGCCAGCAGGTCGGCAGCAGTTAGCAGGAATGCGCCGAGCATTGCGCTCAGCGGCAAAACGGGCCGCGCATCGCTTGTGCGCAGAATGCGGCGAACGATATGCGGCGCAATCAAGGCAATAAAGCTAATTGGTCCGCATGCAGCCACAACCGCAGCCATCATTGCCGAACTCAATATCAGCAGAATGGTGCGGGTTCGAAATACTGGCAGCCCAAGCCCTTCGGCCAGTTCATCGCCCAACTGAAGCAGGTTAAGTGCCCGTGCAAACAGCAACGAGGCTGGAATACCAAGCGCCAGCCATGGCAGCACCATGCGCACATCATCCCAGTCGCGCCCAGTTAGGCTGCCGATCAAAAAGCTATAGAGCACCTGAATCTCGTTGGGTTCGCCCAACACAACCACGCAGGTGATCATGGCGCTTAGCAGCGCACTAATTGCTGCACCGATCAAAATTGTGCGCACAGGATCGCGGGTAAGCCGCGTTGCGAGCAAGATCAGAAAACCCGCCGCAAGCCCGCCAGCTAAGGCAAGCGCAGGCAGCATTCCAAAGGGCAGGCTCAAATCAAAAACGATGACGATTGCAACGACGAGCGAAGCGCCAGATGAAACCCCGAGCAAGCCCGGCTCAGCCAGCGGATTATCAAGCGCGCTTTGGAGCAATGCCCCAACCAGCCCGAGTGCTGCGCCCGCAAGCATGCCAAGGATAAAGCGTGGCAGACGCAAGGTCTGAATAACGAGGGTCGGCACGCGCTCGCCCTCGCCAGTCAGCAAAATCGTCCATACATCAGCGGCTGGAATCGGGGTTACCCCAAGCATCAGTGCCAGCATCCCAACCCCAACAAGCGCGATTGCCAAGATGAGTGCCAGCGCAAGTGCCCGACCGATTCGGGCACTTGTACGCACTGCCTGCGCCCCATCAGGGGAGAGAGCAGTGGACGGCATTATTGGCCTGCCTTAATTGCATCCTCGGTCAGTGGTTGAGGGAAGGTTTCAGGATACAGCAGCGGCATATAGGTATCGAGCAAGCGAGCAGCGCCAACCGTACCCATGCCATCCATGCTGTGAATCCCGACTGGTTGCAAAAGCAGCCGTTGCTCTTTGTAGGCAGTCAGTTCTTGCCAAAGTGGATTTTTGCCGACGCTCGCCCGTAACTCGTCGTTAGTTTTAGCATCCAAGCCATAGCTATCAACAATAATCATATCGGGGTTGAGGGCAAGCAAGCCTTCAATTGAGGTTTCGACGCTCCAGCTTGATGCTTTGGCAGGATCGGGCCACGCGCAGCTCGCAACTTCGTTCAACAGTGCGCAGGTCGCTGAGTCGCCGTCGCGATAGTACACTTTATCATCATAGAAAAAGATGTACATAACCGAGCGATCCTTGGGCGAAAGTTGTTTGTAAGCTTCCAAGCGATCAAGAAAACCTTTGATAGCAGCCTCGGCCTCGGCTTCGCGCCCAAGCAAGGCGGCAAAGGCGCGAGTTTCGGCATGGCTATCTTGGTATGAATTCATATCGTTGGTAACCGCATAGACTTGGGCGATGCCATTCATGCTAGTACGCAACTCTTCCCAGCCGAGAATGAGATCGGGTTTGAGCGCGGCTAACTCTTCGAGGTCAAAGCCAATTTCATCGTTGGTTTCGCGCAGGAGCACAATCTGGTTTGGTTGGCTGAAATAGCTAGCATCCTTCGCAAGCTCGGCCATCGAAGCAGGCAAGGCTTGGGGAATAACGCCCAACGAGGCCAATACTTCGGTACAACGCTTGTACAGACAAATAATTTTTGCTGGCGCTTGCGCAAAACTCAGCGTGGTTCCAGTTCCATCGGTAATGCTGAACGTGCCAGCGGGCTTTGATGCGCTTGTGGCGGTTGGAGCTACCGCAGCAGCCTCGGTGGTAGCGGTCGGAACAGGCGCGGTGGTGGCGGTCGGCTGGGCTGCTGGCGCACCGCATGCGGTCAATCCAAGCAAAGCTATCAATCCCAAGCGGGATAATCCTCGAAGATTCATCATCGTCCTTTCATTGGGCTTCATGGCGCTGTAACAAACATAGCGCAGGCATCGATACAGAATGGAACGGCACGCAGCCAGATCATTGGCACCTGCTTTTACGCTGCGGTTTAGTTATGGCTATGATCATGATCACGCTGCATCCACGTCCGTAAGCGCGCGATCCGCTCGTCCTCCGACAATAACGGACATGTGCTGCAATTATTCGTGGTTGGCGTTTTGTAATACATACAGCAACTGCCGCGCATACGAAATGTCTCGCAGCGATCGCCTTCGCTAAGCGTCAGGTAGCGGGTTGGGCTAGGGCGCATGGGCGAGCCAGCCACTTTGATCAGGCTTAATGCTTCAGCACAAGCGCGCTCTTGATCACCCATCTGATGGCCAATCCAGAGGCCAATTTCTGCGCAAGTATCAGCCACCATATTCCATTGGCCACGCTGGCCTAAGCGCACTTGGCTGGATAGAAAGCTGATCATGACCTGCATATGGGTTTCAATCTGACTGCGCAGCTGTTCGCGTAACTCATCAAGGTTGGCGCAAACGGTCACCATTGGCTCGTTGGCAGCAGGATCATCGGCCAGCGCAGCGAAGCCAGGCGTAAGCAGCGCAACTTGAATATGTGGCTCGTCGCCGTGCACATCAAAGCGGATGGCTAGATCCTCGACGGCGATCGAGGGCACGCGCCGATCGCTCAGATAGCTCGCAATTGCCGAAGCCGTAACATACCAAGCATAGGAGCCAAAGAAAAAGATCGCCGCAGTTCGTCGCTCACGTAAACTATAGCGAGCCATAATCTGCGTGAGCAGATCATCGAACCAAACGGGCTGCGTCGTTGGATCAAGCAAATCGCTAATCCGCCGCCAGTCTGCTGTTGGCTCGGGTAGCACCGCCGCCGCCAAGAGCGAATCGAGGGCGGAAACCCGCGCAATAGTTGCCGAGAGCGGCGACCACACCGAGTCGACGGCCAGTGGCTGCAAATCTTGGGTTCGCATAGACGGCTCCTTGGTTGCCCGCCAAAGGGCGCAGTAAAAAAGCTCAGCCCAGCCACGCACGCGCGCGACTGGTCTGCGTTGCTGAATAAAAAGAATAGAGTCTGTTTAAACGGAGAAAACTGTTTTTATTCGGCGCTAGTATAGTCAGCCCAGGTTGTCTTGTCAACTAGCGCCCTGAGTTGGCGTGAGGAGGCGCAATGCTGATTGCACTACACCAATCGGTTTGGTACGCATACATCAGCAGATCCCGCTTGGATCAGCAAACTAAGGAAGCGTTGAAACGCTTGCGATTGCCATTTTTGTTGCATATAAATTACTTGGGTATAGAGCGAGCTAGGGTAGGCAAATGGAATTGCCTTCAACACCCCTTGGGCAACGTCCTTTGCTACCGCGATGTGCAGCAAAAACGCAATGCCCAAGCCATGCATCACCCACTGCTTAATCGCTTCTAGGCTACCAAACTCACAAACCACATCATGCGGAACAGCGGCCTGTCGCAGCGCTCCCAGCAACAGGGCGCGATAGGTGCAGCCCTCTTCAGTCAACACAAAACAGGCATCAGCAAGATCGGCTGGGCTGATTTGCGCATAATCGCTATAAGCTGAGTCTGGTCGAACAACAATGCTCAATGCCTCGTTGCGCAGCGGAACACAGGTGATCTGTTGGTGTTCGACAACCTGATCTACGATCAGACCGATGTCACATTCACCTGCCTTGATGGCCTGAAGAATTGAGCTTTCATTGCCAGTTTGCACCCCACGCGCGCTTGATCAGCGCGTGGTCTCACGCAATTGACGTGCACATATGCGTGTGCTAGGATAAGCCTGATTCATTGAGTGAGGTGATGGAGGACATCCTCATGAGAGACCGTGCCCGTTGGCCGCAGCGCATACGGCGTTTTTTGGTGTGTCTGATTGTCATCAGTAGTCTGAGTTGGCTTGCCGTTCCTGATCGTGCGACCCCGCCTGTTAACGCTGCCCTGGTTTTTAGAGCCATAGCGAGACGATTAGGTCGTCTAGGTTCCTGATCGTGCGACCCCGCCTGTTAACGCTGCCCCCTTACCGAATGCGGGAGCAACCTCGCCTGGACAAACAACCACCAGTGCTGACCCAGTGTCCCCAACGGTGCTGATGAACAGCAGTGGATTTGTGCCCAATGATGGCCAGTTAGCCGACGATGTTGTCTATGAAGTAGGGTTGGTCGGCGGCATCCTGCAGGTGCAGCCGTTAGGCTGGCAATTGCGCGTTACCCCCTCCCTTACCACGAGCGTTGAGCCGATCACGCTGACGATGCAGTTGGTTGGTGCATCCGCGCCAGCCGCGTGGGATTCACATCTGCCACTGGTGACAACCGTCTCGGATTATCGCCACGCCGATCAAAGCCGATGGCGCACCGATTTGCCCCAATATCAGCAGATTCAGGCCAGCACAGTGTATCCTCACATCGATCTGCAATACACCGTCACGCCCTCGACGACGCTCAAGAGCAGCTATCTCGTGGCCGCAGGAGCCGATCCCAGCCAGATTGGCTGGCGCTATCCTGAGGCCGCTGGTGTGCACATTGCCACCGATGGCTCGTTGGTGATTCAGATCAATGCAACAACGACGATCACCGAACGTGCGCCGATCGCGTGGCAAGATATTGGCGAGGATCGCCTGTTCGTACCGGTGGCTTTTCGCATCGCGCAGGATGGCACCGTGGGCTTTGCCGTTGGGGCCTATGACCCCAGCCACCCCTTGGTGCTTGACCCCAGTTTAACCATTAATCGGGTGTTTGGCCCAGACTTACGGGCCGTGAGCAATCTGGCACACCATCCCAATGGCCAGTATTACCTCGCTGGATCTGGTGATAGTGGGGCGGTGCTGTGGCGCATTGGGAGTGATGGCCAAACGCCCCTTGATCGGCAACTGCTTGGATCTCTTGCAACGCACGCACGCGTAGCCGTGACATCCGGTGGCATGATCGTGGTTGGCGTTGGCTCCTATGTTGCTGAAAACCCCCAGCTCGTCCAAATCGTGCGCTTTGCGACTCCAACGAGCATCCCTGTTGTTGAAACCATCGCCAATGGGATGATTGATGATCTGGTGGCCCATCCAAGTGCCGAGCAGGTTTGGATGGCGTGGCACAATCTGCCAAGCAATATCGGTACGGTAACGACGATTACGCCGAGTGTATCGAACCATACCACGACGACTGCACCGCCGATGCTGTATCGTCATCTCGCGGTCAACAGTAGTGGCGTTCTCTATGGCAGTTTTTCACGCTGGACGGTAACAAGTAGTGGATTGAGCGAGGATTGGAGTGCCGGTGTAAGCCGCTGGGTCGGCACCGGATGGGTGATTGTGTATGAGCGCTTCCCGAGTGGGAATCATACCACTGCGGATGCGCGCGTTGCGAGTGAGAGCGACAACGCATGGATTAGTGGCCCGTTGGCCATTGATAGTGCGGGCAATCTGTGGGTTGCCTTCCATGAATCCGTAACCAATGCGTCATACGATACGGTCATTCGTTTATGGGTGGCATCCATTACGCCCACGGGAGCACTGCCCATCCTCAGGCGGCTGAGCGATGAAGTGTCGATCAACGACTTCTATAGTGCAACCTTTGCCAATGCCCTGACCGTCTTTAGTACAGGCCAGGTACTTGTTGGTGGGGTCACCAATGGTCTCACTAGCGCGACCCGCACCTTTGGCGTACAACGCGGCTTTTTGATCACGCTCCACCCGAATGGGACGGTGCTTGAGCAACACGAATTGCAGGGTTCATCGAACTATGAGCAATGGATTATCGATCTCATCGAGGCGGCTGGGGATGGAATTGTGGTGGGAATGCGTTCAACTGGCTCCGATACAGCCGGATTTCTTGGACATGCAACGGTCGGTGCAATAAATGCTGTGCAACCACCTCGATTTACGAAAAGTTATTATGTTCTGTCTACCGACGCTGGGGGGATGCATGAATTAGGATGTTTTATTCGTGATTATTTCCAATGGTCAAATGCTCAAGGGGTGGTGGTACTTGCGTTAGGAAGCCCAAGAAATCTTGGGTCTGATATTAATCCGATTTATGGGATAAAGCCTATTAGAATTACTAAGACTAATAAAATAATAGGGATTTCAGACGTTAAAAATAATACTGTGGCTTTTATTGAGGGCTACTTACGGCCCTCTATCGCCTATGATGGACATGTATGTTCTCGTAATGAACATACAGAGTTGCCACCAAAGGGTAGATTGAAACTTGCCTTAGGAGTTTCAAATTCCGCTGTTTACGGAGAATCGGGATGGAAGGATAATCCTGATTTGACCTTTGCCCATGGAGTGGCATGGTCAAAAATGCTCTCTGACATTAATAATAACTATCTTGAAGTTCCGCTTATGCTCGATGGAAGTTCGATTAAACCAAGGGAATATGTATCAATCGCCGGAGCCTACGACGCGGAGTATATTACTCCCGTGGCTGATAATCTGGATACAGGTGGTGCTAAAGAATGGACAAGCTATGAGCCAGAAACGCGCCAATGGATTGATGGATTTACTGGCTATCAACGGCAACAATCCAAGGCTACAAGGATTCCCTATTATTTTTTTGGCAGCTGTGAGAGTTGTCCTCGTTCTGATACAGGCAATCTGGAACATATGCGACGGTTGTATCATGTGGCTTTTAAGCAACCGTTTGCCCGGGCAATCCCGCAAATTTATCAGGGGCCATATGCCTATGAATGGTTTCATGTACGTCGTTATTTGAATAAAAATTCCGAATTTACCCCTGTGGACTTTACGGGGGTAATGACGCAGTGTGGCGCATCAGGATGTAGTGGTGATGATCCGGTTCCCTATGAGCCACGCTTGCCAACGCCTCTCGATTGTGCAAGTACTGGTTTCTGTTTAAGTGACAGTACGTGGGCTGAGTATGGATGTATTGATGAGTCCCGCTGCCCTAACTTTACACCCAATCATGGATGGCAAGCCTTATTCGATTTTCTGCGGTTGAATAAAACCAAAGAAGTAGGAACTGATTCGCAAGTCATACCACAAGTCGAGCTCAACTATATTACTGATATTGCATGCGAGCCAGAAAAAATTTGTTTCCCAACAACAACAGGCGAGTGATGCTATAAATCAAGTCCACATATATCACTAATCTTGTGTGCAAACAGGGAACCCATCCTTGTAAGTCTGGAGAAAGTACTATGGTTAAGTCATGGATCAAGCTTGGACTACGACTTAGTTTCGTTATGCTACTAGTAGGATGTGGCAGAATAAGCAACCAAGAACAAGCACGAGATCATAACACACAAAGCTTTTTATCAACTACCACGGTTCATCCGACGGAAACGGTTGATGCGATTAATGCAACCCTGCATGCGCAAGCAACCGCTTTTGCCCAAAGCCCAACTCTTGAACCAGCGGCTGAGGCAACCTATTGGGCCGACCGTGATCGCGAAGCAGAATATTATGATGCAACCGTCGCGGCGGGTGGGCCTACCCGCACCCTCAGCCCTGATTTTGCAGCAATTGCTACCTCAAGAGCCAATGGTACTCGTCTCACTCCATTTTTGTCACCAGTGCCAAGAGTTATTGGACGGCATTATGGATGTTTTGATATTCCTGATCGAACGATAACCGTCCATGATTGTTGGTTCATGGTCGATACGCACTCCCAATATGAATTGGTACTCTACACAAAAGATGCTGACCCTAGCGTATCATATATACTGGTTGAAACGCAGACGCTCCAAACACAGGATGTTGCGACACGCTATAGTTCTCCTCGCACAGTAGAACCCTTATATATTCATCATACGGATGGTGCGCAGATTTATTTTGCAACCATCGCCGATCATACGAGTGTTGTCTTGCGGCTCAACCTCGAAACTCGCCAGTGGCTCGATCCCAGCGGCACACCCATTCCGGTCACTGCCACCCCAACCAGTACCAGCGCACCAACGGTTGCTACGCCAACGCCTGCTGGGGGGATTACGGTCACGTCATTAACCTTATTTGATGCGGATACCGACCAACCACTTATTGGCTTTGATCCGATGGATAGCACAACCGTCCTCGATTTTGTGGCCTTGGGCACGCGGCGACTCAACATTCGCGCCAACACCAGCCCAGCCACGGTCGGCAGTGTGCGGTTCAGCCTCGACGGTGCGCCCTATCGCATTGAGGGTGGTGCACCGTATGCCTTGCAGGGCAACACGGGCAGCGATTATACTGCTTGGACTCCCAGCGCAGGCCAGCATCAACTCGTCGTAACCGCGTTTAGTGGTGCAAATGCCACGGGCACCCAAGGTGGCAGTTTCACCCTCGATTTCACCGTGGTTGATAGTGCCACGGCCACCGCTGAGCCAGCAACGGCGACCGCGACCGGCATTCCCGCCAGCATTACGCCCGTACCCGCTACGCCAACCAGTGCTAGCAGCACCAGCACGCCCAGCACGCCCAAAACGGCCTTATTTGTTGTGGGTGATGCAACTGCCTTGAATGCCAGTGACACGATGATTCAGTCACTCTTAGTTGGCGAAGGCTACACGGTCAGCCTCAAGAGCGCAGCCCAATCGAGCAGTGCTGATGCGACGGGCAAGCAGCTGGTGCTGATTTCGTCATCGGTCGCAGCCGGCAATGTTGGAACGAAATTCACCAATGTCGCGGTGCCAGTCATCGTGTGGGAGCATGCGATCTACGACGATTTGGGCATGACGGGGCCAACCACCACGACCGATTATGGGACGGCCACCGGCAATAGTCTTGTCATCAGCAATGCGACCCATGGCTTAGCAGGTGGCTTAAGTGGTACGGTCACGGTCTACACCGGCAGCGGTACCATGGCCTATGGTGTGCCAGCGAGCAGCGCGATCAGCATTGCTCCGCAAGGGAGCAGCAATAGTAAAAAAGTCTATTTTGGCTACGCGCAGGGCGCAACGATGGTTGGCAACGTGGTTGCTCCAGCCCGACGGGTTGGGCTGTTCCTCAGTGATAGCGGCACGCTCAGCACTGATGGTCAAACCCTGGTCAAAGCAGCGTTTGCGTGGGCAACGGGTCAGTAATACCCACCGTTACTTGGCAGGCGATGCAGTCTCAATACCCTAAACTATGCCAAGCAATACACATAGATTTGGTCAAGGAGGCGCAGGTTGTGGCAGATCATGCGCCTCCTTTAATTCTCGCGCAACCTAAATCGGGTAATCATTGCGATATGGTTGGACGAGCTCGTTAAAATCGTCCAACCATTTGCTGAGGATAATCCACAGTTCGTCTGCCGTGACATTCCGATACCACTCCTGATTCAGTAATGAACTTTCTCCAATGTCATCATTAATCTCAATTAAATGCCGTTCTACCTCAAAATAACGAATATTAAATTCATTATTGTTCAGAGGATAGACACCAATGAATGCCCGACGGGTCGATTCAGCAGGCATTGGAATTTCTGCACAAACCATCGTACCTCCTCGAATCACCATATCATAGACTTTGTGAGGAATATCCATGCCACCTCTGTTGCTGAATGTTGAACGACAATCATTCCAAAACAGCATTTGAATTGTGGGTTGATGATTGTGCTCGTAGTTTATACCATTCGTTATGCTAGATTAATTTTCTGCAAAACAGAATAATTTACAGTATAGATCCGATTCAGCACACTGAGGCTGGTTGAACATCTTTTTGGGCGGCTAGCACTAAATCATGATCCACATGCAGCGGGAGTTGAACGCTCACACACAGGCCACCAGCAGCGCGTGAGGTGAGCGTGAGCACGCCATCGTGAGCTTGAACAATGCTTTTCACGATCGCTAAGCCAAGCCCAACGCCAGCATGGCTGGTTTGGATGCGCTCGCTACCACGGCGAAACGGCTCCACCAGCGTAGCGACCACACTTGGGCTAAGTTGCTCGCCGCTGTTTTCGACTTTCAGCAGCACCGCGTTGTGTTCGACGCTGGTTGAAACCCAAATGCAGCCATATTCTGGCAGATTATGCACAATCGCGTTATGCACAAGGTTCATGGTCACTTGCAGCAAAAGCGCCGCTGAGCCGATGGTCGGAGCCAGATCGCCAAAGGTTTCAATGCTCAGCCCGCGTTGTTCAGCAAGTGGCAACAGCGTTTCAGTCGCTTCGTCGGCAATCAGCGAGAGATCAACTGGTTCAGGCGTAAACGAGCGCTGATCAGCACGACTAAGCATCAGCAAAGCTTCTGTTAAGTTGATTGCCCGCGCATTGACCATATGCAGCCGCTCGATCAACTCCGTGGTGATGCGGTTTGGGTCGCTACGCGCCACATCGAGCAAGGTTTGGGTAATCGCCAAGGGTGTGCGCAATTCATGCGAGGCATTGGCGGCAAATCGGCGTTGTTCGCCAACATGAGCTTCGAGCCGCACCAACATTGCATCAAAGCTATCGGCTAGCTCGCGAAACTCATCATTGCTGCCTTCTAAGCCAATCCGATGCGTCAACGAACCGCTAGCAACCTTGCGGGTGGCATCAGTAATTCGCGCCAGCGGAGCCAGCATGCGCCCAGCCAAAAACCAGCCGCCAAGCAAGCCAAAAAGCCATAAGAATGATAAGACCGCTGAGGCACGCGCAACTGGCTCACGCAACATGTCGGGAACATAGCGCCCAAGCGCGGTAATCGCTGCGTCAGGCACATAATAAAAGACCCCGATCGCTGCCACCATCAAAATTCCGGCAAAGATTAATAGGCCTGCATAGCTGATGGTCAGCTTGAGCCGAACGCTCAATCCATCTGGCCTAGCCACGTTCAGCCTCTTCATGGATGTCAATTCGATAACCAACCCCGGGCACAGTCGCGATCAACCATGGCTCGCCAAGCCGTTTGCGCAAGCCAGAGACGGTAATGCGCACGGCGTTGGTAAATGGGTCTGCATGTTCATCCCAAGCGCGTTCCAACAACTCTTCTGCGCTCACAATTCCACCCTCGGTTGCCACGAGCACCTCAAGCACCGCAAATTGCTTGCGCGTCAGTGCGATATAGCGGCCATCACGATAGACCTCGCGCCGAAAGACATCGAGGCGCAAACCAGCAAGCTCGCGCACTGGTGGCCGATTATGAGCACGCCGCCGATCAAGCGCGCGCAGCCGCAACACCAATTCTTGCAGCGCAAACGGCTTGGTCAGGTAATCGTCAGCGCCCAGCTCAAAACCAGAAGCCTTGTCATCAAGTCGGTCGGCAGCAGTCAACATGAGAATCGGCATGCCACTGCCAGAGGCAACAATCAATTTGGCAATTTCATCACCAGAAGGGCCTGGAATATCGCGATCGAGCACCACAATGTCGTAGCTGTTGAGATCCAACAGTTCTAATGCAGTGTTGCCATCGCCTGCAATATCGGCGGCAATTGCTGCCAAACGCAAGCCATCACGAATAGCCTCGGCCAAATAAAGTTCATCTTCAACAATTAAGACCCGCATGCGCAAATGCTCCTATTCGTTCATGCAACAAATTATAGCAGCCCAACCATATCAGCAGCATATTGAAAATTGAATACGTTCTGGCAACACTAGGCTTGCTACCTTAGCGCCATGATGTATCACAAACCAACCCAAACTCCAACCCGTCGGATTATCTGGTTGCTAGTAGCCGGATTGCTCATCGTCGCAGCGTTTGGTGCATTCCGCAGCTTCCAACTGCGGATGCCAGGCTTCGACCAATCCGCTATCCTGATCGACGGCCCACCGACCGAGACCGCCCTGCTTCCATCGCCGCCGCCAGTTGTGGCAGCTGCAGCGCCAGCAACTGCCACGCCGCAGCCTGAAGCAACGAGCGAGCCAACGCCACCCAGCGAAATGCTTGCGCCGCCCAACGATCCGCCACAATTTGCCCACGATGGCGAGATTGGCATTGCTGATGGCATGGTGCCTGAGGGCACAACTGTGTTTGATACCGACCTGCCAGCAATCGCCAATCTTGACCCAGCTCTGTTGAATGCCCTGCGTCAAGCAGCCAACGATGCTGCCGAAAATGATGTTGTGTTCAATGTCACCAGTGGCTGGCGTTCTCCAGCCTATCAAAATCAATTGCTGCAGGAGGCAATTGTGAACTATGGCTCTGAGGCCGAAGCTGCGCGTTGGGTCGCTAGCCCAGAAACATCAACCCACGTCGCAGGCTTAGCGGTCGATATTGGCCCCTACAAAGCCCTCGATTGGCTGATTCAACATGGCGACAATTTCGGATTATGTCAAATCTATGGGAACGAAGTTTGGCATTACGAATATCGCCCAGAAGCAATTGAATCGGGCTGCCCAGAAATGTATCTCGACCCAACCCACGATCCACGAATGCAGCCATGATGTGAGCCAACCAGCATGTATTGGAGGAGAAAGCGTGGAAATTCTCAAGGTAAACCAGCTGTCAAAAGTCTATGGCCACGGCGCGACCCAAATTAAGGCGCTTGATCAGGTGAGTTTCACTGTCGAAAAAGGCCAGTTTGTGGCGATTGTTGGGCCTTCTGGCTCGGGCAAATCGACGCTGCTGCACATTCTTGGCGGGGTCGATACGCCAAGTTTTGGCCAGGTGCTGGTCGATGGCAGCGATATTTGCAGCCTTGATCAGACCCAAATGGCGATTTTTCGCCGCCAACAGCTTGGCCTCATCTATCAGTTCTACAATCTGATTCCGATTCTCAACGTTGCAGAGAATATAACCCTGCCGCTGTTGCTTGATCAACGCAAGCTTGAGCAAGCACGCTTGCAAGAAGTTGTTGCCACACTAGGCTTGGGCGAGCGCCTGAATCACTTGCCCAACCAGCTTTCCGGCGGGCAGCAACAGCGCGTCGCAATCGGGCGGGCGCTGATCAATACGCCAGCCCTGATGCTTGCAGACGAGCCAACCGGCAACCTCGATAGCGCCACCTCAAAGGAGATTATTGCGCTACTCAAACTTTCCAATCAGCGCTATCAACAAACATTAATCATCGTTACTCACGACCATGAGATTGCCCGCCAAGCAGATCGCATCATCAGCTTTGGCGATGGGCGAATCGTGCGCGATGAGGCGGTGCAACCATGAACATTCTCATTCGCTATACGCTCAAATACTTGCGGCTCAACAAACAGCGCACTGCCATAACCATCGTCGGCGTAATGCTCTCCTCGGCCCTGATTTGCGGCGTGTTTTTGTTGGGTCGCAGCGTTCAGCAGGTGATGATCGATCATGCGATCTTTATGGCTGGCAATTGGCATGCCCAATTCAAAAACGTGGCAGTTGCCCAAGCCCAAACTATCAGCCAGCATAGCGCAATCGAAACGGCAATGCTCAGCCAACCGCTGGGCAGTGCAACCTACGGCAGCCACAACGAAGTCCGACCGTATCTGTATGTCACAGCCTATGATCAGCGCTCATTGCAACAGCAACCAATTCAGTTGATTACTGGGCGTTTGCCTGAAACCAGCAATGAACTGCTCGTTTCTCCAGTGATGGTTGAAGATTCAGGCCTCGATTTGCAACTCGGCGCGTCAATCACCCTCAGCTTTGGCCTGCGCAACATTCCCGATCGGGCAGCGATGGTGCAAGCCTGGGGTGGCGAAGAATTTGTAGCGCTGCAAGCAACAGAAACAATCACGCCAAGCTATAGCAAACGCTATACGGTGGTCGGCCACATCGTGCCACTCCCCAATGAAACCAGCATGCCCGCAGCCTTTCAGGCCTTTACGTTCTTCGATTCAGCGCAACTAACGCCAAGCGAGCATGTCGATGTTGCTGTTTTGGCTCACGAGCCACGTTCAATTAACGCCACTGCACCAGCAATCGCCAGCAGCATTGGGTTAAATGCGAGCCAGCAAATTAGCTATAACGAGCGTTTGTTGCCATGGATGGGTGGCAGCGGTCGCTCCAATTATGTGCAAGCCTTTTTGGTGATTCTTAGCACGCTGATTGGCCTGATTGTGCTTGGTTCGGCGTTGGTCATCTACAATGCGTTTGGCATTTCGATTGGCCAGCGCAAAAAGCAGTTTGGCATCTTTGCCAGCGTGGGAGCTACCGCCGCGCAAATTCGGCGGATCGTGCTGATTGAGGCGGCAATTATCGCAGCAATCGGCATTCCATTGGGCCTCGTGGCCGCAATCGCTGGGGTTGGACTGCTCTTGCAGCTTACCCAAGGCGTTGTTGCCCAGTTAATTGTCGATGCAGAGCAGGGCATGCCGCTGATCATCTCGCCATTAATCATTGGGTTGAGCGGCCTATTTGCCGCTGCAACAACCGTCGTTTCGGTTTGGATTCCTGCCCGCCGCGCTGCCAAAATTACGCCAATTGAGGCAA
Source organism: Herpetosiphon llansteffanensis (assembly GCF_003205875.1). Classification (GTDB taxonomy): domain Bacteria; phylum Chloroflexota; class Chloroflexia; order Chloroflexales; family Herpetosiphonaceae; genus Herpetosiphon; species Herpetosiphon llansteffanensis. The sequence goes on from NZ_PUBZ01000125.1 coordinate 81,858, forward strand.
TTCGCTTGCATGACGACATTCAAGCCAATCAGCCGCTCAAATGGCAAACCAGCCCGCTCGTTCGGCGGTTCTTCGGGTTCGAGGGCGAATTGGCACTCAAAGCGCTCAAGCGCGACCGCAAACGCTATCGCACCTCATTGATCTCGCTAATGATCAGCATCATCTTATTTATCGGCTTCAATTCACTGATGCTCTACACGACGACAACCAGAACCATGGCCAGTCAAGCAACGGGCTTTGATCTGATTGTTGATTTGGATTATCGCCAGAGCCATGCCAATGATTTTGCCGCGCAGGTCGGCCAATTGCCCGCAATCCAACGGGTTGCCTATCGCCGCTGCACCTACGAAGAATACATTACTTCACGCAGCGGCATCACCGACCAAGCCCATCAAGCAATCCAAGAGCTGAATCCAGCCAAAGCTATGGCCAATGATCGCTACCAATTTGTGCTCCAAGTTTGTGCCGTGGGGCAGAGTGAGTTCAATCACTATCTCAAGCAGCTTGACCTCGACCCAAAGCAATACCTTGATCCTGCCCAGCCACAGGGCATCTTGATCAACCATTACAAGCATCGCCAGAATGGCAAGCTCTATGATTTTGACCTATTCACGCTGCGGCCAGGCGATCCAATCGCGATTTTTGCAGCAGACCAAAGCACGCCCAGCCTGACATGGACGGTCGGTGCAGTCACTGAACAAGCGCCGCTGAGCATGATTGGCATGGGGCCTGCAATGGTTGCCGATTTAATCGTCTCTGATGCGGTATTTGATGGTTTGCACGACCGATTGCTCCAGTTTGGGCCAATCAATCCGGGGGCAATGTACATCGAGAGTAACGACCCAAACAAAGCAGTCGAGTCGCTCAGACAGCTGTATAAAAGCACGGTTGGCGGCAATTTCTCATATTATTCAGCAGCAGAAGCCAATCGCAGCCAAGAGCTACAAAACCTGATGACACGGTTGTTTTTCTATGGGTTTCTTAGTTTAATTACGCTGATCGGCGTGATTAACATGCTCAATACCCTTGATACGAGCATCAAACTACGGCGGCGCGAAATTGCCATGCTCAAATCGGTTGGGCTAACCCCAGCAGGATTCAGGCGTATGCTACGCTACGAGAGCCTATTTTATGGCCTGACTGCGCTGCTGTATGGGCTGCCACTAGCAATTGCCCTCAGTGTTTTTCTCTATTATCAATTTGGTATGGTTGGCAGTTTTGGCTTTACCTTGCCGTGGGGTGCGATTGGGGTTTGTTGCGTCGCCATTCTTGGGCTGGTGTATGCCACCATGCAGCGGGCTGGAGCACAGTTGCGCAACGACAACATCATCGAAACTATCAAAACAGAATATAGTTAGATTAAAGCCAACAGGCTTGTGGAATGGTTGCCACAAGCCTGCGTTTTCGCGCAATTGAACTGCGGTTTTAGACTTCGACCCGTGTGCCAATCTCGATAGTTGAAGTTGGCGGCAGGCTGAAGAAATCGGCGGCGCTAGTTGAGTTTTGCAGCATAACTGCATACAACCGTTCGCGCCAAAGCGCCATGCCGGGCAATTGCTTGGTTGCAATGACCTTCGTCCGATTAACAAAGTAGGTGGTTTGTTCGGGATCGAAGGCTAGACCTGGAATAACTGCCTTGGCCAAGGCGTTCGGCACATCAGGATCTTCCATAAAGCCAAAGAAAATCGTCAAGGTGCGGAAGCCATGGCTAGCCTCGCCAACCAAAAAGCGCTCGTGCTCTTCAACGTGCGGCACTTGGCGATATTCAACCGTCACCAGCAAAATATGTTGGTGCAATACGCCATTGTGACGCATATTGGCCAACAACGCTTCAGGCGCACCATCACGCCGCGCACTGAGAAAAATCGCCGTTCCAGGCACGCGCACTGGCGGATCGTGAGCAATGCGGTTGGTCAATTCAGAAAGCAGTTGATCGCTACTCGCTCGTTCGGCCACCAGATGCTGACCGCGCTTCCAGGTGGTCATAATCGTAAATAAGACGACTGCAACCACTAAGGGAAACCAGCCACCATGCGGAATTTTGACTGCATTGGCAATCAAAAAGCCCATATCAATCACCAAAAAGAAGCCAGTGAGCGAACCAGCTTTCAACGCACTCCAGCCCCAATGTTCGCGGGCTACCACATAGAAAATGATTGAGGTAATTGCCATCGTCGAGGTGACTGCAATCCCATAGGCAGCAGCAAGATTCGATGAGGTTTGGAAGGCAATCACGACCAGAATACACGCCACCATCAACAGCCAGTTAACCACTGGAATGTAGATTTGGCCATATTCGGTGCGCGAGGTGTGCAAGGTACGGGTACGAGGCAAAAAGCCCAGTTGGCTGGCTTGCATCGTAATCGAAAATGCACCTGAGATTAGCGCCTGCGATGCAATCACGGTTGCCAGCGTAGCCAGAATAACCAACGGATACAAAGCCCATGATGGAGCCATACGAAAAAACGAATTCTCGACCGCTTCTGGCTCGCGAATTAGCAGCGCAGCTTGGCCCATATAATTGAGCAACAGCGCTGGCAGCACCACCACATACCAAGCGATGCGAATTGGCCGCCGCCCAAAGTGGCCCATATCGGCGTATAGCGCTTCGCCGCCGGTTACCACCAAAAACACGCTGCCCAGCACAAGAAAGCCCTTCCAGCCGTTATTCTGAAAAAACTCCAAGCCATACAGCGGGTTGATCGCCCGAATTACGCCTGGCTCGTGAATAATATTGACGATTCCAAGCACGGCGAGCACAGTAAACCAGAGCAAGGTAATTGGCCCAAACAGTTTGCCAACCAGAGCTGTACCAAAGCGCTGAATCAAAAACAAACCAATCAAGATCAGAATGGTCAGCGGAATAATATAGGGTTGAAAGAAGTCTGTCGCGACATTCAAGCCCTCAATTGAACTGAGCACCGAGATCGCTGGCGTAATAATGCCATCGCCATAGAGCAGCGCCGCGCCAAAGACCCCCAACAACACGACCCATTTTTTGCCGGTTGTGCCAATCTGTTTGATCGGTGTGGCCAACGCGGTGAGTGCCAAAATCCCGCCCTCGCCACGGTTATCGGCCTTGACGATAAAGATCAAATACTTAATCGTGACGACCGTGACCAAGGCCCAGAAAATCAGCGATACCACCCCAAGGATATTGGCTGGGGTCAGGGCGAGGCCATGGCCAGCATGGAAACTTTCGCGCATTGCATAGAGTGGTGAGGTACCAATATCGCCGTAGACGATGCCCAGCGCCGACAAGGAAAGCAGCGCGAGATAACGCCCGGTCGGAGCTGGACGGTGATGCGAGCCATGGTCATGATTATGATCATCATGCGCGTTGGCTGCTTGATCAATTGGTTGCTTTGCCTCGTGTGCCATAAATGGTTAACCGCCTTTAAACTGCGACATTCGTTCAATCGCATAGCATAGCATATGCCACTATTAAAAAGCAGGTGGTGCTCGGCGCAAGCCACCTGCCGAGCCTGTTTATTGCACAATTGCACTGCGGGTTATTTGCTGCAAAATAGCTTCATTTGCTGCATAACCAGATTCGGGCACAAAGCCAACGATCACGCCCAAACTGCCACCAGGGCCGGGCTTGACCGTGACAAAGGCCTGAATTTTTGCTTCTTGCCCACGCACAAGCCGCACAAATTTGACAGTTCCTTCAGAGGCATTGATCACATATTCGCGTTGGGTATTGGGCGCAGCCAAGAGATTAAGCGTTTCCTCGATTGCTGATTGGATGCCAGCAGCATCGTCGCTTTTGCCAATGACCTTACGGGCCAAGATGCCTTGCTCACCATCGGTTGCGGTTGAAAAAAAGACCGCGAGATCGTCACCAATCGCATATTCAGTCCAAGCCTGTGGATGCGACACGCTCATATTCGTGTTGCTATTGCGGGTCAAAATCACGCTGCTTGGATCGATTGGCGCGGTTGGCAGGTCAACTGGGCCAGCAGGCACAGCCGTTGTATCGGCAACAACTGGCGGCGGCGCACTTGGCTCAGTCACAGTTGTGGCCACAACCCAGCCGCTGCTGCCAATATCGGCGGCGGGCAAATCGGTGTTGGCGCGCTCAGCAAGCCGAACATTCCACCAAAGAACTCCATTAACCTCACGTGATTCGATATATTGCAGGCTATCGTTGGGGTTGATATTGCCTTTCGAGCTTGCGCGTTCGTCTGGCTCAAAACGTAAGGGCGTAGTTGCCAACGAACGGCCAAGCGGCAAATTGGGGGTTGCAGTTGGAACCGCCGCTTGGGTTGCTTGAAGTGCGCGTTGCGTTGCCCGTGCAAACATTGTTGGCGCAACAGCCGTGGCGGTTGCATTATTGGCGGCATTTTGCTCATCAAGGCTCTGATTCAGCAGCCAAACCCCATAGCCTAAGCCACCAGCAATCCCAAGCACTAATAAGGTTTGCAGCAAAACACCGAGTGGGCCTTGTTGACGCGGCCCCTTAGCCGAAAAGTTCGCATCCCAATCATTGGGGTCAATTTTACTTGGCACTGGTCGCCTCCCATGTGAACAATTGCACGCGCAACAGTATACGTTAAAAGTGCAAATTTGGGATAACAACCCTCAGCCATATGCCGAAACTATTATGACAAGTATTAAAGATTATTCCTTGCTAAAGGGGTCTTCGCGCAAATCAACCATTAATATTAGGAGAGCGATGGTTGATTTCATTATTGTGGCGCTAACATACGTTGCTGTTAGCGCCACAGGATAAGATTTTTATACGAAACCTAGGTTGGTAATACAAGTGTCTGTTTACAATACCTCAAAGCGTAAACCACACAAACTTAATAACTTGCCTAAATCTTTAAGCCCGCCATCATGGCTCTTATTGGCTTCCATATAATAATCTCTATAGTTAGCAGGCAAAATAAATTCATTGCCTGCTTGATGGATTGGCTGGTTTGCAAGCAGATAGCGCTTTGACCCTGAAGCAATTGGCAAAGGAAGATGTTCAAGTAAGCCACGTTGATCAAGATACTGTAAGGCTTGCTGATACAAATCGCGCATTGATTTTGCTTGAAATACGGTTTGATCAATGCGAATCGCAAATTTAGCAGTAGTGTTGGTTGCATTTAAAGGCTGAATTGGTGATTTTTGATCATCCAATTGGTCGGCTAAAATCTGGTAAAACATTGTTACTGCCGCCTGGTGATCGTTAAACAACTGCCAAACTAACTCTTTATCACGCTGATTAATAATCAATGGAGAACCACCTTTCAAGCGATAACGAAGCGTTTTGACATACTCATTTAATACAGTTGCCCCAAATGGTGAGATATTCGGCGATTGCAGACATGGTTCAATGACCTCATCGTACAAATCCTGAAAATGAATTGGTATCCAACGATCATCGCCCAATAATGAGGCAGTATCCTTCACAAACGCCTTACTAGGAGCAAGATAGACGGGAATTGTCAAAATCTGCTGCTGCATTTGGTGTTCAATATGCTGAATATAACGCGCACATTGGCCTTGATCGATTACTGCGCCAACTTTCATCTCGATGAGGATTTGCACCTCCTGCCATGGGCTAGGAAGATCTCCATTGAAACGTAGCGTATCGATAAAAACATCAAAGCGACCTGTATCTTTGACCCTGACTTCGCTTGGTTCTCGCTCATTTGGGCGGACATTGGCCTCATCAAGCTGAACAAATGTGAGTAGCCAGCGTAAATCAAATGCTGCTGGATGGCTGGTTACCTGATTATTGGCCATGAGCAGCAAAAACCGTTGTAATGGGTAGTTTTTTAGATTATGACTTGCCTTCGGATCAAGTAACCAGCCCAAGAGTGCACTATGCCATGTTTCAGTATGCGTTCGCCCAACAGCATTAAATATTGTTGGAGCCGTTTGTTCTGCCTCAAATTGGACAAAGTTTGGGTCATGAAGCAACTCTAAAATTGCAGCTACATGATCATTATTTTTCTTAGCCATTAAACTACCTCTTTCATCCTGCAAAGTAAGGTTATACAAATCTTGGCATAGTGATTAGATAGGAAAAATAGAAGCAAAAGCAGCTACTAAGCTTTTTATTAGACTACTTAGTACCGATTGTTATATCACATATTATAGTATTACTCAATATTAATTTATTCTGTAAAACAGACATATTTGCAATTTATTAACTCGTTAAAGGTCGGATAATCCACGTGATTCTGACGATGCTCCAGCCCAAAGCAAGACCGCCGCTCGCCAAGAGAATTGCCGTCAAATCAGGGATTTGGTAGCCAACCTCGGTCAAATTAACGACCGCAGGCAAGCCAAGCAGCATTAATCCAGCCCAAACCAGATTGCCCGCAACTGGCAAGCCAATCCGCCACCAGCTTCGGCGCATTGTGAGCTGCCCAGGTTGGCTACGTTTGCGCCGCCGAATCCGGCTAGCGCGAACAATGCCTGCCAGCTGAACAACAATCAGCAGCCCAAAGCCAGCATAGATCAGCCAAAACATGTTTGAACTTGGTGGATCAACTGGAGTTTCGCCAAGCAAAATGCTCACAACTCCGTCTGCAAGCGCATCTTGGCGGAGATCGCCAGCAAGCAGCCGAACCGTGTATTGTGAATTTTGCAGCACCACCACGCCCCAAGCTTGTTCAGGTACGAGCACCATGCGCGCAAAATAATTGTAGGTCTGGCCACTATGGCTCAGCAGGGTTCGACCATTGGTTTGGCTCACGCCCCAGCCCATGGCATACCAACCACCAGCCCGCTCAACAGCTGGCTGATGCAGGGTTGCCATGCCCGCAGGCGAGAGAATTGCCGCGCTGCCAAGCCGCCCTTGATTGAGCTGCGCAATCAGATAGCGCCCCATATCGTCGACACTCGCATACAAACCGCCATTGCCCGGGCCGCTCCGATAGGCTGGTTCTGCTGCGGCAATTGGATGGCCAAACCAATAGCGATAGCCAGTGGCTGGCTGCGCCGATCGCGCTGCATCAATCGAACCAAAACTGTGGCTCATGCCCAATGGCTCAAACACCTGTTTGGCCACATATCCTTCATAACTCTGGCCTGTCACCTGTTGAATAATCATGGCGAGCAGCATATAGCCAGCATTGCTATAGCTGTAACTGCCAAGCGGAAATTCAAGCGGCGTAGCGTTAAGTTCGCGTAACCGCTGTTCTAGACGCAGTGGGTTGGCCGCATCGTCGGGCATGCCAGATGATTCCAAATCACGCGGCAGCCCGCTCGTATGGGTCAACAAATGGCGCAGCGTAATCGATGCCGAAGCCGCTGGATCGGCAACCTGAAACCACGGTAGATAGCGCTGGACTGGCGCATCAAGCTCAAGTTTTCCATCCTCAACAAGCTGCATAATGGCGATTGCGGTAAACGATTTTGTCAACGAGCCGATACTAAACGGCATTTGGGTTGTGATGGCAGCGCCTTGGGGATTGGCCACGCCATAGCCTTTGGCAACAACAATCTGATCGCCATGCACAATCGCCAGTGCTAAACCTGGAATGCGCAATTCATCCATCTGGCGATTAATATAGGCATCGATGCTGCTGAGCGTCTGCTCATCAACACGTTGGGCAGCAACCGTCTGATGGCTAAGCGCCAAAAGCATGCCGATCAATGCCAACAAACAAAGCCAACGATAAGAATGAAATTGATGTGCGCCGCTCCCAGCCCGCGTCGAATACTTGGATGACGAAGATTTGGCAATCACGTGCTACTCCTTGAATGACAAACAATGGCTCATCGCCTGAGACGGTGCAGCAAAAGCCAAAGTTGCAGCCCCAACATGACAGTGCTGAATTCCTCGCGTAGAATGAATTGAGCTGTTGGATTGATCGTTGGAGAACTGCCATGAACCGAACCGACCGTTTGCTCGCGATTGTGCTGGAGTTGCAGGCGCACGGTCGACGGCGCGCCGAGGATTTAGCCAAAACCTTCGAAATAAGCAAGCGTACAATCTATCGTGATATTCAGGCGCTCTGTGAAGCTGGCGTGCCTGTGGTCGCAGCAGCAGGCCAAGGCTATTCGCTGGTTGAAGGCTATTTTCTGCCGCCACTGCGTTTTAGCCCCGATGAGGCAATGATGTTGTTATTGGGAGCCGACCTGATGGCCGCAAGCTTCGATGCTGAGTATCGCCAAGCGGCCCATGCAGCAGCGCGTAAAATTGCAGGCGCACTGCCAGAGCAACAACGAGCCGAAGTCAAATCGCTGCGGGCCACGATTCGCTTTGTGCCAGGTGGCGCGGCCAATCAGCATGAAACTAGCCTCTTGCCGCAACTCCGGCGCGCAATCGTGGCCAAACAACGGCTTCGCATGACCTATCAAGCGCGTCACGGAGCCGCTGCACTTGAGCGCGAAGTCAATCCGTATGGCTTAATTCACACGGGCAAGAGTTGGTACGTGATTGGGTTTTGTATGTTACGTCAAGCTATTCGCGCCTTTCGGATTGAGCGCATCGCCGAGCTACGCGTTATGAACATCAGCTTTGAGCGACCCAGCAACTTCAGCCTCGACGAGGATCAACGCAATGATCGCACGTTGCGCATCAGGGTCTTATTTGACCATGAAAGTGCGGCCTGGGTACGCGAAGAGCCATCGTTCTATGCGGTGGCCCATGAGCCATGTGAGGCTGGGTTGCTGGTAACGCTGCTTGCCCGCAACGAACACGATGTCACCCAATGGCTGCTGAGTTGGGGCGCACATGTCCACGTTTTGGAGCCAGATTCACTGCGCCAACGCCTTGCCGTCGAAGTTGAACGCATGCTAGAAAATTACCAAAATGCCAAATTGCTCCTAACATAGCTAAAGATGTTTAAGATCCCCTCACCCCCAACCCCTCGCCCGTGCGCGGGCGAGGGGCTTTAATCCCGTGGTCGCTCCCAATTCCTTGGTGAACCACGGATGCTCCCTCTCTCCCGCGTCCAGTGGGAGAGAGGGCTGGCTTCCAAGGGTCGGTTTTAAGATCCCTTCACCCCAACCCCTCTCCTGTGTGCGGGCGAGGGGCTTTAATCCCGTGGTTCGCTCCCAATTCCTTGGTGAACCACGGATGCTCCCCCTCTCCCGCGTCCAGTGGGAGAGAGGGCTGGGGTGAGGGAACCTTCCATTAGGCAAATAAAATAATCGAGCGCAAACTATCAAGGGTCTGCTGAATTGCTTGTGGAATAATCCCATCATTGGTAATATCGCTGACGATTGCGCTAATGTGTTGGTCGAGCGCTTGTTCATCGTCGTTCCAAATGTAGGGGCGTTCGTGCGATGCAGGCCGACCAACCACCTCGCGCATAGCAGTGTAGAGTTTCGCTGTCATTGGCGAAAGCGTTTCAACCGCGTTATAGTGGCCAGCAATTTTATAGGTGCGCAAATCAACAGCTTGCACCCCAAAAATCAAGGCAATGGCAATATACTGTTGCAAGGTTTCAATCGTTTGGCGCGCTAAGTTGGCCGACCCAAAGCCTTGACTATTGATATTTTGATTAAATTGTTCAGCATGGGTTGGAAAGCGATCAGCCAACGAGTTACCCAAAAATCCTAGCACTGGCATAATCGAGTTGCCCGAAATTTGCAAACCCTTGAGACCCATATTTACTTTGCGGCTGGAATTGCCGACCAACGAAGCTGGCAAGCCATTGTTGAACTGCGGCGAAACCAACAAGGCAATTTGCACATCAAGGTGTTTGGCCATCAGCCCCATGTAATAGCGCAATTGATCCATGCCCACGCCAATATACTGGCCGAGGAAATTACCACCATGATAGCTGGCCTGATCTTCGGTATTAATTAAAGGATTATCGTTGGCCGAGTTAATTTCAACCCGCAAATGATGGGTAATATAGGCCATGCCATCAATAATTGGCCCCAAAAACTGCGGCAAACAGCGCAACGAATAGCGATCTTGAATCAAATCGCCCTCGCGATATTCGTGCCGTCCATCAAGCTCATCGCGTGATAACACCGAGCCATCGAGAATTTGCAACATATGGTCGGCGGCCCAAACTTGGCCTGTATGCGCTTTGTGGGCATGAATAAATGGGTGGAACGATTGATTGGTGCCTTGCAAGCCTTGAATCATCAATCCATGAATATTCAAGGCCAAGCCCAGCAAGTTGCGCGCATCATGCAACACATTGGAGGCAATCCCAGTCATCACCGAGGTGCCATTCATCATCGCCAAGCCTTCTTTGGGCAACAATTGCATACGCGGCAAATTTAGGCGTTCCAAGGCCGAGATACAATCCATTTCCTCGCCATCAAAATCGACCCGAAATGCTGCATCAGTGCCCAGCAAGGCCCCAGTAATGCTGATCAATGGCACCAGATCGCCACTCGCCCCAATTGAGCCAAATTCACGCACATGCGGCGTAACATTGGCATTCAAAAAGGTCATCATGCGTTGAATAATTTCAAGCCGAATGCCCGAAACCCCGCGCATATGCGAATTGGCGCGCAGCAACATGGCCGCCCGCACATCGGCCAAGGGCAATAATTTACCAGCGCCAGTTTTGTGATACCAAATTGCATTATTCTGCAAATCGGCGGCTTCTTCTGGCGAAATAACCACATCGGCCATGCCACCAAAGCCGGTCGTCACGCCATAAACTGGCTTGCTTGCTTTGACCGCATCATTAATATAGGCACACGAGGCAGCAATCCGGTTCAGTATATCAGGATGATCGCTAAGCCCAACTGTTTCATGGTGGCGAGCTACACGAACAACATCCTCAATGGTTAGGCCTGCTCCTGTTAGGGTTACTTGATTGCGCATAGGGTTCTCCAACAATGAATTGGTTGATAGTCGCTCTAACATTGTCCTAAACCTTTCGAACCTAGGCTCCTGCCTCGTTGCGTAAGAGCCGCTTTAACACTTTGCCGGTTGGGTTTTTGGGAATTGAAGCAACAACCTTGATTGCGGTTGGCACTTTGAAGCTCGCCATGTGCTTGCGACAAAAGGCGATAATTTCTTGAATCGTTCGTTGCTGATCTGGTTTGAAGACCACTTGGGCCTCAACCCGTTCGCCAGTGATGGCATCAGCGACACCATACACCGCAACTTCTGCAATCTCAGGTAATTGGAAGATGACATTTTCAACTTCAGCGGGGTAAACTTTTAGCCCAGCAACATTGATCATATCTTTCAAGCGATCAACGATGAAGAGATAGCCATGCTGGTCTTTTTTGCCTAGATCGCCCGTATGAAACCAGCCATTGCGAATCGCTTGCTCAGTTGCGCTTGGATTATTCCAATAGCCCAGCATGACATTTGGGCCACGGATAATAATTTCGCCAACCTGATCGGGCAATACTTCAACAGCTGTTTCAATATCGACGATTTTTATGTCAACATGCTCAATTGGCGTACCAACTGAGCCTAATTGATAGCGCAAACTATGATTGTAGGCAGCAAATGGGGACGTTTCGGTTAAGCCATAGCCTTCATAAATTGGCAGCTTATATTTTGCATACCAGCGCTGAGCAATCTCGACTGGCAAAATTGCTGCGCCAGAGAAGAAATAGCGCACAGGCTGCAATTGCTCAGGCTCGGTTTTATTCAGTAACAGCAAATAGATGGTTGGTACGCCAAAAAACATCGTCACCTGATCGGCTTGAATCGAACGAATAACCAGATCGAGGTTGAAACTACGGTGCAACACAATCGTTGCGCCAGCATTAATCGCACTATTAAAAATTGCGTTTTGGCCAAAACAGTGAAAGAGTGGCACACATAATAATAATCTATCGCTGGATCGCATATCACAATAGCGATTTTTCGCCTGCATATTCGAAATAATATTGTTATGCGAAAGCGTTACACCCTTAGGAAAACCTGTCGTTCCCGATGAATAGACAATTGCTGCTGGATCATGCGCTTGCATTGTTCGTGATTGATATTGATTTGAGGATTTTCGCATCAAATCAGCGAAACTAGCAGCAGCATCGGCATTGCCAGTAAGCAACACATGCTTGAGGCTTGGGCAAGCGTCAGTTGGAATCAGCCTTGCTAATTCAGGCGTGGTAATAATCGCTGTGGCTTGGCTATCGTTAACAATAAATTGAATCTCTGCGCTCTGGAGTTGCACATTCAGCGAAACTGCAATCGCCCCCAGTTTAATAATCCCAAGGTAGCCAAACATAAACTCAGGAATATTGGGCAAGAATAACGCTACTCGCTCGCCAACCTGAATTCCAAGCTCGCTCAAGCCATTCGCCACTTGGTTGGCCAATTGGTCAAGTGCTTGGTAGCTATAATGGCTATTTTCAAAGATCAAGGCGATGTTATTGGGCGTTTGGCGTTGCGCTTGTTCAATATGCTGGGCAATATTCATCTGCTGTATGCTTCCCTTATAGCGTTATAGTTGGGCGAAACCAACCTTCAAATCGAGGTGTAAGGCACGGCATAGGAGGCTCTTGATCGTGGCGGCAGCAGAGCCGCAGCCTATCAGAACCTCGCTAGCGGTGAAATCAAATGACAGTGAATATCTCGGGAGCTAAGCCCGATTGGCGATGGTTGGCCAAGCCAACCGTGGTGTTGGCACTGGTTACGAGGCAACCGTACGGCTATTGGGTAACTTGCTTTGAATCAGTTCCAGCGCAGGCATCGAAGCTTCGAGCGCGCGAAATTCTGCGCCCATTTCCGTTACCCGTTGCTTGAAACTGGGGTTTTGAATCACATCGGTGAGCATTGTTGCAAGGCTTTGGGCCGATACTTTGCCGATTGCGCCCATCAAGCCCAGCCCATGGTAGACAACCCGTGCAGCATAGCCAGGTTGATCGCGATTGCCAGGAAAAACCAGCATTGGCAGGTTGAAATATAAACATTCCTTGACTGCGCCAACCCCGCCATGGGTAATCATCACGCTGGCGCGCGGCAGAATTTGCTCCACCGAAGCCCATTGCAGCAGCTGAACATTCGCTGGCACATGCTGAAATTCGTGGGCTTGAAACTTTGAACCAAGCGCCATAATCAACTGCCACTCGGGATGCTCGCGCAAGGTATCGATAACGGTTTGAAAAAAGCGCCGACTTTGCTTGTAGATATGGCTTTGGCTGCCTAAGGTGCAGAAAATCAGCGGCTTGCTTGGGTCAATCTGCGACCAATCAAAGGCTGCTTCCTGCCGATCAAGATCTATCGATGGTTCGCAGTAGAAAATACCTTGCTCAACGCTTGGCCGTGGAAAATCAAACGCCTGCGGACAAAGCACAATTTCTGGAATCTCAAGTTGTGGCCGCAGCCGTGGAAACAAGGCAGCTGGCACAATCAGATCGGCTGGGAAGCCAAAATGGGTCGCAACCTTGGTCAGCTCTTTTTGGAAATTAAAGCCCACCAAAAGATTGGTAATTTTGACCGCAATTCCACTAAATTTCCAAGCCATGCTGGCCTTGGAAGGCGAGGCTGAGGTTGCATCGGGAATAATATTGGTCACAACTGGCGGATAATTGGCTGCTTGCGGCAAATTAATATTAATGCTCAAACTTACCACCGCAATGCCCATATGCTGAATCATCAAACTTAGCGGAGCCATAAAGCCATCGATAAGACAGAGATCAGCGCCAACTTCCAGCAAACTGGCTTTGATCGGGTTTTGGGCTTCAAGCACCGTTTGGCATAACGCCCGATAAAAGGCTGTATGCGAAACCTCTTTCAAGAAGCTTCTGCCGCTGGTTGTTGCAATTCGTTCAATTTGTTGCGCCCGAAAGCCAAGCGGAAAGGCTTCTGGCAATAAGGCCAAATAGTCAAAGCCTTGGCTGCGAACATAGGCCTCAAAATCGGCCAGCGCCAAATAATACACCTGATGGCCTTGGGCTTTTAACCGTTTGCCAAGCTTAAAACTAGGAATAAGATGGCCTTCTTCGGGAAACATACTGATCACAATTGTCGCCATTCAAACATGCTCCATGGTAGCGATTAATCAATCTGACAGAGCCTTCTGGAGTGGCTACGGTTATGTGCGTTTGATGCTTCTGTGCTAAGCAACCCCTTGACGGAACGAACGCACAGCCCAGAAAACGCCCAAAAATGCTAAGACACCCATCACAACAAAGCCTTGCCAAACCGCAGGATTGCTAAACTGGCCAATGAATAAGGCTCGTGACGCATCAACCGCGTAGGCAAATGGGTTAACACCCGCCACATTTTGAATCCAGTTTGGCGCTAAAGTAAGCGGTAAGGTAATGCCCGAAAGCAATAAAATCGGCAAGATCAAAAAGTTGAGCACCGAAGCAACCGCATTTTCATCCTGCAAAATCAGCGCAACAGCATAAGAGCACGACGAAACCAACAACCCAAGCAGCACCACAATCAACATTGAAAGCGCTACCCCAGCTGGATCAGCACGCAGACCCATCAGCCATGCCACGCCAACCAGCACCGTAGCTTGGAGCAGCAACATCACCACATCGCGTAGCAAACGCCCAAGCACCAAGGCCAAACGGCTCAGCGGCGTAACCCGCATACGTTCAAGCACGCCTGCGCGCAGCTCGGCAATAAAGCCAAACACCACGAACAATGAGCCAGTAATGCCCAGCATCACTAGCAAACCAGGCGTAAACACCCCTATTGAGCCGCCCTCGGGAAAACCCTCGGTATTGGCGATTGGCTCGAGCAACGGGGCAAAGAGCAGCAATTGCACGATTGGCTGAAAAAGGCCGACAATAACCATCACTGGGTTGCGCATGGTCATGGTGAGATAATGCTTAAATAGCAACCATGTATCACGGAGCGATTGCATTGAATATCCTCTTAGTTGGCAGACTCGCGTAATGAACGACCAGTTTGCTTAAGAAACACATCATCAAGCGAAGGGCGCGAAAGCTCGACGGTTTGCACATGCACATTGGCATCATCAATCAGCCGGAGAATCTTCGGCAGTGCCTCTGCGCCCCGATCAACAACCAAGCGAATTGCTTGCTCATCGTATTCTAGCGAATGGATATAGCTCTGCTCTTGTAATAGCGCCTGAACGTGCTGGCCAGTTTCTGGCTGAAATTGCAGGCCAAGCGTGATTGTATCGCCAACGATTTGACGTTTGAGCGCATCGGGCGTGCCCTCAACCACAATCCGCCCATCATCGATAATTGCCAAACGCTGACACAGCGCATCTGCTTCATCGAGATAATGAGTCGTCATAAAAACGGTTGTGCCTTCAGCGTTAAGCCGCCGCACCTCAGTCCACAACCAAGCCCGACTTTGTGGGTCGAGCGCGGCGGTTGGTTCGTCGAGCAATAACAATTTTGGCTTATGCACCATGCCCAGTGCCAAATCGAGGCGGCGGCGTTGGCCACCAGAGTAACTACTGCTCGGGCGATCGGCAATTTGCTCCAGATCGAGCGCTGCAAGCAACTCTTTAGCTCGTGCGACCGCATCGGGCAAGCTCAGGCCATAAAAACGGCCTTGCAGAATCAAATTTTCCCGCGCCGTCGATGCACCTTCAGCGCCACCAGCTTGGCTCACATAGCCAATTTTTTCGCGAACTTGACGCGAATTGGTGAAAAGATCAATGCCGGCAATGGTTGCTTGGCCACTGCTCGGCTTGAGCAGCGTAGTTAACATGCGCATGGTTGTGGTTTTGCCAGCCCCATTCGGCCCCAGAAATCCAAAAATCTCGCCTGCTTGAACATTCATCGTTACACCTTTGACGGCTTCGACTAAGCGTCCTCGCACGCGAAAACTTTTGGCCAATTCCTTGGTTTCAAGAATAATCATCAAGCTGCTCCGTTGAGGTTCAGGTGGGATAGACAGTTTTCAGCATTGGAAGCCTCGACCGCATGATGGCTAGTTAGTTGCCTGCGCAACCAAACAACGACGAGGAATTGGCGGCGAACCTGCGGCGAAATCAAGCCAACTGGTTCGCCCAACGATGTGTATCAGGGTTGCAATTGCGCCAAAGGTTAGGATGCTGCAATGAGTGGCGCAGTAGGCCAAGCGCTGTTAGTCAGCTTTATTGGCATTAACTCGCCGAACGATCTGCATAATTACCGTGCTAACAATGCCTGCACCCAACGAAGCCAAACCAGCTTTGCGCGTTTGACCACTTGAGCGTAAAAGCCGCACTAGCATTTGAGTGCTCAACACACCCAAGCCAGTTGCCGCCAAAACATCGCTTTGGGAGCGCACACTCAGCCGGTCACGGTCGGTCGCGAGTGAGGCCAAAAAGACCCCAAGCAGACAGTAAGAGGAGCCAGACATGTTGATCAGCACTGCGTCGTTATCTGCTTGCGGCGCAGTGACCAGCAATGGCACAAAAATGCCCAGCCGCACTGCCGAAAACGCTAAACTGAATGATTGAAAGCGGGTGGTTGCTGTGCCCAAAATCCCCATTGCAGCACTCTCGCGCAAGGCCTGGGCAAAACTGGGGTGAACCAAGCTATAGGTCAGAATCCGCCAAACTTGGCCGCCATTAACCTGCGATTTTTGAAACGCCCCCCAAGCAACTTGGGCTTGCGGATTGGCAGCATCATCGCCAGATTTAACCGCATTGAGCAAGGCACTTAGCCCATTCAAGCCATATAAAACGGCAACTTTGGCCAAACTATCGGTTATGGGAACCAACAATGTGCCAACAGCTAGCGAATCGGAATCGTCGGTTGCTGGTGCGCTAGCCTCAAACGGTGCATGCTCGGTTAATGCAAAAAGCTGTTTGGTGGCCTGCAAACCCAACCCGATGATGCGTAATCGATCAAAAATATTCATGCTGTCGTTGTTACTCCTCAATTGATTGGCTAGCTGAACCAACTAACGGCCTCAATCTACTTGCTTGCTCAGTGACACCTAGCCATGGTCAGCATGTTTTTGGTATCACAACCTATGCTGAGAAAATGCAGTCAATAACCCTAGAATAGTGCGCTGAACGATTAAACTATACGCTGTTAGCTTAATTAATTGAGATTGAATCAATTAAACTATACGATGTTAGTTTAATTGATTGAGAATGAATCGATTAAACTATACGATGTTAGTTTAATTAATTTGGAATGCTTGGAGAATCTGCTTATGACCAGTTTTTGCAATTAATTCTCACAAATAGCACCAAAATTAATGAGTCTTAGGGCTGATTTATGCCGATGCATATAGGTCAACGAATTAATCTTAAAATTAACGATTCTTAGCACATAGCGGGGATAATAACCTAAGAAAATAAATTATGCAAGAGCTAAGAATTTGCTGCATAATCTGATCACTGGGAAATAATAAGCCTGTCTAGATATATTTAATGCGCCTTGACAATGCTCTTATGCTTTAACTATAATAGCCGCGTTATAAGCCAATTGAGCTAAATTTATTGATCGAGCACAATTTTTGGTTAATGTCTTAACCGCATGTTAACTCGATTTAACAAATAAAATAGTTCATTCTGCTGCTTCATAGCAAGCACTGCTGTTTTCCTTTTACAATGTAAATGTATATAGATGAATGCTATTTAGCACTATTGCCCAAATTATTGTGAACCTTTATTTGGGTAGTTTGCACAATAGAATGCATCTTAATCGCTTTACACCATTAGATTATTGAGCAATATCATTACCAAATGCCCGATAATCTTTCGATTTTAATTATTTTCACCTATTATCCAATAATTTTTGTAATTATAGCGCTATATATTCTCAATTTAATAATTCTGAATTTATATCTGCTATATGTTACCGTTTTAATATATTCAGTTATTTTCGATCATAATTTTATTATTAGTAATATTTTTGCTGTTATTAGAACATTCCGGTCAGTAAATCGATAAATTCAATCATTACGAGCTGATGGTTGAAGGTTAACAGTTCAATACACATAACGATTTCGATATGATGTACCTTCCAGTATCTAGATGCTCACGCTGTAGCATTAAACCTTGCTGTGCAACACTCCATACAAAGGAATTCTATGAACAACCTACCAACTGGAACTGATAACATCAAGGCTGAAGCAATCACGCCAACCACCGAGAATCTAACGGCGTGGTTAATTAATCATTTCTGTACTTATTTAAATGTTGCCCCCGCCGATATTGATGTGCGCTTACCGTTTGCCCACTATCAAATCGATTCGCTCCAAGCGCTTAGTTTAATCAGCAAGCTTGAAGAACTGCTTGGACGATCACTTTCACCAACAATGCTCTGGGATTATCCAAGCATTGAGACGCTTGTGCCAGCATTGATTGGATCGGAGCCAGCGGCGCAACGAAACATAGCAGAGTCGCAGCAAAGCGACCAAGCAATCGCCATTATTGGCATGAGTTGCCGTTTCCCCGGGGCCAGCAATTTGGCTGATTATTGGGATTTATTGATCAACGGGCGTGATGCAATTACGGAAATTCCTGCTGAACGTTGGAATTTAGAGGCGGTGTATAACCCCGATCGCAGCGTACCAGGCACAATGTATACCCGTTGGGGTGGCTTTGTTGATCAGCCTGATTATTTCGATGCAGCCTTTTTTGGTATCTCGCCACGCGAGGCCATCCACCTTGATCCCCAGCAACGGATGCTGCTCGAATGTACCTGGGAAGCGTTCGAGGATGCTGGCCAATCGCCGCAAGCCCTTGCTGGCAGCCGCACTGGGGTTTTTATTGCATCAGTCAGCGAAGATTATGGCCGCATTTTATTCAGCCATCCTGAAATTATCGATGCCTATACCGGGCCAGGCACATCGCACAGCATCTTGGCCAATCGGCTCTCGTATGTGCTTAATTTGCAAGGCCCAAGCGTTAGTGTCAACACTGCCTGTTCTGGTTCGTTGGTTGCGATTCATATGGCATGTCAGGCGTTACAGGCTGGCGAGGCCGATTTGGTGGTCACTGGTGGGGTTAATGCTAGCTTGCTGCCTGATGGCAACCTGTTTTTCTCCAAGGCTGGAGCATTATCGCCTGATGGCCGTTGCAAAACCTTCGATGCTCGCGCCAATGGCATTGTCCGCAGCGATGGCGCAGGCGTTATTATCCTCAAACCATTGCACAAAGCCTTGGCTGATGGCAACCCAGTTTACGCGGTTATTCGTGGCAGCGCGGTAAATAGCGATGGCCGTACCAACGGCATTATGGCTCCCAATCGGCAATCGCAAGAGGTCGTGCTCCAAGAAGCCTATCGCCGCGCTGGGGTCAATCCCGCAACTGTTCAGTATATCGAAGCCCATGGCACGGGCACAAGCCTCGGCGATGTGATCGAAGCCCAAGCCCTTGGCGCAGTCTTATCAACTGGTCGCGCCGAGCAACAACCGTGTGTGATTGGCTCGGTCAAAACCAACATTGGCCACACCGAATCGGCAGCAGGCATTGCTGGGGTGATCAAGGTGGCACTGGCAATGAAACATCGCATCTTGCCAGCAAGTTTACATTTTGAAACGCCCAATCCGATGATTCCGTTTGATGAACTGCGCTTGCAGGTGCAGCATGAATTGGGGCCATGGCCAAGCTCAGCAGGCCCATTATTGGCTGGAGTGAGCGGCTTTGGATTTGGCGGCACAAACGCGCATGTGGTGCTCGAATCGGCTCCAGCAGCCGAAGTCCAAGCAGCCAGCAGCACCGAAGCATGGCCCTTGCTCTTGCCCTTATCAGCCCAAAGTGAGCCAGCTTTACGGCAACTTGCTGCGCGTTATGCAGCGCAAATTGCTGCAAGCAGCGCGAGTGACGTTGGCGCTATTTGCTACAGTGCTAGTATTGGCCGCAGCCAACTCGATTATCGGCTTGCTGCAAGCGCCGCCAGCCAAAGCCTGCTGATCGAGCAACTCAACGATTTTGCTGAAGGCCGAACTGCCAATGGCTTGATCACGCAAGACCGCTCACAGAGCCAAGCGCACAAATTGGTGTGGGTGTTTTCCGGCCAAGGCTCACATTGGCTTGGCATGGGCCGTGGGCTGCTTGAACAGCAACCAGTTTTTCGCCAAACGCTCGAAGAATGCGACCGCTGTTTCAGCACCTATGCAGATTGGTCGTTGCTTGAAGCACTGCTTGATGATCAGATTGGCGAGCAGATCAACCAAACTGATCGGGCGCAACCGCTTATTTTTGCCCTGCAAGTGAGCCTCGCGGCACTTTGGCGCTCTTGGGGCATCACGCCAGCGGCCATTGTGGGCCATAGTTTGGGCGAAGTTGCCGCCGCCCATGTGAGTGGGGTCTTGACCCTCGATGAAGCGGTGCAGGTGGTCTACCATCGTAGTCGCTTGATGAAACAGGTTGCTGGCAAGGGTAAAACTGCCGCTGTTGAACTGACCTTTGAACAAGCTCGCTTGCTCTTGGCTGGCCGCGAGCAACAGGTTGCAATTGCTGGGATCAATAGCCCAACATCGTGTATTTTGGCTGGCGATCCAACCATCTTGGAGCAATTAGTTGCCTCACTGCAACACAACGATGTATTTGCCCGCTTGGTACGCGGGGTCGATATTGCCTTCCACAGCCCGCATATGGAGCCACTCGTGCCCCAGTTAAATGTGGCGCTGGCGCAACTTCAACCCCAAGCACCAATGATTCCTTTGGTTTCAACCGTAACTGGCGACTTTGTTGAGCAAACGCTGTACACGGATGGCTATTGGGGCCGCAATCTGCGCGAACCATTTTTATTTGCCAATGCTGTGAAAAGCTTACTCGACAAGGGCTACGATACATTTTTGGAAATCAGCCCACACCCGGTTTTAGGCGAATCGATGTTGCGCAGTATTCAACACTTTAAGCAGCCTGCCCAAGTATTCAGCTCATTACGCCGCGATCAAGCTGAGTTGGGCGTGTTGTTCGAGACCCTTGGCCGCTTGTATGTTGCTGGCTACGCGCCCGATTGGCAGCAGATCTATCCCAATTCACGTCAGCGCAGCGCCTTGCCGCACTATCCTTGGCAACGTGAGCGCTATTGGTTTGATCAGCTTTTGCCAGCAGCAACCAAGCAAGCAACTGCTCGTGGCGCGTTTGTCCCAGCCCTTTTATCCGGCAAGGTTCAGCCAGCAGCAAGCAATCAACACCCATTGCTCGGCATTTCAATCGCTTCGGCCTTGAATAACGGCCAGTTTTGGCAAACTAATGTGGCTGCTAACTACCCAGCCTATTTGGCGGATCACGTGGTGCAAGAGCAAGTTTTGTTGCCTGGCGCAGCCTATGTTGAGATGATTGTCGCGGCGTTGCGCAGCCGTGGCCAACAAACCGTTACGCTCCACAATCTCGTTTTCAAGCAACCGTTGATCATCCCTGAGCAAGGCCAACGCACAATTCAGCTGATTTGCACTGCTGATGAGAGCAATAGTTTCAGCTGCCAAATTTTGAGCCAAGCAGCCGATCAAACTAGCCCATGGGAATTGCATGCAACGGCGACAGCACTTGATACTAGCGCCGTTGCGAGCCATTCAACCTATCTTGCGCTTGATGAATTGCAAGCACGCTGCCCCGAAACGATTGCTGTCAGCGAGCATTATGCACGCATGCAACAGGTGCAGTTGGAATATGGGCCAGCATTCCAATCATTAACCAGCATCTGGCGCGGCCAGCATGAAGCCTTGGCCAAACTCCAACTCGCCAGCGTGATTGGGCAACTTGAAGCGTATGATCAGCTGCATCCAGCCTTGCTTGATGCAACTTTCCAATTGGTCGCGGTCATTCTCGATCAACACACCAATGATCAGACCTACCTGCCAATTGCGATTGAACGGCTGAATGTGCTTGATCGGATTCCAGCTGAGGCTTGGTGTCACGCGGTCTTGCGTTCTGCGCCCGCCGATGAAACCCTGATGTATGAAGCTGATTTGATCATTGCTGATGCTCAAGGCCGCGTGGTCGTTGAAATTGCTGGTTTACGGCTCTTTCAAGTGGCTGCCCGCACCACGGCCAAAGCTCCGCAAGGCTTGTATGACTATGCTTGGCAAGCAAGCACAGCCCAAACTGCCGAGCTGCCAGCAGAGCGCTGGCTGATTTTGGCCAATCCCAACGATCAGCTTGCCAAGCAATTGAGCAGCAACCTCGCAGGCCATGGTCAACAGGTCGATTGCCTCGAACAAACAATTGAACCAAGCGTTCTGCGCGAGTGGCTCACAACCCAATTGCAGGCACATTATCAACACATCGTCTGTTTATGGCCGCTCGCCGCAAGCAATGATCAAGCTCCAGCAGCCGCCGCAATTCAACAAAGCAGCGCGATGTTGACCTTGTTGCAAACCATCAGCGACCCAAATCGGGCAAACTCACGCTTGTGGTGTGTTACCCGTGGTGGCCAAGCAGTCAGCAACGAGCTTGTGAATCTGGCTCAAGCACCACTGTGGGGCTTGTTGCGCAGCGCTGCCTTGGAACACCCCGAACTCAACCCAACCTTGGTCGACCTTGATCCAAACCCGCTCAACGAAGCAACCCTACTAGCAGGTTTGTTGCTGCAACGCTCGAATGAGCATCAACAAGCGCTGCGCAATCAACAAGTGCTGGTTGCACGCTTGCAAAAACGTCAAGCGCCAGCCAAACCAAGCGCCATCAGTTTAACCAGCGACGCAGCCTATCTGATCACTGGCGGCAGCGGCGGCTTGGGCTTGGAAATCGCCCATTGGATGCTCGCGAAGGGTGCGCGCAATTTGGTCATTCTTGGTCGCCGCCCATTACAGCCCGCCAACACTTCCCAACAAGGCTTGTCGGATCAGCGCTCGCAACTGCTCAATGCTCTGCATGATTTAGAGCAGGCTGGTGCAAATGTTCACTATGCAGCGATTAACGTCGCCGATCAGGCAGCATTGGCTGAATTTTTGCAGCACTATCGGGCCGAAACTGGTTTAGCAATTCGTGGGATTGTGCATGCAGCGGGTGTGCTCGATGATCAAATGCTCTATCGCATGGAGCCAAGCGCGCTAAGCAGTGTGTTTGCGCCCAAGGTTGCTGGGGCATGGGCGCTGCACGAGGTTTTCAGCGCTGAGCCACTTGATTTTATGATCTTCTGTTCATCGCTGGCGGCAAGCCTTGGCTCGGTTGGTCAAGCCCACTATGCTGCGGCAAATAGCTTTATGGATAGCCTCGCAGCCTATCGCCGCAGTCAAGGCCTCGCTGGGCTGAGCATCAATTGGGGGCCATGGGCTAGCGTGGGCATGGCCGCACGGCTCAATCCTCAAATCTTCGAAGCTCATGGCGTGCAGTTGCTCGAGCCAAACCAAGCCTTAGTTGCAATGGAGCAGCTGCTCAGCGATCAGGCAATTCAAACAACGATCGCCGAGATCGATTGGGCAACCTGGCTCAGAACCAATCCAGTGGTGGCAGCGTTGCCCTTCTTTGCGGCGCTCATGCCACAAACGAGCGTTGATCAGGCAGCAAACACAGCCAACCACGAGCATGAATTTCGCCGCTTGGTTCAACAAACCGACCCAAGCGAACGCCAAGCCTTGATAAGCCAGCAACTCAAACCCTTGATCGCCAAAGTGATGCAGCTTGACCCAGCAAAATTGGCTAGTCAGCTACCACTGCATACGCTTGGCCTTGATTCGATTATGGCAATTGAACTCAAGACCAGCATCAGCCAGCAACTTGGCGTAACCTTGTCGGTTGCCTATCTGATTCAAGGCCCCAGCATTGATGAAATTGGGGCGAACATCAATCAACAACTAGCCTTAGAACTATCATCGGAGCTGTTTGCTGCGCCTGAAAGTCGCGATGATGCGCTACAAGCACTGCTTGAACAAGTAGAGCAAAGCGATCACGACCAGATCGCGCAAATACTTGCTGAATTAGAACAACTTTCCACTGATGAGGCTCAATCTCGTCTGGTTGGCTGAGGTATGGAGATTTCACATGACTGATTTTGCTGCCAAAATCGCTGCATTACCGCCTGAAAAACAAGCACTCTTGATTCGTCGGCTGCAACAAACTGCCAATCAGCCACCAGCATTGGTCGCCCAAGAACGCACAACCAATACGCTGCCCTTATCGTTTGCCCAAGAACGCCAATGGGTGCTCTATCAGTGGGACCCAACCAGTCCGTTATATAACATTATCTATGGCGTGCGTTATGTTGGCAAGCTGGATATTGGCGCAGTCCAAGCAGGCTTTAACACCATTGCCCAGCGCCATGAAGTCTTGCGCACCACGTTCAAGCTCGTGGATAACGTGCCGTATCAGCAGATTCATGCCGAGCTTAACCCTGGGTTTAGACTAGTCGATCTGCGCGATCTGAGCGATGATGAGCGTGAAACCGCGATTCAACACCAGCTTCAGGCCGAAACTCAACAAGCATTTGACTTGCAAACCGGGCCATTATTGCGCATCCTTGTGCTGCATATTCGCGATACCGAATATATTAAATTGATCAACGTCCATCATAGTGTCTATGATGGCTGGTCAGCTGGCGTGATGATCGCCGAATTGAATAGCTTGTTGAATGCTGCCTACACTGGCCAACCAAGCACCTTGCCAGCCCTACCAATTCAATATGCCGATTATGCTGTGTGGCAGCGTAATTGGCTGCAAGGCAGCGTGTTGGAGCAACAGCTTCAATATTGGAAAACCCAACTTGCAGGCGAATTGCCAATTCTCAAATTGCCCACCGATCGGCCTTATCCAGCGATCGAATCATCGCGCGGCGCGCATTATCGAGTGCAACTCAGCGCCGATTTGGTGCAACGCTTGGTGGCATGGAGTCGCAGCGAAGGCTATACGCTCAACATTATGTTGCTGACGGTCTGGAAAACCTTGCTTTTCCGCTATACCAACCAAAGCGATTTGCTCGTTGGCATGCCGATAGCCAATCGTCACTACAACAATTTGCAAGCCTTGATTGGCTACTTCGTCAATACCCTGGTTATTCGCACCCAAGCCGCTGGCGACATGAGTTTTCGCAGCTTTTTGGATCAAGTGCGAGCTGCCAATTTGGCGGCTCAAGATCATCAAGATCTGCCATTTGAGCAACTCGTCGAGGCCTTGCAACCTGAACGCAATCTGGCGCATACGCCCATTTTCCAAAGCTTGTTTGTGTTTCAGCGCGATACACTTAATAGCTTCCAAACGCCAGAACTTAGCGTTGAGCCATGGCCGATTGAGACCGGAACAGCCAAATTTGCCTTGAGCCTTGAGGCAATTTCACTTGATCAGCAGATAAACCTGAGTTTTGAATATAAAACCGACCTTTTTGATCGGGCAACGATTGAACGCTTGGCCCAACATTACCAAATACTGCTTGAAGCAGCATTGACTACGCCCGATTTGGAACTTTCCCGCTTGCCATTGTTGAGCAAAGCCGAGCTTCAACAATTGCTGCCGCAAGCAAAACCTGTAGCGCAAGCAAACTTATTGCCATTGCACGAGCGTTTTGAGCAGCAAGCCCAATCCAATCCGCAGGCAATTGCAGTGCGCTTTGAGCAAACCCAACTGAGCTATGCAGAGCTGAATAGCCGCGCCAATCAATTAGCGCATCAACTCAAAACGCTCAATGTTGGGCCAGATAGTTTGGTTGGCTTGTGTGTTGAGCCATCGCTCGATACAATCATTGGCATTTTGGCGATTCTCAAGGCTGGCGGGGCGTATCTGCCGATTGATCCGTCGTACCCACAAGAGCGGATTGTTTGGCTCTTGGCTGATGCCAAAGTTGGGCTGGTTGTAACCCAAACGCGCTGTAGCAACAAACTGCCGCAAGCTGGGTTGCAATTGATTCTGCTCGATGCTGCTGATGCGGAACTGAGCAATCGGCCAACAACCAATCTGCCAGCAAGCGCCCAGCTCGATAATTTGGCTTACGTCATTTATACCTCTGGCTCGACCGGCACGCCCAAAGGTGCGCTGATTACCCATCGCAATGTGGCGCGTTTATTCAGCGCAACTGAACATTGGTTTGGCTTCAATCAGCACGATGTTTGGAGCTTGTTCCATTCATTTGCCTTTGATTTCTCAGTCTGGGAAATCTGGGGCGCGTTGCTCTATGGCGGGCGGCTGGTGGTCGTGCCATTTATGACCACCCGCAATCCAGCAGCGTTCTATCAATTGCTCTGCGATGAGGGCGTGACGGTTTTGAACCAAACCCCATCGGCTTTCCGCCAATTAATCATCAACGATGCAGAGCAAGCGCTACCCTCACGGCTGGCTTTACGGTATGTCATCTTTGGTGGTGAAGCACTGAATGTTGGTGCCTTGCAACCATGGTTTGAGCGCCATGGCGATGCGCGGCCTCAATTGGTCAATATGTATGGCATCACCGAAACCACCGTCCATGTGACCTACCGCCCACTTACGCTGCACGACGCACAAAACCCGCAAACCAGTCCGATTGGCGCGCCAATTCCCGATTTGGATTTGTATGTGCTTGACGATCACTGTCAGCCAGTGCCCGTTGGGATTGCAGGCGAATTGTATGTTGGCGGGGCTGGCTTGGCGCGCGGCTATTGGAATCGGCCAGAACTTACCAACGAGCGCTTTATCCAACACCCGTTTGCTGCCACAGGCCGGCTGTATAAAACTGGCGATTTGGTGCGCCGACTGGCCAATAACGAGATCGAATACCTTGGGCGGCGCGATAATCAGGTCAAAATTCGCGGCTTCCGCATTGAGTTAGGCGAAATTCAAGCCACACTGATGGTACATCCGGTCATTACTGATGCAATCGTGACGGTCAATACGATCTCTGCTGATGATCAGCGCTTGGTAGCCTACTTGGTGACGCTGCCGAATCAAGCGCCACGATTTAGCCAACTGCGCAGCTTTCTCAAGCA
The DNA here is from genome assembly GCF_003205875.1 of Herpetosiphon llansteffanensis. Taxonomy (GTDB): domain Bacteria; phylum Chloroflexota; class Chloroflexia; order Chloroflexales; family Herpetosiphonaceae; genus Herpetosiphon; species Herpetosiphon llansteffanensis. Next base: position 108,460 of record NZ_PUBZ01000125.1, read on the forward strand.
ACGGCTGCCCGAGTATATGGTACCAAACGCATTTATTATGCTTGATGCGATTCCGCTGACAGCCAATGGCAAAATTGATTATCGCGCCTTGCCCAACCAACAGCAAACCAAGCCTGTCGAGCGCAACGTGCCGCTCGCCGCACCAACCAGCGTGACCGAGCAATCGCTGATTGCAATTTGGACGAGTTTGCTGGGCGTGGCGCAGGTTGGCATTCAAGATAATTTCTTCGATTTGGGTGGCCACTCATTGCTCGCAACCCAAGTGATTTCACGCATTCGCGAGGTCTTTAATGTTAGCCTGAACCTGCGTGATTTCTTCCTCAGCCCAACGATCAAAGGCTTGGCCAGCATTATCGAGCAGGCAAACCAAACGCCAGCCCAAACTAGCATTATCGCCATTCACAAAGCCGATCCGCAGGCGCGTTTGCCGCTCTCTTATGCCCAACAACGCATCTGGTTCTTGGCCCAAATGGACCCAAGCAGCAGCTTCTACACTGTGCCAGTTGTGCTCGAAATCAATGGCAAATTAAATATTAATGCCTTGGAACGCACGCTGAATGAAATTGTGCAGCGCCATCATGGCTTGCGCACCCGCTTTGTGAGCCACAAAGGCCAAACAATTCAGCAAGTGCAGCCAGCCCAACCCCTAACCCTCGCGATTCATGATCTGAGTGGGCTGGCTGGCGAGGCCCAAGCAACGGCGCTTGATCAACGGTTGCAACAAGAAGTTAATCAGCCATTTCAGCTTGATCGCGACCAATTGTTGCGTGGGCGTTTGCTCAAACTCAGCGAACATCAGCATGTGTTGGCGCTCAGCATTCATCATATTGCTTTTGATGATTGGTCGCAGGGCATTTTGTTTAGCGAAATGACCCAACTTTACCAAGCATTTGCCAGCCACCAAGCATCCCCATTGCCAGAATTGGCCTTGCAATACCCCGATTTTGCTGCGTGGCAACGCCATTGGTTGCAAGGCGACGTATTGCAAGCCCAACTCGACTTCTGGAAACACCAATTGCGTGGCAAACTGCCGACACTCGAAATGCCGCTGGATTACCCACGGCCAAGCGTCCAAACCTTCAATGGCAGTCATGAAACGCTGAGCATCGAGCCAGAACTCTATCGCCAGCTCAATCAATTGGCCCGTGATAACGAAGCAACCATGTTTATGCTGCTCATGACAGCGTGGGTTGTGCTGCTCAATCGCTATACCAACCAGACCGATATTGTGGTCGGCACGCCGGTGGCCAATCGCAATCGCCAAGAGCTTGAGAGCATTATTGGATTCTTCGCCAATACCTTGGCAATTCGCAGCGATTTGAGCGACGAACCAACCATCCAAACAGTCTTGCAGCGGATTCGCGAAACCGCGCTCAATGCCTACAGCCACCAAGATCTGCCGTTTGATTTGTTGGTTAGCGAGATCTTGCCTGAACGCCAAAGCAATCGTTCGCCGATCTTCCAAGCCATGTTGGTGTTGCAAAACGCTTCACGCACCAGCCTTGATTTGCCTGAGGTGCAGATTGTGCCGCGCAGTGTCGAAACCAAATCGGCCAAATTTGAATTGAGTTTGGTGCTTTATGACCATGGCTCAAGCATCGATGCATGGCTCGAATATAACAGCGACCTGTTTAAAGCCGCGACGATGACGCGCATGGTCGAGCAATTTTTACAATTGCTGGAAAGCATGGTCGCGAATCCACAGCAGAAGATCAGCGAAGTCTCATTGTTGAGTGCGACCGAAAAGGAACTGCTGCTCGGCGGTTGGGTCCAAGCGAACGACGACGACTACGATTTGTTCTAAATCGATCTAATCTCCAAGGGCTTGCATCAAATCTAGCCCTTGGATACGCTGCAAAGGGTGAAATGGACATGGATTTTCAGAGTATCCAGCGACGTTTTACAACGAGCGTTGAACGGCAATCGAGCCACGTAGCGCTCATCGATGGCGGGCAGGTGCTGACCTATGGCGAGCTTGCGACGCGCGCCCACCAGCTGGCCAATGGTTTAGCTGCCAAGCAGATTGGTGCTGGCAGTGCCGTGGCAATTCTGCTGACCAAGCCAATCGATATTTGTAGCATGCTGCTGGCAGCGCTGCTGGTAGGCGCACGCTATAGTTTGCTTAGCCCCAATTTGGCAGGTTTTCGCTTGCGCAGCATCATTGCCCGCCAACAATTGGTGGTTGGCACAGCTGCTACGCTGGCGCTGTTGGATGATCAGGCTCCAAGCATCGAATTTGAGCAACTCATGCACAGCGATTCAGTTGCAATCGAGCCACCTGTAGCAACCGCCGAAAGCATTATTGCTCTGAGCTATGCCTCGCATCCCAGTGGGTCGATGCAAGCAGGCCAGCTCACGCAGGCCAATCTGCTGAGTTTTATCGATTTCAATCTCAGCAAAGCCAAAGTAAGCTTTCAACAGAGCATGTGGCTTGGCGCAGAATTTACCGATTTTGCGGCCTTCATCAGTTTGGCAACCCTTGCCAGTGGCGGCACGCTGCGCTTTAGCACGCTTGAAGCACTGTCACAGCAGAATTATGTCGAGCAATCACAAACATTAAGCTTGAGCCTCGCGACCTTGGGCCAGCTGCAACAAGCCAACCTTGGTTTGCCCAAAGTCCGCCATATTCTCAGCAGCGGCGAAGGCTTGCTCGCTGGAGAGGCGTTGAAGCAACAGCTCAAGCAGCAACAAACTGCCTGGCACAACTACTATGGTTTTCCGGCCTTGCAATTGCTGACGGTGGTTGGCGAAAATAGCCAAACCGGCCAAATTCATAGCGGCAAACCTGTGCCACATATCCAAGCCTTTATCCTCGATCAGCACAAGCAGCTAGCACCAATTGGCTTAACTGGTGAATTGTATGTTGCTGGTGCAGGAGTTTTTGCTGGTTTTGATCAAGCGCAATTGAATGCAGAGCGCTTTATTGCTAGCCCATTTGCCGCAGATACCCAGCTGTATCAAACCCGCTACCTTGCGCGCTGGCAAGATGATGGCCGGATTACAATCAGCGGTAGCCTTGATCCAGCGCTTGAGCTTGCTGGTGCGCCATTATTACTGCAAGAACTGGAAAGTCTGCTCGAAACGCATCCGGCAATTAGTGCAAGCTGTGTGGTGCGCCGGACCACGCTCAATCAGGCAGAAGTATTAACTGGCTTTGTGGTTGCCAACCACAGCCTTGAGCCAGCAGAAGTGCTGGGCTACTTGGAAACGCAGCTTGGTTGCCAATTACCAACCCTCGGCTTGATTCAAATCGATCGCTTGCCACGCATGGCCGATGGCCAGCCTGATCGCGAGCAATTAGCCCAAACCAGCGTGCTTGATAGCCGCCAATTGATCGATTTGCAAGCGCAACTGCAACAGGCAGCCAATGGCGCGGAAGTCGCGTTGGTGGCGCAGCCAATCGTGCCAGCCACAACGCCGCTGCATCTCGACGATATGTTGCCAGTGCTGGAAATTGGGCATGTTGGCACCTCGCAGCGCAGCATGAGTGAGCAGCCAGCAGAACTATTGGTAGTGAGCGAAAAACCAGCCTTGGCCGTTGGTCAGCCATTAATCAAGGCCGATCAAGCGCCGTTTAACTTGGCTGAGGCCTTGGTGCAGGCCGCTAAGCTGTATCCTGACCATGGCATTCGCTACATCGAAGCCGATGGCACGGTTTTGGTGCAATCGTATGCTTCGTTATTAGCCGCTGCTGAGGCGGTTTTGGCTGGTTTGCGGGCGGCAGGCTTGCAAAAGGGCCAGCATGTTGTCTTGCAATGCACCAATAACGAGCCATTTGTGACGACATTTTGGGCTTGTATGCTTGGTGGTTTTATTGCAGTGCCGCTAGCAGTACCCACCAGCAGCGATCCCAACAACCCAGCGCTAAGCAAACTTTATAATACTTGGCAAACTTTGGAACAACCATTGATTGTCAGCGAACAAGCGAGCTTAAGCCACTTGCAGCGCAGCTTCAATAGCTTTGGCGTTGCCAAACTAACAATGCAGGTAGTAGAACAGCTACGCCAGCATCAGCCTGATCAGCAGCACCAACAACTCTCACCACAAGACCCAGCCTTGGTGTTATTTACCTCAGGCAGCACCGGCGTGCCCAAAGGCGTTGAACTCAGTCATCACAATACACTTAGCCGCTCCAAGGCCAGCGCGCAACACAATCATTTTGATCACAACGATGTTTCATTAAATTGGATGCCGCTTGATCATGTTGGTGGCATCGTTATGTTTCACATTCATGATCTCTGCTTGGGCTGTCGCCAAATTCAGGCCAAAACCGACTATATCTTGGAAGACCCAGTGCGTTGGCTTGATCTGCTTGAGCAGTATCGCGCAACGATTACCTGGGCACCCAACTTTGCCTATGCCCTGATCAACGATCAGCACGAGCGAGTTAATAGTCATCGCCGCAATCTATCGGCCCTGCGCTTTATTTTGAATGGTGGCGAGGGCATCAACAAGCAAACTGCGCTCAATTTCCTTGGCTTGCTGCAAGCTCATGGGTTGCCAGCCAACGCGATGCATCCAGCCTATGGCATGTCGGAAACCTCATCGGGCATTAGCTCATCGGATCAATTGGTGTTTGGCGCGAACAGCGGTTTTCACGAACTCGATCAAGCGTCGTTGCAAAGCATCATTCAACCAGCGACTGCCGACAGCATTGGGGTTGCGTTCGTTGAGGTTGGCGCTCCATTGCCCGGGGTTAGCTTGCGCATCGTCAACGCCAATGATCAAATTCTTGGCGAAGATATGATTGGCCGCTTGCAAATTAAAGGCCCGACAATTACCGCTGGCTACTACCGCAACCCCGAACTTAACCAAGAAGTTTTTACCAACGATGGCTGGTTTACGACTGGCGATTTGGCCTTTTTGCACCAAGGTCGTTTGACGATTGCTGGACGCGAAAAAGATGTGATCATCATCAATGGGATTAATTATCACAATCACGAAATCGAGGCCTTAGTTGAAACAATCGCAGGCGTTGAGGTTTCGTATAGCGCAGCCTGTAGCGTGCCCAGCAAACATGCTGGTGGTACCGAATCGCTAGTCATTTTCTACAATTCAAAATCAACTGAATTTAGCGAGCAGCTTGAGCAAATTCAGCAAATTCGCGAAGTTGTGGTCCAGAAAATTGGCATCAATCCCAGTGCTGTGCTGCCAGTTGCCAAAGCCGATATTCCCAAAACGGCTATTGGCAAAATTCAGCGTTCGCAATTGAGCCAACGCTACGTCGCTGGCGACTTTAGCGCGATCAGCAAGCGCATCGATCTGGCCTTAGCCAACGAGCAAACGCTGCCGCGCTGGTTTTATAGCAAGCAATGGCAACCAGCCAGCCAACGCAGCAATCTCGCCTTGCTCAAACCAAGCTATGCCATTTTCAGCGACGATACTGCGCTCGCTCGCGAATTGATCGGGGTGCTTGAACAGCAGCAACGGGCTTGGGTTTTGGTCAGCGCTGGCGCAACATTCAGCCAACACGATCGCCATTACACGATTAATCTCAACGATCGCGAACACTATCAGCAGCTTGTCGCAACGCTGAGTGCAGCCAATATTCACGATTACATTCACTTGTATAGCGCTGATCTGCCAAGCCACATCGCGCACGCAAGCGAACTAGCGGCGGCCCAATATCGTGGAGCCTATAGCATTCTGTACTTGACCCAAGCGCTCGCCACGCAAAAGCTCGCCAACGCGCACTTAACCGTGGTTTCGCAACAAAGTCATGCAATTAATCCAAGCGATCAGGTGGTCTATGCGGCAGCGCCAATTCATGGCTTACTCAAAACGATCCCTTTAGAGCTTGATTGGCTCAGCTGCCAACATCTTGATCTCGATGCTGCGCCAGCAGCGACCAATAGCCAGCAGATTTGCCATGAACTGGCGCTGCCCAATCAACCAGCCGAGGTGGCGTATCGCGCAGGCCAACGCTTGGTGCCAGCATTAATCCAAGCCGAAATGGCGCAAGCAACGCCCATCGAATCACCGTTGATCAATGGTGGCCTGTATCTGATTACTGGTGGGCTGGGCGGCATTGGCAGCCAATTTGCTCGTTGGTTGCTGCAAAATTACAACGCGCGGCTGGTGATTACTGGCTCAACCGAGTTGCCATTGGCAAGCGATTGGACTGAACATTTGAGCGCCGATAGCGCCGTGGGCAAACGATTGCGCGCCTATAAAGATCTGAGCGATCTCAGCAACGATGTGCACTATCAAGCGCTAGATTTGACCGATCCTGCGCAGATAACAGGCTTAATCAATGCTGCCGAACAGCGCTGGAATCAGCCATTGGCGGGGGTTTTCCACTTTGCTGGCGCTGGCAACTTGGCCTATCACTGGACGGTGATGGATCGCCACTGGATTACGAATGAAAGCCTTGAAACCTTTGAAATGATGTTTGCGCCCAAAGTCTATGCAACGTGGGCCTTGCAACAAGCATTGATCAATCGACCAGAGCTGCCAATCATCGCCATGTCGTCGATTAATAGCTTCTTTGGCGGCGCAACATTTAGCGCCTACTCGGCAGCCAATAGCTTCCTCGACAGCTTTATGCTGCATCAACGCCAAACGTCGCATCCCAAGGCGCTTTGTTTAAACTGGACCCAATGGGATAACATTGGCATGAGCCTCAACAATCCACAGCAAATTCGCGGCCTTTCCGCAGAGCGCGGCTATAGCCTAATCGGCGTGCGCCAAGGCTTGCAATCGCTGCTCGCGGGCATCAGCCAGCGCCAATATCCACTGTTGATGATTGGCTTAAACGGCGATAGCCCAGTTTTGCGACCGTATATCGCCAGCAATCAGCCAGTGCAACAACAGCTTAATCTTTATACCAGCAAGCAGCATGGCACGCTCAGCCACGAGCGCTATCGCCAACTTGCGCAGAGCTATTTTGGCGCAGCCAGCATCGAATGGTATCAGGTTGACGAATTGCCACGCACCAGCAGCGGCACGATTGATCGAGCTGCACTTAGCCAAATTGGCACTGCAAACCAGCATGCCGTGATTGATCAACCAACCACGAATGTTGAAAGCCAATTGGTCAGCATTTGGCAGGAGATTCTGGGCAAGCCCAAGATTGGCATTCACGACAACTTTTTTGCTTTGGGCGGGCATTCGCTGCTAGCAACCCAGCTTGTCTCACGCTTGCGCGATAGCTTTCAACTCGAAGTTCGGCTCTATCAACTTTTCGCTGCCCCAACCATTGCCGAGCTAGCAACAACAATTGAAAACTTGCAACTTGAACAAATCGACGCAGCAGACATGGAAGCGCTGCTGGCCGAGCTTGAAGGCTTATCGGAAGAGGAGATTCAAGCGGGGATGTAATACTGTTGTGGCGATTCCATCCTGCGTGCGGAAGGCAGGCGAGGGGGAGCCGCCGGGTTTCACCAACGAATCGGGCAAGAACAAGAGTGTTAAAGCCCCTCGCTCGCGCCACGGGAGAGGGGTTGGGGTGAGGGGCCGCAGTGCGTAGGTTGAGGGTGAGGGGATTCATAGTCGTTTTTATGTGCTCCATGAGGTTTGATTGTGAATGATTATTCTGAGCGTTTAGCGGCCCTTTCGCCTGCCAAACGCGCCCTACTTTTGCAAAAAGTTCAAGCCAAGGGCAATAAACCAGCCCAACAGATTCAGCCGCGGCGCGATCAACACAGCTATCCATTGTCGTTTGCCCAACAACGGCTGTGGTTAATTGAGCAACTTCAGCCCAATGCAGCGCTGTATAACATTTCAATTCCCATGCAAATTCGCGGGAGCTATGCAGATTTACCAAGCATTCTAAGCCAAACTCTCACCGCGATTGTCCAGCGCCATGAGCCATTGCGCGCCAGCTTCAGCATGATCGATGGCCTGCCGCAGCAAGCAATTATGCCTGTCGAAACCGTCGATATAGCGTTGCTCGATTTCAGTCAATTAAATGCCAGCGAGCGCGAAGCAGCACTCCACCAAGCGATGCAAACGGAAACCGAGCAGCCATTTGATTTGCGCCATGATCAGCTGTTTCGGGCCAAATTGCTGCGCGTTAGCCACGCTGAGCACATTTTATTGCTAACTATCCATCATATTGCCTTCGATGCATGGTCGGCCAAAATCTTTATCCAAGAGTTTGAAGCGATTTTCAGCGCTTTGGAAAACCAGCAGCCGCTGCCAGAACTAGCGCCATTGGCCTTGCAGTACGCAGATTTTGCTGCATGGCAACGTGAGTGGCTACAAGGTGCAACGCTCGACCAGCAACTCAGCTATTGGAAAAATCAGCTTGCTGGCGAATTGCCGGTGCTCGCCTTGCCAACCGATCGGCCACGGCCTGCCATTCAAACGTTCAAAGGCGGGCGGCACACGTTTTGGATCAGCGGCGAGCTTACCAACCAGCTCAATCAGCTTAGTCAGCAGCAGCAAGCAACCTTATTTATGTTGCTGCTCGGCGCTTGGGTTGGTTTGTTGCAGCGCTACAGCGGCCAAAACGATATTATCGTCGGTTCGCCAATTGCCAATCGCAATCGCCGCGAACTTGAAGATCTGATCGGTTTCTTCGTCAATACCTTGGTTATGCGCGTCAAACCTGCCAATGATCCAACATTTCTCGAATTGCTGGCGCAGGTACGCGAAGTAGCGCTTGGAGCCTATGCGCATCAAGATTTGCCGTTTGAAATGTTGGTCGATGCCGTGCAACCAACCCGCGATCTCAGTCGTTCGGCCTTGTTCCAAGTGTTGTTTGTGCTGCAAAATGTTGCCATCGGTGGCAGTCATTCGGGCTTGGATATTTTGGAAGATGTGGCGAGTCCATCAAAATTTGACCTCACGCTGTCGATGGTTGAATTTGATAATGGCCTGCGTGCCACGATTGAATATAATGTTGACCTGTTTGATGCCAGCACGATTGAGCGCATGAGCCAGCATTATGTCACCTTGCTGAACAGCATCACCCAGCAACCCCAAGCCAAGCTCTCGCAATTGGCAATGCTCACGCCCAACGAGCAAACCCAAATCATCAAAGATTGGAATTCCAGCACCCAAGCTGCCCCCGATCAGCAGCTGTTCCCGCAACGCTTTGAAGCCCAAGTAGCCAAAACGCCAAACGCAATCGCCCTCATTGGCGACGAGCAAACGCTCAGCTATGACGAGCTTAATCAACGAGCCAATCAATTGGCCTATCGTTTGCAAGCGCAAGGTATTGGCCCAGAAAGTTTGGTTGGCATTTGTTGTGATCGTTCACTAGCTATGGTCGTTGCTTTGTTGGCAACCCTCAAAGCAGGTGCAGCCTATCTGCCGCTTGATCCGGCCTATCCCAGCGAGCGCTTGGCATGGATGCTCAACGATTCACAGGTAGCCATGGTTTTGACCCAAAGCCATTTGCTGGAAACCGTGCAAGCGCTCAAGCACGACGGGTTAACAATTCTCGACCTCGCTACGATTTGCGATGGCAGTGAGCCAACGGATAATCGGCCAAGCACAGTTCAGCCTGCCAATTTGGCCTATCTGATTTACACATCAGGCTCGACTGGTCAACCAAAAGCGGTCATGGTTCAGCATCACGGCCTAACCAACCTTGTGACAGCCCAGATTGCTGGTTTTGGGGTAACTGCGCAAAGCAGGGTGCTGCAATTTGCCTCATTGAGTTTCGATGCGGCAATTTCGGAAATAGGCATGGCCTTGTTGGCTGGCGCAAGTTTGGTGCTGATGCCAGCAGGCGGTTTGGCCGCAGGCACCGACGTACTCGGCTTTATTCGCCAGCACAACGTGAGCGTTGCAACCTTGCCACCATCATTATTGACGGTGTTACCAGCCGATCAAGCGCCAAGCTTAACCACGCTGATTACTGCTGGCGAGGCTTCGAGCATTGAGCTTGTTCAACGCTGGGCGGTTGATCGCCGCGTGATCAACGCCTATGGGCCAACCGAAATAACCGTTTGTGCCAGCTTGACCGACCTTGAGCCAAGCCTCACGACCACGCCGCCCATTGGTCGCCCGCTGGCCAATCTGCAAATCTATTTGCTTGATCAGCACCAGCACATCGTGCCAGTTGGCGTGATTGGCGAAATCTATGTTGGTGGGGTTGGCGTAGCCCGCGGCTATCGCAACCGTCCTGATCTGACTGCTGCGCGTTTTGTACCCGACCAATTTAGTTCAACCCCAGGCCAGCGTTTGTATCGCACCGGCGATCTAGGACGCTATCGTGCTGATGGCCAGATTGAATTTATCGGACGGATCGATCAGCAAATTAAATTGCGCGGTCATCGGATTGAACTTGGCGAGATCAGCAGTATCTTGAATGCTCATCCAGCGGTTGAGCAGAGCGTGGTGCTGATTCACGATCAAGCCAGCAGCACGGCACGGCTGATTGCCTATGTTGTGGCCAATCCAACTGCCGCTGAGGCATCAAACGCGCTGCAACAGGCAGTCGGAACCAATCAAATTCCAGCGCCGTACGATCTGGCTGCCGATTTACAAACCTATGCCAAACAACAATTACCAGCCTTTGCCGTGCCTGCCGCTTTTGTGGTCGTGCCAACAATGCCGCTTACTCCCAACGGCAAAATCGATTATCGCAGCCTTGCCCAACAAGCACCGAGCCACAATCAAAGTAGTGGCCAAGCGCTGGGGCCACAAAATAACCTTGAACAAACCATCACCAGCCTTTGGCAAGAGATTTTGCAACTTACGCCAATCAGCACCCAAGCCAATTTCTTCGATCTTGGCGGAAATTCGCTGGCAATGGTGCAAGTGCATAGTCGGCTACAAGAGCTTTTGGGCCGCGAACTTGTGCTCTTAGATTTATTCAAGTATCCAACCATTCAGACCCTCGCCGCCTACCTGAGCAGCGAGCAATCGACCCAAGCATCAACCTTTGTTGATCGCGATAATCGTGCCCAACAACAGCGCCAAGCGTTGCAACGCCAACGTCGCCGCCGTTAACGAAAGATAGGATAACGACGATGAGTCATGATGAAACCTTCGCCAACGATGGCAGCCTTGATATTGCCGTAGTGGGCTTAGCTGGGCGCTGGGCCAAAGCACCAGATGTTGATAGTTTTTGGCAGCAGCTTTGTGCTGGAGCCGAAGGCATTACGTTTTTTGATGCTGCTGAATTGCTAGCCGCAGGCGTTACGCCTGAACAATTGGCCCATCCACGCTATGTCAAAGCTGGCTCGGTGCTCGAAGGTATTGAGTTTTTCGATGCAGGCTTTTTCGGCTATTCGCCACGCGATGCAGAATTGCTCGATCCGCAGCAACGCATTTTCCTGGAATGTGCGTGGCAAGCCTTGGAGCATGCTGGCTATAATGCCGCAACCTATCCAGGTTTGATCGGTGTGTTTGCTGGCTCAAGCTTAAATACCTACTTGCTGCGCAACCTCGTCAGCCAACAAGGGCGCGGCACAATTCCCGATCTAGCCCAATTGATCATGGGCAATGACAAAGACTTTTTGCCCACTAGAGTCAGTTATAAGCTCAATTTGCGCGGCCCAAGCTTTAGCGTGCAAAGCGCCTGTTCAACCTCGTTGGTTGCAACGCACTTGGCCTGCCAAAGCTTGCTGAGCTTTCAATGTGATATAGCGCTTGCTGGCGGGATTTCGATCAGCGTGCCCCAACAGCAAGGCTATCAGGCCCAAGAAGGCGGCATTCTCTCGCCCGATGGCCATTGTCGGCCTTTCGATGCCCAAGCCCAAGGCACAGTCAATAGCAATGGCGCAGGTATTGTCGTTCTCAAACGGCTGGACGATGCGCTCGCCGACGGAGACACGATCTATGCCTTAATCAAAGGCTCGGCGGTCAACAACGATGGAGCACTAAAAATTGGCTATACCGCGCCCAGTATAGATGGTCAAGCTGCGGTGATTCGCGCTGCCCAAGAAGTTGCCGACGTAGATCCTGCTACAATTTCCTACATCGAAGCCCATGGCACGGCCACCATTCTTGGCGACCCGATTGAAGTTGCGGCGCTTACCAAGGCTTTTCGTCAGCAAACCGAAAAAAACCAGTTTTGTATGCTTGGCTCGGTTAAATCAAATTACGGTCATCTCGATACAGCAGCAGGCGTAACCAGCCTGATCAAAACCGTGCTAGCCCTCCATCACAATAAAATTCCTGCGAGCCTGCATTATCAAAACCCAAATCCCCAACTTGCGCTTGAAACATCGCCTTTTTATGTCAATACAAAACTAAGCGACTGGCCAGCAGATCAGCCTGTGCGGCGAGCGGGCGTGAGTTCATTTGGCATTGGCGGCACGAACGCGCATGTTGTGTTGGAGCAAGCGCCAGCACTTGAGTCAAGCGCGCAAACCGCTGCGCTGCAAATGCTTGTGATCTCTGGGCGTAATCGGGCGACGCTGAATGCGGCGACCAAAAATCTGGCCGATCATCTTGAAGCCAATCCACAACTCAATTTGACCGATGTTGCCTATACCTTGCAGGTTGGCCGCCAAGCCTTCAATCATCGGCGGGTCGTCGTTTGCCAATCGATCGCCGAGGCCAGCCAAATTTTGCGCCAACGCGATAAACGCATGGTCAGCGGCCAAATCAATGCCACTACGCCAGCAGTTGTGTTTATGTTCCCTGGCAGCGGCGTGCAACACCCAAGCATGGGCCAAGAACTCTACCAAACGCAGCCAAGCTTTCGCCAAGCAGTTGAGCGCTGTTTGAGTTTGCTCAACGCCGAAACTAGTGCAAATTTGCGCCACTTAGTCTATACACCAAACACGAGCGTTGATGAACAACAACTGGCCAGTATGTACTACAGTTTGTTGGCAATTTTCATCACCGAATATGCCTTGGCCCAATTATGGCTGGCATGGGGCATTCAACCAGTCGCCTTAATCGGCCATAGTTTGGGCGAATACACGGCGGCCCATTTGGCTGGCTCCATCTCGCTTGAAGCAGTGCTCAGTTTAGTCGAGTTCCGAGGCCTATTAATGGATCGGATTGAAGACGGGGCCATGATCAATATTTCCTTACCAGAAGCTGAGGTATTGCCATTGCTTGGCGAGCAACTTTCGCTGGCGGCACTGAATGGCCCTGAACATTCGGTCGTCGCGGGGCCAATTCCCGCGATTGATGCACTAGAGCAGCAGCTACTAAGCAGCGAGATTAAATACCGTCGCCTGCCAATTCGCGTAGCAGCCCATTCGAGCATGCTCAAGCCAATCGAGGCAGAATTTGCCGCCTTTGCCCAAACGATCAGCATGCAGCCCGCCACGATTCCCTATATTTCCAATGTAACAGGCGATTGGATGCGCCATGAGCAATGGTCAAATCCAACCTATTGGGTTGAGCATTTGCGCTCAACCGTCCGATTTAGCGCTGGCATGAGCCAACTTTTACAAAACCCCGCCCATGTCTTTCTCGAAGTTGGGCCAGGCCAAACCTTAACGACCTTAACCCGTGCTCAAGCCAACTTTGGCGCAGAGCGGGTTGTGGTTCAATCGATGCGCCACCCGCAAGATCAGCAAACTGATACGCACTGTTTGTTAAACGCGCTGGGCCGTTTGTGGATCGCAGGCGTTGCGATCGATTGGCAGCAACGGGTCGTGAGCAAACCACGCCGCATCGCCCTGCCAACTTACCCATTTGAACGCAAACGCTATTGGGTTGAGCAATATATCAATCCTAGCGAAGCCCAAGGCGCACAGTTACCTGAAACTGCTCAAGCAACCAACAACCAAGAGTCGGTTGAGCAAAACGATGCAGGCAATAGCTACGAGCGGCCCCAGCTCACAAGCGAGTATGTTGCCCCAAGCAGCAACCTTGAACAGACAATTGGCGCATTGTGGGGCGCAGTTTTGGGTGTGCCAATGATTGGCATCCACGATAATTTCTTTGAATTGGGCGGCGATTCGCTGTTGGCCTTGCAAGTTGCAACCCACCTTGCAGAAAAAGTCCACACCAATCTCGGGGTGCGCAGCTTATTTGAAGCACCAACAATTGCCGAATTAGCCCAATTGATCGAAGCCCAAACCGCGCCGCAAGCCAATCAGCAATCGTCGTTGGTACGTTTACAGCCGCAAGGCCAAGCCGCACCGTTCTTCTGCATTCACCCAATGAGCGGTATGGCCAATGTCTATGCTGGCTTGGCGCAATTGCTTGGCACGCAACGCCCATTCTATGGCATTCAAGCCTTTGGCTTGGAGCACCCAGAAACGCCACTGAACGATGTCAAAGTGATGGCGCAACGCTATCTCAGCGATATACGCAACGTTCAGCCGCAGGGGCCATATCTGCTTGGCGGTTGGTCGATGGGTGGCTCGATTGCCTTTGAAATTGCCAGCCACTTAGTCGCCCAAGGCGAAACTGTTGGTTTATTGGCATTAATCGATACGCCCGCCACATTGACTGGCACGTCACCAGAACAACTGACCGATCTGGAGCTGTTAATTGCCATGCTTGGCGTAGATGCCAGCATTTTGGGCATTGACGACCCCAAAGCTGAGCCAGATGCAGCGATGTGGAATCAGATTTTGGAGATCATCAAGCGGCACCTTGGCTTGCCCGATAGCTACACGCTAGTACGTTTGCGGCACCTTGTCGCAACCTTTCGCACCCATTCGCAAGCAGTTTGGAATTATCAACCAGCGACCTATCCCAACGAGGTCTTGATCTTACGGGCTGCCGATTTGGCTGGCCAACACGACGACCAACTGCAAGCTGCCTATCACATGGCCGATTTGGGTTGGGGCCAGTTTGTGACTGGTCAGATTCACATCCAAACCATTCCAGGGACGCACAACACCCTGCTGAGCGAGCCAGCGCTGCCAATTTTGGCCAGCCATTTGGCAGTAGCGTTGAAAAACGTCGCTGCTGATTCATCCTTGAAACCTGCACCATCACCCAATGAAGGATCGCATGAAATCACACTTATGGATTGAATGGTTGCGCAAGCAACCGAACGCTACACTGCGGCTCTTTTGCTTTCATTATGCAGGGGGCACGGCGCAACGTGCTCATCAATGGGCCAAACAGCTTGACCAAGAGGTAGAGCTTTGTGCCATTGAATTGCCAGGCCGAGGCAAACGCTTCATGGAGCCTGCCTATACCAATCTTGATCAATTGCTCAACGACTTGATTCCGGTGATTAAACCCTTGCTTGAGGAAAAGCCGTTTGTGTTTTTTGGCCATAGCATGGGCGCGTTGGTCAGCTACGAACTCAGTCGGCGCTTGCAACATGAGCATCAGCTACGGCCCCAAATGCTCTTCGTTTCGGGCCATGCAGCGCCACATATCCCACGCCAAAGCGTGATTCACCAGTTGCCACACCAGCAATTTTGGGATCGATTGATGCAATTGAATGGCACACCCAAAGATATTTTGCAGCATCCAGAGTTAGTCGAACTGTTGACCCCGATTTTGCGCGCCGATTTTGCGGTCTGCGAAACCTTCGGATACAACAATGCGATTGTGCTGGATTGCCCAATGGTGGTGTATGGCGGCCTCGATGACCCGAGTGTTGCCGCTGCTGAGCTTGAATTGTGGCGCAATCATACCAGCAATGCCTGCGAGATTGAGCTGATGGCTGGCGATCATTTTTATCTGCACAACCCATCGCAGCACGAGCTAACCAAGCATGTCAACCACCACATCCAAGCGGTAGTTCGGTCGGTCACATCGCTAGCTTAGCAGTTTCATCGGCGCAAGCCAGCGACCAACATTGTTCACAGCGGCTAGCCCGCCACCCAGCCAGAAAGGATTGGATTGTTCAATGCGTGCCTTATTTGTCCTGAATCCTGGCATTGGTCACTTGAATCCCATGTTGCCAGTTGCCCAAGTGTTGCAAGAGGCTGGTCATGACGTGGCCTTTGCAGTATCGGCCAAAATGCTTCCAAGCATCGTAGCCAAGGGGTTTAATGGCTTTCCTGCTGGATTAGAGTGGCTTTCATCAGAAATGGCCCAAACCTTTCCAGAGATTTTCGAGCTGCCGTTTGCTGAACAAGGGCAGGCAATTTTAGGCAGCATCTTCGCTGATGCTGCTGCGCATGCGATGGTTGCCGATCTGCTCAACCTCGGTAAAACGTGGCAACCAGATATTATTGTGCGCAACGATTTTGAGTTTGGCAGCTGTGTTGCCGCCGAACTATTGGGCATTCCGCAAGCGACAATCAGCATTAGCTATTTTCTTTCGGCGAATGCACTTGAATCATTAATTGGCGAAGAATTAGCTTATTTGCGCAGCACCTATGGCCTAGCGCCCTACCCAACCATGGATATGCTCTATCCAGCATTATATTTGGCCTTCGCGCCACCTTCGTTCCAGCCCAAGGAAATTCCGACCATGGAATCGTTGCGGCCATTGCGTTTTACGCGGTTTAGCGAT
This sequence comes from Herpetosiphon llansteffanensis, assembly GCF_003205875.1. Classification (GTDB taxonomy): domain Bacteria; phylum Chloroflexota; class Chloroflexia; order Chloroflexales; family Herpetosiphonaceae; genus Herpetosiphon; species Herpetosiphon llansteffanensis. The sequence goes on from NZ_PUBZ01000125.1 coordinate 124,751, forward strand.
GGCGAATTGCCAGCGTGGGTCGCGCAATTGCCCGATCGGCCAACAGTGTATGCCTCAATGAGTTCAGTCTTTGATACCCCAACGATCTTTCCAATGATTCTTGAGGCCCTGCGCGACGAGCCAATTAATTTGATTTTGACGGTTGGCACCAAACAAGATCCAGCCCAATTTGGGCCGCAGCCAGCGAATGTGTATATCGAGCAATACATTCCCCAAGCCTTGCTGTTTCCGCATTGCGATCTTTTTATCACTCACTGTCCGTTTGCCACAATTATGTCAGCAATTAGCCATGGCATGCCGTTGTTGATGATACCTGTGGCTGGCGAAGAACCAGCGGGCGCGATGCGGGCGGCAGAGCTTGGTTTAGGCAAGGTTTTGCGCTTGCCCAACCAACCCAAAGAATTTTTTGATCAATGGGTTCCTGAGTTTTCGGTCGAATCGATTCGGGCCAGCGTGCGCGAGCTATTGCAAAGTCCCCGCTATCGCAGCAACGCCCAACGCTTTCAAGCCGAAATTCGCGAGCTACCAGGCCCAGAACGGGTCATTGAGCTATTAACCAACGTGGCGCAACAACGCTCGTTGTCAGCGCCAACGAATTAATATCCAGCTAGCAATTTTTGCATGGGAGACCAACAACCAATGGCACATGTCGAAGCACAACTCTACCTCGACCTGCTTAAGCGCTGTATTATGGGCTTGGTCTATGAAGATCAGCCGTTACGCAATATTGTGTATGAGCCATTTAGCATGGCCGCGCCCTACACCGGCCCCTACAGCACCTTTGATCGCGAGAAACGGCTGAATGGTCATGAATGGCCAAGCCAAGCACATACCATGCTCAGCATGCATCGGCTCAACAATATTCAAACTGTGGTTACCGATATTCTCGAAAAGCAAATTCCTGGCGATTTGATTGAAACTGGCGTTTGGCGCGGCGGGGCAACGATCTTTATGCGGGGCATTCTCAAGGCCTACAATTGCAGCGATCGTACCGTTTGGGTCGCTGATTCATTCCAAGGCTTTCCCAAAAACGAAGCAGAAGGCCTGCTCGGCGAAACCGAATCGCCTGGCTTGCCCCAAGAACAAAATGGCCCACCGCCCAAACCGATTCAAGATATTCTCGATCTGCTGTGGAAGGGCACGTCCTACGAGGAAGTGCGCCAACATTTCGAGCAATATGGCTTGCTTGATGAGCAAGTTAAGTTTCTCAAGGGTTGGTTTTGCCATACCCTGCATCAAGCGCCAATCGATAATTTGGCCCTCTTGCGCTTAGATGGCGATTTATACGATTCAACCTACGATGCTTTAGAGGCGTTGTACCCCAAAGTTTCCCAAGGTGGCTATGTGATTGTTGATGATTACGCGACCTTCGAAGAGTGCTACAACGCCGTCCATGATTATCTCGAATCAATTGGCGAAACCGTCACCATGCAGCCGATTGACGAAGATTCGGTTTTTTGGCAAAAGGGCTAGGACAACAGGGATCGGCTGTTGGGGGTCGGGAGGCATTCCCTCACCCCCCGCCCCCTCTCCCACGAAAACGCGGGCGAGGGGGAGCCGCCATTTTTCAGCGACGAGTCGCGATAGAACCACTATGTTAAAGCCCCGCGCCACGGGAGAGGGGGCGGGGTGAGGGGATCGGACGGACGGTGGCGAAGGAATGAGAAATCAGTGATCAAATAGCAGTAATCGCTCAATTTTCGTAGTGTGAAGGAGTCAACGTGAGTACACGTTTTTTAGGAATTCCAGCAGTAGTTTGGTCGATGTTGGCGCTCGTTATTGCAGCAATCTTTGTCTATGTTTGGCCAAGCGATAAAGTGCCAGGCGATACCACCAGCATTCGCTATTTGATTTTGCGTTGGGGTCATACCCTAGTTTGGGTTTTAATTGCAGGCTTTATTTTATTGCGCAGCGTTGGAGCCTCGACCTTTGCCAATTTGCTAGGAGCATTGGCAGGCATTACCTATCTGGCATTTGTGGCAACGCTTGTCATGAACTAATTAAGCCAAATTAAACATCATTAAAACGGCGCAACTGGCATACCCAGTTGTGCCGTTTTTAGGTTCTAAGCGCAGCTAAAGGTTTGTTGCTGCCGAATTGAACGAATATTGGAAATTCACTCAAATGCCAAATTGCTACTGACATAGGGTTGTCACTCAGCTGCGGTATGCTCAGCGCATATCACTTTTCAGGAGGACTTTATGAACAACGCAATTACTTGGTTTGAGATTCCCGCCACCGATTTCTCGCGCGCCGTTGGTTTCTACAGCACCATCTTAGCGCAAGATATCCGTGAAGATGATTTTATGGGCATTCCTCATGGCTTTTTCGCTGCCGATCAGCGTGGCGTGGGTGGGGCAATTGTGGCTCCTCACGATGCAACGCCAGCCAGTGGTGGAACCTTGATTTATCTCAATGCAGGCCAAGCGCTTGAACAAATTGTCGCACGGATTGCACCAGCAGGTGGCACGGTCGTCCTCGATAAAACCCCCATCGGCCCACAAGGCTGGATGGCGATCTTTATCGATACCGAAGGCAACCGGATTGGCTTACACCAGCCAGCAGCCAACTAAACCTACGCGCACGCAGGCTCGACGAGCATATCGTCGAGCCTGCATCCAATTAATTCACAATCTCAAATTGTCCTGCCTGCATCCCAAGAATGTCACTTGTCGCCACTTGTATCATACAACTATCAACGTTGAATAGACCTCAATGCAGGAGGATGGAATGGATCATGGTGCCTATACTCGCCAATTCGCGTCACTTTCGACCCCATTAATTGCCGATGCCTGTCTACGCCTCAAGCTACCGCTGCGCGCTGCGCCAACAGCAATTCAAGCCTTGCTGCCAAATAGCCATTGTGTTGGCCGAGCGCTGCCAGTTCGGCATTATGGCAGCGTTGATATATTCCTCGCTGCGCTCGAAACTGCCCAAGCTGGCGATATTTTGGTGATTGATAATGCAGGCCGAACCGATGAAGCCTGTATTGGCGATTTGATTGTGCTCGAAGCGCAAGCAGTTGGCTTGGCAGCAATCGTCGTTTGGGGCTTGCATCGCGATACCAAGGATCTATTGCGCATTGGCTTGCCAGTTTTTAGCGCTGGGCGTTGCGCAGCTGGGCCACAGCGGCTTGACCCATGGGAAGTAGAAGCCCTAAGCAATGCCCAGATCGGCACGTGTCGCGTAACCAAGGCTGATTTGGTATTTGCCGATGCAGATGGCGTGTTGTTTGTCGCTGCTGCCGATGCCGCTGAGGTTTTGGCAACCGCCCAACAAATCGCTGAGCGTGAACGCCAACAAGCCAGTGCCATCCAAGCAGGCAGCACGTTGCGCGAACAAGTCCAATTTCAGACCTATCTGAAGCAACGTGCACTTGACTCAAGCCTAACTTTTCGCCAGCATTTGCGCGAGATCGGCGGGGCCATAGAGGAATAATCAGCCCAATTATGCGCAGGTAGAATGGTTTGCAGAACGTGGGATGCAGCCAAGGAGCCTTAGCTGCTTATAAGCAAGGCTTCTATTCGCAACTCCACGTTCTCTTGATTGATCCTGTTTGTAAAACAGACTTTTCTCTCAATAATGTTACTTACTAAGCCATGGACTATAGGTGGTATAGGGTAAATTCTGGCTCCAAGCAGTAACATTGCGAGCACTGCCGGTCGGGCCAAAAAAAGCTCCGCCCAGCACAACCTGATGCCCCCAAGCCATAACCTGCCAAGGAGTTCCATTGGCTCGTTGAAAAATTGGGCCAAGCCCTTCCCACGAACTGCCATTCCAACGCGCAACGCTGCCCGTTTGAACCCCATCAATCGTATCAAAGTAGCCCACCACATAGACATAGCCACCAATTTGAACCATGGAAGTAATGTAGGGGTTGGCCTCGGCTGGGCCAATGTTAAATGAACGGGTAACACTGGTTTCTGTACCAATATTGATCGTTCTTTCCGCCCAGCCATAATAGGTTTGGCCGCTACAACCGCCTAAACGATCAAGCCTGCCAATATTCGATAGGCTATTGGTTGATAATGCAACTTTCTTGACCCATGTCCGAACATCGCCGCCATGCTCATTAACTTGTGATGTAGTGCTAATCGTAAAGTAGAGGCTATTGCCACAGCGATACAGATTATGAATCTCGCCAATCGACCCATCCTCTGCTGTGCGCGCATAGGTAAACGTCCATGCACTGCCATTCCAAATGGCCATGAGTGAAGAAGTATCAATAGCGTAAATTGCATTGGTTCGCACAGCGACAACCGAATCAAGCGGAAAGTTGCTAAACGGTATTGGCGTGGTGACATCAACCCAAGCAGAACCAGCAAGCACAGTAATCCGATAGGGCAGTGCCGCGCTGTGAGTCGTGCGCAAGGCATACAAACGGCCATCTGCGCCAACTTGCAGCGAGCGCCATGAATCAGTTGTGGTGTCAGCCTGAATTAAAACCCATTGCACCGCTACCTCATCCCAGCGTGCAAGGCGGGTAATGCCACTTTGCGAATAGACTGCATAGAGCGTCGTATCAATCACGGCAATACTATCGAGATTGCTATTGGGCAAACTCAACGCGCTAGCCCAGCTACCATTTGCTACATGTGCACTCTGCGCGTCAACAACGGTATCACCTGATTGGGCCGCCACAAGCGGATGCGCAATAGGCTGCATAAACAGGAGTACGATCATGCCCAACGGAATCAAACAGCACAAACGACGGATCATCGATTCCTCCAAGCGTTGCGGTAAGAATACACACACCAAAAGACCGGTTGGCGTTCTTCGTGACAACAATGCTGCTGATCAGAGGCAGACGAAAGCGTGGAGGAATCAGGCATATTCCATAGGTAGCTACAGACAAAATGGTTACAGTCGAGCTTGCAGCTTACAGTTGGGTTATGCTCAACGTTGAATATCAATCTCAGCTGGGCATCATTGACTGCGGCTTTGCACATTTCTATATCGTTACGCGCAAGCACCCGACGCAACCCGCACGCCTTCATCCTGAGATTCGCATCGACCAGGAAGTAAATGATTCATAAAAGCGCAATAATCAGCCATTTGCTTCGCGCACATCCTTGCCATGCTCGGCAAAGGCCTTGAAATCTTGCATGTGTTGGAGCGACTGTTTGCGAAATGTCCCAGGCATCAGCAACCCCACCAAGCGCATCAGCAAGCTGCTAAATCGGTATTCGTTCTCACTCACCCACAGCGTTCTAGCTGGGCTAACTTCGGTCAGTTGCTCGTGCGCGGCGCTCCACATGCCAGCACCAACGATCTCGCGTGCAAAGTGAACAACGCTCGCTGGCGGGATAGTGCGAAGATCGGTCGGTTCTCGCCGCGTAATCGTCTCGGTGGCTTCAAAGGTCTGCTGCCCCATCTGCATCACAACTCGCGATGTTGTGCCAACTTGGCCGTGTGCTCCGCTTAGCGGCTCGTGCAGCACCACGCCACGCAGCCATTTGGGAATGTTTGTCTGGTCGGCGAGCAGCTGGGCCACCTCCGAGCGCGGCAAGTCGATCTCGATCGCTACTGTATATTTCATGGCGCATACCTCCACACTATTTTTCCGAATTGGCTCAATTTGAGCAAGGCTCATGCTTTTAAACTTGCTGCTTATGCTGCAAGATCACGGCCCATGCTTGGAGTTTCGCGGCAAAGGCTTGGGTGTTGGCGGGGCTGGTCGATGGCAGCGCATGCACCGTTAATCGCGATTGCAATTCAGCGCTCAGCGTCGGCCACACCAGCCGCTCAAACAATTGCTGGGCTTTGATCCCGTTCAAGCCAATTGTGCGAATCGTTGGATAGTTGCTTAGGAACGTTGCAAAATCATTGGGGATGGGCTGAGTAATGGCCGTATCAAGGCTACCATCACGCTCAGCAGCATGCAACACATCCCAAAGTGCAATGCCATGGCGCGCTAAAAAGTCAGTTCGTTCTGCGCTGGTTGTGCCAGGCTCAGCAGCAAATAATGCCTGCATAATGCGCCAAAATTGATTGCGGGGATGCATATAGTAGAACTGAGCGGCCAGCGATTGGTCGCCGGGCAGGGTGCCAAGAATCAAGCTATTGCTGGTCTGGTGCACAATCGCTGGTAGCGCATATTTTAGCATTTTCAATCCTTTCCAATTCATTATGTCAATAAAAACAATATTTCTGACTATAATTAAACAAAAAAGCGACCAAAATGGTCGCTTGGTTTTGGTGCTTTGCTCAGATTGAGTATAGCATGGCTGTCTAGGCCACAAAACGGCCCAACGCCGATTCTTTTTCGCACGCCACTCAGCTACAATCCTCAGCATTCGGCTAAGCAAGCGCGATCCAACACGAACAAAGGGAGCAATTGATGAATGCCTATGTGTTTGAATTTCATGAAATTAACCCAACCAATAGCATGCTGGTGGGCGGAAAAGCCGCCAATTTAGCTATACTTACCCAGATTCCAAGCATCCATGTGCCAACTGGCTTTTGTCTTTCGACCGCCGCGTTTCGGCGAATGCTTGAAATGAATCCAGCCATCAGCAAATTGCTTGAGCAAGCAGCACTGTTGCGGGTTGCTGATCGGGCAGCAATTACCGAATTGAGCGCCAGCCTGTGCCAAACAATTGAATCAAGCCCAATGCCGCCCGAGATTCAGGCAGCAATTAGCCAGAAGCTGACACAGTTTGGCGTAGCCACGGCCTATGCGATTCGCTCAAGCGCAACCGCCGAGGACTTGCCAAGCGCCTCGTTTGCTGGCCAGCACGATAGCTATTTGAATGTCGTTGGCGAAGCGGCAATCATTCAGCAGATCAAAGCATGTTGGGCCTCGCTATTCAGCGAACGAGCCATGATCTATCGGCTGCAACAGGGCTTTGATCAGCGTAGCGTTCGCTTGGCAGTGATTGTGCAGGCCATGGTTTTCGCCAACGTTTCAGGCATTATGTTCACTGCCGATCCGATTACGGCCAATCGCAAGCTTTTGGCAATTGAAGCCAGTTTTGGTTTGGGCGAGGCCTTGGTTGCTGGCCGCGTCAATCCAGATAGCTATCAACTGCGCAATGGCGAGATTGTGAGCACAAGCATCGCCATCAAGCAACGAGCCAGTGTTCCAAGCAAGGCTGGCGGAACTGAAGAACAGCCAATTACGCCTAAACAACAACACCAACCAGCCCTCAGCCAGCCCCAATTATTGGAGCTTGAAGCTATTGGCAGAACCATCGAACAGCATTTTGGCCAGCCCCAAGATATTGAGTGGTGCTTGGCCGACGATCAGTTTTATATCGTTCAGAGCCGCCCAATCACCACGCTGTACCCAATTCCTGCCGCCAATGATGCGCGCAATCACATCTACATTTCGGTGGGCCACCAACAAATGATGACCGATGCGATGAAACCCTTGGGTTTGTCGATTTGGCAATTAACTGCTGGCCGCCCAATGGTGCATGCTGGCGGACGCTTATTTGTCGATGTGATTGATGATCTGGCTGTACCAGCCCGCCGCGCAATTATGGTCGATGTTTTGGGCAAATCCGATCCGTTAATTCGCTCTGCCTTGACCACGCTGATCGAGCGCGGCGATTTTATTCCAGCAGCACCAGCGCAGCCAGCAGCATCAACGCTGGATAAATTCAAGCCTGCAAGCGCTGATTCGCTCGAATTTCAGCCAACGATTGAAAACGACCCAGCGCTTGTGACTGCGTTGATTGAGCAAAGTGAGCGCGATCTGGCCAATTTAAAACAAACCATCGTTGCAAAATCTGGGGCTGAACTCTGCGACTATATTCTGCACGACATTCAACAGCTCAAGCAAAGCCTCGCTAACCCACAAAGTTTTGGGGTGATTATGAATGCAATTAATGCGTCGAATTGGCTCAACGAGCGCATGGACGAGTGGCTGGATGAGAAAAACGCTGCTGATAGCATTTCGCAATCGGTCGATCACAATATCACGTCGGCAATGGGTTTAGCGCTGTTGGATGTGGCCGATGCAATTCGCCCCTATCCAGCAGTAATTAACTATTTAGCCCAGACCACCAAGCCGAATTTTTTAGCCCAGTTGGAACAATTTGAGGGTGGCAGCATAGCGCAGCAGGCAATCGAGGCCTATTTGGCCAAATACGGGATGCGCTGCGCTGGCGAAATTGACATTACGCGTACCCGTTGGAGCGAAAATCCAGCAACCCTGCTGCCATTAATGCTGCATAACATTAAAAGCTTTACGCCTGGAGCCAGCCAACAAAAATTCGCCCATGGTCGCCAAGTAGCCTTCAACAAAGAGCATGAACTTTTGGCGCGCTTGCAGCAATTGCCTGATGGAGCAGCCAAAGCCGCCGCCACCAAACGCGTGATCGATCTCATTCGCAACTTTATTGGCTATCGCGAGTATCCCAAATATCACATTGTTAGCCGCTATTTTGTCTATAAACAGGCGTTGTTGCAGGCCGCCGAAGTGTTGCTGCAAGCCAACATCTTGCGCAACAAAAGCGATATAGGCTATCTCACATTTGCTGAACTCCACGAGGTTATGCGTACGCAGCAGCTTGATTATCGCCTTGTTGAGCAGCGAAGAGTTGAGTACAGCCATTATCAAAAACTAACCCCGCCCCGCGTGCTGACCTCTGACGGCGAGCTGTTGAATGGCAGCTATCAACGCAGCGACGTACCAGCTGGGGCGCTGGTAGGTTTGCCGGTTTCGGCGGGCCTCATCGAAGGTCGGGCACGGGTGATATTACAGATGGAAGCAGCAACGCTTGAAGCAGGTGATATTTTGGTCACTCGGTTTACCGACCCAAGCTGGACCCCATTGTTTGTAGCAATTCACGGCCTTGTCACCGAAGTTGGCGGGCTAATGACCCACGGCGCGGTGATTGCCCGCGAATATGGCTTGCCAGCAGTGGTTGGCGTTGCCGATGCAACTCAGCGCATCCGCGATGGCCAACGAATTCGAGTCGATGGCAGCACAGGCACGATCGAACTCCTTTAACTAACGTCCTCTTGCAAGAAGACGTTCGCACCCAGTATTCCCGATAATCACAGGCTATTGATAGTTTTTGAAGACGCTTTTGGCCTTCTCAAGCATCAACATCAAATCGGCATACGCCCAGCGCCATGGATCACCATCGCGGCGCGGATAGAGGATAATCTGCAAGCCTTGAGGAGAATCATACACTTCAGCTACCGTCTCGCCTTTATGCCAGATTTCCGCAATCCATCCAGGTATTTCACTTTCACGATCATCATCTGCCAAACAGACGATAATTTCAATGTCATGATTCTTCATAGCATATCCTTTCACAATGTTCGGTCTCGCGATGGAGGGTTGGGGCGACCAGTCATGGTAGGATCAACGGAGCCGTAGAATGTGGTCTACGGCTCTCTTTATGGAGGTATTATGGAGGTCGCGATTCGGCGCTACACCGCTGCGGATGGCACGGCGGTAGGCGAGCTTTCGATTCGGGCTTGGACACCAGTGTTTGCTTCGATGGCAGCAGCAATGGATGCAGCCGTATTCAGCCATTTTTATCCCGACTGGCAACAAGACCAGCGCAAGGCAGTGGCTTATGTCTGTGCCGCTGAAACCAACCACGTTTGGGTTGCGCTGCTTGATCAGCAGCTTGCGGGCTTTGTGGCCACAACCCTGCATCAAGCAAGTAGCATGGGCGAAATTGTGATGCTCGCAGTTGAGCCAAGCTACCAGCAACGTGGGGTAGGTGCTGCACTGACCAACTTTGCGGTCGAGCAGTTTCGCAGCGCTGGCATGCGGGTAGCAATGGTTGAAACTGGTGGCGACCCTGGCCATGAGCCTGCGCGCCAAACCTACGTCAAACAAGGCTTTCAACTGATGCCAATAGCCCGCTACTTTCAAGCTTTGTAAGTTTCCACCCAACAGGAGTTAAGATGCATTACTGTTTTCATGGCGCACTGCAACGCTGGCGCTAAACGCTAGAACATGGTGTTGTCATTGGCCGAATCAGCAGGAATCGGCTGGAGCACATCCCAATGTTCAACGATCTTACCAGCTTCATCAAGGCGAAAAATATCGATTCCGGCCCAATCGCGATCGCCGGGCCACGTTTGGTAGCAATGCAACACCACATACGATCCTTCGGCAATCACGCGTTTGAACGTAACATGTTTGCCGGGATACTCTGCTGCCATGCGCTCAAAATAGGCAATGAATGCTGCTTTACCATCGGCCACCGCCGGATTATGTTGAATATATTGATCGCCAACATAGCGCTCGATCGCTTCTGCAGGCTGACATTGGTTAAACATTAAATCGTAAAATGCTTGGACTTTTTGTTTATTTTGTTCTAATAGATCGCTCATGCTATCACTCCAGTTATGGCTCGCTGATCACCGCTGATCAGGCTGATTGTATCAAGCATGTCAATTGAAGCGCGAAGGGCCTCGCTCGATAGATACCGATTGTACCAACCAGCGTATGGTTTGGGCTGGAATAGTTAAAGGAATGTTATGCGCGTAGAGACAACTTCGAACTCTCATGCCTCGACCAACACGACTAGCGAGAAAGGCATCATTTTAACCTTGCTGATCGCTACGTTTGTGGTGATTCTCAACGAAACCATTATGGGTGTGGCGCTACCACGCTTACAAGCCGAGTTCCAAGTTGAGGCCAGCACCGTTCAATGGCTGACCACGGCCTACCTTTTGGTGATGGCGGTGTTGATTCCAACCACGGGCTTTTTGATTCAGCGCTTTAGCACGCGAACGCTCTTTCTAACGGCAATGGGTTTGTTCAGCTTTGGCACGCTGACAGCAGCAGCGGCCCCAGGTTTTGAAGTGCTCTTAGTTGGGCGCATTTTTCAGGCATCGGGCACAGCGCTCATGTTGCCCTTGCTGATGACGGTGATTTTGGTGCTTGTGCCGATGGAGCGGCGTGGGGCCATGATGAGCACCGCCAGCATGGTCATTTCGGTTGCTCCAGCCATCGGCCCAGCCATATCGGGCCTGATTATCCAAGCCTTATCATGACGCTTTATGTTTATTTTCGTGATTCCGATTGCGCTTGGTGTGCTGATTTATGGCTATCTGCGCTTGGTTAATGTTGGCAAGCTTCAGCCAGCCAGCCTTGATATTGCATCAATCATTATTGCCGCCGTCGGTTTTGGCGGGCTGGTCTATGGCTTTAGCCGCGCAGGCGAACCAGGCAGCAGCCTCAGCGATCCGTTGGTATTGGGCTTGATTGGGATTGGCGTGGTTGGCATAGCTTTATTTGCTTGGCGACAAACCCGCTTAGCTAGCCCATTGCTTGATCTGCGCGTCTTTCGCTTTCCCATGTTTACGCTAAGCGTCGTAATGATGATGGTTGTGATGGTGACGCTGTTCTCATCGGCGATTTTGTTGCCCTTCTATTTTCAAGAAATTCGCCATTTCAATACGCTGCAAACTGGGCTGTTTTTGCTGCCTGGCGGCGCATTGATGGGCTTTAGTGGGCTATTTGTCGGGCGTATTTTCGATCGTTCGGGGCCACGGGTGCTGGTTATCGGCGGAATGTTGCTGGTAGTATTCGCTCTTTGGCAATGGACATCGCTCAATCCAAGCACATCAGTCATATGGCTCTTAGGCTTGCATGTAATCTTCAGTTTGGGCCTTGCCTGCTTGTTTACACCAGTACTGACAACTGGGCTAAATCAATTGCCCCAAGCATTGCACTCGCATGGCACCGCAATCTCCAATACGTTGCAGCAAGTTGCCGGCGCAATTGGCACAGCCTTGTTGATCACGATTATGAGCGCTGGGCAGGCCCGCCATTTACAAACGATCTCCGCCGATCCGTTGGCGGCATTAAACGCTGGTATCCAGCAGGCCTTTGCGGTTGCGGCAGGTTTGGCCGTGGTTGGCTTACTGTTGGCGCTCTTTTTGCGCCGCACAGGCGAAACAAGCGGGGAAACCAGCTTTATTCACTAAGGTTTTAAGCTGATCCCCTCACCCCAACCCCTCTCCCGTCCAACGGGAGAGGGGCTTTAATACCCCCGTTCTAGCACAATTCTTGATGAACCTCGCCCGCGTGCAGTGGGAGAGGGGCTAGTGGTAAGGGGACACAGCCCAATTCGCCATACCCATGGCTAATTGCTACGAACGCCACGGCTGATAATCGACCAAAGCTGGTTCAGAGCGCACCACTGGCAACACCACCCAAAAGCAACTCCCCTCGCCGACCGTACTTTCAACCCCAACTTGGCCACCCAAGGCCAACACCAACGAACGCACAATCGCCAAGCCCAAGCCCCAACCATGAGCGATTGTGCTGGCGCGCGCATGACGCTCCCAAATCCGTTCAATATCTGCTGGATGAATCCCCGGCCCAGTATCGTCAATTTCAATCCGAATGGTTTGCTGCTTGCTGGCCCGCGCGCGAACCGTAATTGTGCCAGTTTCGGTGTAGCGCACAGCATTATTAATCAAATTGTGCAATACCTGCCACACCCGATCGCGATCACTAATCAGGGTTGGCAAATCTGGCTCGATCGCAACGACCAAGCTACAGCGTGGGTTGAGCGTACTTTTGGCAACCGCTGCAATCTCGTCGATTAATGAGCCAAGCTCAATTGTATGGCGCACAAATGAGAGCGAGCCGGTCATTAACGTCGTTGCATCAACCAAATCGCGCACCAGCCGTTGAATATGCATCACCGAACCATAGGCCTGAGGCAACAAACTGCCTAACGTGGGATCAGGAATCAGCGCAGGCTCGCTTTGCAATAATTCCAGCGTGCCTTGCAAAAAATGCAGGGGATTACGAATATCGTGGGCCACAATCTGATTCAATTCGGCTACGCTCATATTGGCCAAGGCAACTGGCGGTTCGTCAGTCGCAGGAGCACGCAACTCTGGCATCCAGCGGGCAATCTGATGGGCCAATAATTTAAGCGCTGCTACATGAACCGACGTAAACCGATGGGCCTGCGGATCAAAGGTACATAAGGTTGGTGTCAGCGCTGCGGTCGAGGCTGGTATTGGAACACCCAAATAGGCACGAATTGGGGTTTCAAGCCGCAAAAGCAATGGTTGCACCCGCTGATCGGTTGCTGTATCGCCGACAACCAGCGGCTGAGCCGTCACATCAATATACTGACAAAACGTATCTTCGCGCGCCAAAATGCTGCCAGCAGCCAGATTTCCCGTCGAGGCCGGGTAAATTGCCCGAATATATTGATGTGTGCGATTCAAATCGCCGATCAGCGCTGTTTTGGTGCCAGCCACCTCACATGCAACTGCCAGATAGGTCTGGATTGCCCGATCAACATCATCAAATTGCATTGTACTTAGCGTTGCCAAACGCTCTAACACCTCCTGTTCAGCAGCGCGATCAAGATCATGCTGATTCATAGCGAACTCACTTTCTAGCACCATTGCTCAAACCACAATCAACCAGCAAAGCTGCTGATGTGTGGATAATCCAAGCTCATCAATCCGATTAATTTGGCTTCAGCGTCGATCAATAATGCTGGTTTTAATTGGTATTTTTGCCTATCGCTCGCTAGTATACAATGCAATTGGTGCCTAAAACGGCCACCATTAAATGTCGGTAGCGTTTCCATTGAGAGAAAAAGCTGAATTTCGCTCACAAATCCAGCGCAAACAAGCAATCAACGAGATCTGTGGGAATTTTAGCGATCAATTAGTAGCGAATTGAATATCATATTGCAACAAATAGTCGCATCTTTGCGCCAGCACTCAAACCCAAACGAGCTAGCCACCTCAACGAAATCCTTAACCAACGCTTTAGCAAAGCATCATCCTTGGGCTGTACCCTTCGGTGTATCCGAAAAATGCCACAATCGGCTATACTTAGGCGCACACCCACGGAACACACATTCATTCCTCTTGCATGGCACAAGGAGACCACCAGTGGCCGATTTAGTTCCTAGCACAGCTTCAGCACATCCAGTCAATGATCGACGGGAGATCGCAGGTTGGCGGCTTTACGACTGGGCAAACTCAGGTTTCACCACAACTGTGATTGCCGCCTTATTTGGGCCATTTTTGGAAGCCTTGGCCAAACAGAGGGTTGGTGATGAGGGCACGGTGTTCAATTTGGGTTTCTACAAGATTACTGCCGAATCGCTCTATCCTGATGCGGTTTCGTTATCGGTGTTGCTACAATTTCTCTTTTTGCCATTACTCGGCGCGTTGGCCGACTACACCAATATCAAAAAGCAATTGTTGATGTTCTTTTGTTTGTTGGGTGCTGCTGCAACAACGATGTTGTTTATTGCAACCCCAGCGACCTACATCTTTGCGGCATTTGCCTTTGTGGTGGCCAACCTAAGCTTTGGGGCCTCAATCGTCTTCTACAATGCCTTCCTCAACGAAATTACCACCGAGGATATGCGCGATAAGGTTTCGAGCCAAGGCTTTGCTTTTGGTTACATTGGCGGCGGGGTGCTATTGGCGATCAATCTTGTGTTGGTGATGTTTGCAGAGAAAATTGGCCTGACAACTGGGTTGGCCGTGCGGATTTCCTTGGCTTCAGCAGGCTTATGGTGGGGTATTTTTGGCTACTTTGGCATCAAGCGGCTCAAAAATCGGGCTGCCAGCCGCAAGGTACCAGCAGGCCAACATTATCTGACGGTCAGTATGCGCGAACTCTGGACGACCTTTCGCGAACTTAAGCGTTTGCCCCAAACCCTGCGCTTCTTAATCGCCTATTTGCTCTACAACGATGGTATTCAAACGGTCATCGGCATGTCAGCGGTGTTTCTGTCCAACGAACTCTTTAAAGCCAAAGGCTTACCAGAGGCTGATTCACAATCGTTCTTGCTTGGCTTGGTCTTGATGATTCAATTTGTGGCCTTTGGCGGCGCGTTGGGCTTTGAGCGCATTTCACGTAAAGTCGGCACCAAAACGGCAATTTTGATTTCGCTGTTTATCTGGACAGGCGTAATCATCTATGCCTATGCCTTGCTGGATAGCGTGCTGCAAGCGTGGTTTATGGGTGCTGCCATTGCTTTGGTGCTTGGTGGCTCGCAATCACTCTCTCGCGCTTTGTTCTCGCGCATGATTCCGCATGGCCGCGAGGCTGGATTCTATGGCATTTACGAAATCTCCGAGCGCGGCACTTCGTGGATTGGGCCGTTTATTTTTGCTCGGGTAGTCGCTACAACCGGTTCGTATCGCCAAGCAATTCTCTCATTAATTGTATTGTTTGTTGGTGGGATTGTGATTCTCTTTTTGACCAACACCACCAAGGCGATTCACGATGCAGGCAACCAACTGCCTGAGGAAGCTGCCGCAACTCATAGCTAAAGCGATTTGATTGATTGGTTCAACCAAGCATCAGCGAATGATGCTTGGTTTTTTTGTGGATAGGAGCATCGTGTGACTGCCCGTGTGATTATTGCTGCCGCCCATAGTGGCAGTGGCAAAACCTTGTTAACTGCTGGCTTGATTGGGGCGCTGCGCCAGCGTGGCCTAAGCATTCAGCCCTTCAAATGCGGCCCTGATTATATTGATCCAGGCCATCATAGCCTCGTTGCTCAACGCCAATGCCGCAATTTAGATGCGTGGTTATTCAGCGCTGAGCAATTGCAACACCACTTTTGCCAAATCGCAGCCAGCGCCGATCTCGCGGTTATCGAGGGCGTGATGGGCCTGTTCGATGGTTATGGCGCGTTGGATGATACAGGCAGCACCGCTCACATTGCCCGTTTATTGCAAGCACCAGTGGTTTTGGTGATCGATGCTGGCGGCATGGCGCGCAGCGCGGCGGCAATCGTCGCTGGCTTTCAGCATTTCGATCCTCAAGTGCAGATCGGCGGGGTTTTGTTAAACAAGGTTGGCAGCGCTCGCCATGCCGATTTATGCGCCAGCGCGATTGAGCACCACACAGGAATTGCATGCTTGGGCTATTTGCCACGCCAAGCCCAATTCAAACTCCCTGAACGCCATCTTGGCCTTGTCACTGCTGATTCTGCTAAGCAGACTACTTTGGAAACGCTCGAATCGGTCGCAACAACATTAAGCAGCACCTGCCAGCTTGATCGGTTACTTGAATTGGCGCAAACTGCGCCAGCAATTCAGCTTGAGCCATTGGCAAGCGCCACAATCGATTATGCCCAACGGCCTGTCATTGCGGTGGCCTATGATCCGGCGTTTAGCTTTATCTACCCTGAGATGCAAGAATGTTTGCAGGCAGCAGGAGCAGATGTGGTGTTATTTAGCCCAATTGCCGATCAGCACTTGCCAACTGGTTGTGCAGGAATTATTTTGAGCGGTGGGTATCCTGAGCTGTATGCTGCCGAGTTGAGCGCGAATCAGGCCATGCTAAATGCATTACGTCAAGCCCACGCCGCCAGCATGCCAATCTACGCCGAATGTGGCGGATTGATGTATTTGACCGAGGCGATTGTTGACCATGCAGGCGCTGCTTGGCCGATGGTTGGCCTCTTACCAGGCGCAAGCAGCATGCAACAACGGGTCAGTTTGGGCTATCGCTCCATTAGCACTTGCCACGATAATCCCTTGTTCAGTGCAGATAGTCAGGTGCGCGGTCACGAATTTCATTATTCGCGCTGGGCAAATCCCGAGCCAAGTAATGCCGCCTATCGCGTGATCGCGCCTGATGGCACAACCCAGCACCACGAGGGCTATCAGGTGGGCAATTTACTGGCAAGTTATATTCATCTGCATTGGCTCGCCAACCCAAGCATGGCGCAGCGCTTCGTCGCAACCTGCCATGCTTGGGCTAAAGCAAGGTAGAATCTCACTTCCCAGCCGCCGCTTAGATCTGATAGGCCAAATCCTTGATCTGATTGAGGGCAGCAGTTTGCAAGCGCCCAGCAAGTTGCTTATTGCGAATATGACAAGCCACGCCAACAATCTGCAAGGCTTGCATAATTTGGTCGGCAAGATTAAGTCGATAGGGCTGCGGTGGCGGGCGATCAACTAGGCCATCAAGCTCGTCGAGCAGATTATCGGTTTCAAAATAAGGCAACGGTGGCGGGCGATCAAGCATATCTTCAGCCAGCCAGCCAGTCAGCGTGCCAGCATAGGCAGCGAGTTGGTTGGCTCCAGCGTGAATGAATGGGCGCAATGTATCAAGTCGATAGGCTCCGCGCTCGCTATCGCTATAGCGTTCGGCAACCGCCATTTGCAGCAAGCCGCGTTGCAGATTCATCGCAAGCTCGCGTAAATCGCACGGTGGAATTGGAATCGGTGGCACTGCGAAGCCATTTTCGGCCAAATCGACCCACCAATTTGGGCGTGGAATCGGCCACCACCACGGGCAAATATCATCGCCTGGGTATAATCCAGCCAAACTTTGGGCATCAATTAAGCGTTGGGTTTGGCTTTGCAATTCGGCCAAGGCCAAATGTTGGCTTAGTTCGGCAAATTCAAGCTGATCGGAATAAAAAGCGATGTTATAACTGTCGAGGCTGCGCAGTAAATCCAAAACTAATCCGCCAGCCTCAGGAATTGGCTCATGGCTTGGAATTTGCCCAGCATAGAGTCGAAAACGCCGCTTGGGCCACCACCATGGCCGTGCTGGCAGGCTCTCTTCAGGATTTGGCCGATAGCTCACAAGGTCACTTGTGCCCCGGCCAACCAAGGCTTGCAAATTGGTTGTAAAATCTTTGAGGCCAACTGCGTAAACTTCGGCGCTAAATTCCTGATCAGTCAGCTTAGTGCTCATTGTGAGCAGGGTCAGTGCACGCAGACAACGAATGCTCATTTTGGCACTTGGCGGCAGCGCCATTTGATCAAGCATGGTTGGGCTAGAACTTGCGGTCGCCGCTGCTGGCGCTTGATCGCCCAACAGGCTACTTGCGGCTACCGCTGCCAAACCGCTGCTGGCAAGAAATTTACGCCGTGAATGCGGTTTATTCAGTCCATCCATCACATACCTCCATTGGTTTGATGATTGATCCAATCACCATTCGATGGATGCAGCTTAGCGCAAACCAACGCTTAAAACTTGACATTTTCTACCAACAGAGAAGGCTTTTTTTCGATGGAACATCAACGCCCAAACCCAGATCGTCTGCTTGAACGAATTCAACATACCAGCCAACAAGCGCAACGTGGGCGGTTAAAGGTCTTTTTTGGTGCAGCAGCAGGCGTTGGCAAAACCTACGCAATGCTGCAAGCTGCCCAACAACGCCACGCCGAAGGGGTTGAGGTGCTGGTTGGCTATATCGAAACCCATGGCCGCGCCGAAACCGATGCGCTTTTGGTTGGCTTGCCTCAGCTGCCAGCCTTGCAGGTTGAATATCGCGGCACAACCGTGCGCGAGTTTGATCTTGATGCGGCCTTGGCGCGGAAGCCACGCCTGATTTTGGTCGATGAATTGGCGCATAGCAACCCGCCAAATTCGCGCCATGCCAAACGCTGGCAGGATATTGACGAGCTGTTGCATGCGGGAATTAATGTGTATACCACTGTCAATGTGCAGCATCTGGCCAGCCTCAACGATCTTGTGGCTCAAGTTACTGGCGTGATTGTGCGCGAAACGGTGCCCGATGCGGTGCTTGAATCCGCCGATGAAGTTGAGTTGATCGATCTGCCGCCTGATGAATTGCTTGGGCGCTTGAACGAAGGCAAAATTTACATTGCCAGCCAAGCAGCCCAAGCAGCACGTAATTTTTTCCGCAAAGGCAATTTGATTGCCCTGCGCGAACTGGCCCTACGCCGCACTGCCGATCGGGTTGATGCCCAAATGCAGCGTTATCGCTCGGATCACGCGATTCCTACTACCTGGCCAACCCGCGAACGCTTGTTAGTGGGGGTTGGGCCAAGCCCGCTTTCCGAGCGTTTGGTGCGCGCAACTCGCCGCATGGCCACCGATCTGCGGGCCGAGTGGATTGTAGCCTATGTTGAAACACCCAAACAACTACGGCTCAGCGAGGCCGATCGCGACCGTGTGACCGCAACCTTGCGCCTCGCCGAAAGTTTGGGCGCGCAAATCGTGACCCTTGGCGGCATCAACCCGGGCGATGAAATATTGCGCTATGCTCGCCAACGCAATGTTTCCAAGATCGTTGTTGGCAAGCCAGCTCAGCCGCGTTGGCGCGAATTGCTGTTTGGCTCAATCGTTGATCAATTGATTCGCCAAAGCGGTGAAATCGATGTCTATGTGATTAGCGGCGAACACGACGATACCCATAAACCCCAAACCAAGCCAAGCCAGCAAACAAAACCAGCGATAATTAATTATGTCAAATCAATCAGCATTATTGGCCTGTGTACGATCGTGGCCCAAGGCATCTTTCCGCATCTTGAATTATCGAATTTGATTATGCTCTATCTGCTGGGCGTAACGTGGGTGGCGGCACGCTACGGACGCGGGCCAGCGATCAGCGCCTCGCTTTTGAGCGTCGCAGCATTTGATTTTTTCTTCGTGCAGCCCTATTTGACCTTTGCCGTCTCCGATGTGCAATATCTGTTGACCTTTCTAGTGATGTTAGTTGTGGCACTGACGATCAGCACCCTGACGGTGCAAATTCAGGCGCAGGCCGAAACCGCCCGCCAACGCGAGCGCCGCACCGCCGCGCTCTATGCCATGACCCGCGAATTTGCCAGCATTCGCGGCTTGGATAATTTGCTGCAAACCGCAGTGCAGCATATTAGCAGCGTTTTTGAAGGCCAAGCAGCGATTTTGCTGCCCAATGCTAAGGGTCACGTGCGGGCGGTCGTCGGTCAACAAGCAACATTCATCAACGACCAACGCGAACTTATCACCGCCCAGTGGGTCTATGATCACCAGCAAAAAGCGGGCATGCACAGCGACACCTTGCCCAGCGCGCAGGCCATGTATCTGCCCTTAGTGGCAACCCGTGGAATTGTCGGCGTATTGGCGTTACAACCAGAACAGCCACGTCGCTTGCTCGACCCAAGCCATGGCCATTTGCTCGAAACCTTTGCCAACCAAACGACGGTCGCAATCGAACGCGCCCACCTCGCCGAGGAAGCCCAGGCTGCCAGCGTGCAAATTGAAACCGAGCGCATGCGCAACTCGCTGCTTAGCTCGGTTTCCCACGATCTGCGCACGCCGTTGGCGGCAATCAGCGGTGCAGCCAGCACCTTGCTTGATCAGCCCAACCAGTTTGACCAACAGGTGCAGCAAGAACTCATTCAGATGATTGCCGACGAGGGCGAGCGGCTCAACCGCTTACTCAGCAATTTGCTCGATATGACCCGCTTGGAAGCAGGCGCGGTGCAAGTGCATAAAGAATGGCAAGCGCTCGAAGAAGTGATTGGCACAGCCCTCGCCCGCTTAAGCCCACAGATCGAGCATCGCACAATCAGTATTGATGTGCCAGAACAAACCTTTGTACCGTTTGATAGCGTGTTAATCGAGCAAGTGCTGGTCAATTTGCTCGAAAATAGCCTCAAATATACGCCGAGCAGTAGTCCAATCGAGATTCGCGCCAGCCAACAAGTTGCCATGATCGAGGTTCAGATTGCCGACCATGGGCCTGGCATTCCAGCCAGTGCGCTTGAAACGATCTTCGAAAAGTTTTTTCGTTTGCAAACCAATCGTTCAGCAAGCAGCGGGGTTGGGCTTGGGCTAACGATCTGTCGCGGCATTATCGAAGCGCATGGTGGTACAATTTGGGCTGAAAATCGCCCAACAGGCGGCACAATCTTCGCCTTCACTCTGCCAATCGACGGCCAACCGCCGCAAATCGACGAGGAATAAGGTTGATGTCAAACGCAATCAGTGTTTTAGTGATTGAAGATGAAGCGCCAATTCGGCGTTTTCTGCGCGCCTCGCTGCCAAGCCATGGCTATACGCTAATCGAGGCAGAAAATGGCGAGGATGGCTTATTACAGGCGGCCATGCAACGCCCAGCAATTATCATTTTAGATTTGGGCCTGCCCGACATGGATGGCTTGCAGGTGACGAAACGCTTGCGCGAATGGACCAACACGCCAATTATTGTGCTCTCAGCGCGCGGACGCGAGGATGATAAAATTGCCGCCCTCGATGCAGGTGCCGACGATTACCTGACCAAGCCATTTGGCATGGGCGAATTGTTGGCCCGCTTGCGGGTTGCCTTGCGCCATTTGCACCACCAAACTGGTGAAAAAAGCGAACCAGTTTTTCAGGTTGGCAGCTTGCGCGTCGATTTGGTGCGGCGGCAGGTGTTTGTGGCCGAAGAAGAGGTGCATCTCACGCCCAACGAATATAAGTTATTGACCACCTTAGTGCAGCATGCAGGCAAAGTGCTGACCCATCGCCAGCTCTTGCGCGAGGTTTGGGGGCCAGCCTATACCGAAGAAAACCATTATCTACGGGTGTATATGGGCCAATTGCGGCATAAACTTGAGGCCGATGCCGCCCGGCCACGCTATTTATTGACCGAGCCTGGGGTTGGCTATCGCTTGGCAATTGAGTAATTTAGCGTTGCAGCGAATTTAACAGATCACGGATTCGTTGCTGGGCTTGAGGTTCGCTGGTACTGGCCAAGGCTTCGGTTAATTTTTGAATCGCCGCCGGAATTTGGCCAACCTCGATATAGGCCGCGCCTTGGGCCTCAAGCAACACCGCCCGCTCTTCGGAATTAGCATTGTGCTGGGTGATTGCTTGATCAATTAATTCAATTGCTGTGGCCTCGAACTGGGCAATTCGCGCCCATTCTGCTTCGCTACAGCTATTTTTTTTGCAGCGCGCAAGCTCGGTCAAGGCCCAGTTATGGTAGGCCAAAGCCTGCGTTCGCGCATCGTATTCGCGGTTGTTGACAATCGCCGTATATTGCTGGTCGGCTTGCTCCCAATCGCTACTTTGGCTGGCCAACACTGCTTGCTCCAAGGCCATAGGCCGCTCAAACAGCATTGTCGTTTGGGCAACTTCGCGCAAGCGATCATCAGCCGCCGCCGCATCGTTGCCCTGAATGGCATAGGCATAGGAACGAGCATGATAAAACTCGCGCCAAACCGTTTCACGCACAATCAGCATTGCTCCTAGCAGCAAACCAAAGCCAACAATCGTTACCCCAGTGCGCCAGCGCCGATCTTTGCCGCGCCGCACCCCAAGCTGATAAATGCCCTCGCTAAAGACATAGACCCCAGCAATAAACAGCGAAACGCTGAAAATTGGCACCCGCACAATCGCGCCATCGGTGATAATAAACAGCACCATCACAATAAAGCCAATCATCGCCGCCAAACTTGGCAAACGCTCATCCAAAGCAAATTCATTATCCAGCCGTAGCGGGCGAATCACCGTCCAGAAGATAGTTGGGCCAATCAGCAAAACCCCGCTAAAGCCAACTAATTGAATAATTGCGTAGAAGCTTGCTGGCAAAAATTCGGCAATATTCGGAATCCAGCCATTGACACTGGCAATGATCACGCTCAACAATAGCGTGCCAAGCCCGATCACTACGCCCCAACTGCTGCGCAACAAGCTAATATCGGCGCTCAGATAGGTAATTTGCGCCCCAGCTTCACGCGCACGTTTTTCAATCAAATAGATAACGCTGTTGTACCAGCCAGTAATGCCATCAACCCGTAGCAACGGCTGCATCGTCGAGCGCACAAAACTCCGCGAAAACACCATCAACGGGCGTTTCCAAACCCGCCGATCAGCAGTAATAATCTCGGTCACATCAGACCACTTAATCCGATGCGATTCGTGGCCAGATGGATCGTAGTGAATCAACTCATCAGGCGTGAGCGTGTGCACGGTTGGCTGATTATTACGCAACTGGGTCAGCGGCATATACCACAGCACAATCAAGCCCAAAATACTATAGCCAATGCCGGTCGCCACCAGCATAATCAACGGCGAGATAATCAGCCGATACCAAGGAAAAATATACACATCAGCAGCAGGCAAGACCAAATTGCTGCTCGCTTGGACAATTGTTTGATTGCCAACCGTGGGCGCGACAATTGCCGCAAAGACCAAAATCAAGGGAATCAGCAAGGTTTGGCCAACCTGCAAATAGGGCAGCAGAAAGCGTGGAAAGCGCGCCACAAAGCGTTGGGTTGGCTCATCGCGCAAGATTGTGCTAATTTCGCTGGGGTAGGTTAATTGTGAGCGTCGCCAGGTGCGCAGCTCGTATAAAATGCGTTCGCGGCTCAGCACCGAGCCAATGCCACGCGCCCGCGCTAGACCTGCTTGGTAGGTTTTGAGCGCCGCTTCCGTTTGGCCAGATTCCTGCAAAGCCCGCCCAAGTGCAGTCAGCGCCCGTGCTTCCCAACGGCCATCATCGACCGCTCGAAACACCGTCAAAGCTTGATTGAGCACATCAATTGCCTGCGCAAAATCGCGTTTGGCGATTAATGCTCGCCCTAAGGTTACTTGCACCCGCGCTTTGCGATATGGCTCTTCACAGCCAGGTCGTTCGAGGCTTTGCTTGGCCAAGTTTATGGCATCATCAACGCTGCCAAACAGCACATCAATGTCGATCAAGCGCATCTCACAACGAATCATATTCACGTGATCGTTCTGTTGACGGAAGATTTTATAGGCGGCCATAGTTTCTTCGCGCGAGGCCCGAAAAATCCGTGCCAGCAGCCAATTTTGGTAGCGCAGCAAAATCAGCGGTTTGGGCACAGCGGCCCCCAAACGGCGCAAAATGTTGACCAAAATAAACATCGGAATAATTGCAATCGATTGGAAAACTTTTGCAAAAGCGCGGGCTATCGGATATTTCTGAATTTGTGGTTGATGCCAACCACCAGCACTGACCGCAATTTCATTGTAGGCATCGGCAATCCCAAGGTGGGCTTCGGCCTGTTGATCTAGCTCAATTTTTGGCGTTGCCAAGGCTTTTTGATACGATAAAATTGAGGCCGACCAATGCCCAGCCTCAACCTGCACATCGCCGAGGCTAATTGCCAGCAACACTTGCAACTCAGCATCAAGATCATCGCGCTTCAACAAAATTTCAAAACACTCGATCGCCTCATCGAGCCGCACCATGGCAAAATTCATCTTGCCACGATAATAGAGCAGCCAATCGCGCACCAAGGGAGTTAGAATATTGCTTTGCTCCTCGGCAGCAAGCAAAATCGCCTCAGCTTCGGCCATGCGATGGGCATTGAAGGCTTCTTCGAACAAATCACGAAAACTCTTAATCGCTTTTACATATTTAGAGAGAGCCGACTCATTATCAGATGGATCGTGCTGGCTTGTGGTTATAGCCGAGGCCAAAAGCAAATCATACGATACAAATTCACGCCGCCATGTCGCGCGGTTTTCAACAACGGTTGACTCTACACGCAGCTTAAAATACTTATACAAGCGCTCATGAATCAGGCGCAATTCATCGGGGCGCAAGCGCCAATCGCCAAGCAAATAGTTGCGTACATCGTCGATAAAGGCATAGCGGCCCTCGCCAATTTGACGCACAAAACTATATTCGGCTACTTGTTGCAGAATTTTAGCATTATTGCCATCGTCGCGATCGCGCAGCACAGCCAAGATTTCTGCATCAAACCAGCGTGGAACCGCACAACGCCGCATCACTTCTGCTTGGCCAGGCTTCATGCTTGCCAAAATTTGGGTAATCGAGAGTTGCAGCGCATTGCTGACGGTCGGCATAATCGGCGTGCCACAGCGCGGGCAAAACAGGCTGGTTGAGCGCAAAAGCTGTTCGCAGTTGGGGCATTGATGGGGTTCAGAGCCAGTCATCGTCGCCTCCACTCGCTTGCGAGCGCAAGATGTTATCGGCCAACATCGCGAGCAATTGAGGTTGACCAGTGCTGCCTTGAAACAAGGCTTTGATCACATTCGGATCATCGCTGAGGCCACGCCGCTGAACTAAATATTCCTTAACGTGGGGTTCGGATAATAAATCTAAACCAGTTCGGGCAATCAGATGATCCCATTGGCTATCTAATTTTGGCACCGAACGCCCAGCGATCACCACAACCACATTATTAATCAAGCCATCGCGAATCTGCGGCAGCAGTTGGCCCATCAGCCACGATTCAGCTTCGACCGTTACTTTATCGTAGGTATCGAAGAAAAAACATAGTGGGCCTTGGCTCGTCAGCGCCGCCAAACATTCAAAAAAAGCCCTGCTCAAACGATCTTGCAAGGCTTGGCGCACCACAGCATTATCTGCATTAATTACAAACGAATTATCTTTGATCACATTGCCAGCAACCACTTCGCCAACATTGACATTCGAGCCGGAGAATGTGTTGCTTTGGCCAAGCAAATTATTAATGGCATTGGTATTGGCAACCCCAGTTTCAATTCGCACGGTTGGCTGGGTTACCTCATTAATTGCTTGGGTAAAAAGATTAAAGGCTGCAACGCCGAAGCCATCGCGCGCGCGGCGCAACAACGCCAAAAAATCAAAGACGATACTATCGGCAAAATCAATTTCAGCATTTGGAATGCGCTGCCGTTGGCATTCAGCCCGCATAAATTCGACAGTCCACGATTTGCCCAAGCCCCCGCTGGCCTCGATCATCATGATCCGTTTGGAGGTTTGGCCGTTGAGCATTTTGATGAAGCCAGCAGTTTGTTTTTCGCGGTTTACAAAGAGTTTGTCGATGCTCTGCATAGGCGTTGCTCACCACTCCAACAAGCCTGCGTCGCTCGCTACGCAAAACGCAGGCTTGAAACACCCCTAGATCACATTGCGTTCGGCGTGCAATTCGCCAGCAGCAAAGCGTTCGATCCGCAACTCGTCAATCGCAATTGAGTGCGCGCGGCCATCAAGAATTTCCTCGGCAATCAGCAAGCCCGTTGCGGGAGCATGCATCACGCCATGGCCGCTAAATCCGGCTGCATTCAGCCAGTTGGGACAATTGGGCATGCGGCCTAGAATTGGCAGGTGGTCGGGCGTAATTTCATACGAGCCAGCCCACGATTGGCGCTCAGAGAGGCCAGCCCGCTCCAAAATTGGAAAGCGATTAAGCATTGCTTCCAAAACCGTATCCAGCCAATCCCAATCGACGGTAGTATCGTGCGATGATGGCTCGTTGTGATTGCTCAAACCCATCAAAACCGTATCTTGCTCTTTGCGAATGTAGGCTCCCGTGCCAACATCGATCGTCAGCGGAATATCTTTGGGCAAGGCAGGGAAGGGATCGGAAACATAGATACAGCGGCGATAAGGCTTGATTGGAATCTCAAAGCCAGCAGTTTTGCCAACTTCGCCAGCATACGGGCCAGCAGCATTAACCACATAATTGCAGCGAATTGTGCCTTGGGGCGTTTGCACCGCTACGACCTGATCATCAGCAAATTCAAAGCCGAGGGCTGGTGCATCGCGCAGCACCTTCACGCCGAGTTCGCGGGCTTTGTTCAAGTAGCCCATCGCAATGCCATGCGGATCGACAAAGCCATCTTCGGCGCAATAGGTTGCCCCAACAATATCGCTAATGTTTAATTCGGGAATGTAGCCTGCTGCCTGTTCTGGCGTAAGCACCTCGACTGGCACATTGAGGCTGCGTTGCAACTCGATCACTGCTTGATAGGCTTGCCATGCTGCCTGATCGTTAAACAAAAAGAGATAGCCATGTTGATGCAATTCGGCATGGCCGCCAATTTCTTCGGTAAAATGTTTGTAGCGTTCGATACTATATTGGGAAAGTAAGATATTGGTGCGTGATGAGAACTGATGGCGAACCCCAGCCGCAGAACGAGCAGTTGAGCCAGTAACCTCAACCGCTTCTTTTTCTAACACCACTACCTCGGTACAGCCCCGCGCAGCAAGATGGTAGGCAACAGAAGCCCCAATGATGCCTGCCCCAATAATTACGACCTGTGCTTGGTGAACCATTCCGAACGATCTCCTTTGATGTGCAATGATGTTTGCACTATTGTACCAAAGGATGTCGGGCTATGGCAGCGTATTTTGGCCCAAAATGACAAAACTATTGGCCATCTTTGGGCGCTGGTTGGGCATAACGAAATTCAGGCTGGTTGCTCACTCGCGGCATTGTGATGACAGCTGTTTGCTCGATTGTAATATCAACCCCATCGATCTCGTTCCAAATCCGAATCAGGCCGCCAACCCGATTTAATGCGCCCATCAAGGTTTCTTTGTCGCCAATCGCTTGAATGGTGTAGGGTGCGTGCTGGATTTCGCCATCAAGATACAATTCGGCGTTATCATCTTCTTCGATTCGGGTACGGGCAATAATCCGCCGTCCGTTGATCGCAATCGCCTCGGCGCTGGCATTGCGCACTTCGTTGGTCAAGGCAATCACATCTGCTGCCCGCAAGGGATAATTAATCGTAATGGTGACCCCAGCGCCTTGGACTTGCACCGCACCAGTATGCAATTTATAGCGATTTAAATCGCCAGCCAATTGATCGAGGGTGCTGGTACCATTCGATTGGGTACGGCGATACTCGTCGTTTTGTTGGCGCAAGCCATTGATTTCGCGCTCGGTTGCTGCATTGCGGTCGATCAGACTAATCATCAATTCGGCGCGTTGCTCAGGCGAAAGCTTCACCACATCGTTAGCAATATTTTCATAGGTGCGGAGTTGGGTTACCACTGCAAAGCCAATCAACATACACATCAAGGTCAGCAGGCTTTGGCGCAACATGCCCCGCCGAATCCGCAGCAATTTCATGGCGCAACCTCCAGATGGCGGTTGGCCAAGGGGCCGGTATAGGCTGGCACTTGGACTTGAGCTTTTTGCTTGACATCAACACCAATACCAAATTCGCGCTGGCGGTTCCACAAATCGGTGAGCAATGAGGAATTGCTGGCGGCATTGGCCAAACTGGTGGGGTCGCCAATGGCCCGAATCGTAAACGGCGGAGCCATCAACTCTTGGTTGATCAGAATGGTTGAGCCAACGCAGTAAATTGACGTTTGATCAGTGATACGTTGATCGTTGATCGCAATTGCTTCTGCGCCATTGCTCCATAGCACGCCAACCAAAGTGACGAGCTGTTGCTGATGGATGATATAGCGATTTACGTCAGCAACTTCATCGGGCAACGAATTGGCGTTGCTATCATTCAGGGTGACGACAACCCCAGGCCCGCGCATGGCAACTAAGGCCGCAAGCTGTTGTTGCTGATCGATTTGGGTGCGAATTTCCTCGAAGTTGCTTTGGCTCGAAGTCGATTGCTTTTGCAAATCTGCTTGTTCATCGCGCAGGCGGCTAAGTTCAGCGTTTAATTCTTGCTGATGCTCGCGCAGCGTGCCGATGCGATCGACGCTGAGGCTAGCCGAGCTATTGCGCGAACTACTACTACTCGAAAGTGCCACTTGGGGCTTGACCGACATGAGCATGCCGACAAACAACCCACCGAAAAGCAAAGCGAACAGCGACAAAATGGCACGGTTTTGGGGTAATAGTTGACGCATAGGTGCTCCCGCAGGCTATGGCTCAACGCGGATGGTAAATTCGCGCGTGTTATTGCTGGTAAGGGTTTCTTGGCTAAGTGGTTCG
Organism: Herpetosiphon llansteffanensis; assembly: GCF_003205875.1. Lineage (GTDB taxonomy): Bacteria > Chloroflexota > Chloroflexia > Chloroflexales > Herpetosiphonaceae > Herpetosiphon > Herpetosiphon llansteffanensis. Next base: position 153,077 of record NZ_PUBZ01000125.1, read on the forward strand.
GCGCGCACAATTAAGCTATAGACATCGGCATTGGCTGGTATCGCTCCCTCAGGCTCGATTCGCACGACGATGATTTGGCCAGGAGCCAACTCATTGACGCTTCTACTACCACTCAGCATAAGTATATCATCACTCGTGCGGCGCAAGCGCGCATTAACTTTGACATTATAGGCGGTTAGCAGGCCACGATTTTCCAAAGCGACCAAAACCGCATATTTATCGCTAATTGGCAAGCGCGAACCTTGCAAGGCAGGGTCGAAATCGACGCTTACCACCGCAACATCATAATCATCACTGGTGATCGATTCTGGTGGAGCTGGCTTGGGTTCAACCGCAATTTGGCCACAGCCAACCAATAAAAACAGACACCATGTGAATAATTTAAGCCGTTGCATAAAAACCTCCAAAGGCATAGCAAATCATAGCGATCAGCACGCAGGGCATTAATCGAGCTTGATGATTGTGCCAGGGCCGTTTAATTGTCCTGATAACGCAGCTTGCAACTGTTGAGGACCACAAATCCAAATTTCGAGCTGTGGTGCGTGTTGGACTAATTGCCACATTGCTTCAACTTTATTGCGCATGCCACCGGTGACATCAACGCCATGCGAGCCACCGAGACGAGCAATCATGGTAGCGTAGTTTGTCCGATTAATCAAAGGAACTGGTTGGGCAGCGGCGTTTTGGCGGGGGTCGGCATCGTAGACGGCCTGTTCGCCAAGTAAAATGATTTGGCTTGGTTGGAGTGTGCCCACCAAGGCACTAAAAATCCGTTCGGTCGAAGCGATTGTACAACCTTGAACGCGATCGAGCAAAACATCACCATAGACTACTGGAATCGTTCCCGCAGCCAACAAGGTTGCGATTTGCTGGGTACCAATTTGTTGAATCTCGCCAGCATTAGCAAAGCCCGAAGCCATCGGCTGCATACCAATCGCTGGCAATTCGGCATCGAGGCAGGCCCCGACCACAGCGCGATTGAGCCGCGCCATCGCATCGGCAACCCGCGCCACGCCCCACCAACTTTGGTCGTCGATAATGCCCTGCGCCGTGTGATAGCGTTCAGCCCAATAATGGCCAAACGAGCCACCACCATGGCCCAGCAAAATCGGCTGGGTAGGATGGGCCTGTCGCCAAGCAAATAAATCGGTCACAACCTGCTTGAGCGTGTGATCGACCAAGCGTTCGGCGCTGGTTTTATCGGTCAACATCGAGCCGCCAAGTTTGATAAAGATTGGCTTATTCATCGCGAATGATCAGACGCTCCACAACATGGCGACGTAAGGTTCCCTGCTCATCAAACTCTTGCCACTCGCGCTGGCGCAAAAACACTCGCTGCGCCGCAGCTGGCCGCGTTGCTAAAGCCGTGGTTGGCGTGGCAGGCTTTTGACGCTTGCTCAACAAATTCGAGCCGAGATCGACGGCCAAGGCCGCAAGGCCAAGTGCCACCGACTTCGCCACAGGGCTGCGCAAAATTGGCGATTGCCGCAGGCGCGAGGTTAAGCTGGTTGGAGCCTTGGTTGCAAGGCTGGTTGTTGGGGTTGGTTGCGCCAAATCGGCCCCACACACAACGCAATGAGTTTGATCGAGGCTATTGCCAGTTTGGCACTGCCAACAAGGTCGTTCAAGCATACGCCACCTCCTTCACAGGTGGTACTATTGTACTAGAAATCTGGCAACCCAATGTTGGGGGTTGATGAGTATTTAAAGAGGCAGCAAGTACCACGATTTGGCCTAGTATTCGGCCTATTCAAACTGAGGAATAGATGCTTGATGTTGACACATATGCAGGGTTAATGCGCTATTTTCAATCAATGCAGGCAATTAATCCTCTCGATCCGCGCTGGGAGAGCGGCATTGCAAGCTTGGAGACTTGGAATACGCTCAATCAATCAACCCCCGTCAATCAAACTGCGCTATTAGCACTCATTCAAACAATCCATACTTATAAAGACCAAGGCAGTGGCTGGTTTGCACTCGCCTTGTTCATTAATAACTGGCTCAATCAGCATCATATCAATGCACCAACAATTTTTGAGTGGAATCCACGTAACTAGCACCAAGCATGAAGAAATGCCCCATTCATTTATGGAGCATTGTCGGTGGTTATTGCAGGCTTAGGCTGGCCTTCTGCATCAAAATGGGCTTTGGTGCGTTGCTCGACGGTTGCCCGTGGCAACATCACTTTATGCTCGCAGGTCATGCAGCGCAAGCCAATATCGGCTCCCAAGCGGGTGACTCGCCAGCGATAGCCGCCACAGGGATGCGGTTTGCGCAGTTGTACAATGTCTTCAAGCGCTAAATCTAAACGGGCCACAAACTTACCTCGCTTGCTGTTGGGCAAATGCTGCCAAGGCCGCAACAAGATCAACAGTTGTCACGCCTTCGGCAATGACGTTAACCTGCCACTGTTCGCCCACCCGTGCCATCCATTCGCGCTCGCCATCAAGCGCAATAGCGCCACTGCGCAACTCGATGCGTTGCCCAGCATGCAAATAGCTATGTTCAGCAACAGACACTGGCGTAATCATCCCAGGCGCAATTGGCACGTTGATGCTGCGACCAGCCCCAAGCAGCACATGCACCGCTTGCGCCTCAGCAGGTGCAACTCCAGCATGGCCGCCAATCGCCGAAAGCCCAACTGTGCCCGGGGTTAATCGGGTCGTAATCAATTGCTGCACTTTGCTAATTTCCCATACCGCCCGCCCGCCAAGGCTATCGGCAACGCTGGCCACATCAACCAAGGCTATGTCAATCAATTCGTGGTTGCGATAAATTTCGAGCAAGGCATGGCGATTGATTGCCTCAGGCGCAAAACATGCCACGCTGCCAGCAGCCAAGCCAGCCAAGGTCGGCTCGATTGTCTGCGGAAAGGCATTGTTGGTTCCGGTCGAAAGCGCCAAAATCGGCATCGAACGCGAGCCTTTGATCGCGGCCCGAGCAGTGCCATCGCCGCCAAGCGTGATCAAACAGCCAATCTGATGTTGCTCGGCCAACTGGGCTGCCAAGGTCGTATCATCAGCATGATCGTGCCATTGACCCTCGAATGGGATTAAACGAAATGGCAATTGTTGGCGTTCAGCAGCGTTGCGCACAATCCCAGCATGATCAGGCATATACCAAACTTCGTGAACTGGCGTAGCCGCCAAACCTTGCAAAACCCGCCGCACAATGCTGGTTTTTTCGTTGTTCGAGACGCTCGATGCATGGCTAACCACCCGCCGAATGTCTTTACTTGAGGCTGGATTGGCAATAATCGCAACACTGGTCATAACTACCGATCTCCACAATTGATCCTCGAAAGTCACGAAGGAACACGAAGGGCCGCAACCGCGAAGAACGCGAAGCACACGAAGCTTTTTTCGCCACGAATTCCACGAATTCCACGAAAAAATTTTTCCGCTAGCCCAGAGCCAATAGCCTGTAGCCATTCCATCCTCTGCGCCTCTGCATTAAACAACCAATCCTGATGGCCAATCCCCAGTTCCTATGCTCTATGTTCTATGCTCTATGTTCTGCTCCCCGACCCCCGAACCCTACTTTTGCAACTTGCGCAACAAGGCTGGAATATTGGGATAAAAACCAACCCCTAGCAATGGTGGCGCAACTGGGCTGCCTTCTGCATTCCAATAGCGTTGACGCAGATCGCTGCCGTTTGGTAGGCGTAGGCTGTAGGGAACGCCCAAAACTTTGCCTTCACCAACCCGCAAACCACGTGGTTGCGAAAATTCCTTGAAAATTGCACCCAACAACAGGCTAATACCTGAGAAAATGATCGTTCGGCGAAGCCATGGTTTCATCGTAAACTCCTCAGCAATAGTTATGGATACAAATAGGGTGAACTTGGCATATCGATTGCAACGAGCGTTCCGCTGATCTGCGGCACAATCGAGCCATTAATTTCAGCTGGTACAAATGTTCCTTCAACCCGCACCCATTGATCGTTAGTAAAATCTGCGCCATTGCTGGCCTTCACGCGCAACGACAAGGCGGTGCCATCGGCGGTGCAGCAGGTCACAACATAGCGCCCAACCAACACTTCATCAGCAGGCAAATCGGGCGTTCGATAGACAAAGCCCTCGAAGGCAGCTTGCTTATCGCGCAACACCGCAAGATCGCTCTGACGCACGGCGGTCGTCCACTCAAGCAGCGTCCAGCTTTTGCTATCATCAGATAAGTTGGTTTTCCAGCGGGCAAGCAAATTATCGCTCGAATTGGCATTTAACGCCTTGCCAGAGACCAAATTTGCGCCCAACGGACGAGCAGGAACCAGCAAAGCAAAAGCCACCGGAATCGTCAGCAAGGCCAGCATATGTTTGGGAATTGCTGGCGCTTTGGTCAGGGCCATACCTAGCGCCGCCAGCAGCAACACAATCGCCGTCGCTACCAACAAGCTAGTATAGCGCGGATGAATATACAAATTCAAGCGGTTGGTCTGCCATTTGAAAATAATCATGGCTCCCAAGCCAAACATCACCGCAATCGAGAGCCAACGCTCAAGCACTTGACGTTGCATTTTCTACCTCACACCAAAACAACATAGCTGATCAAGCCAGCGATAATTGCAAATAACGCCGCCAGCACGACCATCGCCACCACCGCTGAGCGCCGGAAGGTTGAGGTCAGCATCAACGTGCTTTTAATATCGATCATCGGGCCGAATACTAAGAAGGCCATGACCGCACCAGGATGGAACAAACCAAGGAACGAAAGGGCCAAAAAGGCATCAACGGTTGAACAAACTGAAAGCAGCACTGCCACCAACATCAGCACCACAATCCCGACCAACGGCGCAAAAAAGCCGATGCTGCTATCGTTCAAGGTTAATAAGGCTGATTGTGGGATGAAGGTTTGCATCGTGGCCGCCAGCAACGAGCCAATGACCAAATATTGCGCCATCTCGAAAAACTCAGTGCTGCCATGGGCAATCAAGCCCGCCAAACGGCCTTTTGATTGGTCGTGAGTGTGGTCGCACGCACCATGGTCATGGTCGCAATGGCTGTGGTCATGATCATCGGCAGTCAATGAAAGCGGCGTGAGAATCGACTCGCGCTTAATTCCAGCCCCAATAATCAAGCCAATCGTCAAAGCAATGACGATCGTAAAGCCAACCCGCGCCAACGCCCAACGCACATCGCCAAAGGCAATTGAGGTTGAGATCAACACGATAGGATTGACCACCGGAGCCGCCAAGGCAAAGGCAATCCCCATTGGGGCCGGAGCGCCTTTGCGCAACAAGCGCCGACTAGTGGGAATCGCCCCGCACTCGCAGACGGGAAACAGCAAGCCCAAGAGCGAACCAAAAATTGACGCACCAAAGGCATTTTGCGGCACAAAACTGGCCAAATGCTGGGGCTTCACAAACTCGCCAATTAAAACCGAGACAATCACCCCTGCACTTAAAAAGGGCAAGGCTTCGATAAAAATCCCTTGGAAGGTCGTAACCAAACCTTGCAGTTTATTGGTTAATGGGGCTAAATTGCTAGGCACAAGCCAACCGCTCGCTAGCCACAGCCCAATAATGCCAATTAACGGAGCGAAAAACAGGAGCCATTTACGTTGGGTTTTGGATTGAGCATTGACACTGACAACAGCCATGGGGATACCTCGTTGGTTCAACTGCTACCATGATACCCGAAAATCCCAGTGCTGAAAACAGCAAACTCCAATGTTGATCCAGGAAGCGCACGAAGGGTTAGGAACCACGAAGAACACGAAGCGCACGAAGGGCACGAAAGATCGAAACCGCGAAGGCCGCGAAGATCGCGAAGCTATATTTTTTCGCCACGAATTCGACGAATACATATTTTTAGCCACAGATTGACACAGATTATTTGGATTAGATTCGTGCCAGCCCAATGCCTCCAGCCAATAGCCCTTCATCCTCTACGCCTCTGCGTTAAATTTGGTTATGCAAGCACCAAATCGATAACACATTCGTGCTCTGCGCGTTCTTCGCGGTTAATTTTCATCCTTCATCCTTCATCTTGATACTTTCTTGATCTGGTTTTGATCAATCTTGATACCTGCTTGAGGCCATTTCTGGTTGAATAGATGCAGGTTAAATATGGTTGATTGAGGTTCGTTTATGGATGTTTGGTTTCTGGGATTAATGGGAATATTTGTGCTCGTGACATGGGCATTGTTGCGGCTGTGTGCCGCGTTAGGCAGCAAGCAATGAGCACATTGTATTTAATTGCGGCACTCGTAACCCTTGGCTTAGTTATTTATCTCTTTTGGGCGTTGATGCAGCCCGAGGTGTTTTAATGATCAGCAATATTATCATTCAAATTGGCAGCTTTTTGCTGGTGCTTTTGGCTTGTGTCATTCCATTGGGCCGCTATATGGCCAAGGTTTATGGCGAAACGCCGCCCATGCAACGCTTTTTTGGCCCAATCGAGCGTTTGATCTATCGGCTCTTGGGCATCGATGCAAAAACAGAGATGAACTGGAAACACTATGCCGTGGCGTTGCTGGGGTTCAATGGTGTGGGCTTGCTGTTGCTCTATGGCTTGCAACGTGTGCAGGCTTGGCTGCCACTCAATCCTCAACAATTGCCAGCAATTAGCGCCGATTCGGCCTTCAACACTGCTGCCAGTTTTGTGAGCAACACCAATTGGCAGGGCTATGCTGGCGAAACAACGATGAGCTATTTGACCCAGATGCTGGGCCTAACGGTGCAGAATTTTGTTTCAGCCGCCACGGGCATGGCGGTGTTGATTGGCCTGATTCGCGGCATTACCCGCCGTTCGAGCAGCACAATTGGCAATTTTTGGGTCGATTTGACGCGTTCGACGCTCTATATTTTGTTGCCATTATCGCTGGTGCTCTCGCTGGTATTGGTGTCGCAGGGCGTAGTGCAAAGCTTAAACACCTCGCAAACGATCGAGTTGCTGCAACCAATCGTCAACGTCGATGGCCAGACAATCAGCCAACAAACAATTGCGCTTGGTCCAGCAGCTTCGCAAATTGCCATCAAACAATTGGGAACCAATGGCGGTGGCTTTTTCAACGTCAACTCGGCGCATCCCTTGGAAAATCCTACGCCGCTGAGCAATTTGTTAGAACTGTTGAGCATTGTCTTGATTCCGGCGGCGCTCTGTTACACCTTCGGCATTATGGTCGGCGATAAACGCCAAGGCTGGGCGATTCTGGCCACCATGACGATCATTTTGCTTGGGTTTACGGCGCTGGCCGTGGGCGCTGAACAAGCTGGCAATCCGCTCTATCAGAAGCTCGGCATTGACGACCAAGCTTCGGCCTTGCAAGCGGGCGGCAATATGGAAGGCAAAGAAACCCGCTTTGGCATCGTCAATTCGGCCTTGTGGGCGACCGTCACTACCGCCGCCTCAAATGGCTCGGTCAATTCGATGCACGATTCGTACACGCCGCTTGGTGGTTTAGCCCCAATGGTGCTGATGCAGCTTGGCGAGGTGGTTTTCGGCGGGGTTGGCTCTGGCCTGTATGGCATGCTGATCTTTGCAATCATCACGGTGTTTGTAGCGGGCTTGATGGTTGGCCGAACGCCTGAATATTTGGGCAAAAAAATCGAAGCCTTTGAGATGAAAATGGCCGCGCTGATTATCTTGATTCCGTGTGTCACGACCTTGTTGATCACCGCGATTGCCGTGAGCAGCGACGCTGGCAAAGCCACGGTGTTCAATAGCGGCGCGCATGGATTTAGCGAAGTGCTGTATGCGGCAACTTCTGCCGCCAATAACAATGGTAGCGCCTTCGCAGGCCTTGGAGCCAATACGCCGTTCTACAACACATGGCTAGGCATCGCCATGCTGGTCTCGCGCTTCTGGCTGATTATTCCAACCTTGGCGATTGCTGGCGGGCTGGCCAATAAAAAGCTCATTCCGCAAAGCGCTGGCACCTTGCCAACCCATACGCCCTTGTTTGTTGGCTTGTTGATTGGCGTGGTGTTGATTGTTGGGGCGCTGACGTTTATTCCAGCCTTGGCGCTTGGCCCGATCGTTGAACATTTATTGATGAGTTTATAAGGCAAGAACGATGAATCATACACTTCCAAAAAACCGCTCGCTGTTTGATCGCGCGATTGTTGGGCCAGCGCTCAAAGCAGCCGTGCTCAAATTCGATCCGCGCTTGCAAGTGCGCAATCCGGTAATGTTTGTGGTCTTTGTTGGGGCGATTTTCACCACTGGTTTATGGATGCACGCATTAATTGCTGGCGGCGAAACTTCGCCCAATTTTAGCTTGGCGATTGCTGGCTGGCTCTGGTTGACGCTGTTGTTTGCCAATTTTGCCGAAGCTATGGCCGAAGGTCGCGGCAAAGCCCAAGCAGATACATTACGTCAATCACGTCGTGATGTGCAAGCAGTTAAATTAAGCTCAGCGCAACGCACCAGCAAGCAAACAACTGTGGCTGCTAGCGATCTGCGCAAAGGCGATTACATTTTGGTCAGCGCTGGCGAAACGATTGCAGGCGATGGCGATGTGATCGAAGGTGTGGCGGCGGTCGACGAAAGCGCAATCACTGGCGAAAGCGCTCCGGTCATTCGCGAAAGTGGCGGCGATCGTTCGGCGGTAACTGGCGGCACGCGAGTGCTCTCCGATTGGCTGCTTATCCAAATTAGCGCCAATCCAGGCGAAACCTTCCTCGACCGCATGATTGCCATGGTCGAAGGCGCAAAACGTCAAAAAACGCCAAACGAAATTGCGCTCAACATTTTGCTGACTGCATTAACCATCATCTTTTTGATGGCGACGGCAACACTTTTGCCCTTCTCAATCTATAGCGTCGCAGCGGTTAAGGCGCTTGATCCAAGCAGCCAAGCCTTGCCAATTACCGTCACTGCCTTGGTCGCCCTGTTGGTCTGTTTGATTCCGACCACGATTGGCGGTTTGCTCTCGGCGATTGGTATCGCAGGCATGGATCGCATGATTCAAGCCAATGTGATCGCCATGTCGGGGCGGGCAGTCGAAGCAGCAGGCGATGTTGATGTGTTGCTATTGGATAAAACTGGCACGATCACCTTGGGCAATCGCCAAGCTACCAACTTTTTGCCAGCAGCAGGCGTGGAAGTGCGCGAGTTGGCCGATGCAGCCCAATTGGCTTCGCTGGCCGACGAAACGCCAGAAGGCCGTTCGATTGTGCTGCTTGCCAACGAGCACTACCAAATTGGTGAGCGCCAAGCTGCTGGGCTAGATGCTGAATTTGTGGCCTTCACCGCCCAAACTCGCATGAGCGGCATCAATATCGCAGGCCGCCAAATTCGCAAAGGCGCAGTCGATGCAATCGAGCGTTATTTGCGCGAACAACAATCGGTCTTGCCAAGCGATGTGCGTGCCAATGTTGAAACGATTGCGCGCGCTGGTGGTACGCCATTGGTCGTCGCCGATGGCAAACGCGCCTTGGGCGTTATCCAGCTCAAGGATATTGTCAAGGGTGGTATGAAAGAGCGCTTTGGCGAACTGCGCCGCATGGGCATCAAAACCGTCATGATCACTGGCGATAATCCTCTGACCGCCGCCGCCATCGCTGCCGAAGCAGGTGTTGACGACTTTTTGGCCGAGGCCACGCCCGAAGCCAAACTTAGCCTGATTCGCGAATATCAGGCTGGTGGGCGCTTGGTGGCGATGACTGGCGATGGAACCAACGACGCGCCAGCCTTGGCTCAAGCAGACGTAGCCATGGCCATGAATACTGGCACCAACGCCGCCAAAGAAGCAGGCAATATGGTCGATCTCGATTCCAACCCGACCAAATTGATCGAAGTTGTCGAGATTGGCAAGCAATTATTGATGACTCGTGGCGCACTGACCACCTTTTCAATTGCCAACGATATTGCCAAATATTTTGCGATTATTCCTGCGGCTTTTGCCAGCACCTACCCAGTGTTGAATCAACTCAACATTATGGGCTTGGCCTCGCCAGAAAGCGCAATTATTTCGGCGGTGATTTTCAATGCCTTGATTATTGTGTTTCTGATTCCGCTGGCCTTGCGCGGAGTACGCTATCGGGCGGTCGCCGCAGCGCAAGCCTTACGCAGCAACTTGCTGATCTATGGGCTTGGCGGCTTGATTGTGCCCTTCATTGGCATCAAACTAATCGATCTGTTGTTAGTGGGCTTGGGCCTTGTCTAGGAGCACGATCATGCAACGGCAGCAAGCATCACACATTTGGCTTGATCTGATGTGTGCTGGCATCATTGTGAGCATTGGCGAAATTCAAATCCAAGCATTGAGCCAAATTCTCACTATCACGTTATCAATCGCTGTGTTGATCGTGGGTTATGCAGCAATCAGCATCTGGGCGTGGCGGCATTCGGCCACGCCTGCCCACGGCCATTTGCAATACGTTCGGCGCGATCAGCAAGCAATTAATTATCGTTGGATTAACGATGAGGAACATCAATAATGCGTACGTTTCTTCGGCCAGCTTTGGCCGCAATCATCATCTTTAGCGTTTTGACCGGAATTATCTATCCAGTGTTGGTGACAGCCATTGCCCAAGTGGCGTTTCCGAGCCAGGCCAATGGCAGCCTAATTGAGCAAGCAGGCGTGCAACGTGGCTCAGCCTTAATTGGCCAACAATTTGACCAAGCTGGTTATTTTTGGGGCCGTCTTTCAGCAACCGGCCCAGTGCCCTACAACGCAGCAGCTTCCAGCGGCTCGAACTACGGCCCGCTCAATCCAAGCTTGGCCGAAGCGGTTCAAGCTCGGATCGCCGCGCTCAAGGCCGCCGATCCCAACAACCCATTGCCAATTCCAGTCGATTTGGTCACCGCCTCGGCCAGCGGGCTAGATCCGGAAATCTCGCCTGCTGCTGCGCTCTATCAAGTTCAGCGAGTTGCCACGGCACGGGGCCTGACGCAAAGCCAAGTGCAACAATTGGTTGAGCAACATACCAGCCAACCAACGCTGGGAATTTTGGGCGAGCCACGGGTTAATGTGTTGCAATTGAACATGGCACTTGATCAAATCAAGGCTATCGATTGAGAACCTCATCCGATCCTTACAAGGTAGATTGTTAATATCGTGTTGTGTTCAAACCTTCCCTCACCCCAACCCCTCTCCCGTGCGCGGGCGAGGGGCTTTTTGGGTTGGTGGTTTTCGCCGAAATCGTGGTGAAACCGCGCAGCTCCCCCTCGCCCGCGTTCAGTGGGAGAGGGGGCTGGGGGGTGAGGGAATACTTGCCACCACCAATCGATCACAACCTTCCCTTGTAACAGAGGGGTTGGGGTGAGGGAACCCATAATTAGAGAAATTGGGCGGTGATGCTGCGGGCGCAATCTTTCAAAGCCAACGGAGGGCCTTCAAAAATAATTTCGCCGCCAGCACTGCCGCCATCAGGCCCAATATCGATAATCCAATCTGCTTGGCGAATAATATCCAAGTGGTGTTCGATCAAAATCACTGTATTCTTGGCATCAACCAAGCTATCGATAATGCGCATCAGCAGGCCAATATCCGAGCGATGCAAGCCTGTGGTTGGCTCGTCCATCACATAAACGCTGCCCTTTTTGTGCAATTCGGTTGCCAATTTGAGCCGCTGACCTTCGCCGCCAGAGATCGTGCTGAGAGGTTGACCAAGTTTCAAGTAGCTTAAACCAACATCGTTCATGGCTTGCAGCACAGGCTTAATCTTCTTTTCGCTGAAGAAATCCAGTGCTTCCTCGGCAGTCATATCCAACACGTCGCTGATCGATTTGCCGCGCAGGTGATATTCCAGCACTTCTGCTTTGAAACGCTTGCCTTCGCAAATTTCACAGGTCGAAGAAATGCCTTCCATAAAGGCTAAATCGGTATAAACCAAGCCCAAGCCATTACAATTATCGCAACTGCCTGTTGAATTGAAACTGAATAACGAGGCGCTCACCCCGTTGGCTTTGGCAAACGTCTGACGAATATCATCCATAATGCCGGTGTAGGTCGCTGGAGCAGAACGGCTATTGGCGGTAACTTTGGATTGATCGATCACAATCGCATTCGGATGTTGGCTCAAAAAGACTTCGTTAATCAAGGTGCTTTTGCCTGAGCCAGCAACACCCGTCACTACGGTCAACACGCCAGTCGGAATATTAACATTAACGTTTTTGAGGTTATGTAAATTCGCATTCACAATTGGCAAGTGTCCGGTTGGGGTGCGCGAATGCTGTTTGGTTGGCACTTCCTGCTGCAAATAGGTTCCAGTCAAGGTTTTTGAACGCTTGAGATCAGCAAAACTGCCTTCAAACACAACCTCGCCACCATGCACGCCCGCCCGTGGCCCAATATCGACAATATGGTCGGCAATCGCAATCACATCGGGATCATGCTCGACGACCAGCACGGTATTGCCTTTATCCCGTAGTTGTTGCAGTAACCGATTGAGCCGCGCCACATCGCGGGCATGCAAGCCCACGCTTGGCTCATCAAGAATGTAGAGCATTTCAGTCAAGCTATTACCAAGATGGCGAATCATCTTGACCCGCTGCGATTCGCCACCAGAGAGCGTGGCAGTTTCACGGCTCAAACTCAAATAGCCCAAGCCAATGTCAACCAACTGTTGGATGCGCTCCAACAGTTTTTCCGCCACCCGATCGCCAATCGGATCGGTAAAATCGGCCAAGAAACTCATCAAATCGGTGGCTTCCAAATCGGCAAGTTCGGCGATATTGCGCCCAGCAATCCGACAATTCAGCGCGGCTTGGGTCAAACGCTGGCCATGGCAGAGCGGGCAAGTTTGCGAGGTAGTGAATTGCTCAAACACTGCTCGATTGCGATCGGACATTGCAGCAGCATCTTTTTTGAGATACATGCGCTCTAAACGTTCCAGCAAGCCTTCGTATTTTGAGCTAAACTCGCCCCACGAAACCTTAAGATCAGCACCATGCAAGAAGGCTTGCAATTCCTGTTCGTTATAATCCTTAATCGGTTTATCGTTATCAAACAAGCCCGAAAGCGGATACATCTTCCACATCCATTTGCCAATTTTGAACTCTGGGTGCAGAATCGCACCCTCATTCAGCGATTTGCTGCGGTCGAGCAATTTATCCATATCAAGCTGAACCGTCTTGCCAATGCCCTCGCATTCTGGGCACATGCCTTGCGGCGTGTTGAAGGAAAAGGCATAGCCAGGCCCAACAAAAGGCTTGCCAACCCGCGAGAAGAGCAAACGCAACAGCACTGCAATATCGGTGTAAGTGCCAACCGTTGAGCGTGAACCGCCGCCAACCCGCTTTTGGTCGATGATAATTGGTGAGTTGAGATGTTCAATTCGTTCAACATCGGGCTGGCCGTAATGCGGCAAAAAGCCCTGCACAAAAAAGGTAAAGGTTTCATTGAGTTGGCGTTGGGCCTCGGCGGCAATTGTATCAAACACCAACGACGACTTCCCCGAACCAGAGACTCCGGTAAATACTGTCACCCGCTGTTTAGGAATATTCAAGGAAATATTTTTGAGGTTGTTTTCGCGTGCGCCATACACCTCAATAAACGCTCGATCCTGCATCATCAGACTCCTTGATAACTACAAATCTCTGGCCGCTGAGTGAATCGTTACCAGCAATCAACTTGCTATCCAAACGATCTAGGTTTATTCTAGAACATAGATGCAAGTCTCGTGAGTTTTAGGCTTTTTTAGGTGCTCACCACACTCAAATCATCAATTAAAGCCTCAAGTGCAAGATGAAGGTTTAACATGAAGGTTGAGCGTTATTTCCGCACAATTGATTTGGCGCGGACGATTAATATCAGTGTTCAGCAAGTGCGCAATTATGAAGCTGAAGGTTTTTTGCCAGTTGTCGAACGCGGCCCAAATGGCTATCGCCGCTATACCCAGCAACATATCGATGCACTGAACGCTGCCCAGTCCATGATCAATGGCTATGGCTGGCGCACTGCGCAAAAAATTATGGCGGCGCTTCACCAGCCCGATCAGCAAACAGCGTTTAATCTGATCAATCAACATCATGCTAAACTCGATACAATTCACCAGCAGCTTGATCAGACATTAAGCCTACTCAAAGCGGTGGCCGACCAACTAGCGCCAAGCCAGCGCCAGCAGCAACGGCTCTTGGTTGGCGAGGCTGCCAAGGCAGTTGGTGTGCCAATTTCGGCCTTGCGTTTCTGGGAGCAACAAGGCTTGTTGCAGCCAATCCGTCATAAATCCAACAAATATCGCTATTATGATGAGCGTCAGTTGCGCCGTTTACGAATTGTTGTTTTATTACGGCAAGCACATGCCGATTTTGACTCAATTCGCACAACTTTAGCAACCCTCGACCAGCAACACCCCCAACGCGCAGTTGCCGCCATCGAACAACGCCGCGCAGCCTTGGCCCAGCAGAGTTGGCAATGTTTGCAGGCAAACACCAGCTTAGTGAGTTATATCAAGACGTATCTTCCACTAGCGCCAATGCCACTTATTTAGGCCTTACTTCAAATTAGCAAGCTGAGTATAGCACAAATGTTTTATTAATTATTAAGCCTTGCGAGGTATTGACAATGCAGCTAGTGATTGTTGGCGGAAGTGGCCAAATTGGGCAGTTATTAACCAGCTATTGGCGTAATCAAGGCCATAGCGTGCAGATTATGGGGCGTTCAACAAGCACGCAGACAACAATCAGTTGGGATGCGGTGCAGCTTGGGCCGTGGGTTGAGCACCTGGAGCATAGCGATGTTTTGATTAATCTGACAGGCAAGAGCGTTAATTGCCGCTATACAGCCGCTAATCGTCGCGAGCTTTGGCGTTCGCGAATCGAGACGACGCGCTTACTTGGGCAAGCAATCCAACAACTTTCAAACCCACCTCGGCTCTGGCTGCAAGCAAGCGGTTCAGCCATCTATGCCCATAGCAACGAGCCACAAACCGAAGCGAAGCATACAATTGGCGGCAATGAAACGCATGCTTCGGCACGTTGGCAGTTTAATGTTGATCTCGTTAAGGCATGGGAATATGAGGCAGTTGCTGCCAAAACTCCACATACACGCAAAATAATGCTACGCACCAGCATGATGATGAGCCACGATCGTGGTGGTGTGTTCGATATTCTTTGTCGCTTGGCGCGCTCTGGCTTAGGCGGAACAATTGGTAATGGCCAACAATATGTCGCATGGATTCATAGCCACGATCTGGTGCGTGCTATAGCTTGGCTAATTGAACAACCAGACCTAGCAGGGCCGATTAATCTCAGCGCACCGCAGCCATTGCCAAATCATCAGTTTATGCGGCACTTACGCCAAGCTTTGAATACCCGCTTTGGCGTGCCTATCCCCAGCCCACTTATGCAGATTGGCGCATGGATGCTGCGCACGGAAGCCGAATTAGTGCTCAAAAGCCGCAATGTTATTCCCCAACGTTTGCTTGAGCATGGATTTCGTTTTGAGTATCCAAGTTGGCCTGAAGCCGTGACAAATCTGCTTCAATTACGCTAGAACAAGCTATGGCAATTGATAGGTTTGATGTGCCAGTTCGGTATCAGTTTGATCAATCACGCGTACACCGAGGAGGGTTGCCATTGGTAGAGACATTCGATCAATCCCGAAAATCTCTAATGAGGTGGTTGGGATAAACGGTTGAGAATACTCATTGGGATCGGGAATAGTGTAGTGTACTTGAATGGTTAAGGTAGCATCAACGTAACCAACTGCTTTAATCGCAACTTGATAACCACCTGATTGTTTCTCACCAGTAAATACCCCAATCAAAAGTGTTTTTTTAAGGTCTACGTCGGCCACAATCGGCTGCCAAGCCCGCGGTGTCACCGCCAACAACGCCTTGTGCTCATTCGGCATACCTGCAATCATCAAACCAAGCTCGGTTTCTTCAAGTTGGTAGAGCGGTACACCATTGTAGCGATCGTCAAGCCGTGCTAAGGGCGTTACCGGAACGGCAGAGCCAATCGCTGGGGCTGTGCTACAACCAGTCAAAATGCCACTCATTATTCCCATCAGGATTAGCCAGATTAATCGTCGCATCAGGATCTCCCTACTAAGCATTAGCCAGTACCTTCACTTTAGCAAGAATTCCAACTGCGTTGCCGCACAATCGCAGCAGATTCACAGCAATTTTGGTGAATTTGATTGCAGCATGCAAAAAAAACCCTGTTTCTGCATCTATATACAGTAGCGACAAATTCGATGGTTTAGCGGAGGAAACGCAATGACTCCAGAGCAAGAAGCACGCTTCAATCAATTATTGGCCGAAATTATCGATCCCCATGCCTCATTGGCAGCAGCCATTGATGAATTAGACGATCTAATGAGTCTGCTACAAGCGCAAAATACCATCTCTGCTGAGCACGTGCGCCAAGCCAAAGCGTTGATCAAAGTGATGCAATTAACCCTCAGCCAGCAAATTCCCGCCAATCAACGCTTGATTCAGGCCTTATTTGCAACCCAAAAATCGATTATTGCCGCCAACACCCTGACCCATTGCGCCTAAGTTCAGTGAGTGAAAAAGGAGTATGTTATGAATGTATACGAATTGCTTGATGATTTATGTTTGAAAATCGATGCCATCAGCATGAGCATCACAGCCCAAGATCAGTTGTCCAACGAGTTGGATACCCAAGCCTGTGCCTGTGCCTATGTGTTATTTGCCACCTTGACCAATCTGATTAAGCCCGATGCGGTGATGACCGATGTATTAGAAGGCATGGCCCATCGGATTACCTTGGCGGACCTTACCTTGGCCGCTTAACGATCAAGCAGCAGTAATCGCCCATGATTGCTGCTGCTTCTTATTGATCAAATTAGCTAAGCTGCGCTATTGCTGGGGCACTGCTGCCAGTAAATATTCCAACACATCAACCGCGCTAAATCCTTGCGGATGAATTTCGAGCAAGGCGGCGACAGTTTTAATATCATCACCCAAGGTCACCAAAGGTTGCTCGGTATACTCTTTGCGTTGCTGTGGCATACCAATGTTGGCAAACAAGGCATTGCACAAACATTTGCGCCCGGTTGTGTCATTAATATCGCCGCCTTTTTTCACGTATTGATCAACTGGCTCTGCTGGGCAACGAAAGCCCATCGTGCCATCTTCGCGGGGGTAGGCCACCCGCAAATAGCCCAAATCGCAGATCCGTGGCCGTTCTTTGTAGGTCGGCTCTAAGGCTAACGTGGTATTCAGCTCGGCCACTTTGAAGGGAAAGCCGGTTGGCGAAGCCAAAGCATCGGTAAAAATTGTCAGGCTATCGTTGGCAATATCGGTTAGCAGCGATTGACGAATTTCAGGGCTAAAGCCTGAATCATTCGATAAGGCAAACGCAGTGCCAACCTGAATGCCAACAGCGCCGCTGGCCAAGGCTTCAGCCAAACGCTCGGGCGAGCCATACGAACCAGCCATCCAGAAGGGCAAACCTAAATCCTGCAATTTGACCAAATCGACCACATCGCGCTGGCCATAGACTGGTTCGCCGCGTTCGTTAAAGACTGGTTGGCCGCGCGGCGGCGCATTGTGGCCACCAGCGGTCGGGCCTTCGACAATAAAGCCATTAACTTTGCCGGTGGCTTTTTTGGCCAAAGCAATTGCCAAGGTATTCGATGCAATAATGGCCAAGAATTCTGGGCGCTTGAGCGTGGCAGGTGGATTATCAAAAATCTGCTTTGGATCGAAATGCACAGCTAATTTATCGTCAGCTCCAGCTTGCTCAACGTAAATATTCAGGCTAGCAGCCTCGCCAACTGAAAACTGATCAAGCACGCCAGGAATTTCGCGCGGAATACCCGCACCCATCAGCACATAATCAACATCGGCCAACATTGCGCCATACAAGGCTGATAAATTGGGCATTTGCACTTTTTCAAGCAAGTTGATGCCCACCACGCCGTCGTGGCCTTCCTTGGCCAAAAATACTTCGACAAACGAAGCCACAACATTCAAAAGCTGCCATTCATTCGATGGCACGGCAGTATACATCGGCACAGCCCGATATGGCTGATCGGTAGGCTTGCCACCTTCGATAAAATAGCGTTCGAGAATGCGCTCGACATAGCCAGCAATCGGGAAATGCGCCAGCGCCCGACGCATTGCTCCATCATGATCGCCCTCTTGCAAACGCCGAGCAAGCACTACATTGATCCCAGTTCCAGAAACCACACCAAGTTGACCTGCGCTTGCAACGGCCTTGGCTAGCCGCCAATCTGATACGGCGACACCCATGCCGCCTTGAATTACAATGGGAAAACGCATGAGGCTGCTCCATGTTTAGTAAGCTATTGCGTGATTGTATGCTATCCTAATAGCCACAACGTAGTGAATTATAGCCCCTTGTGGCATATTTCTCTACAATGCAGTGCGTCAAATACATTGCAAGCACGCTAAAACGTGGTATAGTTGCGCCGTTTTGATAACCCATGTATGGAGGAATTCCCTGTGAATATTTGGCATGATGTGCCATTTGGCGACGATGCGCCAGAAATTATTAACGTAGTGATTGAAATTCCCCGTGGCTCACGCAATAAGTATGAAATCGATAAAGATACTGGTTTGATCAAGCTTGATCGGGTGCTTTCGTCAGCCGTCTATTATCCAGGCGATTATGGGTTGATTCCCCAAACCTACTGTGACGATGGCGATCCATTAGATGTAATTTTGCTGATCAACTTCCCAACCTTTCCTGGCTGTTTGATCGAAGCGCGCCCAGTTGGTGTGTTTGGCATGATCGACGGCGGCGAAAACGACGATAAAATTCTTGCCGTTCCAGCCAACGACCCCTACTTCGCCAATATCAAAGATTTGGGTGATGTGCCACCCCACTTCATCAAAGAAGTAACCCAATTCTTTGCCTCATACAAAGCCTTGGAAAACAAAACTGTCGAAGTTGGCGAATGGCAAGGTGCTGAAGCTGCCAAGCAACGCATCCAAGATTCAATTCAACTCTACAACGAAAATTTCCGCAAGCCTGAGTAGAGTTCAGGGGCGAGGGTTCATGGATCAGGGGCTAGGGTTCAGGATTGAGCAGTACGCAGGGTTTATGTTGCCCTGCGTGCTGTGTTTAAAGGGGGATAAAACTCTTTCAAGGGTTAATATCCCCTCACCCCAGCCCCCTCTCCCGTGACGCGGGCGAGGGGCTTTAACCCCATAATTCAGCCGCGATGCGTGCTACAAAACGGTGGCTCCCCCTCGCCCGCGTCCAGTGGGAGAGGGGGCTGGGGGGTGAGGGAACTAACTTTTACTGCCATAGATTAAGATTTTGCCCGGCGAATTTTCTGATAGACCTGAATGGCACTTTGGGTCACCGCTGCGGTACTTTGACCAGGAAATGTACTATCGCCCACGAGCCATAAACCATTAATGTTTGCAGCTTGCGGCCCTAAACTCAGCAAGCCTGAAATTGAGCGCCACTGCGGCAAGCCGCCAACCATGCCCCGCTTGCGTTGAGTATAGCGCGCAAACGAAACTGGCGTGCCAATTTGTTGATACCGAATATGCTGGCGAATTGTGGGCAGCGCTAGCTCAACTGTATCGAGCATACGCTCAGCCATCGCCGCTTTTTCAGCCCTATAGCGCGCAGGATCGCTTTGCCGCCAATGCCACCAGCGACTCACATTGGTATGGGTTGAAACGGTCATAGCGCGTTGGCCCTGCGGCGCACGTGAACGATCGGCGGCAGGATGTAATGAAATAAAAACGCTATTGGCTTCACCAAGTGCTTGAGCGTAATCAGCAATAATTTGGTGGTGTTCGGCCAAGCCTTGGGGAATTGCCGCCTCGTCAATGCCCAAATAGAGCGTTGTTGCCCCCCAGCCTTGCGGAACCGCTTCAATCCTGCGCCGAAGCAGCCAACTTGGCGCTTGATCAAGTAAATCAGCTAGATCCCACATGGTTGTATTGGCAATCACATGGCGTGCCCGCAAACGCTCGCCGTGTTCAGTCATCACGCCCACAACTTGGCCGCGATCAGTCTGAATTTGGCTAACTTTTTGCCGATAGCGAATTTCGCCGCCCGATTTAATGATGGCTTGCTCAAGTGTTTTGGCCAAATTCCAAGCGCCGCCTTCAACATAGTATGTGCCAATGCGCGCCAAATCAAGCGCAACCGCGCCATAGAGCCAAGCACATTCAGCATTGCTGCTTTGGGCGCTGATCAATAATTGACCATCGATAAACGTTCGCATGCGCCGATCATCAACCTTATGTCGATCTAAGGCGTGTTTGACTGTACGCGGCAAGGCTGGCAGCAAATGCAGCATTTCAGGCCGAATTGTGCTGGCCAAACGGCCTACATCCGCCAATGATTCTGGCGGCATTGGCGGCATGCGCCCAGCAAAACGCCAAGCAACCTCGGCCAAATGCTCTTGCTCACGCCAAAATTGCTCTGCTTCCCACGCTTGGCTTGGGCAAAGCCGCTGGCGCTCTGCAAGCCAACGTTCATCGCCCCAACGCGTTACGCGGAGATCGGGTAACCAGACCTCCATGGCTGGGTTGAGTGGCTGAATCGGCCAGCTTAAGCCCAATTTTTGGCCAAGCCAATGATGCGCACCGCCAGGCCGAAAACCAGCAAAGACGGTTGCGCCAACATCAAAAATATATTGATCGCCATTGGGGCGTTTACGTTGATAGGAAGAAGCACAGCCACCAGGCTCGATATGCGCCTCAAGTACGAGCACGCGATAGCCATCGTTGGCTAAGAGGGCGGCGGCAGACAAACCTGCAATGCCTGCGCCAATCACAATCAGATCATAATCCATCGCCAATTCCCCAGCTAGATCGTACAGGCTATGCTACGTGAGGAATCAGCCCGTGGTTTAATACAAATCCCAAATCGTTTCGCCACGCAAAATCCGCTCAATATAATCGGGGAAGGTTTTAACTGAGACCGGTTTCGCTACAAACCCATCGAAGCCAGCCAAACGCATCTTTTCAACATCTTCGCGACTGTTATAGGCCGACATGGCGACAATTTTGGTGCGCTTGAAATCGGGCAAGACGTGTAACTTTTGCAGCACCATGTAACCATTCTCTCGCGGGATGCGAATATCCAGTAAAATCAGATCGAGCATTCCCAAGGAGGGGTTTTGTTGAACTTGCGGCGAACTCAACCAATTGAAAAAGGCATCGCCAGAGGCGCGAGCATTACAATAGGCTACTTGAACCCGCTCGCGCAGCAGCAACAAGGCCAAGTTCATACTATCAACGTTATCTTCAATCACCATAACTTTGGCCTGGGTTGGAGCGACGATGGTTGGTTTTGGCCGAAGTGCAGCACCTACCATATGAGAACCTCCGCATGGATTGGTTATGTGTCGCATGGCATCAGCAACGCAAGCAATAATTATGGGTGATGCCAATATCCCCCCAAAGTAGCAGATTTGCTACTACTATCTCATCCCTTGGGGTTAAATTTGCCTCAAACTCAGCAATAAATCAAGAGCCTAGGATAAAATGGGGACTTTTAGGCTAGGTCGCTCGTTCGAGATTGGGTGTGAAATTGGAACACTGGTGGGCAGATGAAAGCTTGGTTCGCAACGTAACCAATGGTTGATGCGTAGCAACACAGCCCTCGAAACCATAACCAAGGTGTATTAGGAGGATTGGATGCACGATACTATGACTAGCACAGCTCTCTATACGGCGTGCTTTGAACAAGATTCGCTGGCCCAACATGAGGCCTATACGACGCTTTGGCATATGCTGTATCGCGTGGCCTATGCCATGCTGCATGCGTACCCCGATGGCGATGCTATTACCACGGATTGTACCCAAAAAGCCTTGATTAAAATTCATCGCAATATTGGCCAATGCCAAAACCCGGCCACCTTCCGCGAATGGTGTATGCAGATTGTGCGCCGCACGGTGCTCGACGAGCTACGGCGGCCTGAACATCGCCGCCGTGCCAGCATGCCCGATGCAGAACACGGGCCATGGGCCGCGCCGATCGAAACCTTGCAACTCGATGATCTGCGCGGTATCCTAACTGAGGTAATCGATGCAGGGCCGCTTAGCGCCCGTTCGCGGCGGGTTGTGGTTGGCCGCTATTTCAGCGAGCAAAATGATGATCTGCTGGCGCAAACCGAAAGTGAATTAGCCCAAAAACCGGTTTTGGCCTCGCACATTCAAGTGACTCGCGCCAAAAATTTGGCAGCCTTGCGCCGCGATCCTGCATTAATCGCCCGCTTGCGCGAATTTGTCGAAGAAGGATAGGTCGCGGCGCTTGCATGCGTCTCCATGCTGAAGCCGCTGATTAGTTGTAGTAGGAACGTTCTATGAATCAAGCAAACTGGAGCCAGAATGCCATGCAGCATTTGGTACAAACCTTGGTCGCGCCAGTTGATCAGCACGCATGCGACACATGCTGCGATCAACTGGCCATCTATACTGAGCGCAACCAGCGCATTGCCCAGCAATACTTACCACCAAGTATTCAACAACACTTAGATGCCTGTGTCGGTTGCGCTGAATATTTCGCCGCTCTCGATCGCTCGTTTACTTCCGTCGACAACGATTTGCCAGTGCCAGCACCTGATTTAGGCTTTTTGCAGCAAGCGCCAAGTTGGTACGAGCGGGTTTCGGCAGCCCTAGCTTTGGTTGGCAAGAATATTCACATCAGCCTCAACCAAAGCTTGCTCGATGGATTTGCCGCATTGCAACCAGCCCAGCCAGCCTTGCGCGGCGAAACCAATCAGCCATTGCAATTGACCTTCACACCCAGCATTCAGCCATTGCGCGAAATCAAGTTGGCAATTTACCCTGCTGAAGCAAATGTTTGCCGCGTGCGGGTGCAAGTGCAACTCCACGATCGCGAATGGCCCGATTTGGCCCAGATTGGCGTACATTTGATCGCCGCATCAGGCCGCCAAAGCAGCGAAACCGATGTTTGGGGCGAAGCAGTCTTTAGCGATGTTCAGGCAGCAGATGTTGCTGGCTTAACTTTAGAAATCGAGTTGCCAACCCCAATCAACTGATAGCCCGCCCAATAATGTGGATCGGCAAACGGGTATTCACCCTGCTGGCTTGGAGCAAGCGGGATGCTTACCTGTGCTTGCGGCATGCTGCGAATCTGTTGAATTGCCTGTAGAAGTGCTTCTGCTGGCTCAAATTCCGCTTGCAATGCCTGATAAAATAGCTTCATCAAGACAGCACTTGCCACATCGTCAACTGGCCAGAGCGTAACCAAAACCGCCCGTGCGCCAACCGCTAAAAACGCCCGTACCAAGCCAAACGGTTCATCGCCACGCACAATTTCGCTCACGCCACTTTGGCAAGCACTCAACACCACCAAATCAGCATCCAACTGCCAGTTGGTCAATATATCCAAGGCCGAAACTGTCTGATTGGGGCCAAATTGGAGCCACGAGGCCAATGGTTGGTCGAGCACAAACACGCCATGACAGGCAATATGCACAATGCGATAATCCTCAAGCTGTTGCGCGATATTTGACGCTGGCAACGGATAATGCTGGCCACCAAGCGCCGCTACCGCCGCTGCGGCCTCAGCATGGGTATGCACCAAAGCTGGCTCAACTCCACCCGCATAGCTCAGGGCTACACATGGCTCGCTTGCCTGGCTTGGTTGACGTTGGCTCAATTGCAAATAACTGGCAGCGCTCGGAATCGTCGTTGTTGGCAGATCAAGCCCAAGCTCGCCCAATAAGAGTGCATTCCACGGCACATGATGCAAAGCGCCATGCGGCACAACCAGCACATGCTGCGCTTGGTGCAAGAAGTTTTGGGCTGGGCCTAGGAGGCGTTGGGCTAGGCGTTGCAAAATCGCTGGACGCAAAAAGCGCCGCCCATCACACTGAAACGGCGAGGTTGCCAAGAGAATATTTGGGTCGAGCTGGCAATTGAAGGCTTGAACTTCATCGGTCGTAATTGCAAACAGCCAGGTTGCTGCTGGTTGAATTAACAAGCTGCGCAAAGCCTTGGCCGTTGCTGGCAATGCCGCCAACAGACTTGCCTCCGGCCCCACTGCGCCAATCGTCATATAATCGAGCATCAGGCTGCCCTGCGCCAAGCCCTGTTGCAACTCGCTAAGATTGGGAATCGTGCCAAACGCTTGATTGGTTTGGCCATTGCGGGCAAGTAAATCGTTGAGCGCCCGCGCCCGTGCTTTTTCAGCCATCAAAAAGGCTTGTTCAAGCTTAGCTTGGGCCAGATAGGCCGCAATCGCACCTTCGTACACTTGTTGCCAACGCCCCATTAGGCTAATTTGCAGGCTCTCGGCCAAAATTGGCGCACGCATCGCCTCAATCAACTCAATTGCTTGCAAATAATGCTGCTCAGCCTGTTGATGATCATTGCGCGCCGCCGCAACTTGGCCTAAGCGAAACCATACCAAAGCCGCAATTTCTTGGCGCTCAACGCTTTCAACCAAATCAAGCGCTTGGCGATAGGCGCTTTCTGCCTGTTCAAACATGCCCTCGACATGCCAAGCCAAGCCATAATTCAAATAAGCATCGATATGATAGACGCGGCTGCTCATCTGCGCCAAGGCTTGCTCAAAATGCTGGCGTGCTGCCGCATATTGGCCTTGCAACAAGGCTAATTCACCAAGATTATTGGCAATTCGGCCAAGGAAATCGGTGGCGTTTTCTGCTTGCAAAATGGCTTCGGCCTGCTCAAAATGGCTCAACGACTGCGCCCAATTGCCGCGATCGCGGGCCAACAAGCCTAAATTGATGCGCACCAAGGCTTGAGGGTAGAGCAGATTTTGCGCTTGCAAGGTCGCTAAACTACTATTCAAGCAGCGCTCAGCAGCGCGATATTCTTGCAAATGGTAGCGCAAACTGCCTTCATTCAGCAGCACATAGGCTTGACGCACCGGATCAGCTTGGGCTTCCCAAAGCGCAAAACTAGCCTGATAATTAGCCAAAGCCCGATCATAATTACCGCTATAGCGCGCAAACGTGGCATCGGAGTTCAGCGCCCGCCCGCGAATCATCGGCTCAAGATCTGGTTGCGCCAATAATTGGCTGAGCAACGTACATGCTTCTGCATATTGATCACGCAGGCCAGCGGCGAGGCCACGATAATACTCCAAGAGCTGACGATCAGTGGTGGTTGGCGCTAAATCGGCGGGAATTTGGCTGACCAAATCAGCTAATTCATGGGGTGCTTGGCGAATCAGCAATTCAGCAAACGTCCGCAGATCGGCAAACAAACGGGTTGCCAACGCAGGGTTTTGGGCAGCATGGGCCAATTCAGCAGCAATTAATTGCTGATACGCAGCCCGCAACTCTGCTGGCTCAGATTGAAGTTGTTTGCGACGCTCAGCAGGAATCTGCCAGCCATCGGCAGCAGTTTGCAACCAACCAGAGGCTTGCAATTGGGCGACGCTTGGTTCGGCGGGAGCAATCAGCGGCCAAAGTGCAGGATCAAACGGTTCAAATACCAATAAGAGTGCGAGATTCGCAAACTCAGCATCGAGGACAGTCATAGCAACCTCCTACAGAAAGAATTTAGCCGCACGTACGTCTTTAGGTATACAACAGATGTAACGCTCTTTTCACGCATTAATTAAAGGAGTTGAGTGTATGTTTTGGCGCAAAATTGGCTTAGTGATTATCAGCAGTTTATGTTTGACCCTGCTGATGACCCCAAATCAACCAAATGCTGCGAATGCGAGCAGCCCTTTTGAAAGTATTCATTTAATTGTTTCACTCGAATGGCAGCCAGGCCAGCAAGATCTTTTACGTCAAGCTGAAGGCAGCACCTGCAAAGATTTGACCTATACAGCCATGCAGGATGTGCTCGAAACCGCGCTCCAAGAAACCAGCCAAACCTTGTATCAAGCGACCCAAGGCCAAGTTTGGGTTGAACAATATTCGGTCTATACCAATGGCGAGCATTGGAACGACGCTGATATTCGGATTTTGGCCAGCAACGAGTATCGGCCAACGGCCTTTCTCGGTGGCTTTGAGAATAGCTTGCGCACCGTCAACACCCAAGCAGGCAAAGTTCATTTCGTGCCCGCCGCCATTATGCTTGGGCGCTTGTGGAATGGCATCAACGCCCGTTGTGGCCTCTGGTCAGATGTTGCTGGGAGCCAAACGATCAGTCACGAGCTTGGCCACCATATTTTGGGCCTACACGATGGCTATGCCCCCGATTTGAACACTGCCAATTATACCTATTGTAGTTCAACCAGTAACGACCTTAGTGCTGAGATGCCACGCGATCGGACAAACCATAATTCGCTGATGTCGTATCACTATAGCGCCAGTAACTTGCGGGGTAATTCACGCACGGCCTATCATTGCGATCAAACGCCACAGGATTTAATGTATGGGCTTAATGATTGGAAAACGGTGGAAATGCTCTATGGCTTAGTGCCAAGCAGCACGCCAAGCATTATGCAGCCCCAAGGCACGGCAATTGTTACGTTCATGCCCAACAGCGCCAAAGGCAACAGCAGCGTCGTTGAATATAACGGAGCCAGCGATAATCAAGCCCTTGGGTTTAGCATCCAAGGCGATTTAGCCAGCCCGCAGCGGATTATTGATCAGGGCACGCTGCAAGCCAACAAACAAGAAGCATGGCTTGGCATTAATACCCCGGCCAAAGATCGCGCCTTGATTTTGGCTCGCGATTGGCAAAATAAAACCGTCTATTCAATCTACCCAACCCAAAATATCTTAGCCGACAAAAACGACTTTAGCCTAGTAAATCAGCGTTGGGTTGCCAATTTACAAATCAAGCCAGTGCTTAACAGTGCGAGTACACTGCCACAAATTAATGCGATTGAGGTCAAAGGACAAGAATGTGGCGTTCATGGTAAAAAAGTAAACTTAGCATTTTGCCCTGCTGGTGGCAAGTGCCGCACGATTGCCGGGCTTGATATTAGCAGCACTGGTAGTTTTGGCACGACGTTCCAATTACGAGCTGACGAAATTGCGGGCTTAGGCAGCTATCACAATTATATTTATGCCTATAGCAGCGATTTCAACACGCCAATTGCCACCTGGTATCAAATTGCTGGTGGTTTTGGCCCAGCAACCGCCGAAATTCATGCCCCCATTGCTGATGGCGGCATTGGTCTCGATGTCCAAACCCACGTTGCTGATGATATTACAGGCACAACGATAGCCGTCTATCAACCAGCGCCATTATGTACAAACCTGAACAATCTCCAAAATTACACAATCAAACAATGGCCAATGTTGATTCAACCATATTTGATTCGCGATAAACGTTTATTAGCTTGGTCTGCCAACCATCCGCCATTGTACGCGCAATTGAGCTACGATCCAAGCGCATTCGGCAGCAATGGCCCAACTGTTTTGGTTTACAACCCAGCCAACCCAACTGCTGGCTGGAATGCGGTGCCAATCGTCGCCACCAGCCCAGAATTAGGCTTATTGACCGTCGACTTACGCACCTACTACAGCCAAGGTTTGGTCTACGCATTAGCCGAATAAACCAAAAAAGGCCGTGGGTTTGTAATAAACCCACGGCCTTGCTCAATCAACGTTTAGCTTTTGACAGATTCCAAACGCTTAGCGCGAATCAACGAAGCGCCAATCGCCACGACGATAATCGTGGCCACCACACCCAACGCAATCCCTGAAGGAATTTTGAATGCGGTTTCGACCAAGAGCATCTTGATGCCAACAAAGCTGAGCACAAAGGCCAAACCAAGCTTGAGATAATGGAACTTGTGCACCATACCAGCAAGCACAAAGTAGAGCGAACGCAAGCCCAAAATCGCAAATACATTCGCGGTATAGACCAAAAACGGCTCTTGGGTCACTGCAAAGATCGCCGGAATCGAATCGACAGCAAAGATTAAGTCGGTCGCTTCAATCATCAACAGCACCAAGAACAACGGGGTTGCCATCAAAACGCCAGCTTTGCGCACAAAGAATTTATCTTCGTGGTATTCATCGGTCACTGGCATCAAACGGCGAAAGCTGCGCACCAAAATATTGTTCTTTGGATCAAGCGTTTGCTCCTGATGGAATGCCATCTTGATCCCCGTCACAATCAGAAACGCGCCGAAAATGTAGATAACCCAGTGAAATTCGCGAATCAAGGCCGCGCCAGCGCCAATCATGGCTCCACGCATCAGCAAAGCCCCAAGCACACCCCAGAACAACACACGATGCTGATATTTGGCTGGCACAGCAAAGCTACCGAACACTAGCACAAACACAAAAATGTTGTCGATACTGAGCGATTTTTCAATCAGATAGCCGGTCATAAAGGCTAAGGCTGCTTCGCCATTGGTATAGCTACTTGTAGGAACGAGCTGCTGCCAAAAGAGGTAAATCCCGAGGTTGAAAAGCGCTGCTAAGCCAATCCAAGCCACGCTCCACAAGGTTGCTTCTTTGATAGAAACCTCATGCGCTGAGCGATGAAACACGCCAAGATCGAGCGCCAGCATGGCCAAAACGAAGACGTTAAAGCCAATCCACATCCAAACCATCGTATCCATTGTGAAATCGCCTCCTGCAAGGCCGTGGTTGGTCGACACAAAAAAACCAACACGGCAATCAAAGCCAATGTTGGTCTGACCAAATTACGCAGTGCGTATTGTTTGCAACCGAGAAATTGCTTCTGGATTGACGATTGCAAACCCTGTTGATGCAGGTGGCTACTCCCCAACGGAACGTATGGATATATAGTATCAATACTTTTGCATTTGTCAAGGGGGATTGTGATATTAGTTGAGCATTTTGCTTAGCAATATTCGGCCATAAGGCTTAATTGAATGGGAGCTTGCAATGCTATAGTAGGAGCCGTCTAATTTATGAGGAGAAACGATGGGTACACGAGTTTATTTTGAATATGCACCACCTGAAGGACTAAGCACGCTGATTCTTCAACATCTTGATTTGTTCATGATTTGGCTTGAAAATCTATGTATAGAATATCCCAATGAATTTTCTGAGGATATTTCGAGATTTGCCAAGCAGGTTGAGCGCGATGGTGTAGCAGCATTGCAAGCTACAACCAGCGAACAAGCGGCGTTGGTCGATGATTTTGTGATGGAATTTTTTGGTAATTTTGCCGAAAACCATTCCATTACGACACCAGCTAATGGTAATCGGGTTTCTATTCAGCACTATTGGGATTGTAAGTCTTGGCTGGCAGTACATTGCTCACCAGCCTTTGAAAGATTGTGGATGTTTATGCTCGAAGGACGTGGAATTGAGCGTGATTCAGAGCAATTGCCATTTACGCAGGCGCTTGATCCGGTTTGTAGAATTGGCTATTGGACAGTACAAGAATGCGTTACAATGCTCCATGAGCTGCAACCACTAACGATTCCAGAAGCAAAACCAACATTTTGTGTACGAATTGTGCGTGATGCGCTGCAAACAGTGGTTGATCAACAGGCTTCGATGCTGATCTTTGTAAACTAAGCTTAAACACAAACCCGCCACTGAGTTTTTGACTCAGTGGCGGGTTCATTGGAATGGTACGCATCCCCCTACGTTCCCACAGCGGGTGCTGCAGTAGCCTCGGTGTGTGTCGCGTTCACGGCCTGGTTCGGGATGGAGCAGCGTGGGGCACAACCACCTCGACACGTACCAAATTGTTTGTCCTTGGCCATGCACCCTACTTGACGACTTCTTCAGTTCGCAATCGCTCGCAGCATTGTCCAGTTCTGCCTGTCTGGCTGCCATTCTCTGGCCTGCCCGCGTCCTGCCGACGCGCGGCAACCGATGATCGCTTGGCTTTCTGTGAGTGTCTGCTCTACCGTTCACACGGCCTCCACAGCACCCCAGTTATCCGCCTCGTCTCGACGGTGCCTCTCACATATT
>NZ_PUBZ01000126.1 GCF_003205875.1 Herpetosiphon llansteffanensis
TCGAATATATCGAAATTTTTTACAATCGCCAACGACTGCATTCGGGGTTAGGCTACCAAACACCCGCGATGATTGAAGCAGCGTGGAGCGGATAAGAACGATTGTCCATTAAATCGTGACCACATCAGATCGAATAATTGAAATGAATGACCGCGCCCTTGATCGGCGGGTAGTAGGTTGTTTCAGTATCCTCTGGACGGATCGAATAATTGAAATTCACTAATTTAGCCCTTGTGCCTGCTGTACCACTGTTTCAGTATCCTCTGGACGGATCGAATAATTGAAATAATCCGACCGTGTGTCGAAACCGAAAACAAAACCCTTGTTTCAGTATCCTCTGGACGGATCGAATAATTGAATTTTTAAGACGAAGTCCGTTTCAAACGCATCTTTCAATTGTTTCAGTATCCTCTGGGCGGATCGAATAATTGAATTGCGGGTAGCGTCAATCCGCGTTGCCGTGGTGGCGAGTTTCAGTATCCTCTGGGCGGATCGAATAATTGAATTGCCCCGCTTGCAAGCCTTGATCGGTCAAATTGACATAGTTTCAGTATCCTCTGGGCGGATCGAATAATTGAATTTTCCATCCACGCTGCGCACGACCATGCACCCGTTGGGTTTCAGTATCCTCTGGGCGGATCGAATAATTGAATTCTGGCTTGCTGACCCCAAATGGCTGATTGTCAAAACGTTTCAGTATCCTCTGGGCGGATCGAATAATTGAATTTATCGCCACGAATACTGCCCATAGCCGCTGCGGTTGTTTCAGTATCCTCTGGGCGGATCGAATAATTGAATTCACCATCCACCGCTGCTATGTGCTGTGGCAAGATTGTTTCAGTATCCTCTGGGCGGATCGAATAATTGAATTAGCCACGCGTGCGACCCGATGAGCGTCAGCCATTTGTTTCAGTATCCTCTGGGCGGATCGAATAATTGAATTCGAGCGCTACATCGAAGGTGTGGTGATCGTGACGTTTCAGTATCCTCTGGGCGGATCGAATAATTGAATTTTGCCCATCGACTACGGGTTTCGTCAGCCTGCTTAGTTTCAGTATCCTCTGGGCGGATCGAATAATTGAATTCGCCAAATACAAGGCGTACCTAGCAGGCGGTCACACGTTTCAGTATCCTCTGGGCGGATCGAATAATTGAATTCCACTACTGCTTTGCTCTACGCCGTCGAAGATGTGTTTCAGTATCCTCTGGGCGGATCGAATAATTGAATTGCCAAGTAATCATCGTCAAGCTCATGCCCACAATGCGTTTCAGTATCCTCTGGGCGGATCGAATAATTGAATTTAGATTTTGTCCAACATCGTGTCGAATACCACATCATGTTTCAGTATCCTCTGGGCGGATCGAATAATTGAATTAGCGCGGGGTTGGCCTTCACATTGATGCGTTCAAGTTTCAGTATCCTCTGGGCGGATCGAATAATTGAATTGCTCGGCAGGTTTGTATGTGTCCACTCGCTTGGCGTTTCAGTATCCTCTGGGCGGATCGAATAATTGAATTAATGCATCTTCCAGTTGCCCGCGAGTCATGCCTGGTTTCAGTATCCTCTGGGCGGATCGAATAATTGAATTCTAGCTCGCTGATTAGAATTGAATCATTCAGCAGTTTCAGTATCCTCTGGGCGGATCGAATAATTGAATTTCGCCGGATCAAAGTCAGGATAGACAAGGCCATCTTGTTTCAGTATCCTCTGGGCGGATCGAATAATTGAATTCTTAGCTGATTACTGTTCAAAAGATGAAACCGTGAAGTTTCAGTATCCTCTGGGCGGATCGAATAATTGAATTCTCAACCATGTCTATAAACTCTAGTCCTGTCTATGTTTCAGTATCCTCTGGGCGGATCGAATAATTGAATTAATGGCTTCCATCAGCTCACTAGCTACCGCGTTTTGTTTCAGTATCCTCTGGGCGGATCGAATAATTGAATTCGGCAAGGCCTGTGCTATCGACGTATTCCCAATTACGTTTCAGTATCCTCTGGGCGGATCGAATAATTGAATTCAACGGCGCACTGGAGTATGCAACCTTACTAACCGAGTTTCAGTATCCTCTGGGCGGATCGAATAATTGAATTCTTAGACGAATTAGACAACGCGGCGATCGAGGCGTTGTTTCAGTATCCTCTGGGCGGATCGAATAATTGAATTCAAGGCGATGCATGGTTTGGTGGCACTCCAAAAGTTTCAGTATCCTCTGGGCGGATCGAATAATTGAATTATATTGTTGTCATCGCCTTGATTGGCGATATTGCGGAGTTTCAGTATCCTCTGGGCGGATCGAATAATTGAATTAACCCCGATTGCCATAAACAAGTCAGTTTTTGACAGTTTCAGTATCCTCTGGGCGGATCGAATAATTGAATTTCCTTAACATAGACCGTCTCGCCTTCGCGATAGCGCGTTTCAGTATCCTCTGGGCGGATCGAATAATTGAATTTAAGCTATCAGGTTCCTATCATTCACTCTCAAGCCTAGTTTCAGTATCCTCTGGGCGGATCGAATAATTGAATTTATGTTATTGGTGAATTGGCCGCGCCGTTCAACTGTTTCAGTATCCTCTGGGCGGATCGAATAATTGAATTTGCAGATGCAATCAGTTGCGCATAGCGCCGTGCTTGTTTCAGTATCCTCTGGGCGGATCGAATAATTGAATTCTAAACGCTTTGCCATGGTGCTATACCCCTCCTAGGTGTTTCAGTATCCTCTGGGCGGATCGAATAATTGAATTTCACGCACATAGTCATACACGTTGATGCCCAATTGGCGTTTCAGTATCCTCTGGGCGGATCGAATAATTGAATTTGCGCAACAGATGGCACAGGAAGGCCGCGCTGCTGAGTTTCAGTATCCTCTGGGCGGATCGAATAATTGAATTCTACTTGCCAGCGGCACGTTCGCCGCTCCAGCAGCGTTTCAGTATCCTCTGGGCGGATCGAATAATTGAATTATGTTGTAGTCATAGAGGTTCAGGCTTTCGCAGCGCGTTTCAGTATCCTCTGGGCGGATCGAATAATTGAATTATATTGCCCCATCCACAACGTTGCATTGGTTGCCCATGTTTCAGTATCCTCTGGGCGGATCGAATAATTGAATTTCGCGATGATCTTCCTCAATCACAATGGTCGATTGTTTCAGTATCCTCTGGGCGGATCGAATAATTGAATTGTTCGTCCTTGGCCATTGAAAACCGCCTACATTGTTTCAGTATCCTCTGGGCGGATCGAATAATTGAATTAATACAGCGATGGCAAGCGCTATCAGTTGTTTGAACGTTTCAGTATCCTCTGGGCGGATCGAATAATTGAATTCGCCGATTTGCTAAACGCTTGCGCCGAGGTAAATCCTGCGTAGGCTGCATTCTAGGCCGCAGCGGCAACGGTAGCGATTCAGTTTTAGCTCAATACTCACGGTATCATACTCGATTCTACGGATGTTTCGCAACTCGCATTTTGGGCAAAAAACGGGGAGAGTTGCGAAACAGCGTTAGGGCTTTGCAATCAGCTATATCAGCTCATCAAAACGATTAACCACTCAAAATGGCCCAAAATCATCCCTCAATTAATCGAGTTGCGAATTTCGCTTTGGATTGGGCAAAAAAAACTAAAGCACATCGTTGCAGAAGCGGCGAAATTCACAATTAACGCAAATTGCCTGTTGCTTAGGGGCTGGTGGCATCGCTTCATGGGCAATCATCTGATGAATGTGCTCAATGCTCCGCTCAACATCATTCAAGAGCCGTTGGCCCAATGGAATTTCAACTGCCTTCCGTAATGGCAAGAGATAGCTAAATCCACGGCGAACCGGCTTTTGCAATTGTTCGGTCAATAACAACGCATAGGCAGCTAATTGGGCTTTGACATGGCTGCCAGGCATGCGTTCAGAGAGCTTGTATTCAACTGGAATACATTCATTCTCCGTGATGATGATTAAATCGAGCATCCCAACCAGTCGATAGCGGGTTGAGCGCAACAAGCAATCAAACTGGCGCTCGCCACTCGTCAAACCATAGGCTCTTAACGAGCGCCGTTCTTCGCGGCCAATTTCTTCACGATGGCGCTCGATGCCAAGCGCCATTTTGCCAGTTATTGGCCGCACTCGTGGCAAACAATAGCGATAAAACACGACTCTTGGACAAATGCGATGCTGTTTAATGTCGGTAACTTCGAGAAAATAGCCTGTGTCATCAGTCATCATCACTACTCCTTGCACCCCAGCCATCGTCGTCATCGTCGACAGTACGGGCGGCTGGTTTGGGCTTGCCTGATGAGCTGCGGCGCTCAAGCCAATCTTTGGCACAAATTGGAATCAGTTCAATCGAATGTTCTTGATTGTTGACCAACTTGCTAATTTTGAGCCACAATTCTTCGCTCAGGGTGCGTGGAATATCGCCCATAAACGCACTATATTGAATCCGTTGCAGGGCATAATCAAGGCATAAATCGGCGACTTTGGTGCGAATCCGATCATCCACAATATCGTAGATTAGTAAGGTTCGCATGGGCTACCACGCTGCAATAAAGGGGGTGTAGGTTTCGCGATCGCCACGGACAAAGGTTGCCAGATGACGAGCCTGCGATTGCATAATCACCCGTAAACTGACCCGTTTCGTCTCATAGGGTTCGCTGGCTTCTAGGCGTTTAAACAAGCGCTCGCGAATCATCGAACGGGTATGCTCACTTAATCGGCCAGTTTCATCTTGCTCAATTGCCATTTTGCGATTCACCAAGCCCAAAATCGTGCGATCAACCACAGTTTGGCGAAATTCTTCAATCAAATCGAGCACTAAAGAAGGTTTGCCTGGCCGATCGGTGTGCATAAAACCGCCATAGGGATCAAGCCCAGCCAACACCAAGCAGCGTTCAATTTGGCTATACAAAATGCCATAGCCATAATTCAAGGCACTATTCAGCGGATCGCGTGCGCCTTGGGTTTCGCGCCCAGGCCAATCGAGATCACACAACAATAATTCACGGACTCCAAGCCAATAGCGAGCCGCACCCCGACCCTCGATACTCAAGAGCGTTGGTCGAATCTGCTCAAGCTGCGTAGGCAGTATCCGCTCGGCCTCAATAATATGGTCACGTATTTCGGCAATGATCGGTTGAACGCGGGCAAAACAAGCAGGGTCAGCAGTTTTGCGATATTTGGCCATCATGCGCAGCAAATTATGCTGATTTTCTAATTTGCCAGCGACGAAAGCCCGAGCCAGCCACGCTCCGCGCTCATTTTCAAAGGCTTGGAGTTGGGCACGCCGAGTTTGGACTGTGCCAGTTAATCCAGCGCTGTAGAGCGAGGCATAAGCAGTACCGGTACTACTCAAAAAATGAATCGGGATTCCGTGTTCAGCACAAGCCCGCACTGCATCGGATGAAATGCCAACGCCATACGATTCAATAATCACTTGATCGAGAATCAGCAATGGAACTTCGGCCAAGCGTTCTTTTTCGCGCATGACGCGCAAGCGACCTTGATGTTTTTGAATAAAGGTGCCTCGTTCATGGACAATTAATTCCATCGGATACTCCAGAATTGGTTATGAAATTCGATAAACGCCGTTGCCTTTGGTGGTATCTTTGCCAACTTGAATGACACTGCCCCAGACCAACAGCGGCAAAAGCAACGCCAGATCGCCGCTATACTCGGCACTCCCTACGAGGCCGCCAATTGGGGTTTTACGTCGCTGGCGTGCTGAATAACTATCAAGCTCGACCCAATGCGTATCGTTTTGAACAAGCTTAATCGTGGCAGCTGCGTTGAGCAACGCCTGACGCTGTTCGTAGGAAAATGGTTCGCTGCCATGTTCGCGGGCTAGACCATCGTGGCGCTCGGTGAGGCGTTGAACAATTGGCCGTAACTGGGGTACTTTGAGCAATATTTTTTGCTCGATAATTCGCATTGGTGTCATAAAATGCAGCCTGATGTTCGTAGTTGAGAGCGTTTGTGCAACTTTTTCAGCATCGGCCCAAGTCATCGGCAAGTTGGGCGTTTGAATTCGTTGGCTCCCAGCAGCTTGAATGAGCTGAGTCTGATCGTACAGCAATTGCACTGCATCAACCTGCTCGACAACAAACCGCCCGCGTTCCCAATCGTTGGCGGCAACCCGCTTGCCCAGCCCATTCTGGCCCATCATCTGCAAGGCCATTGCTACATAAGGAAAAAGCTTGGTTGATTGGCCAATCAGGGTCAGGCCCCAGGCAAATTGTTCATCGGGAGCGAACGAGCCAGCATGATGCAGCGGTGGCCGAATTGCAAATGGGCGCGGAACATCATTACCACGCGGCGAATCATCGCGATGAGGAGCCATTAAACTGCTCACCGGACAAGCCTGCAGCAACGGACATTCAACACAGGTTTTGGCTGCATGATTGGTACAAAATCGCTCCCAAAGCGCATTAAAAAACGCGCCACGTAACGCCGCCCCAGTATGCACATGCAACTGAAGTGGCGCAATCGCCTTGGCTTGTACCCGAATATGATGAACTGCAAGGTTCATAAATGAGGCTCCTCAATCCGTGTATATACTGTATATCGGTAACTGGAACGAGTTAAGGTATAGGGTAAAACAATAGGCCGTAAAATACGCTCATCATTATCAATTTTTATTGATTTTTCAGAATAGATATTTACATGCTCCCAAGAAAGCTTTTTTCCACAATCGTCAAGTAATTGCAGCGTGCCTTGGATGAATATACTGGTTTGATTAATTGTTAGGTTTATCCAACTATAATCGAGCGTATCAAGCAATACAATCTGAGTTTGACGTTGCCAAAAACCACCACGCTTACCAAAATATGAAATATGTTTGAAAGCTGATTCAATTATTTTATTGTATTGTGAATCATGAATTTTAATAGCAATTCCAACCTCACCTTCGAATTGCACAAACTCACGAAAAGCAATTGTAGGATTAAACGGATATAGACCATCGTTAAGGGCTTGAATAAATTCTTCTTGATTATTTTGCTTAAATCTTTTAGGGCGTTGAATTTTAATAAATGTTTTAGCAACAACCACAAGCTCTGGTAACTTTAAAGCTATCTCTGCATCACGAATTGCAGGCCATACGTGACTACCAAGATCGATTCCAAAAAGTTGAATCACGTTACTTACCAATGCCATCTTAATAGCAAATGGTGTTGGTACAAGTAAGCTCTGAGCGCCCGACGCTGTAGCCAGCGCCGGACGCAAACTAAATAAACTTGTTGGTAAAAATGATGCACTCATCCACATAGATAATCCTCCTCGTTTACCGTCCTGTTTGTAGTCCAAATTTGAGTGGCTCACTATTGGTAATTAAATCAGCAAGGATGGCACTGAGGCTTGCAAAGTCGCTAAACTCTTCAACCGTAACAGCATCAAAAGCCTCACCTGCGTTCAAGGCCTTTTTTACTTGCGTACTTTGATGGATAAATTGAGGATTGATTGCACTAAATGTTGGAGCAGGAATCGTGCTTATGCTATAACTAA
This sequence comes from Herpetosiphon llansteffanensis, assembly GCF_003205875.1. Classification (GTDB taxonomy): domain Bacteria; phylum Chloroflexota; class Chloroflexia; order Chloroflexales; family Herpetosiphonaceae; genus Herpetosiphon; species Herpetosiphon llansteffanensis. The sequence goes on from NZ_PUBZ01000126.1 coordinate 7,487, forward strand.
CAACTCCACGAATATCAACAAGATGGGGCAATTGAGCACTACGCATTGCACCTGCTGGTCGAATCAATGTGTACAAGAGACTTTTAAGTAATGCTTGATAACGGGCAAGGCGCTCTACATCATTTAATACATAACGCTGACTTAGGTCGTTATAACCAATCCTTCCCAACTCTAAATTACAAACCAGCGCATATACGCCGCTGCTTGCAGGCCGATGAAAAATAGCTTGTCCTTGGTTACCGGAACGATTATCACCTTCTTGGCCTGGTTTTTCGGGATTATATTTGACATGAAAATACTGCCCAGTACGCGTGCTTTCAGGCCGACCAACAACCCAACCAAATTCTACAACGCTCTTGCGTGGAACAGATTGTTTACCTTCGGTAATCAAAATACCTTCAAGATCATCGATCGTACATGCTTGGATGAGGTAATCTAAGACTTCTGCTGGTTTAGGTTTCTTTTTATTAATAAACTCGATAAATGTTGGATCACCAGAGATTCGATTAGCATTAAAACGCTTACAAGCATTACATAGCTGAAGTACATCATTTGATTGAGCAATCCGAAATAAGTGTTCGGCTTGAATATGCTTAAACATATCGCCTGAAATAGCATTAACGCTTTCAATTCGTGGATTATTATCTTGATCACGAACAACGACATCAACCATTCGTGTTTGAATTTGATTCCCTTCACCACCTTCATTATTAAGTGAATGCATATCGATAATTGCTTCAGCTGAGATAGATAATGATCCAAGGTTTTTCATAATTAGATACTCCTAATATATAATCCTATACTTCTTCGGATATTGATCCTGCTTCGTTAATTTTACGTTCTTTGCGAGCACTCCCATATGCTACAAGCATGCGAGCAATAACTGAGGATTTATAGCCCACATCAAGCAATGCAATAATGTCGTCAAGATCGGTTTGAGTAACACGTGAACGTTTATCAACTCCTTTCGATGTTTCAAATTTCTGAGCGCTTTCAGTATTATATTTAGCAATAAAATCGGTCAATGAAGCAATAAAATCATCGGTATGATTTGATCGCCGAATAAGTTCTTGAGTTAGGCCATACCGAATTTCAAAAGCGACTCGTTCTCCTTTCGCTTTTTTATACTGCAACGTAACAGTACAGTTTCGAATTGCATCAGCAATTTTCTGAAATCCAATCGAACTAATAATTGAATTAAGTGGTTTTTGCATTGAAAATACCTCCGTAAGTGTAGGAACAGAGAAACGTTGTGTTTTTTCACCACGTTCAATTTTTTGGCCAAGATAAGGCGCGTATAAGGCACAAAAATCTAAAAGTGGCTCAACTGTACGGCTTGAAAGAAAATCACGATAGCATGCTAATAAGCTATATTCTTCACTCCGTTCACCTCCATCATAGGCTCGAATAGTTTGAACAACTGCAAGGTGTTCCTTGAGAACTAAATCAATTTGATGGGCTTGAGCGAGAGTTTCGATTGCCGGAATCCATTCAGGAATATTCAGGGCTGCAATATTCATTACGGCAAAAGCACTACCCATATCTTTATAAAAAGTTACCTCACAACCTTCGATCAGGTCGCTTGGTGGTTTGTATTTACGTTTGGAGTGGGTTTGAGTATTACTTAAGGCATTCCTTTGGTTTTTCACCAATACTTGAAGCAAGCGTAAAATATTTTGCACATCCATTTTGACAGGGCTATTACTCCAGGCAACCTCGCGAAATGCATCAACAATTTTGCGCAATTCACGGAAATAAATCGCTTTTGGTTTAATAATATAGGTTTTTCGATCCTTACTGTCACGAATTACTTGAGGATGAGCCAAATCAAAAAAACCAAGAAATTTAATCCATTCTAAAACCCACCACTCTTCCATATTCCCAATATCAAGCCTATTTGATTTAGGTCGATTAGCACCCTTCCCTGCAGTCGGATTTGTCACTTGGAGCATTGTCATTGTTTGATCTAATTTATGCTGTTTAGCAAATATTTGCCATTCTTTAACAATAGCTTGATATGGGTTAGGTGTAATTCTAAAAAGACGAATTAATAATTCGAGAATAGTATTTTTTTGTTGGATAGATAAATTTCTCCAATTAATAATTGGTGGATTAAATGAAATTGCAACTTTCATTTGATTAATGATCAGATAAAGTGGTAATAAAGATGAAGGTTTTTGATCTGCAATCGCCACCAAATCTGGAGCCTGATTGAGAATTGCATCAGTATTACGCAATTTGGGTGGTAATTCGTTTAGTAACTTACGATAGATATCACGTTGCGCTTTTTGCTGTTCATAGGAAAATCCGTCAACAATTGGCTGTTTATCAGTACTAATTGGCTGAATTAAATTAAGGTGTTCGATATTATCAACAATTGTTGTAGGATCAAACCGCGATCTAAGTTGATAATGTGAACCTCGATCATGAATTTCAACATCCTGACCACTAAGCGTATCGAGAATCTCAGCAAAACCGACGGCTAACAAGGTATCAGCTGAGGTACCAGAACGTTTGTCGATATAAAAATCATATAACGGCATAGATAACTCCTAATGCTTATGCGTATAAAAGAACGAACGCCAGTCGCAAAGTCTCAAGATACGCACGATAAGAAAATAACAAAATGCTTCATGGAGATTGGTTTGGAGTGTTGCATCAGCAGCAATTGTTGTCATTTGCTGACTCGTTAGAGAACCTGAAAATGGAATCGTTTCTATTAATAAATCAAGCTCAAATTGCCAAGCTTGGCCTTGTGAAACAAGTGCCAATACATCATTAAGCGTAGTTTGAGCTTCCTTGATCAAATCAATAGCTTGATATTCTTGCGAAAACGAAGCATGATGACGAGCTATTGCAGCAACGGTTGCGCGCGCAAGTTTGGCAATTTGAGGATCTTCATCTTCATAGAATCCTAGGCTAGATTCAATGAATGTATGAGCTAAGAAAGCACTTTCACACGCATGAGGGGGAGGTTTGGCAATAAGATTGCGTAATGGACGATGCTCTTTTTCGCTATCTGTATGTGCAAAAGGATATTTTTGCGGTGTATAGGTTTCATATTTCTTAGGATATGTTGTAATTAATAGGTGTTGCCATTTTTTAGCAAATTCTTGCCATCCTTCGCCGAGTTTACCCAGATCATGACAAGCAATTGCTAATCGAATAGCGCGATCGATTAAACCATGAGGTAAGCGCATTATTTGCTCTAGTTTTTTAGCAGCATACTGAATTTCATCAATCAAGCGTGATTGATAGGCACGATACAGGCCATGAATGTGCTCAAAATAACTTTCTTGTTGATATTCTATTATATTGAACTGTTTACGCTGGGAAACTCGCAGATCACTTTGAAAAATGCTATTCCAAACCGCTTCAAGCTGAGGAAATGACCCATCGCGAAAGATAATCCCAATTTCCGAGTTATATTGCACATAACGACGTGGAAAAGCAAGCACAATACTAGTTGTAATCTCATTGTGATTACTAATCGCTTGCCATGTATAACGAGGTTCAATTCGCTCATCTTCGAGCGATTGTTCAACATCAAGTAATTTAGCAGTATAGCCAATGATGTTTTGGTCATCATGTTCAAGCCAATCTGCTGCTTGAGGGCCTTGTTCGACGGTATTCTCAAGTTTTTTCCATATTCCGATGAGACTTGCTGGGCGCATTCCGAAGGTTTGATATTCCCATGGATTTGTCGTCAGAGCAGAATTAGGATTATCGTGAATCACAAAATTAACTTGGGTTACATTGCGAATTAATTGTGAGGAGATCCCACGTTCAGCTTTAGCCCAACCTGAGGCAATCGATTTATCAATTCGATCACGATTTTGGGCATACAATTCTAGTAATTGCAGATCATTTTCAGTATGAACAGCATCAATTAAGCTTTGTTCTTGAAGGAATCCTACATGCTGATGCTGATAATTTTGACACGCATCCAAGGTTTTGAGGCATTCTTCACGATCATATGGTAAATAAGCACTAGCCTGCACATCATGAGCAATAGGATAAATATGAACAAAGCCTTTTTGACCAGGAAATCTGGCACAGCGCCCCGCTCGTTGAATGAGACTATTAGCTGGGGCAATCTCACTATGCAGATGAAGGACTGAAATATCAACCCCAACTTCAATAACTTGGGTTGTAACAATAATCAAATTTTGTTGTGATGCCAATCCATTTATCCATGCCTCTTTGCCGGTTTTGGATGCAATCAATTGCTGTTTAGAAGCTCGATCCACATCAGTAAAACGGCTGTGGAGCAATAATAGCTCGACTGATCCTTTGGTCGATTCTTGTAATTCTAAATAGATTTGTTGGGCACGTTTAACCGTATTACAAATAACCAGCGAAAGGGTTTCATGAAATGCTAAGACGCTATCAGCAGTTAATGGCTGGGCTTGAATATCATAAATACGTTGACGATTAGCATTTAATTGATCCAGTTCATCGGACTCCGCCTCGGAATCTACTTCTGGAAGAACGCTAACAATTGATGCATTTAAAATAGTTGCCAGTTCTTGTATCAACTGACTGGAAAAGGTTGCAGTCATTAATGTAAATGGACTAAGTTGAATTTGGCGATGTTGGAGCAATTGAAGCATGCGTAAAGCAGTTGTACGGGCCCCAAAAGATTGTTGATGTTCACGATCAACAGGATACAGATGAAACTCATCTAGCACCAAGTAACTGCTAATTACAGCCGACGGATTAATATTCGCATTTTTACTTCCAATGCCATAAGGAATACCGAGAAAGCTAGCGAGTAATTGATCAATAGTACAAAAAGTAAGCGCTGCCTCAAAATGAGGATCGTTTGGTTGATCGCCCGTTTGTTTAGTTATTGGTTCACGATGAAATTCAGCAAATTGCTGATGTAACTTTTGATCATAATTGCGATCAACCCGTTGGGCCAAATCGGCATACTCAATAAAGAATTGCTCAGTCAAAACTCGGGTTGGGACAGCATAGATACAGCGTGAAGGGAAATCTACTGCTAATTTAGCAGCGAGTTTCTGAACAAAAGCAGCAATTGCTGCACGAGTCTTCCCTGCTCCAGTTGGGGCCTGTAAAATGACATTTTGCTGCTGTGTTAAGCGATTGAATACACGCTGTTGAAACGGGCGTAAATAAGGATTCATGGGTTATTCTCCTAATAAGGTACGGAGAACATCATCATTTGGTGTAGTACTTTGAGGATTGTTCGATAATCCATATAAGCTTTGTGATCGTTCAAGATTGGCAATAATGGCATGGCGCAATTCACTTGGCTCCAGAACCTCACAATCCGCCCCCCAACCCCGAATCCAAGGCACAATTGGAGTCCAATCGTCAAGTACGGCCTGCCAAATAAGATTACCAGATGCATCTTCATGAATTGTCTGCGAAGGATGCCAACGGGTCTCAAGAACCCGTTGGCGCACATGCCGTTGGAATCGAACGCTAATTGTTATTGGCTGCTCATCTTGAGAGAACCAAATTCCCCACGCTCCCTCAAATAGTTGAATCGGATCGAATGTCGAATGAACATCAAAATGTTCATCTTCGATAACGGGAACAGAAATAATCCGTTCGATTTTACGCGCACGAAGCGATTGAGCTTGCTCAGAAAAGCCTACGACATAGGTAGAACCGCCAAGTGCAATCGGTTCTATCATGTAAGGATGAAATACTTCATTGAAGGCTTTTACACCCCGTAATGGCTGATAACGCCAACTTATTTTTCGCCCTGATAACCAAGCCTCACCAATTTTTTCTAAGGCCCGTTGGGCCTTACTTTTCAGTGACGGTAAGCTCGTACGCTGGTGCGCGGTTTGTTGTAGGATATGCTCCCCTGCAAGGCTAGCAACCCCTCGACTAAGAGTCATACCCAACTTATGCATTACTTCAAGCCCATGTAAGTTTGATTGTTGAAGATGCTGTTGCATCAAACGTAGGGCAATCATGGTAATAAGGCTTTCATCACGCGATAAACGAACATACATTAAATAGCTAGCGCGGTCAATGTATACTCGACGATCTTTAGTTCGCCGAATTGGCACATCATCAAGCTCTAATTCTACCAACCATAGACGAATTGTAGACCGATTACAATTAAAAATAGTAGCCAATTCTGATTGACGAATAGGAGTTCGACGTTCAAGAAGGAACCGTTCTAACTGACGAACCCCCATGATCTTGGTATAATCATGGTTTTTCTTAGGCATATGTTTGCTCTCCTACTACAACGACGATAGCTTAGCACAGCAATGGCAAAAAAACAGTAATTTAATGAGGGGCACTTTTGAAGATTGCTAATCGATTTCGCTCATCCTGCCAAAGCAAGATACCCTTATCTTCAAGCCGTTGAAGATCTTCCATAACCATTTTTGCTGGATAGTCAAGTAATCGGGCTATTTCTGCCTGAGTTAATCCATTAGGGGATTGGTTGAGTAAGGTGATGATAGCAGTTTCACGGGTCTTCTTATCTGGATAGCGTCGAAACATTGATCGTTCCTCCTGAAATTACAGTTACTAAGTGATAATTTCAAGATACAGATCTCATGTTGCAAAACATGCAACATCGTGCTCAACTTCATTCCACACTCATTGCGTATTGATTGAATAGTCTCAACGTAGTTAGAAAAACTAGTCAAATGGCGATTGATCCATGAATTGGGCCAAACCAAGCAGCTGAGGTTCGCACATTCGCCTAAAACACGTGTGCTCCACTAAGCGATTTAGTGGAGCACGCGGGCAGTTGTAGCTGGTTGAAGGTGGCTTACATTGCCAACAAGGCGGTAGTGCGGGTGCGCAAGGCAATTCCCATCAAAAAGAAGCCGAGCAAGCCATAGATTAATGCTTCAAAACGATTATCGCGGCCCCGCGTAAAGGCAAACGTGGCCGGAATCGAAATAACCGCCACTGCTGCATACAAAATATGAAACAGATCACGCTGTGGGCGAGCGCCGCCAATGTAGAGCAAAATGCCCACAATTGCCTCAACAATCACAAGACCTTCGCCAATGACCAACGCGCCCCAAAAATCGCCAGTGATCGAGCGCCCAGTAAAAAAGATAAAACAACCCCAAATGCCAATAATGATCATAAAGAGCATAAAGGCAATTTGCAGCCGATCATGCAAGAGATATAAGATGTTCATCAAAAATCCTTTTCTAGGGGTCAGGGATCGGGGGCTAGGGATCGGGTTCAAGGCTTTCAGTTAGAAAATCAGCCTTCGTGGTAAAAAACCAATCCCCAACCCCCAATTACCGATCCCCAGTTCCTACCCTGCCAACTTTTGGCGCAGTGCCGCAATTTCGCGCTCAATATCGGCCACGTAATTATCGAGCCAGCCAGGAGCTGAAGCGCCCAATTGATTTTGGCGCATGCGCAAACGACGCAATTCACGTTCGTTTTGGCGCAATTGCTCGCTCAGCGACGGTGCATATGGCTCGGGAATTGGCTCGGCCAAGGCTGCATCGGGCACTTCATCCAAATATTGCACTACTAATTCGCTGACCAAATCGCTAACTTCCATCGAACGGGCACGACACAGCCGCTCCAACCGATCACGTTGTTCAGCAGGCAAGATAACTCGACAGGGCAAAGTAAAGAAACCGTCGCTCATGATTCCTCCGTTGCGGCTGGCCGCCACACACTGATAAGGAGCAAGCTCCACCAGAGATATATCATATCACCGCCGAGCATGGTTTGGTCAAGCATGCCATGAATGACTAAATCGGCCAGCATGGCCAAAGCAACGTAACGCAAAGCTACCCTGCTGTGCAGCCAGCGCCAGATTTGCCAACCAAGCATGGCCAAAACCACCAGCAAGCCAAGCAAGCCCAATTGCAACCACACATCAAGCAGCACATTATGCGGATGGGCTAAGGTCAAAAATCGAATTTGCGGAATGCCATAGCTGCTTGGCTCAAGGTGGGCAAATTGATCTAAGCCAAAGCCAAACAGCGGTTGATCTTGCACGGCGCGCCATGCCGAAGCCCAAATTTCTTGGCGGGCTGAGCCAGTGCCTTCGCCCAGTCGCAGTACTCGCGCTAGCAAACTTGGCTGAATCAAACCAAAGCCAACCAAACCGATAGCCGCCACGCCACCAGCACCAAGCAGCAAACGCCAACGCCGTTGTAATAGCAAAACCAGCGCAACAGCACCAATCACGCCCAGCCATGCGCCGCGAGTGAAGGTCAACAACACGCCAAAACTGAGCGGCAGGCTCAACAGCCAAGCAGCTTGGCGCTGTTGCATCGATTCAGCGCTCAAGGCCAAGGCCAAACTGCCAGCCAAGCCAGCACCCAAATACACGCCGAGGGCGGTCGAGCTTGGCAACAGGCCAATTAAGCGGGGCACGCCAGTGGTGGCCCAAACGCCTTCGCCCAAGGCAAAGCGCACCAAGCCATCGCCTGCGATCCAAGCCGCCATCACGATGTAGCTCCAAAGTATGCTCTGCGGCTTGACGCGGTTGGTCGCCAATAAACCAAGCACCAGCAAGGCCCAGATTGTTGGCTCGACGATGGTGCGACGTAATTCGCGCAGGGCCGTAGCGCGTTCGACCAAGCCGCTTGAGCTAAGGCTTAACCCAGCAGCCAGCACCAAGCCCAGCCCCAGCGCAACAACTGGCCAATACCAGCGCGCTTTCAGCAAAGTTAATTGAGGGCGTTGGCCTTGAAACCAGCGCCAAACGAAATGCAAGCCAAGGCCTGCGCAGCTAATGCCAAACAAAGTTTCGTTGAGTGGAAAGCTGAGGCTGCCAACCAAGCGAGCGCGATAATAGAGCGGAATCGCGAGCAACGGCAAACATGCTGCCAAACTTGGACGCAGCATAATCAAGCTAACTAATGCCAGCAAACCAAGCGCAGCCAATGGCCATGGGAAGCCAAACCACGTAGCGAAGGCCAAACCAGCAACTAAAAGCAGCCAATCAGCGACCAACACATGGCGCAAAACCCACCACAACAAGCCTGCCAACCCCAAGGCCAAGCTGGTGGCTAAAGCCCAACGCCACCACGGGCGCTGGGTTATTTGGCTAGCACTGGTTTGTTGCAAGGTTTGGGCATACTGGTCAAGCAATTGGCGATAAGTTTGGTCGAGTTCGCGTAATTGGCGCTGGCTATAACTGGCCCGCCCAACCTCGATTGCCGCTTGGGTTGCTTGATCTAAAGTGCCTGTGCTGATGGTGATGGCGCGGGTTTGAAAATACGCGCTGTTTGGAGCTAGCCAATCGCCACGCGTGCCAAGCGGCGGCGGATACAATTTAAGCTGCTCAACGATTGGCCACGTAGCTGAACGCAATTCTTCGGCCAAAGCCCCCAAATCACGGGTCTGGCCCATCAAGGCTGCATCGTAGGCCTGTAAGGCTTGGCGCTCTTGCTCAGCAGCCAATGAAGCTTGGGCCAGCAAATTCACATCATCGGCCAAGGCTTGCCGCGCTTGAGCTTGTTGGTCGGGGCTACGTTGAGCTAATTGCACGCCACGTTGCTCGAAATCACCGCGCTCGCCATCAAGCACTGCCGCCGCCGTTACCGCAATTTGGCGTTGTTCCGCCTGCTGGTTGAGCGTTGCCAAGCTCGATTGCAGCAATGCAGCAGGAGCATTGGCATTCGATAAGGCTGGCATTGGCAAAAGCAACGTCCAGAAACATAGGCCAACGACGAGCAAAGCCAGCACCCGATCAAACTGGCGCATTTGAGCCATACACAACTATCTTTCCAAAATTTCTATACCACATCACGCCGCTGCTATCCCACATTAAGCAAGCAAAGCGCCAATTAAGGTGGGAGCAAACATCCTGCGGGTTAATCCTGCTTGCAGGGGTTATCGTCAGCACCGAAATACGCTAGGATCAGCAACGGTTCATATCTGCTGAACCCTAGACATCAAACGACGCTTTGGATTGTTGCACCAAGACGCTTGCAACATCAGGTGGCTGCCAATCGGCAGGTTTAAGCTGTTTGCCATCGGCACGGCGCGGGCCTGTGGTTTTGGCTAAATTTGCCCGATGCACTTCGGCAAATACCGCATTAAGCTCGATGCCATAGGCAAGGCATAGGCCATAGGTAACATACAGTAAATCAGCGGCTTCTTGAGCAATAGCCACGAGATCGCCAGCGGCAATCGCTGCCTGGAGCTCGGTATATTCTTCCTGAAGTAATGTTTGGCGCAACGCTTGCACAGCGACAGATGGTAGTTGGGGGGTATCTGGCAACTCCATTCCAATCGCCTCGTGAAATGCTCGCACCGCAGCGCTATGATCTGGCATCGTCAACCTCGAACCAATGAACCGCGCTTATCCTACCCGTGATCAGCGAATGCTGCAACTGACGGCCCCGTTTTCGCCGTCGTATTCGCATGATAGTTCCTAGTTCGGAGCCTTTTCGCATGACAATGTACTCACGCCAGATTGATGCGCAGACCCGTACTGCGCAATTCTCCTTTGATCCACGTGGGATCTTATGGATCATCTCGCTCCCTGCAGCCCAAGAAACGCCTGCTGACGCGACTGAAAATGTAGCAGTCATGCAACGGCTCTTGGCCAATCGGCCAAACAGTGCGGTTATTCTCGATATGCGAGCCTTAGAAGCGATCGATCGCGAAGCTCGTCATATTTATACCAATAGCGATGCTAAGTTTCCTTCACGGGGCTTGGCAATCGTGGTCGAATCGGCTACAAGCCGGATTACCGGCAACTTGTATATGACGATTAGCCGAGGAAGTGGCCGCCCAACCAGAATGTTTCAAACTCCCGCCGATGCTGAAATTTGGGCGGTGAATCAACTTAACTAATTAACAAGTGTTAGGCAAGGGGATGCTGGCATTGCTCGCATCCCCTTTTGTGGTTAAGCTACGCTAATTTGGAATCGCGCAAGCTGTGGTTCTGGACGATTTGGGGTAAAAATGTGTGCTCCCCTCGCTCGCGTCCAGTGGGCGAAGGGCTGGGGTGAGGGCATGCTTATCTTCCTGAAACGGGACTCATCGCTGGATCTAAGCGCTCGACCGTATAGCAATTACGGCCTGCTGCCTTGGAACGATACAAGGCTTGATCGGCGGTTTGGGTCAGCCGTTCAGCCTCATCAATCGTCTCAGTCCAGGCAATACCAAGGCTAATGGTGACATTGACGGCGGTTTGTTTGAGCACATAGGGCGTGTTGGCAATCGCAGTGCGCAAGCGCTCGGCAATAACGATTGCCTCTTGAATTGAGGTATGCGGCAAAAAGACCAAAAATTCTTCGCCACCGTAGCGCCCAAAAACATCGCTATGGCGCAGCACCAAGCGCGCTCGTTGAGCAATGCCGCGCAAAACCTCATCGCCGCTATCGTGGCCATAGGTATCATTAATCGTTTTGAAGAAATCAATATCAAACATAATACAGGCCCAGCCTTGATTCTCAGCGGGCTGATGTTGCAAAGCTTGTTCAATTTGCTCGTATAGCCCGCGCCGATTGAGAATCTCGGTCAGCGAGTCGGTTTTGGCCCATTCGGTCAGTTGCAAGTTAATTTGTTGAATATCGGCTAATTGCTGATGTAAGTCATCGTTTTGCAGATGATAGAGCGCAGCTTGATTGCGGGCTTCATCTAAACGATACATTGTTTGCAAAACCTGCATACGACGCACTGATTGCTCGTTAAACACTGTATCTTTTAATTCATAATAGCGTTTGTAGTGTTTTAACGAGGATTTGAAATCGTCCAAAGCCTCATATGTATCGGCCAAGGCTTGATGAATCCGATAGACTTTTTGTTGATTGGTGCTTGGATTTACTGAAATCAGCGCTTGTTCCAGAATTACGCGCGCAGTTTGATAGTGCTTAATTTGATTGAGCAAGACACCATGGCGAATTAATGCCTCGATCGCTTCGTGGCTATTATTTGAGGCACATGCTAATTCATAGGCATGGGTAAAATGCTCAATTGCTTGATTGTGTTGCTCCAGCCCAGCATAGGCCAAACCTAAATTATTATGACATTCAGCTTGGCCTTGTTGCCAATCGATTTCGTGATAGAGCGCCAGCGCTTGCTCGCCATAGCCAACTGCCTGCTCAAATTGGCGCAGAGCACAGGCTGCACGCCCGCTGTTATCGAGAATTTCGGCTCGCATGCGCAGATGAGCAGGAAATTGAGTCATCGCTTCGAGCAAACGCAAGCCATGAGCCAACTCATCAAGCGCAATTTCTGGGCTTTGCAATTCGCAATGCAAAAAGCCCAGATTGTTGCAAATCAAGGCTTCATACCATTGATCATTTAATTGGACAGCATCGCGTTTGGCGCGCAACAAATATTGCAACGCCTCGGTGTAGTTGCCAAGCACAATCAGCAACACGCCCAACGCATTATGCACAGCTGCACTATGGATGCCACTGGCCAAAAAAGCATCGCTATCTTCGGTGCCAAGCGAGGCCGATTGAAAACTGGTATCCAAAATATCAAGCCAATGGGGGTCAGGCTGACGTGGCGGGGTCAGCTGGCATAATTTGCTAGCCCGAAAAAGATAAGTCAAGGCCTGATGATACGATTGTTCGCTAAATAGCAGCTTTGAGCGCCAATAAAAACAATCGATCAAGCCTTGGGTGTAGGGCTTGCCATCGTCGCCAGCCATGCGTGCCAAGCCCTCAGCCTGATGGTTGAGCGCCCAAGCCTGTTCATGGTCAACTAAACGCAATTCGGCAACTAATCGGTTAAGCACATCGACATGCTGCATTGGGTTATGAATTTCGGCCAATGCAGCATGTAACGCTGCTAAAGTTGTTGCATGCTTCATGCTTGCCACGCAGTGTAATGATTAAAAATTCGTTGCATGCATCATAGTGGCTCATGGCAATTGATGCAACTCTTGAGTGGTGTTTTTAATTGCTACAATGGCTCGCGCAGCCACCACCACGCTTCATTAGCCACCGCCGCATGTTGCAGGCTGGCTAATTTATCGGGCGCAATCAGCCAATCTTCGAAGGCTGCTCGGCTACAGAGCAACGCTGCTCCTGCTGGCACACCGCGCTGTTCAAGCAGCTTTAAAACGTGTTCTAAACCATGTGCGCTCAATGTGGGCACGGCCTCAGCCGCATAGGCATCGAAGGTCGTTACATAGGCGACATTTCCATTGCGAACTTCAGCAATCAGGCCAATCGCCAATTGTTCAGCATCAAACACGCAGAGCGCAAGGCCAGCCTCAGCGCCAAGCTGGGCAATAAATTGTTCGATCCCAGCATAGCTCCAATGGTTCCAATGGCCTGCTGGTGGTGGCACGGTCACATAGCCTTGGCCATCGCCCCACAACAACGAATAGACCAAATGATAGTAGGCGGGCATGCTCAGGCCACGTTGTTCTGGCTGTTGCGCCTGCCTTGCAACCTCGGCCAAATGCTGCTTACTGATGACATGCACCCGATCCCAACGGCCTTCGCTGGCCAATTCTTCGGCCAAGGCTTGCGGCGTGGTTGCGAGTTGGCCTGTAATTTCGCGCTGTACCTGATTGTTACTATCCACCGCACGTAAAATCTGTTGGCCATCGTGGAGCACATAGAGGCCATGTTCGCCAGGCAGCGCTGCTTGGAAGTATTTGCCAACCTCGATAAAGCGCCCAATATTGCGCCATGTAATCGGATCAAGATCCAACACCTGCCAAAAACGATCAATCATGCTGCACCTCGACAATTGCAATCGTGTAGGCTGCTAGGCTAATCGGGTGCTGAGGTTGCAATTCAGCGCCTGCGAATGCTCCCCAGATGTTGCTTAAACGCACTGGCTGGGCAAAATCCAAGCGTGATTCAATGGCTTCGGCGGTTGGATTGGCAACAAACAACAGCTCGCGGCCTTGATAACGATGGCTGGTAATCGCCAGTTGTTGATGCTGTGGACGCACGGGCAAACCAGCAGCTAGCTCGGCGCAAAACGGGCCTAATTCTGCCTGACTCAGCAAGCCCAAATGGCCAGCACCCAAGGCAACTTGACGCTTGCCCGCCAATTGATCAGCCAAAATTGTGCAAGGCGCAAAATATTCATCAAGCGTTGGCAAGGTCGGGCCAAGCCAGATAGTTGCCCCAGCTTCGGCAGCTTGCAACAAGCGTTGTTGATCGGCGTTGCTCATCCAATCGACGCTCTGAGCAAACACCAATTTATATTCGGCAATGCGGGCGCTGCGCAAATGGCTATCGCTCAAATCGTAATCGATATGGTTGATTTCGAGCGTGCGCCGCAACGAGCCATACCAACTTTGCGGATCAAAATCGTCGCTTTCGGCTTCGAGATCGCTGCTAAACCCCAAATCTAATTCGACCCGATTGAGTGCTGGCGGCAGGCCTAAAAGATCAACATGGCCATAGTGCAAGGTCGAGGTTGCAGCTCGATAGCGGCCAAGATCATAGCTCATCAGCACCAACGCCTCTGGCTTGCGCTGGAAGTTCCACCATTGCTGTTGCTGCAAAAAGCTCATCAACCGCTCGAAAAATTGGGCATATTCAGGCCGATAATCGCCATGACGGGTGATTGGGCAGGCCAGCCAGCGATCGCGCTCGACCAACATATAGAAATTAAAGGCTTTGACTCCATACATCAAGGCCGCCAAGCTGACAAACTCGGTTTCGCTGGGCAACGGAGTCATGGCGTGGTGAATCCACAGGCCACTACCAAACTCAGGGATAAACGGCAGGCGGGTTGTGCCAGCCATATAGCGCACCAAGGTGGTTGCGCCATCAAAACCTTGCGGTTGGCGGTAATAATTGATCCCGACCCAATCGATCTGGCCGTTGGCTTCCATGGCATTAATATCAAGTGGCGTGCGATATTGAAACGCTACGTCGTGGAATAATGGCACATCAACCACGCCACGCTCACGCAGCATCTCGGCCATGGTTGCCACAATCCAATTAACATGCACTTCTTTGTAGCGCACCCAATCGAGGTGGGCAATTAAATCGGGGCGGCTGGCAATATCTGCATCGCGGGGCGCAACCACCGCATCAAAGCTGGCATAGTTGGTGGCATAGGCGTGATTCAATTCCTCGATTGCGCCATATTGCTCAGCCAACATTGCTTGATATAAGGCCAACGACGATGGGCTGTAATCGGTGGCGTAGGCTTGCTCATGAAACATATAACAGGTTTCATTATCGCTTTGCACCGCCACAATTGGCCCATGCGGCGCAAGTTGCGGCACAATAACTTGACACATGTGGTCGAACCACACGCCAACTGCCGCCACATATTCAGGGCTGGTATACGATGGCACCGGAAATTGATGTGGCGGATGCAAGCCCGCTGCCAAGCTAAAATGCAAGGTATCGAGCGCCGTGCGTGCCTGCATCGCCGGATCATCCAAGATCCATTGCGGAAAGCCAAAGTCGGTCAACTCAGCGTTAATCAACGGGCCTGGGCGCACAATCAGCCAAATTTCGCGTTCATGGCATAGTTGAATGAAGGCCGCCAAATCCTTGCGTGGATCAACTTGGCCCCAATCGTATTCGCCGGGAGCGGTTTCATGCACGCCCCAAGGAATATAGGTTTCGACCATTGAAAAACCAAGCGCTTTGGCTTGGTCAAGAATGTATTCCCAGCGGTCGCGCTCTAAGCGCCAATAGTGGATAGTGCCGGAATAGACCGGCACCTCCTGACCATTGACTGCGAGACCATTGGCAGTTAGCGTAACGCTCATGCCGCAGTTCCTCCGCTAGCCTCACCATACAAATGGCAACGAACCCAGTGATTTGGCGCAATCGTTTGCACATCGGGCATAACCTTGCGACAGACATCCATAACTTGGGGGCAACGCGCCGCAAACGGGCAACCAGGCGGCGGGTCGATCAACGAAGGTGGCTCACCACGGGCCACAACTTCGCGCTGCCCAAGCGCAACTTCAGGGTTCGGCACCGCTGAAAGCAAGAGTTTGGTATACGGATGGGCCGGATTGCCGATCAATTCATCGCTATCGGCACCTTCCATCATCTGGCCTGCATACAATACCATAATCCGATCGGCAAAATAGCGGGCGCTGGCAATATCGTGGGTGATATAGAGGTAGCCAATCCCAATTTCTTTTTTGAGCTTGGCCATGAGGTTGAGAATCCCAATCCGAATCGAAACATCGAGCATCGAGATTGGTTCGTCGGCCAGCACAATTTCGGGATCGACGGCCAAGGCGCGGGCAATCGCAACCCGTTGGCGCTGACCACCAGAAAGCTCGTGAGGATATTTATTGGCAATATCTGCTGGCGGATTGAGGCCCACCGTCGCCAACAACTCGTGCACACGCGGCAACAAATCGCTGCGCCGCTCAACTTTATGGTGAATCTGCAACGGGCGCATAATGTGGTGGGCAACCGAGTGGGTTGGGTTCATCGAGCCAAACGGATCTTGGAAGATCATTTGCACACCGCTACGGTAGCTTAGCGAAGCACCGCGTTTTTCGGTTTGCAACACATTTTGGCCACGGAATAAAATCTCGCCTCTGGTTGGCTCCATCAAGCGGGCAATCAAACGCGCGGTCGTGCTTTTGCCGCTGCCCGATTCGCCCACGACTGCCAAAACCTCGCCACGGCGAATTGCAAACGACACATCAGTGAGGGCATGCACATGTTTGCTGCGAAACATGCCGCCAACTGGAAAGTGTTTGGTCAAATTGCGCACTTCGAGCACCACAGGATCGGGAGATTCGGCTAATTTCCACTGCTCAGCAGTTAACACAGTTTTGGTCATGACGCACCTCAATACAAGTGACAAGCCACAAAATGGCCTGGTTCAACTTCGCGTAGGCTTGGCTGTTGCAGTGGACATGGGGCAAAGGCCTTGGAACAGCGTGGATGGAAGCGGCAACCGCTTGGTGGTTCGAGCATATTTGGCGGCGAACCAGGAATCCCAGTCAGGGTTTCTTTGGGGCCAACCAGCGCTGGAAATGAGGCCATCAAGCCTTGAGTATAAGGATGCAGCGGCTTGTTGAACAGCTCATGGGCATTGGTCGTTTCGACGATCTCGCCAGCATACATCACGCCAATACGGTCGGAAAACTCGACCATCAGCGATAAGTCGTGGGTGATGAACAAAATCGAGAAACCAAGCTCTTTTTTGAGATACTCGATTTGCTGCATAATATCTTTTTGCACCACCACATCGAGCGCGGTGGTTGGCTCGTCCATAATCATCAACTGTGGTTTGAGCGCGAGTGCAACCGCAATTACCACCCGTTGGCGCATGCCACCGGAAAGCTGATGCGGATAATCATCAACCCGATTGCGATCAATCCCCACAATGTCGAGCAATTCGGCAGCCCGATCTTTGGCTTGTTGCTTGGTGGTTTTAGGCTGATGGCGCTGAATCACATCGGCAATCTGTTCGCCAACGGTCAAAACCGGGTTGAGTGCATTCATGGCGCTTTGAAACACCATTGAAACATCACGCCAGCGGAAGGCTTCAAGGCCATCCATATCCATTTCCAGCACATCATCGCCATCGAACAGCACATTGCCGCCAGTAATCACAGCGGGCGAATGCAAAATGCGCATAATGGCATGGGCGATCGTCGATTTACCGCTGCCCGATTCGCCAGCGAGGCCAAACACTTCGCCTTGGCCGATGCTGAACGAAACGTGCGAAACCGCTTGAACAGGCCCGCGCAAGGTCTGGTATTCGACCGAAAGATCTTGAACGTCGAGCAACGGCTCAGCCGCACTACTTGCGGACGACTGGGGTGACAAGGACGTTGGCACGGTTGCGCTTGCCATGAGTAGTCTCCTTTTCGGCACGTAAGCGAGGGTTGGTAATTTCGTCGAGGGCATAGTTGAGCATGGTCAAGGCAAAGGCACACAAGGCAATACAAATGCCGACTGGAACGAATGTCCACCACGCGCCGGTCAAAATGCCTGCGTTATTTTGCGCCCAGTAGAGCATTGTGCCCCAGCTGGTGGTGCCAACATCGGTCAAGCCAAGGAAGGCCAAACCAACATCAGCGCCAATCGCATAGACTGTCGAACCAACCATGCTGCCCACAAACACCGAGGACATATTTGGCAAGACTTCGCTAAACAAAATTCGGGGCGTGCGTTCGCCGCTGACAACCGAGGCCGCGATAAAATCTTTGGCGCGCAGCGAAAGCACTTGCGAACGCATCACGCGGGCAGGCCAAGCCCAACCAGTGAGCGTGAGCACCATCACCACCGTCACCGGCCCCGGCTTGAGAAAGGCCGCCAGAATAACCAGCAACGGCATGCCGGGGATAATCAGCATCACATTGGTGAGCAATGAGAGAATATCATCGACCCAGCCGCCGAGATAGCCAGCAGTGAGACCAATGATTGTGCCCACAATTGTTGAGGCGATGCCAACGCTGAGGCCAACGCTGAGCGATAAGCGCGCCCCCCAGATTAGCTGGCGAAAGACATCTTGACCTTGGCCAGTGGTGCCAAGCAAGAAGGTTTTGCCGCCAGGAGCGGGCTTATCGGCAATCCACGCTGGGGCTAGGTGGGCGCGACTTTCCATCTTCTTGGGGTTGCCCGGGGCAACCCATGGGGCCAACAAGGCTAGCATAATGAAGACAAACAGGATGCTTACGCCAAGCATAGCTTTGCGATTGCGCACAAAGGCCCGCAGCAAAGGCCAGCGAGCGAGCCAAGGCCGAGCGATTTTGGTTGCTTCGCTTGATTTTGAAACCAAGGTTTTTTCAGGGGTTGCTTGCATGGCACTACTCCTAACGTCGAGTGCGTGGGTCGAGCCACACATACAAAATGTCAACCAAAAAATTGGCTCCAAGTACCGCAAAGGTAATCATCAAAAACAAACCCTGCATCAATGGATAATCCAAGTTGCGTACTGCTTGCAATAGCAAATAGCCCAAACCTGGATAAGCAAAGATGATTTCGGTCAGCAAGGAGCCGCTGAGCACAAAGCCAAGCGCCATGCCAAACGACGTAACGTTGGGCAACAAGGCGTTGCGGGCTGCATAACTAAACATGATCCGCTTTTGCGATAACCCTTTGGCCTGCGCCATGGTGATGTAATCCTCGGAGAGAATCCCGACCATTGTGTTGCGCATGCCAAGCATCCAACCGCCGATCGAAGCCAGCACAATACAGCTCGCTGGCAAAATCATGTGTGCAACCACGCTTTTTATAAAGGTGAGGCTGCCCCAATTGACCGATAGCGCATCGCTATAGGCGTGGCGTAAGGGGAACCAGCCTGCTTGAAAGGCAAGGAAATACAGCGCAAGCATCGCTAAAAAGAAGTAGGGGAATGCGCCGATGAAGGTCAGTAATGGTGGAGCGACTGAATCGAGGATGCCATTGCGCCGCCAAGCGCCGATAATCCCCAACACATTACCGAAGAAAAAGCTAATCACGGTGGCTAAACCAGCCAGCAAAATCGTCCACATAAATCCAGTGGCAATCACGGTTGTAACTGGCGCAGGAAAGAAGTTGATTGAGATGCCGAATTCTCCGCGACTCAAACTCTTCAAATAGGTGAAATATTGTTCGAACAACGGGGCATCGCTTAGACCATAAGCTTTGCGCAGCGAATCGATTTCTTCAGGGCGGAGTTTGCCTTGAAAACGGGCGAAGATGGCAGAGGCTGGGTCACCAGGCATAAGCCGTGGTAGGTAGAAATTGACGGTAAGCGAGACCCAAGCCGCGACCGCGTAAAAGCCCAGCCGTCGCAACAAGAAACGCATGGTTCTTCCTTTCAGGGTTTCGCGCCTGGGTCGGGTTGGTGCTGGAGCCGTTATGGCTCCAGCACACGACCAAACCAGACACTGCTTATTTTGGTTTGATGTTGGTCAAGAGGATCAAGCGGTCGGGTTGAGCGAACGATGAAAGCAAGACATATGGGTTTTCAGCGGTTGGGAAGTTGGTAAAGCGTTTGGTGTTGTACTCGCCCCAGTAGATGTTTGGCATAATTGGGATAGCTGGAGCTTCTTGAACGAAGATCATCTGAATTTCGTTCATGATTTTCTTTTGTTCGGCTGGATCTGAGGTTTTGACAAATTGTGAATACAATTCATCGACCTTTGGATTGCCGTAGCGGTGCCAGTTGTCGCCATTGGCTTCGCCAACAGGAGTATCGGCAGTTTCACCCGACATCAAGCCGCGATAGAATTGAAGTGGGGTTGGGGCGTTGTTGCTCCAGCCAATCGACATATCAAACTCGCCCTTTTGCACTTTATCGAACCAAGCGCTAAAGTCGTAGGTGCGGGTGGTTGCGTTGATGCCAATTTCCTTCAAGCTTTCAGCAATGATTTGGTCGGTGGTAACCCAGTCGGTCCAACCTGAAACCACGTTGATGTCGTAGGTCATTGGCGTGCCATCTGGCAACACGCGGATGCCATCAGCACCACGGGTCAAGCCAGCTTCATCCAACATTTTGTTGGCTTTTTCAACATCGAATTTGACCCAATCGCCAGCAGCAACAGCTTCAGGGTTTTTCCAATCAGCAAATGAATCGGGCAAACCGGTTGCATCTGATGGTGCGTTGTAGTTGTAGGTAGCGATTTCGGTAATTTGTTGGCGATCAAAGCCCATGCTGATAGCTTTACGCACATTTGGATCGTTGAACGGAGCCTTGGTGGTGTTCAACAGCAACATAACTGGTGCGTTGACTGGTGGGAACCAGTAGTGATTGTTTTCTGGATCTTTGGCGACATAGGTGTTTTCAACATCAGGAATGAAGTTGCTAGCCAAGTCGTTTTCGCCATTGATCGTTGCCAAGTTGGCAGCGTCGTTGCTTGGGTAGGCTGGTTGGCGAATGCCATCGATATATGGCTTGCCAGCTTGCCAGTAGTTTGGATTCTTGCCAAGCTCCCAAATTTGGTCTTGGAAGCGGACGATTTCGGTGAATGGGCCGCTGGCGACAGGGGTTTCGTTGGTGAAGGTCACTGGATCAGCGATCTTGCTCCAAATATGTTCTGGCACAATCATTTGATGGCCAATATCATACATGGCGATAGTTGAAACTTCTTTGAACTTCACGACGACTTTGTTGCCATCGGCAGTAACCGTATCGATGAAACGCATTGCAGCGCGGCCATTGCCTTGCAGCTTTTCGTTATCTTTCATCAAGTTGAGGGTGTAGGCAACGTCTTTTGAGCTGAATGCTTCGCCGTCTGACCACTTCACGCCATCGCGGATGGTGAAGGTCAACTCGGTGTTATCGCTATTCCAAGCCCATTCGGTGGCGAGCCATGGCTCAATTTTGCCGGTTGCAATGTTGTAAATAAACATTGGCTCGTAGATCCCGGCAGCGGTTGGCCAGCGGTTGTCGCTTGCAAATGGGTTGAAGTTGCGCACCCAAGTTGATTGTTGTTGGTCAGAAACCGTCAAAAATACTTTGCCGTCGCTGCTCGTGGAACCGGTATCTGTGGTTGCCGCAGCAGTTGGTTCGGCGGTTGCATCGGTGCTGCCAGTGGCAGGAGCTTCTGTTGCAGTAGCGGCTGGAGCGGTTGTGCTTTGTCCTTGAGTTGCTTGTGGCGTGAGGGTTGACGCATCACCACATGCGGCCAACATGCTGGTAAAGATAATAACCAGCATCATCAACGCAGGAAACCGTAGCTTCATGGTGGATACCCTTTCTGTATGCGATAGATCGTTCTATCCACACACCCGCGCTGGTCGGTGGGCCCTACTTTCCAGGCGGGCGACAACTTTGTCGCGTTATACGTTCCGAGGAACGTCGCACGATTGGCGAATGATCAAGGTGGTTGGCAAAATGCTACGCTCAATCGGTTGCTCAGGATTATTCATCCGCACGAGCAACATTCGAACAGCTTCGCGCCCTAGTTGTTCTAATGGCTGGGCAACCGTCGTCAGTGGCGGTGCTACCTGCGAGGCTTGCGCAATGTTGTCAAAGCCAATCACCGAGATGTCACTTGGAATCCGCAATCCGGCATCGCGAACTGCTTCCATCACCCCAAAGGCCATAACATCGTTCGAGGCAAAAATTGCTGTTGGCGGTTCTGGCAGCCCCAACAAGCTTTGCGCTCCACTATAGCCTCCTGGTTGATAGAACGTCCCCTCATAGACCAATTGCGGATCGACAGGCAAACCATTGTCACGCAAGGCTGCTTGATAGCCACTCAGGCGATCTTGCGAACTGAGCATGTCCAACATACCTGTGATAAAGCCAATCCGTCGATGACCAAGCTCAATCAGATAGCGCGTGGCATCGTAGCCACCTTGCCAATTAGTAGTAATTACGACTGGCGTGCGCTCATCAAGCCCTTGATGATCGATTAGGACATAGGGAAAGTGGGTTTGATCAAGGGTTTCCAAGTAGGCTTCGAGGTTTTCTGGCAAAACCAATAGTAGCCCATCGGTCATCCCTTGGATCAAATTGTTGACGTAAATCCGTTCTTTGATTTTGCGGCGATGGGTGGTGTAGAGCATCAAATTGTATTGCGCTGCACTCAGTGCGTCATCAATACCTTTGACGATTTCGCCCATATAGCTTGAGCCAAGATCACGCACCAACAACCCAACTGCATATGAACGCCCACCAGCCAAACTTCTGGCCTGCTGGTTGACGACATAGCCCAAGCTTGTAATCGCTTTCAACACGCGTTCACGGGTATCCGATTTAACATATTCTTTGTTGTTGACCACCCGCGAGACTGTTGCATACGATACCCCGGCTTCGCGCGCCACATCCATAATCGTGGTGCTGCTTAGGCCATTGCCATTACTACGGCGGCTACGGGGTGTTTTGAGGGTTTGGGTTGCTTGGTCGAGTTTCTTGCTCATTGCGTTTTGCGCCTTTGCATCTGCGAACCAGATTGTGATTGTAAGCACTTACAGAAATGTTGTGGGGTTTTGCACCTAGAGAGGCTGGTTTTGGTTTTTATTTATGCAAACGCTTACAGAAAAAGATTGTAAACGATGGCCTGTACTTCGTCAAGTGGCTAGAAAATGTCGCTATGTAGTTAGGGGTCAGGGATCGAGGATCGGGGATCGGGAACTGGGGATTGGGGATTGGG
>NZ_PUBZ01000127.1 GCF_003205875.1 Herpetosiphon llansteffanensis
AATGTGCTGCGGACGCAGCACCCATCAGTTGGAAAGGTGCGATTTTGGCGATAAAAAATCCGCTGATGGCAGATGCACATCGGAGCGGAGCAAATCGTCAAATTGTGTGATGTTGAGCAAACATCGTCGCTGTCGGTCAACAGCCTGAGGATTCTACCACAGCCGCCAATCTTTGTCAAATCGAGCGCCGTGGGCGAGGTCTCAGTTGTTGGTGTCGTGACCGATGTGATTCAGTCATGCGTTGACAGCCCGTGGATTCTACCACCGTTCGTATGCTTTGTCAAATCACACGAATCCGATCCACGCAGGAGCAAAAAGCACGGAACCGCGAAGGCCGCGAAGCACGCGAAGGGAGCGGGGTGATGGGCTAGTGGCTATTGGCCTAACCGCTGATCCCCGATCCCCGATCCCCGATCCCCGATCCCTCATATGTTCTATGCTCTATGTTCTATGCTCTGATTTGCGTTGCTTGCTA
Source organism: Herpetosiphon llansteffanensis (assembly GCF_003205875.1). Taxonomy (GTDB): domain Bacteria; phylum Chloroflexota; class Chloroflexia; order Chloroflexales; family Herpetosiphonaceae; genus Herpetosiphon; species Herpetosiphon llansteffanensis. The sequence goes on from NZ_PUBZ01000127.1 coordinate 476, forward strand.
AATTCTTTGCGAAATTTTTGGACTTTGGGCGAAACCACGGCCATACAATAGGGCTGAAATGGATGATGGGCAAAATATTCTTGATGATAATCTTCTGCTTCATAGTAATTATTAATTGGCGTAACTTCGGTCACAATCGGATCTGGCCATTGACCACTAGCGTTCAAAGTAGCAATTGTTTGTTCAGCAACAACTTTTTGCTCAGCATCGTGATAAAAAATGACCGAGCGATATTGTGGCCCTACATCATTCCCTTGGCGATTCAACGTGGTCGGGTTATGGGTAGCAAAAAAGACATCCAATATTTGGCTAAAATTAATGATACTTGGATCATAGGTTAAGCGCACAACTTCTGCATGACCTGTCTTCTTGCCACATACCTGTTCGTAGGTTGGGTTGGCAACATGACCGCCAGCATAGCCAGATTCAACACTAATGATCCCTTGCAGGTCATCAAACACAGCTTCGGTACACCAAAAACAACCATTACCAAGCGTTGCCTGGGCGTATTGTTGAGTCATTTAGTTAACTATCCTTTGCGATCGCAACTACTAGCTAGAGAGCTAGCTAAAATAAAATTTGGCTTTAGAAAGGCCTAAATCGTCCGTTGCACTCATCCGTTATTAAGTATACTCCAATTCTTGACTAAAATACGCTAGAATAATTCTTGACTTTGTTTATCAAGTATGTTATATTCCCCGCAGCTTAAAAATATATACCGTTGCACTCATCCAGAGGAGCGGAGGGATCGGCCCGACGAAGCTCCAGCAACCATCCTTAACCTGATCAGTTAAGTATAAGGTGCTAATTCCGACAGTGATGTCTGACAGATGAGCAGTAGTTTGTGACAGCAATGCCACGATCCCTACTCCTCATCTGCCCAATATACAGATGAGGTTTTTTTTATGGTCATGCACGCAACGCTGCCAAGCCGCGAGGCTCTGACAGCCCTAGATACGCAATTAACGAGCCAAACTCCGCAAGCAATTGTGCGGTGGGCTATCGATCACTATTTTCCGAACCTCGCCCTAACCTGCTCGTTTGGCGGCTCTTCTGGCATGGTGTTGCTCGATATGGCGCTCAAAATTGAGCCAAATCTGCCAGTGTTGGTGCTCGATACTGGCTTGCTCTTCAGCGAAACCTATGCCTTGGTTGAGCAAATTGAGCAACATTATGGAATTACGGTGCAATATTCGCGCCCAGCCCAAACTGTGGCCGAACAATCCGCAACCCACGGCCCCGAACTTTGGGGTACGAACCCAGATTTGTGCTGCAAACTGCGCAAGGTCGAGCCACTCAAAAATGTGCTTGCGCCATACGACGCGTGGTTAACTGCGCTGCGCCGCGACCAAAGCAGCACGCGCGCGAATACGCCGGTCGTTTCTTGGAACGACAAACATCAATTGGTTAAAATTTGCCCCCTAGCCTTGTGGACTGAACGCGATATCTGGCGTTACATTCATGCCAATGGTGTGCCATATAATCCATTGCTTGACCAAGGTTATACCAGCCTCGGATGTCATACTTGTACAAGCCACCCTGTGAACGGTGACCCACGCAGCGGACGCTGGGCCGGCTTTAACAAAACCGAGTGTGGACTCCATATCTAAATCACAAGCTGTTCGTTATGTTATGTGTAATCAATGCTGATTATCATAAAGTCGATACTTTATGGTAGCTATTATTATATCTTCGAGGGTGTGCTTCAATGGCTGTTTCATCGTTAATTTTGCCTCACGGCGGCACGTTGGTCAATCGGATTCCTAGTGGTTTGCTGCGCGAGAACTTGTTGCAATCGGCGCAAGAGTTGCCGCAGATTGTGCTCGACGAACCACATCGCGCTGATCTCTTGATGCTGGGGATTGGCTCGTATAGCCCCTTAACTGGTTTCTTGAATCGCCACGATTACAAGGCGGTCGTCGAAACTATGCACCTCAAAAATGGCTTGCCCTGGTCGATTCCAATTACCTTGCCAATTACTGAAGATCAAGCCTATGATTTGGTGCTTGATCAGCCAGTTGCCTTAACCGACGAGCAAGGCACAATTTTGGCAGTGCTCGAAGTTGAAGATATTTTCCCCATCGATGTTGAATACGAAGCCCAACATGTGTATCGCACAACCGAAGGCACGCACCCGGGCGTTGCGCGCTTGTATGCAGCACCACGCTGGCGGGTTGGCGGCTCAATTTGGTTGTTGCAGGTTGAACAAGGCGCGTTTCCGCACTTGCCACGCACCCCGCAAGAAGTTCGCCAATCGATCAGCGAAGCTGGCTGGCGCACGGTAGTTGGGTTCCAAACCCGTAACCCTGTGCACCGCGCCCACGAATATATTCAAAAATGTGCCTTAGAAGTTGTCGATGGCTTGTTGTTACACCCCTTGGTTGGCACCACCAAGAGCGATGATGTTCCGGCTCCGGCTCGCGTGCGTTCCTACGAGCGCTTGCTGCGTGAATATTATCCCGCCAATCGGGTTTTGCTTGGCGTTTTCCCTGCGCCAATGCGCTATGCAGGCCCCCGCGAAGCGATTTTCCATGCCTTGAATCGTAAAAACTATGGTTGCACCCACTTCATCGTTGGCCGCGATCACGCTGGGGTCGGCAATTATTACGGCACCTACGATGCGCAAGTGATTTTCAGCGAGTTTGATCCTGCTGCCTTGGGCATTACGCCATTGTTCTTTGAACATACCTTCTACTGCCAACGTTGTGGCGCGATGGCCTCGGCCAAAACCTGCCCACACTCCCACGAACACCACGTTATTTTGAGTGGCACTGCGGTGCGCGCGCTCTTGTCACGCGGCGAATTGCCACCACCAGAGTTCAGCCGCCGCGAAGTTATCGAAGAATTGATCGCTGCGTAGATAAAGAACATAGAGCATAGAACATAGAACATAGCTGTATTGGTTCATTGAATTGATGAGTAGTTAATGTGATGAACCAGTACACATTGAACCTAAGATTCGATGCTCTGGCAATGGAAGTAGTGATAATACAGGGATGAGTTCATCCTTCATCCCTTAGCCTTCATCCTTCCCATAAAGGATTTTCTATGAGTCAGGGATATATTATTTGGTTTACTGGATTATCAGGCGCAGGCAAATCGACGATAGCTGCTGCATTGGCGGAAGTGCTACGCGAACGCGAACAACGCGTTGAGGTGCTTGACGGCGATGTGGTGCGCACGCATTTGAGCAAAGGTTTGGGCTTCTCGAAGGAAGATCGCGATACCAACGTGCGCCGCATTGGCTGGGTTTGTGATTTGGTTGCGCGCCATGGCGGAGTGGCAATTGCCGCCGCTATCTCGCCCTATCGCCAAACTCGCGAAGAAATTCGCGCCAGCACCGCCCGCTTTGTCGAAGTCTATATCGATTGCCCCTTGGAAGTTTGTATCGACCGCGATGTTAAGGGCTTGTACGCCAAAGCGTTGGCTGGCGAAATTCCCCATTTCACTGGGGTTTCCGACCCATACGAACCACCAACCAACCCTGAAGTGGTGATTCCAAGCCACGCCGAAGCGCTCGATGCCAGCGTTGCCCGCATTATCAACAAACTTGAGGAACTTGGCTATCTACCGACGGTTGCCGCCGTTGAGGAGGTCGCATGACTGCTACAACCCAAAAACTCAACCCCGTAGAACTGCAAAAAATCGAAAAAGACGGCTTGGCGGTGCTCGACGATATTTATCGCTACGCCCAAAGCGGCGATATTAATGATGTAACCGAAAGCGATATGAACCGTTTCAAATGGTATGGTTTGTATCACGATAAGCCCAAAGATGGCTTTTTCATGTTACGGGTGCGCTTGCCAGGCGGCATTATGACCGCTGATCAGGCTGATGCGATTGTGCAATTGGCCGAAACTGTTGCCCCTGGGCGGGTCGAAATCACCACCCGCCAAACCTTCCAATTGCATACGATTGCCCTGCGTGATATTCCAACCGTGTTTCAAACCTTGGAAAGCGTTGGCCTTTCGTCGATTGAAGCCTGTGGCGATGTGCCACGTAATGTCGTCAGTAGCCCAGTTGCGGGCATTGCCGCCGACGAATGGCTCGATCCACGGCCATTTTTCAAGGCGCTCGATGAGCACTTTGCCTATAACACCGATTACTCGAACTTGCCACGCAAATATAAAATTTCGGTGGCTGGCGGTGGCCTCGACGCAACCCAAGCCCCAATCAACGACTTGGCCTTTACCCCAGGCCGCAAAGAAATTGATGGCGAAATTGTGCTGGGCTATAACGTTTGGGTTGGTGGCGGGCTTTCGCACGAGCCATATCTGGCGCAAAATATTGATGTTTTTGTGCCAGCCGATCCCGAATTGGTGGTCGAAGTAGCGCGTGCTATAACCTTGGTTTATCGCGATTTTGGCTACCGCGAAAAGCGCAACCATGCGCGGCTCAAATATCTGATTGCCGATTGGGGCGCAGAACGCTTCCGCGAAGAGGTCGAGCGCTATCTTGGCCATACCTTGGAGCGAGCGGCAACCGATGTACCGCCAGCAGTCTATAGCGGCGATGTGGTTGGTGTGTTTCGTCAAAAGCAGCCAAATCTGTATTGGGTTGGCTTGCTTGTACCAACTGGCCGCATCACGCCAGCCCAAATTCGCGAGGCTGCTCGCTTAGCGCGCGAATATGGCCAAAGCGAAATTCGCCTGACCCACAGCCAAAACTTGCTGCTGCCCTACATTCCTGAAGCCCGCTTGGATGCCTTGCTGGCCGAGCCATTATTGCAAGAATTACAGCCAAATGGGCCACGGATTCAACGCACGGTGGTTGCTTGCACCGGCTTGCCATACTGCAACTTTGCCACAATCGAAACCAAAGAAGCTGCATGGCAATTGGCCGGAGCCTTGGACAATAAAGTTGAGCTTGATGTGCCGTTGCGCATCCATCTTTCTGCTTGCCCACACTCGTGCAGCCAGCATAGCATCGCCGATATTGGCTTGCAGGGCGGTGTCATTCGCAACCCGGATGGTAGCAAAAACAAGTTGCCAGCAGCAGATATTCTGTTGGGCGGAGCTTTAGGCGACGATGCTGCAATTGCCCGCCGCGTGGCAACCAAAGTGCCTTGGTCGGAGCTAGCCGATCGTTTGGGCAACTTGGTAACGACCTACCAAACCCAACGCACCAGCCCCGAAGACCAGTTTCGCCATTGGGCCAAACGCCAAACCGACGACCAATTGCGCGACTATCTCGGCTTTGGCCAGCCAGAAACCGAAGAAGGCGTTTGGACTGAAGAAGGCTCATGGAATAAAAGCCGTTAGGATGAAGGATGAAGGATGAGGGATGAGGGATGAAATAGAGAACATAGAACATAGAACATAGAGCAGAGGGGGCGGGGCGAGGCGCACTACCAATCCGCAAGTTCATCAAGCAACGCTTGCGTACCACAAAATGTCCTTGAGGGGGTGCAGGGGAAGCCCCCTGCGTCTCCCGCTGGCGGGACGGAAGGGTGGAAAACCGCAGGATGAGGGATAAAGGATGAAGATTGATAGGTTCATCAAGCAACGCTTGCGTACCACAAAATGTCCTTGAGGGGGTGCAGGGGGATTAAAGCCCCCTGCGTCTCCCGCTGGCGGGACGGAAGGGTGGAAAACCGAGGGACGAAGAGCATAGAACATAGAACATAGAGCAGAGGGTGCGGAGCGAAGCCCACCATGGCGCAAATTCGATAGAAAATAATTGCTTTAAGGCTTCGCAAAAGCAAGATTTTGCTTATACTAGGCTTGCCCACATGATTTGCAATGTTGCTTTTGCCCAACCACTGCTGTTTGGCGCTGCTGTTGATTCAGCGGCTCAAGGCTGATTTGCTATGTACCCAGTAGTTTTGACCAATTTAGCCCAACAACGCTGTGTTGTGGTTGGCGGTGGCACGGTGGCTGAGCGCAAAGTTGCAGGTTTAATTGCAGGCGGCGCAATCCCAATCGTGATCAGCCCCGACCTCACAGCCCAACTCCAACACTGGCAAGCCAACGGCCAAATTCAGCACCTTGCCCGTATGTATCAGACTGGTGATTGTGATCAGGCGTTTTTAGTTGTTGCCGCAACCAATCAGCGCTCAATCAACCAGCAAATTGCCCAAGAATGCCACAACCGCCCAATCCTCCTCAATATCGCCGATGCTGCTGAAGAGGGTAATTTCATCACAACTGCTAGCCATCGCCAAGGCTCATTATTGTTTAGCGTGAGTAGCAGCGGGGCCAGCCCAGCCTTAAGTCGCTATCTACGCCAACAGCTGAGCAGCTATTTTGATCAACGCTATGCCACGCTGGCCCAGGTTGTCGCAAGCCAACGCAGCCAACTAGCCAGCCTCAGCAGCGCCGAGCGCGAGCACTATTTTGATCAACTGCTAGCTGCCTTAGCTGAAGAGCCAACAGCGAGGCCCAATCACTTGCCAACGGAGGATCTATGACACGCGAAGGCTTTGTTTCATTAGTTGGAGCTGGCCCAGGCTCCGCCGATTTAATCACGGTCAAAGGCTTACGCCGTTTGCAAAGTGCCGATGTGATCGTATTTGATGCCTTAGTTTTGCCCGAATTATTGGCCGAAGCCCGCAGCGATGCAGAGCTGATTCCAGCTGGCAAACGTGGCGGCCAACATTCAGCCAGCCAAGATTGGATTAACGCAACCTTGATTGAGCATGCCCAACGTGGCAAATTGGTCGTTCGGCTCAAAGGCGGCGATCCGTTTGTGTTTGGGCGAGGTGGCGAGGAAGCAGCAGCCTTGAGCGCCGCCGGAATCGCGTGGGAAGTTGTGCCAGGTATTTCTTCGGCGATTGCCGCCCCTGCCTATGCTGGCATTCCAGTCACCCATCGCGATGTTGCCTCATCGGTGGTGTTTGTAACCGGCCACGAAGATCCCACCAAGCCAACCAGCCGCATCAATTGGCAGGCCTTGGCTCAAGGCGTTGATACCTTGGTCTTTTTGATGGGTATCACGCGGATTAACCACACGGTTGCCAGCTTAATTGCCAATGGTCGGCCAGCAGACACCCCAACCGCCGTGATTCGCTGGGGAACCACTGACCAACAAAAAACCGTAGTCGCGCCGCTTGATCAGATTGAGGCCGCAGTTAAAGCCGCTGGCATTAGCGCACCAGCAATTTTGATTGTTGGCGAAGTAGTGGCGCTGCGCGAACAACTCAACTGGTTTGAATCGACGGTGCTCGAAATGCCCGAAGTTGTGCGCGCATTTGCCTAGCGAGAGCATAGAGCAAAGAACAAAGAACATAGATTGAGATCGGGCTAGCAATAGCCTGATCTTTTTTAACGCAGAGCCGCAGAGTGTTAAGGCTATGGACTCTTGGCTATAGGCTATCGGAGATTGGTGGGAACGCATAATGATTCTTCTGATAGCCCATAGCCCATAGCCTATAGCCACATCCCACTTCGTGTTCTTCGTGAATTATAATTTAATCCTTGACAGAGCACTATTCTGCTGCCTACAATAACGAACATATGTTTCGTTTTGAGGTATACAAGGAGCTGAGTGATGCTATTACGCGATAAAATTGCAGTTATTTATGGTGCAGCAGGCTCGATTGGCAGCGCAGTAGCCCGTGGCTTTGCCCGCGAGGGCGCACGGGTTTTCCTCACAGGCCGCAATCAAACAGCACTCGAAACGCTCGCCAACGAAATTCGTGAGCTTGGTGGCTTGGCCGAGGTTGCCATCGTCGATGCACTTGATCAGGCAGCAATTGAACATCATTTAGCCGAACTGCTGGCTCAAACAGGCAGGATTGATATTTCATTCAATGCAATTTGGATTCGCGGCGATTTGCAAGGCACGCCATTAATTCAAATGTCAGCTGCTGATTTCACTACCCCAATTATGACTGGCGTGAAAACCCATTTTTTGACTGCCACCGCTGCCGCCCGCCAAATGGTACAGCAACAATCAGGGGTGATTTTGACCCTCTCGGCCTCTTCATCAGTGCTATCAGGCCGCGAACGCCGCTACCATTTAACTGGTGGTTTTAGCACCGCATGCCTTGCGATCGAAGGCTTTACCCATAGTTTAGCTGGCGAAGTTGGCCCGCAGAATGTGCGCGTGGTTTGCCTGCGCTCCGATGCCTTGCCCGAAACTTGGGATAATCCCGCCGAGCAAATTCAGCGCTATATGCAAGATGGCACGGCACTTGGGCGCTTACCACGCTTAAACGAAGTTGCCAATGCAGCAATCTTCCTCGCCTCGGATTATGCTAGCGCCATGACTGGCACAGTTGCCAATCTTACCTGCGGCTCGATTATGGCCTAGCAAAGCCTTTAGCCCCTGCTATAATGCTGCTATCACCCAAATGACGAGGAGCATGATTATGTCACAACTGCGGCTAGCAGTCATTTTGAATCCCCATTCCAATCGTCAACGTGCAGCCCACCAAGCATCACACATTATGGCAATGCTGAGCCATTTTGGGCTTGAAGCCAGTTTATTCAAAACCACCCACGTTGGTCATGCGACGAGTTTAGCCCAGCAGTGCGTTGCTGAAGGCACGTGGGATGGCATCATTGCTGCTGGCGGCGATGGCACAATCAATGAAATAGTTAATGGCATGGCTGGCTCGCAACTGCCACTCAGTTTTGTGCCGCTTGGCACGGGCAACGATTTTGTTAAAATGCTCAAATTGCCAGCCAATAGCATTGTTGAGGCGATTCGTGCGATTGCCAACAACCAACTGCGCCAGATAGATCTGGGCATCATTAATCAACATTGGTTTATCAATGGCGTGGGCATTGGCTTAGATGCGAATGTAGCAATTGAGGCGCAGAAACTCAAACACATCAAAGGTGGCTTGGTGTATATGATTGCGGTGCTCAAATCAATTTTGCGCTACGAAGCCCGCGATCTGCTGATTGAAACCGATGATTTAACCCTGCAACAACGAATTAATATGGCAACAGTTGGCAATGGTGGCTATCATGGCGGCGGCTTTTGGGTCACGCCTGCTGCCAAAATCGACGATGGTTTGCTCGATGTATGCCTAACTGGCGAGCAATCGCGCTGGTCGATGGTGCGCGATTCGGCTCGGGTACGCCAAGGCACGCATGGCGATTTGCCAAGTGTGACAATGCTCAAAACCCGCACCTTTAAGCTGCATAGCGAGCGTGGCGTGCCAGTTCATGTTGATGGTGAGGTATTTAGTGCCAGCTTACACGACATCACCATCAGCATTCAGCCAGCAGCATTGACGATTCGGGTGTAGAGGGTTTTGTTATGCAGATTGTGTTATTGGGCATTTTAGGCTATTTAATTGGCGGAATTCCCTTTGCTGTGCCGGTTGTGCGCTTGCTGAGCGGCCACGATGTACGCTCGACTGGCTCGGGCAACGTTGGGGCGCGTAACTCGTTGCGGGTGGCTGGGGCTGGGGCTGGAATATTAGTTTTAGTGCTTGATGCACTTAAATCAGCCATCCCAATGCTGCTAACTGATGCGCTGTTTGCCAACAAATTGGCAGTTGCAGTAGTTGGGGTGGCTGCGGTTTCGGGCCATTGCTACTCGCCCTATTTATTGCTGCGCAGTTTCAAAAGCCCATGGCAGAATTGGCGGAACTGGTTGTTGCTTGTCGGCGGCCAAGGTTTAGCCACCGGGCTGGGCGTGATTAGCGTGTTCACGCCAATTTTGGCCTTGCCACTTTTGGCTGTCGGCGCATTTTTTGCCGTGGTTTTGAAGCGTAGCAGTTGGGCAGCACTGGTGATGATCAGCACTGCTCCAATCGCAGCCTATCTGCTTGGCTATGCAGATGTTGTTTGGCTCAGCATTGCAGCATGTGCCATCATCATCCTAACCAAGCTCTGGCAAGATTATCCTTTTAAAGAGTAGGCTATAGCCGATAAACCATAATCCAAGCATAAACTTCAGGTTTTTATGCCAAAACCCAAACCTGCTTGAATGCCAAGATCTACAGCCATCAGCCCATAGCCAGTAGCCTTTGAAATCTACCGCCCCCAATCGATACTGCCTTCTGCATCGACATTTTGAATCAACGTGGTGCTGAGTTTGGTTTTGGGATCGTAGAGTTGAATCGTGCCACTGCCGCCTGGGGTGCAGGCATAGCCATCGTGAGCACACACCACCAAGGCCAAAATTTCGCCAGCAGGAGCCCACGTAGCTTGCGAAACAAACTCGGTGCCAAATTCAACCAAGGCCGAAACTTCAATCGCGGTGCCAATATAATCGGCAACTTGGGGCTGATTGCCAGTGCTCATCACATTCAACATGGGGCTACCTTTGGCTCCGAGTGAGATATAGGCTACGCCATCGCCGCGCAAGGTTGGCCGCACGCTAGCACTTTGCACATCCATCGCCAAACCAATGGGCTTCGTGCCACCATTAATTGGATCGATCTGTTCCAGCGTGCTGAAATCGATCAATACCCGATAGCCAATAAAGCCAAAGCTATACAAACTGCTGCCATCACGATTCCAGAACGGCGCATAGAAAATTCGCCGTGGATCAGGGAAGGCTGCGTTTTGTACTGGCGCGCTGACTGGAGTCCAGCCATTTTGGCCTTGGCGACCAACGAGACCAACCGTGTTGAAGCCTTCGTTAATATCGCCAATTGTTGGCGAGACATAGGCCAAGCGTTTGCCATCGGGCGACCATGCTGGTTGACAGCCCTGAGCGACCGTTGTGCTGGTATTGCTGTTCAAATCAACAATGATCAATTGGCTCCCATCAGCGCAGGCCAAAGGATAGCGATTATCAGCATTGCCACTGACCACCGCCAAGGCTGTGCTATCTGGTGCCCACCGCGGCGCTTCGTTGACATTGGTGGTCAAGGCTTGGGCATTTTCACCATCACGATCGGCCACGAACAAGGTGCGATTATCCAAATAGGCGATTTTGGTGCCATTTGGCGAAACGCGTGCCAACTTGCCACGTTCAGCAATTAATTGTTCGGTTTTGAGTTTAACATCATAGCTCCACAAGCCACCAGCGCGCTCAAAATAGATCCAGCCACTGCTGGCGCTTGGTGGCGCTGGGGTTGCTGTTGGTTCGGGCGTTGGCGTTGCGCTTGGCAAGGGAGTCTCGGTTGGCGTTGGGCTTTCCAAGGGCGTTGCGGTTGGCAACGGCGTGACCGTAATTGGGCCAAGATTGAGGGTTGCGGTTGCCTGCACAGCGCTTGAGCGAGTTGGCGTTGGCGCGCCAGGCTCAGCGGTTACGGTTGCTGTGGCAGTTGGGCGTTGCAGCGCTTGGTTTACTAAAGCAAAAGCCGTTGCAGTTTGTTGACGTAAATTCGGGGTAACGGTGAGATTAACAGTTGCTGGCGTTGCGCTACATCCTACGAGGATCAGCGCCAAGAGCAACCAAGAAACCAATCGACGCATACGCCTTTTCTCCTACACAGTAACTTAATCGTACCCAGTCAGCGCTCGCTGCGCTTGCTGAGTCCATAATGTCCAATAGAGTTGCTCAAGCTGGGCAACCACCACCGGCGCGGCCAATCTGGTTTGCGCGGTTTGATATGCAGCTTGGCCTAATTGTTGCGCCCGCTCTGGATTTGCCAGCAATTCTGCTGCCAACCAACCAAGCTGTTGGGCTGAGTGCGCCAAATAGCCGTTCTCGCCATGAGTAATGAGGTCTGGCGTGCCACCCGTGGCCATTGCCACAATTGGCATGCCAACTGCACACGCCTCTAGCAAAACCCGACTCAGCGGCTCGCCCCAAGTTGATGGAAAGAGCAACAATTTGGCCCCCGCCATCAGGCGTAAAACCTCGTCATGCTCAACCCAATCCAGTGCCAGCACATCAATCCCTTGGGCTTGAATCGCTGCCACGAGGGCTGGATTCTGGCCGCCAGCAATCACTAAAGTAGCATTGCCACCAGCAGTGCGCATGCTTGCCATGATTTCAGGCAGCAAATATGCGCCTTTGTTACGGGCCAATTTGCCAGTGAACAACACATATGGTTGGTTAATGGTCGTTTGGGCAGGTGTTGCTAGCACTTTGGCAATCGCTGGCAAATTAACCATATTTGGGATAGGCCATAGTTTTTCGGGCGCAATCAGCGGGCTAAGCCGCTGCGTAATGTAAGCGCTCAACGAAATTACTGCGTCGCAGGCCTGCAAAAGCTGTCGTCGCCAACGCATATGGGCCTGAACATAGGGCATGGCCAATAACGAGAGCGCTCCCAGCAAAGGCTTGCGCCGCGCCACCAAATCAGTCGCAGTTGCCGCCCAACCAAACTTGTCTAACGGCAATTGATCGCCATGTAAATTGGTGCCAAAATAATGGTTTGGCCAATGGTCACGCACGGTTGCCACCACCGGCAGATTAAGCTGTTGCCCAGCAAGCACTGCTGCACCAATTCCTTGGACGTGCTGTCCATGAATAATCACATGCTCGCGTTGATCGCCGATGGTTTGGACAATTGCTTGGGCAAATTGCGGCCAGAACAGCTCAAAGCGCGACCAATTAGCCACAAACGGCAGCCGCGAGGGTTGATAACCAACCTCAACCACTGGCACGCCCGCCTCGACCCGATGCTGCAAGCCGCGTAGCCCAGCCTTGGGAACCAAAGCAGTTACCTGATGCCCGCGTTCGAGCAACGCCAGCGCTAAGGCATGGCTGCTCCAGCCCGCGCCACCAGTTCGTGGCGGAAACACATCGCTTGGCAAGAGCACGTGCAACGGTTTCAGCGCTGGGTGATCATCGTTTGTAAAATTTGCTTCAAGGCTTGGCAATGTTGCTCCCATGAATAATGTTCAACTACGCGCTGGCGGGCATTGAGGCCCCATTGTTGGCGGTGTGGGTCGTTGGCAACTGCCTGCATCACCCGCGCAAGGTCGGCGATATTGCCCGCTTCAAACAAGCCGCCTTCCTGCTGTGGCCGAATAATCGTATCCAATGGCGGAATATTCGCCGTCACCACGGGCAAGCCTGCGGCCATATATTCGTAAATTTTCAGCGGCGACCAAAAGAAGCCTGCTGATTGTAACGCTGGGTGGCGAGCCGGATTGAATGGCGCAACCCCAACACTGGCCTGAGCCAACAAGGCTGGCACGCGCTCATGAGCCACTACTCCAGCCCATTCAAAATGTTCAGCATATGGCGCAGCAAGCCGTTGTGCTTCTGCCTGTTCAGGGCCGCTGCCAATTAATAAAAATTTCGCCGTGCTGCCTTGCTGAATCAAGCGAATTGCCGCTTGAATAAAATCGGTTACGCCATGCCAATGCCGAAACGAGCCAAGAAAAACAAACACTGGCTGAGTTGGCGGATTGGTTTGTGGGCTAAATGCCTGAACATTCGCGCCCCAAGGCAATTCGACAATGCGGCTACGTTCTATTTCGGGCGGCACAGTCGTATGCAACGGAGTTACGATTTTGCTGCTATGCCGACATTGCCACGCCGCCCAACGCCGCATCGGGCCAGCGCTGCCAGGTAAAAGCCAGCCTAAAGCATCGTCTATTTGGCGCTTCCGCACCTGTGGCGGGTCAACAATTAAGGCATTAACTTCCAACAAGGTTGGAATCTTTTGGCGAGCCGCTACCAAAATGCCTGCGCCAGCAAAATTGTAATAGCGCTCCATCACCGCATCGGGCTGCAACTCGCGCACCAAGCGGGCAATCGCTGCATAGCCCAACAAACTTAACGGCTTCGGCAAATCGGCTTCGTACCACGTAATTGAGCCAGTTTTATGCTTGGGCAATTGCCATGGTTTGCGCCGTTGGCCTTGGGCTGGTCGCGTCACCACATGCATTTCAACGCCAAGTTGAGCTAGCCCTTGGGCAACTTCGGTTGTATGAATTGCGCCACCAAACGCGCCAGGCACGCGAATGCCACTGGCGATATATAAGACTTTCACAGGCAATCCCTACAATTTGTCGTTCAAGCTTTATTATAGCTGCAAACAAAGAACATAGAACATAGAGCATAGAACATAGAACATAAAAATTATGAAGGATGAAGGATGAGGGATGAAGGGGCTATGGGTCAGAAATCAAATGCCCATGGCCCATAGCCATATCTTCGCGCTCTTCGTGTCCTTCGCGGTTTCACCTTTCCGTGTAATTTGGGCAATTCGTGGCAAAAAAAGCTCTGCGTTAAAAAGAGAGAGATCGAGCTACGATACGCTCGATCTCAAAAACAGCTTGGTTATAATTTTGACTTCTGACTTTTGCACTTTGACTTTGGGCTTATTCTGCGGTTTGTTCCAAAGCAGCTTGTACAAAATCGCGGAACAATGGATGCGGATTATTTGGCCGCGACTTGAATTCAGGGTGGAATTGCGAAGCCACAAACCATGGATGATCGCGCAATTCAACAATCTCGACCAAACGGCCATCAGGCGAGTGGCCACTAATCACAAAGCCTGCTGCTTCCATGGCTTTGCGATATTTGTTGTTAAATTCAAAACGATGGCGATGGCGTTCGAGCGCCAATTCACGGCCATAGGCTTTGGCTGCTTTGCTGCCTGGCGCTAAAATACAGGGGTACACGCCCAAACGCATTGTGCCGCCCTTGTCGCTAATATCCAATTGATCAGGCATAAAGTCGATTACTGGCAGCTTGGTATTAGGATTAAACTCGGTTGAGTTGGCATCGGGAGCGCTCAATGCAAAGCGCGCAAATTCAATCGTGGCACATTGCATACCCAAACACAAGCCCAAGAATGGAATGTTGTTTTCGCGGGCATAGCGCACAGCGCGAATTTTGCCCTCAACGCCGCGATAGCCGAAGCCGCCAGGCACGATAATGCCTTGCACATCGCCAAGCATCGTCACCGGATCGGCAACTTCGAGTTCTTCCGATGAGACCCATTTGATTTCAACCTGAATATCTTGGGCCCAGCCAGCGTGGCGCACCGATTCGGCAACGCTCATATAGGCATCGCGCAATTCAACATATTTGCCAACAATCGCCACCGTTGTATGGCGTTTTGGTTGCTTGATGCCAGCAACCAACGAGCGCCATTCATCGAGTTGCACTGGCTGCGCAGCCAAGGCCAAGCGTTCGCAAATCAAATCGCCCAAGCCTGCTTCTTCCAAAACCAAGGGCACTTCATAGATCGTTTCGACAGTTGGCAGGGCAACCACAGCCTCGTTGGGCAAATCAGCAAACAGGGCGATTTTTTCGCGAATGTCATCATCAACTGGCAAATCGGAGCGACAAAGCACGACCGCTGGCGAGATACCGACGCGGCGCAATTCGGCGATTGAGTGTTGGGTTGGCTTGGTTTTGAGTTCGCCGCTAGCTTGCAGATACGGCAGCAAGGTGACGTGAATATAGATCACATTATCGCGGCCAACATCTTTTTTCATTTGGCGAATTGCTTCGAGGAATGGCAAGCTTTCAATATCGCCAACCGTGCCGCCAATTTCCACAATCACCACATCGGCGCTGGTATTTTTGGCAACGAGGGCCACGCGGCTCTTAATTTCGTTGGTGATATGCGGAATAACCTGAATCGTGCCGCCGAGGAAATCGCCACGGCGCTCTTTTTGAATCACAGAAGAATAAATTTGACCGGTTGTGATGTTATTAACGCGGGACAAATTTTCATCAATAAAGCGTTCGTAGTGGCCCAAGTCGAGGTCGGTTTCGGCTCCATCTTCGGTCACAAACACCTCGCCATGTTGGTAGGGCGACATTGTGCCGGGGTCAACATTGATATATGGATCAAGTTTCTGAATTGAAACGCTAATACCACGACTTTTCAGCAAACGGCCCAGCGAGGCCACGGTGATCCCTTTGCCCACCGATGATGCAACGCCACCCGTTACGAAAATATACTTCGTCATTGACTGTGCTCCGCGTTAAATAAAAAATCCGCACTGAATACATCAGTACGGGCCTTGATTATACCATAGATGCTTTGATCGTAGGGACAGCCTGCTTAAGGTGTTTTAGGTTTTAAGTTCCCTCACCCCAGCCCTCTCTCCCGTGGCACGGGCGAGGGGCTTTAACCTCATGGTTCTTTCGCAATCTGTAGTACAAAACGCGTGCTCCCCCTCGCCCGCGTTCAGTGGGCGAGGGGGATGGGGGGTGAGGGAAACTTAATCAGGGCTATTGGCCTCGACCGAAGCCATTACTTGGTGCAGCAAGCGTTTAAGCTCAAGATAATCGCTAGCATTTAGACCAAGCGCCTGAAAAATCGAAGCTGGCACATTGCTGGCCTGTTGGCGCAAGGCCCGCCCAGCTTCAGTTAATTGAATTTCAACTTCACGTTCGTCGCTGGCTCGGCGTTGACGCTGCAAAAAGCCAGCACTTTCTAGCCGTTTGAGCAATGGCGAAAGCGTCCCCGAATCAAGCTGAAGCTGCTCGCCAAGCTGCTTGACGGTTTGCGCTTCGTGCTGCCACAACACCAACATCACCAAATATTGCGGGTAGGTCAAACCCAATGCCTCTAAAAGTGGCCGATACGCTTTGTTAATTGCGCGTGAGGCCGCATACACATCGAAGCACAATTGCTGCTCCAATAACAAACCCTGTTCTGCCAAATTCATCGTCGGCCTCCTGTGTTATCCATAGCAGCACCGTAGCATGGAAATTAGCTCTTGACAAATTGAATTGCACACAATATAATTGCTATAAATATAAATTCAATGTGTTTGAAGGAGCTTGACGATTATGGCACTTAAAACCTTATATACGACCACGATGACTGCAAGCGGTGGACGCACTGGCCAAGTAACCGCGCCTGATGGCAGCTTGACCCTTGAATTGGCCTCACCAAAGGAATTAGGCGGGCCTGGTGGCGCGACCAATCCTGAGCAATTGTTTGCTGCTGGCTATGCTGCTTGTTTCCATAGCGCATTGAGCTTGGTCGCCAAACATGCCAAAGCCGATGCCAGCGATTCAAGCGTAACTGGCACGGTCAGCCTTGGCGCAAATGCCCAGGGTGGCTATGGCTTGGCCGTAACCTTGACCGTCGATTTGCCCAAGGTCGAGCGCGAAACTGCCTTGGCGTTGGTTGAAAAAGCGCATACTGTTTGCCCATATAGCAACGCAACCCGTGGCAATATCGAGGTTGAATTGATCGTAAAATAACCTAGAGTTTTAACGCAGCGGCGCAGAGAATAATATGTTCTCTGCGCCGCTGTGTTAAGTGCAATTAGGCTGATTTGAAATACTTCCGGCGCAACCATATGCCTGCTGACAAACAACCAAGGCCAAGCACCACCCACCAAATCAAGAAATTTGAGCCTTGATTGGTGGCCGGAAGTTCGCGCGGTAGGTCGGGATTTTGCGCTTGACTGGTTGGAGTCGTGGTTTGATCACGCGGCGGGACGGGTGGCTTGCCAACAGCGTTAAGAATTTCGGTCACCATCTCGGGCGTAACCATAGCAATCGGCCCACCATGTTGGTAACTACCATGCCACTGGCCATCTGGCCCAACTTGAATAAAGAAAAAGCGCTGATCGCCGACCTTCACCGAGGCTCGGCAACTCGCTCCATCGCCAAACCCATCAACCGTTACGATCTTGTTATCAACCCCTTTAAAATATTGATGCACTTCGATGGTTGCAGTATAGATCGGCCCTGTACTGCCCGATTGCTGGCCACCAATAACCGTGCCTTCGAAAACAATTTGCGCCGCATTAACTCGATCAGCAGTTGTTGATGGATCTCTCCTTACCCCAGGCGGTGGTTGGGTACAAGCCAGCGCCAACGTTGGCCACAAACCTAAAATCACCCCCAAAACCATTGACCAGCGCCGAATCAGCTTCCAGTGAGCGGTTGTCAACAGCATATGCGTCACCTCACCTAAATAGGCAATGCTGACGATCAATGATCGTCAGCATTACAGCTAGCTACACATATACTTAGTTTAGCAGCAACAAATGGCGTTAAATTGGATGTTTAGGCCCAGATCGGCTTGCAAAATGCACAAACCAGCCTTTAGTTATACGGGTTCATCACTTTTATTCCCTCACCCCAACCCCTCTCCCACAGAGCGGGCGAGGGGCTTTAACCCTGTGGTTTTTGCGCAATTCGTTGGTGAAACCGATCGGCTCCCCCTCCCCCACGTGCAGTAGGCGAGGGGGTGAGGGAATGTGGTTGCCAATCCAATGAACCAGCCTTTAGTTGCTTAACCCCGTCATGCGTTGTAAGCGCTCAGCAGCGGGCAACAATGGGCAATCGTTGCAATTATCGCCGCCTTCAACTTGATAGTACAAGCAGCAACCGCCACGCTGAAGAAATGTCGCACAATCATTACTCGCCGTATTCAGCTCAATATAGCCAGTTTTGCTGGCCTTCATGGCTGAACCTTTGGCTCCCACAAAGGCCAAACCTTCTGCACAAGCAAAATCAACTTGATCAAGGCGCTGGCCAACCCGCAAGAAAATACCAGCACAACGATCGGCAATGATGTTCCATTGGGCACGTTGGCCTAAACCTGATTGCTCAGCAACCAATTGCACCACTGGAGCCATATGTTGCTCGAATTGCTGGCGGAATTGTTCGCGCAAGCTGGCTTTATCTGCAACAATGGTCGCACCATGATGCGCTTGATCAACGGCTAAGCCGAAAAACCGCTCCGAGGCAAAGGCGACTGCTGGCTGATTGCCGTTGCTACTGCTGGGGAAACGCGCCAGCACATTGGATCGATCCATGTCGGGAATCCGTTGATCGGCCAATAAGCTGGCAATCGCTGCCCCAGCCAGATACCAAACATACGAACTAATAAAGAACGAACCTGCCAAACGGCGCTTTGCCAGCTTGCGGGTTTCCGCAAAGCTTTCAAGAATGGTGCTCAGCATCGCTGGATCGGTCAATGCTGTAGCTGACACCCAATCTGGCTCGTTTGGTTCGACAATCCGTGCAACCAAGTATTGATCCAAGGTCGCGGCGCGTTCCAAGCTTTGGGCAAGTGGGCTACGTTCTACATGCATATGCACATCCTCTATCAATAACAATTGTTTATTGCTTGGTCAAGCTCTTGACGACCCGTTCGGCCAGCACTTCTGCTGATAATGGACCGCCAAAGAACCAAACATCGCCACCCAATGGATAGGCTTGGCCCTTCTTCACAAAATCGAGGCTATCCCAAAATGGCTTGATCGCGCCGCTGGCAAATGGGTTGTCGTCATCAGCTACAACGTACATAAAGTTGACATCGCCCAACCCAGCCAAGGCTTCGCTACCTACCGTCGAGAAGCCGTAGACTTGGAAGGTGCTAGCAGTCCAGGCATTCTTGAGGCCAGTTTTAGAGATCAATTTGGCAATCATCGAGTTGTCGGTGAACAAGCGAATTTCGGCGGCGCTGTTTGAGGTGTAGGCTTGCGCCAAAACATATGGAGCGTTTTCAAAGCCTGCTGCGGCCAAGGTTTGCTTGGCTTCGGCGTAGGTTTGCTCCATCTTGGCCAACACAGCCTTGGCTTCTTCGGTCTTGCCCAGCACATCGGCAATCGTGTTGAAGGTTTCGATCATTTCAGTGTATTGATCGCCTGATTCTGGATAGGCATTGAACACCAAGGTTGGGGCGATTGCGCTATATTGAGCATAGTTCTTTTCAGCATCATACTGAAGCGTAATAATCAGATCAGGCTTGATTGAGGCAATTGTTTCGAGGTTGGCCTCGCCACGAGTACCAACATCAACTGCAGCTGGGCCTAATTCAACTGGCACATCAACCCATTTGTTGTAGCCTTCGATGTCGGCGACACCAGCTGGTTGCACGCCCAAAGCCAAAAGATTTTCCACATACACCCATTCGAGCACAACGACCTTTTGTGGCACGCCAGTAATCGTCGTTTCGCCCATGACGTGCTTGATCGTGCGCGTGCCAGCAGCGCTATCTGCTGGAGCAGTGGTTGCTTCGGCGGCAGCTTCAGTCGCGGCAGCGGTTGGTTCTGGTGCAGTCGTCGCGGTTGCGGCGGCAGCGGTGGTTGGAGCGGTCGTAGGGGCTTGGGTTGCAGCCGATGAACCACAGGCAGCCAACACGCTGACCAAGCCAATTAATGCCAAAAATCGTTGCATTGTGTATCTATTCCTGCTAGCCGCTTGCTATTCTCAAACGGCCAGCGCTAAATCAGGCTTATTTGCTTTCCGACAAGAGCGCTTCGGTGACCCGTTGGGCAAAGACTTCGGCGGCAATTGGGCCACCAAAAGTCCAGGTTTGGCTATCCAAGGTGTGGGCCTTGCCAGCTTTGACAAACTCTAGGCTATCCCAGTAGGGCTTGATCGCAGCACTTTGGAAGGGATCGTTATTTTCTTCGGTGATGTAGAGCATGTGAATATCGTTGAACTGAGCCAAGGCTTCGGTGCCAACCGACGAGAAGCCCCAAACTTGGTAGGTTGGGTCGGCCCAAGCGTTTTTCAAGCCCAAACGCTTGATAATTTCCATCACAGCGGCGTTGTCGGTGAACAAACGCACTTCGGCAGCGTTGTTGCTGGCGTAAGTTTGGGCTACCAAGACATTGGCATCAGCCAAACCAGCGGCAGCCAATTGCTCTTTGGAATCAGCAAAGGTTTGTTCCATCTTGGCCAACACTTCTGCGCCTTCGGTTTCTTTGCCCAAAACTGCGGCAATTGTGCTGAAGGTTGTGGTCATTTCGTCGTATGGATGGCCTTCACCCTCTTTCAAGTAGGGGTTGAACATCATGGTTGGGGCAATGGCATTCAATTGATCGTAGATCGTTTCGCCACGCAACGAGCCAACCAAAATCAGGTCTGGCTTCAATGCGGCAATCGATTCAAGATCGGGTGATGGATTTGCGCCAATTGAAACCACGCTAGGATCAATCGTCAACGGCAAATCAATCCACTTGGGATAATTTTCCAAATCGATTGCGCCAACTGGTTGCACACCCAAGGCCACAACATCTTCCAAATACATCCAGTCGAGGGCGATAACCCGTTGTGGAACATTTGGAATGCTGATTTCGCCCAACGCATGGGTGAAGGTACGTGTGCCACTGATGGCAGTTGTATCGCTAGCGGTGGTGGCGGTTGGTTGGGCCACAGCAGCTTCGGTTGGTGCAGTTGTTGCGGTCGCGGCGGCGCTGGCCTCGGTTGGAGCCGTGGTCGCGGTCGCTGCTGGTACGCTGGTTGGGGTGCTGGCCGCACCGCCACAGGCTGCTAACACCGTCAATAGCAAGCCACAAGAGAGTAAACGAGAAAAACGAACCATTGAACGTTACTCCTAGGGTTAAGCGCGGCTGCCAACAGCATCCGCATGCAATAGGCTATCTGTAGGTTCCGCAGCACACAGACCATACGGAATGCACAATGGCACGCCGGTGCGCGGATCGGGTATAACTTCAGCTTCGATGCCAAACACAGCGCGTAACAACGACGGTGTAATTACATCGCGCGGCGCTCCAGCGGCTTGCACAACGCCAGCCCGCAGCGCAATCACATGATCGGCATGGCGCGTGGCATGGTTCAAATCATGCACCACCATCACAATCGTGCGGCTTGATTGACGATTAAGCTGTTCTAAAAGCTGTAAGACTTCGACTTGATGGGCCAAATCTAGAAAGGTAGTTGGCTCGTCAAGCAGGATAATATCGGTTTCTTGGGCAAGGGTCATGGCGATCCAAGCACGTTGGCGTTGGCCACCAGAAAGCGCATCGACCGCCCGATCAGCCAATTCGACCATGTTGGTAATTTCAAGCGCCGAGCGTACCGCTGTTTCATCTGCCGCCGACCATTGCTGAAACCAGCGTTGGTGCGGATAACGGCCTTGCGCCACCAACTCACGCACAGTCAAGCCTTCGGGCGCAACCGGATTTTGCGGCAAAATGCCAAGTTGGGTTGCTAATTGGCGGGTCGGAATGCGCTGCACATCGTGGCCATCAAGCACAACCGCGCCATGCTTGGGCTTGATCAAACGGGCCAAACCACGCAACAAGGTCGATTTGCCACAGCCGTTGGGGCCAATCAAAGCGGTAATCTGCCCAGCAGGCAGCGTGATCGACAACTGATCGAGAATGTTGGGGCCATCGTAGCCCAAGGTTAAGCTATCGGTTGCTAACATCACGTCCTCACTTTGTCTTGGCATGTTGGTAGAGCATTGTCAGGAAGAACGGTACGCCAATCACGGCGGTCACTAGGCCACAAGGAATTTCGTTGGGCGCGGCAATCGTTCGGCCAATCCAATCGGAAGCCACGAGTAGCAACGCGCCAAGCATGCCAGCGGTCGGCACAAGCCCGGTGTGATCGGTACCAACCAAGCGGCGGGCAACGTGCGGCGCAATCAAGCCCACAAAGCTAATCACCCCAGCAACGGCAACGCTTGCGCCAGCCAAGGCCACGGCAACAAATAAAATCCACGCTCGTTGACGGCCAACGTTTACGCCCAAGCCCAAGGCGACATCTTCGCCAAGGTGCAGGCTATTGAGTTGGCGGGCTTGAAACCAAGCCAAGGGCACGGCAATCGCGACCCACGGCGCAAAGGCCCAAAAATCAACCCACGAGCGGCCATAAACGCTGCCAGTCAGCCAAATCATGGCCCGTTGCACATCGTAGATATTGCCAATCGTAATCACCAAGGTTGTTACGGCAGACCCAACCGCGCTCAAGCCAACCCCAATTAAGATCAAGCGCATCGGCGAATCGCCACCCTTGCGCCAAGCCAAAACATACATCAAGCCAGCGGCGACCAAAGCGCCAGCAAAGGCTGCGACCGGAATCCAGCGGGCGGGAAAATTGCGCACCAAGATTGTCAACACAACGGCGACTAAGCCAGCGCCAGTGTTGATGCCCATAATGCTTGGGTCGGCCAGTGGATTGCGGGTCAAGCCTTGCAACAACGCGCCAGATGTACCAAGCGCCAAGCCAACTAAGGCCGAAAGCAGCATCCGTGGCAAGCGCAGAGTCCGCACAATCAGTACATGTTGCGGGTCGCCTGTTTCCATGCCAAGCAAGGTTTTAACCACATCGAATGGGCTAATTTCATATTCGCCAACGCCCATGTTGACAATCATAATTACCAATACCAGCAGCCCAACAATCAGCCCAACCTTGGGCAAACGGCGATCGATGCGCAACGAAAAGCGCGCATGTTTGGGCCGAACGGTAATCCATGGAAATGTTTTCATCGTTGCACCCGCCAGCGTACAAGGTAAATAAACATTGGGCCGCCGAGCAGCGCAGTAACAACACCAACTGGAATTTCCATCGGACGAACAATCACCCGCCCAATAATATCGGCCACAACCAGCAGCAAGGCCCCGCCGATGGCGCAATAGGGCAAGAGCCAGCGATAATCGATGCCAACGATAAAGCGCATAATGTGTGGCACCAACAAACCCAAAAAGCCAATTGGCCCCGCTAAGGCAACCGCGCTGCCAGCCAAAAGCACTACGGCAATTGCCGCAATTACTTTGACCCAGCCAGTGCGTTGGCCCAAGCCACGCGCCACATCTTCGCCCAAGGACATGGCGGTTAGCGAACGCCCAAGGCTGAGCGCCAACACCGTGCCAACTACTACATATGGCAGGCTATCGGCAATCAAGCCCAAATCGCGTCCGGCAACCGTGCCCGCCAACCACAAGCGCACTTCATCAAGCGTTTGTTGATTAAGAATCAGGATGGCGCTAGTAAACGAGCTACAGAAGGCCGTGATCATGGCTCCTGCAAGGGTCAATTTGAGCGGAGTTGGCCCGCCACGACCCAAGGAACCAAGGCTATAAACCAGCACAGCAGTAACCGCTGCCCCAGCAAACGCAAAAATCGAATACAGATTGAGGGTTTTGATCTCGAAGAAGGTGATTGCCAGCACCACGCCCAAGGCTGCGCCGCTTTCGATGCCCAACAAGCCTGCGTCGGCAAGTGGGTTGCGGGTCAGGCCCTGCATAATCGCCCCGGCCAAAGCCAAAATGGCCCCGACAATCGCCGCCACCAGAACCCGTGGCATGCGCAAGGTGCGAATAATTAGGTGTTGGGTAGAGGTCGCATCGTAATTAAATAATGAAGCCCAGACGGTGCTTGGCGCAACATCAGTCGCCCCAAAATTAATGCTGAGCGTCATAATCACCAGCAACAGGCCGGTTGCCAAAAGCAGGCCGATTGCTAAAGCCGCAGCGGCGCGACGTTTTGGTTTGGGCTGCGATGTTGATTGTGCAAGGGTAACCGCCACGTTGGTAACTCCGTCGATCAACCGTTTTTTAAGCGCAATAACACGACCAACGCCCAAATGCTTGGCTCGGAAAATCGTAGATTGCTCAACGGTTGGGATAAACTTCGCCGCAACATTCAGCTTCATTAACACAAAACTGAACTAATAAAGACAATTTAATCAGTCTTTATTGTCTTTATTGCGGGTAAGTATAGTCGCTTCAGGGTATTTGTCAAATCAATGATTGGAATAAGTTGGTAGTTAAAACAGTTTACTCTATATTATCCGTCTTTATTACTGAATTCAACGCGCCAATTGGCCTCGATTGGGGTTGCGACTGCTCGCTAATAAGGGTGATTTGTAGTCGAATGTTAATAGAATATTTGTGCTACAAACAAGCAATTTAGGTTATAATAAAGCCATAAATCAACGTTTACTCAACAAAGTTATTCGATTGCTAAGGCAGATTAAATGCAGCCAAGCGGGCAATCTAGCCAGCGTCAGCGTATGTGGACAAAGCTTCACCCACGTGCAGCAAGTGTTTCACCTAAAATGAGTTTTAAGCGATAATATAGAAGGTAAAGATGCCACGTCGGAACAGATAAAGGAGTCAGTAATGACTGGGGTACTTTCTTTCTACCGAACATCTATCGGGAAGAAGGTCGTGATGGCCGTGACGGGCCTGATTGGCGTGGGCTTCGTCATCGGGCATATGCTTGGCAATCTCCAAATTTATTTGGGAGCCGAAGCATTGAACAAGTATGCGGCGTTTCTCAAAAGCACTGGCGAGTTGCTGGTGGTTGTGCGGGTTGTCCTGCTGACCGCAGTTATTCTGCACATCATCGCTGCCGTGCAATTGACGATTGAAAACCGCAAATCGCGACCGCAACGGTACGTCAAGAAACAGCACGTCGAATCGACCTTCGCTAGCCGCACCATGCGCTATGGCGGGGTGATTTTGCTGTTGTTTATCGTCTACCACATTTTGCACTTTACAATTGGTAAAGCACCTGGTGGGCCACAACCATTTGACGTACACAATGTTTACAACAATGTGGTCTATGGCTTTCGCAATGTTTGGGTTTCGCTCTTTTATATTTTAGCGATGCTCGCACTTGGTTTGCACATGGCTCACGGGGTTTGGAGCTTGTTCCAAACTTTAGGCTTAAACAACCGCCGTTTTAATCGGTTGCTGCGTAATGCTGCACTTGGCATTGGCACCTTGTTGTTTTTGGGAAATATTTCGATTCCGATTGCGGTCTTAGTTGGTTTCCTAGAACCAGTAGCGAAATAGGTGACGCATTATGCAATTGAATGCCAAAATTCCAGCAGGGCCGCTGGAAGATAAATGGGATCAGCACCGCTTCGATATGAAGTTGGTCAATCCTGCCAATAAGCGCAAATACACCGTTTTGGTGGTTGGCTCAGGCTTGGCAGGCGCTTCTGCTGCTGCTTCATTGGCCGAGCTTGGCTATAACGTCAAGTGTTTTTGCTTCCAAGATAGCCCACGTCGCGCCCACAGTATCGCGGCGCAAGGTGGCATCAACGCCGCCAAGAACTATCAAAATGACGGCGATAGCGTGCGCCGTTTGTTCTACGATACGATCAAAGGTGGCGATTATCGCGCCCGCGAAGCAAACGTCTATCGCTTAGCCCAAGTCAGCGTCAACATTATTGACCAATGTGTGGCCCAAGGTGTGCCATTCGCCCGTGAGTACGGCGGCGTGATGGCCAACCGTTCGTTCGGTGGCGCACAAGTTTCGCGGACGTTCTATGCGCGCGGCCAAACCGGCCAACAATTGTTGCTCGGCGCTTACTCAGCGCTCGAACGCCAAATTGGCTTGAAAAAAGTCGCCATGTATTCGCGCTGCGAAATGTTGGATATTGTGTTGGTTGATGGCAAAGCGCGTGGGATTATCACCCGCGATTTGATCAATGGCAAGATCGAACGCCACGCAGGCGATGCAGTTGTGTTGGCAACTGGTGGTTACGGCAACGTTTTCTACCTTTCAACCAACGCCAAAGGCTGTAACGTGACGGCTAGCTATCGCGCTTACAAACGTGGCGCAGCGTTTGCCAACCCATGTTTTACCCAAATTCACCCAACCTGTATTCCAGTTGCTGGCGATCACCAATCAAAATTAACCTTGATGAGCGAATCGTTGCGTAACGACGGACGGATTTGGGTCCCCAAGAAGGCTGGCGACACTCGCGCTGCCAAGGATATTCCGGAAAGCGAACGCGATTATTATCTCGAACGCAAATATCCTTCGTTCGGCAACCTCTCGCCCCGTGATATTTCGTCACGCGCTGCCAAAGAAGTCTGTGATGAAGGTCGTGGCGTAGGCCCAGGCGGCTTGGGCGTGTATCTCGATTTTGCCGATTCGATCAAGCGTTTGGGCAAAAACATGATTGCCGAACGTTATGGCAACTTGTTTGAGATGTACGAACGGATCACTGGCGAAAATCCCTATGAAGTGCCAATGCGGATTTATCCCGCTGTGCACTACACCATGGGCGGCTTGTGGGTTGACTACAACTTGATGAGCAACATCGAAGGCTTGCACGTCTTGGGCGAAGCCAACTTCTCCGACCACGGCGCAAATCGGCTTGGGGCCAGTGCTTTGATGCAAGGTTTGGCCGATGGCTACTTCATTTTGCCCTACACGATTGGCAATTACATCGCCAGCGCCAAGTTGAACCCAGTCACGACCGATCACCCAGCCTTTGTGGAAACTGAGCGCGAAGCAACCAACCAAATCAATCAATTGCTGCAAATCAATGGCAAACGCTCGGTCGATGATTTCCATCGCGAGCTTGGCAAAGTGATGTGGGATTACTGTGGTATGGCGCGGAATGATGCTGGTTTGCGCACGGCCTTGGAACGGATTCCAGAAATTCGCGAAGAATTCTGGCGCGACGTGCGTGTGCCTGGTAGCGGCCAATATTTCAACCAAGAGTTGGAAAAAGCAGGCCGCTTGGCTGACTTCCTCGAATTTGCCGAATTGATGTGCCACGATGCCTTGATGCGCACCGAATCGTGTGGCGGTCACTTCCGCACCGAAAGCCAAACCGAGGATGGCGAAGCCAAACGCGATGACGAAAACTTTACCTTTGTGGCCGCTTGGGAATACAAGGGCGTTGGCACTAAGCCAACCATGCACAAAGAAGTTCTCGAATTCGAAAACGTTCACCTTTCAACTCGTTCGTACAAGTAATCGCTGAGGTGCTTCAATGAAGTTAAAATTGCACATTTGGCGACAAGATAACGCCAAAACAGCGGGCAAAATGGTCAGCTATGATGCTAACCATGTCAGCCCCGATATGTCATTTCTCGAAATGCTCGATGTGCTCAACCAAGAGTTGATCACCAAGGGCGACGATCCAGTGGCCTTCGACCACGACTGTCGCGAAGGAATTTGCGGTGCTTGTTCGATGGTGATCAACGGGATTCCCCACGGGCCACAGCGGGCAACCACCACCTGCCAATTGCACATGCGCTCATTCAAAGATGGCGACGAAGTGTATATTGAGCCATGGCGCGCCGAGCCATTCCCTGTGATCAAGGATTTGGCGGTTGATCGCGCTGCCCTCGACCGGATTATTGCCGCTGGTGGCTTTATTTCGGTTGGCACTGGTGCGCCACCAGATGGCAACGCGATTCCGATTGCCAAAGAAATTTCCGATTTGGCAATGGATGCTGCTGCTTGTATTGGCTGTGGCGCGTGTGTCGCCGCGTGTCCAAATGGCTCAGCAATGTTGTTCACCGCCGCCAAGGTCTCGCACCTGAACTTGCTGCCCCAAGGCGAGCCAGAAAAAGACCAACGCGTGATCAACATGGTTGCCCAAATGGATGCAGAAGGCTTTGGCAACTGTACCAACTATGCAGAATGCCAAGCAGCCTGCCCCAAAGAAATTAGCATTCAATTCATCGCCAAGATGAACCGCGACCTGATTCGGGCCAAGCTGCGCGAAGGCAACAACGCCGGCTCGGGCAAAACCGGAGGGGCGTAGAATCTAGGGATCGGTTGTTGGTCGTTGGGGATCGGGCTGGTACTAGCTCGATCCCCATTATTGATCCACGAAGGGGAATTGGCTATGGGCTGTTGGCTATAGGGTGAAATCGATCATTTAATTCCAATCATATTCCGTGAGCCAAAAGCCTATGGCCTTTACTACTCTGCGCCTCTACGTTACGTTAATTGATCCACGAAGAGCACGAAGGTTAAGTTTTTAGCCACAGATTGCACAGATTTTTGAGATTATATTCCCAGAGCCAAAGATTTGATCCACAAAGCCACGAAGATAGATTTATTTTTAGCCACAAATTGCACGAATTGAACAAATGATTATTTTTAGACACAGATTGGCACAGATTTTTTGATTATTATTTTATACTCTCTGCGCTTCATCCTTCATCCTTCATCCTTTGATTGCTCTGCGCCTCTGCGTTAAATGTTCGCCACGAATTCCACGAATGATTATTTTTCCACAGATTACACAGATTTTTGAGATTATGTTCGTGTTTTCCCATAGCCAATAGCCAAAAGCCTATAGCCCCAATTGTTTCGCCCACAAGCATCCTTCTTCACTGTAACCTAGCGAATTATTTTTCCAATAGGTCATGAAAAAACCACAACAGAAAGCCCCACGCACATGCGCAGGGCTGGGGTAAGAAAATATTAACTCCTTGAACCGCTAGAGTTTGCAGTCTTAAACCCCTCGTCGTCGGGGCAGTGATATAAACAGCCAACTATGACCCGCAAATACAAAGGTCATTTCGTGTTTTAAACCCCTCGTCGTCGGGGCAGTGCTATGAACCGCTGGTGTTGGCGTTCGCGTTCACTTCGTTCGGTGTTTTAAACCCCTCGTCGGCGGGGCAGTGCTATGAACTTTTCTGCTTTAGTGTTTTGCCAATTTCGGCCCAAAGTTTTAAACCCCTCGTTGTCGGGGCAGTGATATGAACTCATTATTTCTTTCAATGATATAAACAATCGTGTAGTTCGTTTTAAACCCCTCGTTGTCGGGGCAGTGATATGAACCAGCGAATATTGGCATAAATAGTTCATTCGCTTTAGCTTGTTTTAAACCCCTCGTCGTCGGGGCAGTGCTATGAAAACTGTGAGAAGGCCGACCGCAGCAACGCGATCCGGATTGTTTTAAACCCCTCGTCGTCGGGGCAGTGCTATGAACCACCACGTCAGGTATTTAATTCTCGCATAGACTTTGAGTTTTAAACCCCTGGTATAAACAAATCATGCAATCATGGATGCGACAATGGATTTGCTTGACCCCATTGCCGCATTGATTTGTCTATGACCCTTGGGGAGGATCACATGACCCATCCTAGCACACCACCGACCAC
>NZ_PUBZ01000128.1 GCF_003205875.1 Herpetosiphon llansteffanensis
GGTCAGGGGTCAGGGGTCAGGGGTCGAGCAACCGCGAAGATCACGAAGAACGCGAAGGCTGGTTTAGCCACGAATTGCACGAATTACACGAATAATTAGCCAATAGCTGTACTGGTACATTGGATTGGCAATCGCATTCCCTCACCCCCCAGCCCCCTCTCCCACTGGACGCGGGCGAGGGGGAGCCGACCATGGTTTCGCACCCCATGGCGGTAAAAGCAGCCGATTAAAGCCCCTCGCCCGCGCACGGGAGCGGGGTTGGGGTGAGGGGATCAAAACATGGTTAACGCAATGAACCAGTACAAATAGCCAATAGCCCAAAGCCTATAGCCCAACTTTTCTTTTGATTTTCATCCTTCAACCTTTATGTTCTATGTTCTATGCTCTTCTAAATCATGAAAGTGAGCTTGTGATGCTTACAACGATAGATTTTGAATTACCGACCATGCTTGAGGCGGGCGAGCCGCCCGAGGCACGCGGCCTAGAGCGCGATCAAGTGCGCTTGATGGTGTCGCATAGCCGCTCAAACCAGATTGAGCACTATCGTTTTGATCAATTGCCAACGATTTTGCAAGCAGGCGATGTACTGGCAATCAATACCAGCGGCACATTGAATGCAGCCATTCCGGCAACAACCAAGGCGGGCCAGCAATTAATCGTGCATCTTTCAACCCAATTGTTGGCTGAATTGTGGTTGGTTGAAATTCGCCAGCCCCATGGCACGAGCAGCCTGCCCTATCGCGAAGCTCTCGCCGCAACGAGCCTCGCTTTGCCTGCTGGTGGCAAACTTGAAATTCATCGCGGCTATGCAGCCAACGGCGCAACCACCAATCGCTTGTGGATTGCCAGTTTGAGCTTGCCGCTGCCGTTGCCACGCTATCTCGCCGAGCATGCCAAGCCAATTCACTATGGCTATGTGGCCCAAGATTGGCCTAGTAGCTACTATCAAACCGTTTATGCAACCGCGCTGGGCAGTGCCGAAATGCCCTCTGCAGGCCGTGCCTTTTCCGAGCGATTGTTAACGCGGTTGGTAGCCCAAGGGATTCAAATTGCGCCATTGTTGCTGCATACAGGCGTGGCCAGCCTCGAAGATCACGAGCCGCCGTATGCAGAATGGTATAGCCTGCCTGCAACCAGCGCCGACCTGATCAATCGGGCACGCGCCGATGGCCGCAGAGTGATTGCGGTTGGCACAACCAGCGTGCGGGCCATCGAAAGCACCGTCGATCAACGCGGCTTGGTGCATCCGCAAACAGGCTGGACTGAATTGGTGATTACTGCAGAGCGCGGTTTGCGGGCAATTGATGGCATTTTGACGGGCTTGCACGAACCAAAAGCAACTCATTTGGCCATGTTGGCGGCCTTGGCGGGCTACGAACATTTGGAGTTATGCTATCGTGCAGCCTTGGAACAGCACTATCTTTGGCATGAATTTGGCGATTTACATCTGCTCTTGGGCTAATGTCGTTCGTTAGATTGATCTTCGTGCAAGCATTGTTGCGCATAATGCTTGTACGACGTTGTTTAAGGATAATTTATGTCAACGATGCATGCGAATGAGTTTCCAATTGATCAAGCGTTGGTGCAAGCGCTGATTGCTCGCCAATTTCCCGAATGGGCTGATTTGCCGTTGCACAAGGTCGAATCGGCTGGAACTGACAACGCGCTTTATCGCTTGGGCGAAACCATGGTCGTGCGTTTGCCACGCATCGCTTGGGCAATTGATCAAATTGCCAGTGATTTTCGGTGGTTGCCATGGCTCCAACCGCAGCTACCGCTCCAAATTCCGCAACCAATTGCCCAAGGCCAACCAAACGATACTTACCCTTGGCAATGGGGCGTGTATGGCTGGCTCGCTGGCGAAAATGCAGTTACTGCACCACCCAAAAATCCTCAGCTTGATTTGAGCCAATTTCTGCATGCCTTGCAACGGATTGATGCGCAGCATGGCCCTGTGCCTGCTTCGCCAACTGCGCGCGGCGTGCCGCTGATTCAGCGCGATGCAGCCACTCGCGCGGCACTGGCCGAAGCGCAAAATCTCGTTGATGCAGAACGGGTTTTGGCAGTCTGGGAGCATGCAATCCACATTGAACCATTGCAGCATGCGCCAGTCTGGATTCATGGCGATTTGCATGCTGGCAATTTGTTGGTTGTTGATAATCAGATTAGCGCGGTGATTGATTTTGGTGCGTTGGCAATTGGCGATCCGGCCTGCGATTTACTGCCAGCCTGGAATTTGTTCGATCGCCAGACGCGGCTTGCGTTTCGCGCGGCCATGAATGTTGATCAAGCCACATGGTTGCGCGGTCGAGGCTGGGCCTTGTCGGTGGCGCTGATTGCCTTGCCCTACTATCAACACACCAATCCATTTTTGGCGAATATGGCCCGTTATAGCATTGAGCAAGTGCTGGATGCTTGGGCGACGGAGCAATAATGCCAATCTATTTGACCCAATTAATCTATCTCCACCCAGGCCAAACAGCGGTGTTCGAGCAATTTGAAGCCTTGGTTTTGCCCTTGCTTGCGCAGTATCATGGGCGTTTATTGTTGCGCATTCGGCCAACGTCTGTGACAGTAATTGAGCAACATATCGAGCAGCCCGATGAAATTCATCTGCTTGAATTTGCTTCAAGTGCCGATTTTGAGCGCTACCTTGCCGATCCACAGCGCCAAGAATTTTTACATCTCAAAACGCAGTCGATTCGCTCAACCTTCGTTATTCAAGGAACAAAAATTTAAATTGGCAGCAGCGCATAAACCAAATTCAGCGCCGCTTCGATCTGCATCAAATCGAAACAAGCGAGATCAAGATGGGTCAAATGTTCAGGTATATGCCGAAATCCAATCAAAATAATTGGTATCGGCTGCTTTAATATCTGACGTGTATAAAAATAAATTTCTAGTGGATCACGGAATCCCTCGATAAAATGATCAATGATGTAGATCAAATCTGGCTTAATCTGATCAATCGTATCTAAGGCTTGCTGAATGCTATCACAACCAACTATTCTATAGCCGTGTTCAGTTAATTCTTCTGCTGTAGGTGGAATGGCCGCAGTTGGGGCAACAAGTATAATCAAAGGCTGCATCTTTGCTCCATCAACCAAAAAGTTGCGTTTCATGCATGGCGAGCCATCCACACCTCCTGTCGGAGCGTCTACCATGGAATTATCAGACAGATCCTATAAGCTCTGTAATCTTGGTTAGAGGAACATGGTTCGCAGATGTCTATGTAATCTTGTAGTCTCTTGTCCTCAAAAATCGTACCCTGATTCCAAACGATACCGGAAAGCTTGAAGAGTTATTTATCGATGACTTTAACATCAGAAACATCCATCGATGCCATACATTTATTGTTTTTGCAGCGCTCATGGGTTGCAACAAAAAAAATAAGGTCAATATTTTTGATTAATTTCGTGTTCATTCCAGGGAGCTGGCTTCTTAGTTCTCGATCCAGATTGATAGAGATCGGTGACCATCCGGAACTAATCCTTTTGATGATGCGGTTATTCTGAGTTTTCAGGCCTATATCCGCTGATTCGTGGACATACAGGATCTGTGCAATAAAATCCCCCTCGGTTTTGTTCTCGCCGTACATATTGATCACTAGACCCGCATAGCCCGTGCACTTATAAATGAGTCCTTCGCATTCAAGAGCGCCCGCTTCGACTGAGGTGGGATTTACCTGGGCATGGATGTTCACATTGGTGTCAGGGATATCAAGGCTTTGTTTAATAAATATCCCACCTTTGTCGCCAGAATACGTGAGATGCAGCGCTTTGCCCGATTCTGAAAATCCAGTATCAACGATCTGCACGTCCATGTTGCCGCCCGGTTTGTCAATATCTTGTTCCCAATCGACGTTCCAATCGCTGGTGAAGCTGCCATTCTTGGCAAGATCTACGGGCGTTGGTTCAATAACCTGTGTCACTGGTTCAACCGAAGGAATAGTCAAGGTAGAGTCGGGCGAATATACCTCTAGGACACCGAATATTACGATCAGGCTGCAAATTATCAAGCAACATGTCACCATAACAACTCGGGATGGAGGCAACACATAACTCGGCTGGGCTGTTGCAAGCATGTTGTTGAGTTGATGAATCTCATATTCATACTGCTGAATCTTGGCCTGATGCGCTTGGATCTCCAGTTCAATATAAGGGGGAGTGTAGAGCGAACCAAACGAGGCTACTTTCTGTTCGAGAATAGCTAAAGCATTTTTATGGATCTCTATAGATTTTTGTTTTGCGCCTATGCGATTCTGAATCGCCCGCATATCCATCAATCGTACTCCTTCTTAGTCCACCAGCGCCAAATGATTCTGATCTACTTCTATCGATTGCGGTTGGGATTCAGCCCAGCTTAGCATCATTCAGCGCTTCATACAAGACTGCTGGCGAGCGCAAACGACCATGGCGCAGTTGCACTCGTTACCCTAGCCAAGATAGGATCTCGAAATCCTCGTGCTGCCCGCTATGCATCAGCGCGACGCTTGATCGTGTGGGCCGCTGGGGTGGAAGCGCAGTTCGATCGGCGATTCTTGAGGGAAAGCGTCCAGATCAAAGTAGAATCGTTGTTGTTCCTGGCGAATAAGCGTCAGATCAATACCACCGATCGAGGCAGTGACGCGCCAGATCGCTTCGGCACCTTCAACCAATTCCACTGCCAGCTCTCGTCGGCTGCCTTTGCTCACTGGTGGCATCGTCGCTTCCATAACGATGCCGACAATATCGTCGGGCGCTTCGATTGCGTAGGTTGCACCTTTTGCAAATTTCAAAGGTCTGAGCAGTGCGATAATGGCCGTGACGATGTTCGGTGACTCGACGTGCTCCGCTATCGGAACCGCCACAAACTGTGGAATTGTTGGCGGCTTGATCAGCGGCTTTTCGTTTTCCAACTCCTGAATCTGCGTTTCCATCAAGGTGAAATATTCTTCTGCTAGCTCAGGATAAACATCAAACGCCTTAAATAGCATTGCGAACGAAAGATCGACATTGTCGCCAGCGAGCTCTGCGGCGATCAAGGCCGGGATTTGTTCACGCGCTTCTTCTAATTCGAGTGGAGATTTTGCTTTGAGCGCGCGCTCCAGCGCGTCTTTCTCATATTGATTGCTCATTATTGCACCTGTTATCTACGACAAACGTCGCCTTATGCTAGTTCTAGCCATTTTTTGATACGAGGATGCGCGCGAATTATTGCCAAGGCGCGCGATTTTTCAACGCGAATGCGCCGCGCTGTCGTTTGGAGTTGCTCAACCAGTTCACTGGGCATATAGCCTTGGACAACGACGAGATTGATAACTTGCTGCTGAAAATCTGAAAGGATGTTCGGAAGCAAATCGAATATCTCTTGGATGAATAAATCTGTCTCAACCTGGCTGCTTGTGTCTTCTATAGATGCGGTTTCGCGCACTATTTTTTCTTCTCCCTCGCGATCTTCGCCGAGTTGCGCCTGATCAAGGCTGTCGGCAGCCCGTTTCTGATTATTCGCTTGTTTAAGAAAGTCCCGCATCTGCCAGCACGCCCACATCATCAGCGCTTCCGGAGATTTAACCTTGTCTGGTCGGGTGAGCAAGCGCTCGACGACCTTTTGCCCGATATCTTCAGCAAGGTGTGAGTCGTAGCCGCGCTCCATGACTAAGCGCCAGACTAGGGCATAAACCTCAGCACAGGCTTGTTGGGCGCTCGCGGCAATCCCAGGGTCGCGGGGGTTGAGTTTATGTTTGATGATAGCGTCGTATGTGCGGCGGTAATAGTGCTGCTGGATGACAGCCTTAGCCTGCAACTGCCCGTCAGTTTGGGATTGGCGTTGACTCATGTCGGCGGTGATTGCCGCAAGAAAATCCTCCAGATCGTCGGCCCCCACGAGCAGCCAGCTGTAGCGACTTTGCATCTGCCGCCACTCTCCTCGGATCGTTTCTTCAATATCCATAGGTTGATCCTCTAGCTCTAACGGGCACAATCCCGCTCCTTTGCGCTGATGGTCTGTTGATTCTCGCATTGCCTATGCCGAATCGCGTCACAATGGATGCCCGCCAATCCGAATTTGGTCAAAAATTCCGATTTTTCCATGAGACGCAACGGCTTCGGCTGACTCCTCTGTTCTGTCAGGAAGTGCCTGACCGATAACACAAGGAGTTGGCCCTATGAAAACGCTTATTTGTCTGATGTTGGCAGCGACGCTGTTTGGTTCTGGTCATGTTAATTTCCGTCAGGTCGCTACCTCTCCCACCCTAGATTTAGCGTGCGGCAACCCGATTGTCTGCGGCGGCGGTGGCGGCTTCAGCGCGTGGCCATCAGCGAATTCGGTCACAGCCCCCTTGGATCTGGCGTGCGGAAACCCAATTGTCTGTGGCGGCGGTGGTGGCCTGTTGCCGACCTTACCGCTAATCATGCTTGATGTTACGATTGTCGGCTAACATGACCCAATCACGTTGGATCGGTGGCGTGGATACATGCCGCCGATCCGTTCGGCGTAGACCAACGTGCTGGCTTGTAAAAAGGAACCCGCCCCAATCTAACGGCGACTCGCCATGCTTGATGTGTTGGCGCTGGGCGGCGGTCAGCGCCGCCGCAAGGTCTTGCCCGGCAATTATAGAAGCGTGGATGTCGCCAATCAAGGGCAAAATGCGGCCATCGGTAATTGGCCATAAACTTGCCAGCACCCCGCTTGCACCAGCGATGATCCAAGCCCATGTTAGACTGAGATTCTCCTCACCAGGCAGGACATCCGCGATGGCACCGTCGCATGTTGACAAAATAACTTGGGCGTTATTTACAGAAAGCCGCGTGATTTCATCGAGCCACAACTCTCCATCAGCAAAGGCAATCGAGCCAACCACCGCCTGTGACGAACGCACGTTTGCGTGCGTGGCGAGATGGATAACATCATATCCGATATTTTGCCTCAGCGCTTTATGAATCACGGAAAGCGTGCAATCTGGGTCGACGGCGACATGATGGGTTGGGGAATACAGCCGATCGAGCGTAGATAGCTCGCTTTCTACCTTATCCAGCGGCGGATGTCGGCCATCGAATTTGCTGCATCCACCTAGGAAAACATTTCCGGTTTCCCTGATCGAATAATTGAATTCCAGTAACGATATGCTGGGAACGATTTGCACAATCGCCCGATCGCAGAGCCAATTGTCAAGAACGCGCAGCGCCGCCCATGGAAGAGCGTGGAGGATGCCCGCCGGAACAATATACAGGCGATGCTGTTCGTGTAGGCGCGGCTGCAACGACATCGGCAGCAAAAACGCGCCCAGCGTGACAAGTGGCTCCCACGGCACCGCTTGGACACCGGTCAGCATTCCGCCGTTGCGAAAGGTGTATTTCCGCGCCGTCCGGTCGCAGGCAAGTTGCAAGGCAGTCTTCACACCCGCATCCAGCGTTACGCAATGATGATGGATGCCCTGCGAATCGATCATCAAAATGAGCAGGGTCTCATCGAGCCAAACATAATACAACAACGTCCAATCGTCGCCATGAGTCGCTGCGAAGCCAGCCTGGATGTCGGCGAGGTTGACGTTTTGCACAGGAATATCAGGTGGAAAGTGGCGATGGCGGGTTTGGGCGATACTATCGGTGTAGGTATCCAGCGCTTCCTGGAGCGTGGCCCTGCTTGGTAAGAGCTGTCCGGGGGTTGGATGGTTGATCTGACGAATTGTGTTGAGTGCTTCCTCCATCTTGGGATTGGCATCGATGGTTGGCGGTGCCACAAGCAACAATCGTTGCAAGGTCAGAGCGTGCTGGTGTTCGGCGAGACGCAGGATGACGAGCGGGCGGGTCGCGTCAATGGCGCAGTGGAGTGCAGCTCTGTA
This sequence comes from Herpetosiphon llansteffanensis, assembly GCF_003205875.1. Classification (GTDB taxonomy): domain Bacteria; phylum Chloroflexota; class Chloroflexia; order Chloroflexales; family Herpetosiphonaceae; genus Herpetosiphon; species Herpetosiphon llansteffanensis. The sequence continues at coordinate 7,823 of NZ_PUBZ01000128.1, forward strand.
CATCTCTGCCGCCTGGTTAAACAAGCTGCTGCTTAAGTGTTCGCTTGCCAGTTGGCGGCGCATTGTGAACACAAGTTCGCTAGCAGTTTGGTAGTGATTTAGGGCTCCTGCGAAGTCGCCAGCGGCAGCGCAACAGTGCGCGAGACCGTAGAAGGCGCGCCATTGGTGGATGGGCTGCTCGGCTAGGTCGCGTGCCAGCTCGCTTAGAAGGCTCGCAGGGTTATTCTGGGGCAGGGCGTGGCGCAGCGATAGCCAGACCCGTTCCAGTCGACACTCGGCGGCACGCGTCGTGTCACCGTTCCTAACGAAGATAGCGGCGGCCTCGTCCAGGAGTCTCACAGCGGTGGCAAAGCGCCCCTGTTCGACAAGAATGTTGGCTCTGATTCGTTTTGCGGCAGCATTGTAGGTCACATACTTGGCCGATGCGGGGAATTGCTCGTACAATCTCAGGAAGTGCTCGGCGCGCATGCTATCCTTGCCGAGTGCGGCAATGCTCGCGAGATTGAGGTAGCACATCAAGGCGCGCCCTGGCGCAGCACCAACCTCGAAAAGCGCTAGCGCCAGCGTGTAGTGGGCCTGAGCCGCCTCCCAATGGCCGATCTGCTCGTAGATAGCGCCCAGTTCTAATTCGCAACTGCCGATATCGATGATTCGTTGGAGTGCATGAAACTGGTCGCGGGCTTGCTGGCAATAAAACAGCGCGGCGGCGAAGTGGCAACGCAGGTGACAGAGAATACTACGGTTCAGGTTCACGAATGTGAGTTGCAGCGGAAGATCGTTGGCCTCGAAGATTGTCTCCGCCATATCAAGTAGGGCTTCGGCCTCGGTCAGGGCTTCGCGTCGGATGGCGAGCCAGGCCTGTTCGAGATAACAGCGCGCTATTTCGATCAAGTTGCCGTCCTGCCTGAAGCAGGCGAGCGCCATGTCGAAGATCTGGCTGGCCTCCGCGTAGTTGCCCTTGTTAACCAGAGATGCGCCTTGGACACGCAGCAGGCGACCCATGTCGCTGGCATGTCGCCTCGGATCAAAGACCCCAATCCAGCGGTCAACCACAGTGTCGACATCGCCAGATCGCTGGCTATGCCAAGCGCGCGCCAGATAGATGGCTGTGCGCGCTGCCTCCAAGTTATCACCAAGCGCTGAGTACTGATTTATCAGGTCTTCCCAAGCTTCAGTCGTCGTGCTCTGACCAGCCATGGATTCTTGGATGCGCACGCCGCGTTGGCAATGAATACGCCACAATTGCGGCAGACCGTCTTCGGCTGCGGCCTCGCTGGCGCGCATCAGATACGGACGCGACTCAAGCACCCGCTCCCAAGCCAGCAGAGCGATGCCGAGGGTATAGTCGAACCAGAACGGTGCTATGTCGGGCTGCGATGCGAGTGCGCTGGCCTCTTCCACGGCCTGGCGCGGGTTGTGTTCGAGCAGCGTGATGACTGCCATGACAGCGTCTGGAGGGAGGGCTGATTCCAGCATGGATAGGCCTTTCGTTGGCGCGGCATCAGTGCAGTGCGATTTGGTCGATGGCGAGCCGCTTGTATTGCCAATCGATGCGATCTATGGTATTGATGGTAAGTACAAATTGGGCGAATTCTATCATATCCTACAATAGTGTTTGAGAAATGACGGTCTGGGCGACGATCCCGTTGGCCTGGGGCCGCTTGAGCTGCGCTGTCATTTCTGGGCTGTCCTAAGGGAATGCCATGAGTAGTACAGTGTTTATTCGATCCCTTGATGAGCGGTATGGATGGGGCCTGTCTGTGGAGGCGTTCACTGAGTACGTGGCCTTTCTGGATCGTTGCCTGTTAAAAGACTTGGCCGAACGCGAAACGGCGGTGTGTGGCTATCACTCCGATCGTGCGTTGGTCTCGGTGCTCGGCAACCCCAGCCATCCTCAATACGACGAAGCCGTCGGCTATGTCAGAATGCGAAGCCTGCAAATTATTGGCAAGCATGGTGCGCTTTGGAACAAAGATGCAGCGCTTTCCGATGAAGATCTTTGCCAAGAAGGAATGGCAAAGATGTTTTCTAACCTGCACAAATTTAAGTATGAAAGTGCTTTTTTGAGCTGGTTAACGGCGATCCTCATTAACGAGGCGCGCCAGGCGAATCGAAAACAGTCGACAAGGTCGCGTAAAGGCATCAAGGTTCCGTTAGAAGACTATCTGGAAGCTATCGTTTTCCAGGAATCCGTTGAAAGCTCGGCAATCCATAACATGACCATCAAAGATTTCGAAGAGATATTAGAGAATTCCAAAGATTCGCGATTGCTGATCATATTTCAAATGTATCATCACCATGACGCAACCCTTGAAATGATTGGCGGCAGGTTGGATTTGAGTGTCAGTCGCGTTTATTCACTTCTAGAGATCGTTCGGAAATTATTAAAATCGTATCTTGATCAGCAGTGATGCGATCGAAAAATATTGTTCGATCGCATCTATTATAGTGAAGGTATCTTCTATTTGACTATGATGAAATCACATTGAGCGTGTTATGAATAAGCTTGTTTACTCGTGCCGTGATATCCAAGATTGGCTGTTGCGTGATCGTTCTAGCAGCCTAAAACCACCGACGGGAATGGTCGACCACATTCGCCAATGCGCGCTCTGCCGCGGCGCACTATACGAAATGGTGATGTCGGCGCTAGAGTTGCGCGATATCGACGACATTTCTTGCGACGATTGCCAGGATTCGCTGGCTGCGTTCGTTATGCTCGAATATCGCAATCTGTTGGCGGCAGCGAAACATTATCCGCAGGTCTGGAAGCATCTGCTGACCTGCGACGATTGTTCGGATACCTACGAGATGCTGTTTGACACAGTGGCTGCCGAGCCGGAGTTGCTAGAGTCCGAGCCTTGGTTGGCGGAGTCGAGCTTCTCAGCGCGCGCAACAGTTCCGTTGCCGTTGCCTTCACCATTTGAACTTCTCTTATCAATGCCTCGCCAAACTCTAGTCGGGCTGCCGACTCCGGCGGAATTTCGCGGCATCCAGCGGTCAATGCATCGCGGTGTTGAGGAGGAAGAATACCTCCTCCGCCCGACGGCACCCTATCATGCGAAGGAGCTTAGCGGCGACCTTAAGGTATCGTATGATCCTGAGTCCGAGCTGTGGACAATCAGCCTCACTTTTACGACTCCAGTCGATGGACGCATCCAGGCCACGGTTGGCACTTATGTTAAGACGATTGAGATGTCCGGCGACAAACTCGCTGTCTTCCCCGGTATTTCGTCAGATGACTTGATCTCCGATCATACTGATCTGATTCTGACAATTGATAGCGTGGCGAGCGTCTGATCGTCGCTAGCTTCCGAAGAAACAAACCGCCGCTTCAGCTTGCCGCAGGCGCGCAATCTGAAGCGGTCAGTAAACCCCATTACTCTTTGGAGTTCTCGCCGCTGCTGGCAGCGCTCAGCAACCGCTTGTAGCGCTCAAGCGCCGGGTCGGATTGGTTCCGCAGTCGATAGACGAAGACCAAGATGTGCAAAGTCAACGTATAGTCGTTTGTGTTGCCAGTGATGACGGTATACTCTAGCAGCTGGTCGAGGTGCTCACAGGCTAGCGCGTATTGTCCCTGCTTCAGGTAAATATCAGCCAGACTCTTAAATACCAGCGAACTAAGGAATACGTTATCCATATCTAGGGCGAGCTTTTTAGTCAGCTGGAAAACCCGTACGGCAGTTTCAAGAGCGCCATCTTTTTGATGGATCAGACCGAGTGCCCACATTCCCATCCCAAAGGCGACGGGATTCTGTAAAAGGCGCGCGGTGTCGAGGCTGCGGTAACAACATGTAAATGCCTTCGAGATATTTCCGGTCGCACAATAGACCGCCGCTAGCAGCCTGTGGATGTCGGTGAGCAGCAGTTGGTTATCAATTTTGTGAGCGATTTCCTCGGCACGCAACACATCTTCCAACGCTCGACTGCTGCGGTCATACGCAAGCTCTAGCATTCCCCTAAAATAGAGCGCTAGAGCTTCGCTGGCTTGGTTTTTGACCAACTGGCTGATTGCTAATCCCTGTTCAATCCAGTTGCGGGCTTCCAGATACTTGCTGCGCAGCAGACAATACTGTCCCATAAAAATCCGTGCGAGTCCTTGCAGCGGGCGGCTGCCAAGTGCGTCAGCGATCACAAGCGCTTGCTCCAGGTCGGCAAGCGCTGCCTGATGATCGCCAATACGGTTGTAGATTGCGCCGCGCTGGATGCGGATTTGCGCTTCGATATATCGATTACCTTGAATCGCGACCAGTGCGAGCGCGTTCTCGTAGATTCCGAGCGCAGCCACGTAGATTCCAGAACCGCTGGCTAAGGCTCCAGCATGGACGAGGACTGCCAGCTCGCCACTCGGATTCTGCCAGACCCGGTAGCATTGACGCATAAGCATGAGCTGATTAAAGACGCTGGCATCCCCAGTTTGACGGCACGACCTAGGTACAGAGCAGCTGGATGGGTCTGCAATAATGCGGAGGGCGGTTATGCGATTGCTGGTTATTTGCTGATAAGATTCGATTGCTTGTTCGCAGTCGTCCAGCGCCAGCCAGGCAACACTAGCAAACTGTAAGGCCATAACCTGTGCAGCATAGTTACTCTGCTGACTTGCAAGCTTGCAGGCTATGTGGAGCGTTTCTAGGGCAGCACGGTGTGTACCGCGCAAACAATAGACCTGGCCGAGTTTAATCAGAGCACGGATCTCCGCGTCGCGGTCGCCGAGTAGCCGTGTGGCTCGAAGCCATGCTATGTGACGCATGAGCAGTTCTTCGCGTGGCCAGGGACGCAGCATATGGATATCAGCCATGGTGCTCGCTAGGACAATCAGTTGGGCGGCATAGGTAGGGTTCGTTGCTCGCTCAAGCAGCCATGCCCAGGCCATATCAAGATGGGGTCGTTCGCGATCGAGGGATTGAAGCGCTTGTGGACGCTGGTACGGCTGGAAGACCCGCTGCCCAACAGCACTAGCCACAGCGATCGTGTGTTCGAGGTAGCGCTTCATACAGCGGGCAGATTCGCGATGGTTAAGCAGCCGCAGGGCAAAGCTGCGCACGAGATTGTGCATGGTATAACGCTTGCGTTCAGCATCCCAGACCAGCAGGCCGCAGTGCGTTAGGCTTTCCAGTAGATCGTAGTTACCAAGGCCGAGAACTGTTTGGGCCATGGATCTGGTGAAACTCGCCACAATCACACTGATCTGGAGAAGCCCTCGTTTTTGTGCCGGACTCAGCAGTTGATAGCTAAGATTGATCGCGGCTGCGATGCCAGAGTGAGAATCGCTGTCCGCCCATGCGCCACCCTCAGGTTGCAGGCGCAGTCGTTCGAGACGTTGTTTGTGCGCTCGCAGCCGCTCTAGGTAAACTCCTATCGCCTGAGCCGGGGTTTTCCTAAGCCCTCTGGCAACGATTATCAACGCCAGCGGCTGATAATCGCAAAGCTTCGCAAGTTGCTCAGCCTGAGCGCCGATCGGCTGGTGGATGTTGAGGACCAGTCGCATCGCTTGGTCTGGTGAAAGCATTCCAAGCTCCACGCTGGCGTTAGCTCCATGTTCGTTTGGCAGGCTGTCACGACTGGTAACCAGCAGTGCGCATCCTGCCGGAGGGCGCAGGATGTGCAACTGGCTTCGATACTGCACATTATCCGCTACGACGAGGACGTTTTCGTTTTCCAGCAGACCGCAATATTGCTGCTGCAGTGCATCAAGGTCATCGGACAAAGGCATAGCGCAGGCGGTCAGCATACTTATCACGCGCTGAAGAATAGCGATCTTCCCGTGTAGATCGTTTGGCTCGCTGCCTATCTCAACCAGTATTTGGCGGCGGAAGCGCGATCCGAGGCTTTCCGCCATCTTGAGTGCCAATTCTGTCTTACCATACCCAGCCATGCCGTGGATAAGACAGACCGGCGCGAGGTCGGCCCGATCTAGGTAGTCGGTGATAGCCGCGATCTCAGCGTCGCGGCCAATAAAATACCTGCTCGCGGCCCGCAGGCGCTCCGATTGGATATGACTGTAATAGTTCACCGTGTTGGCGACGAAATCGTTTGAATTGCCAGATGAGTCATAAACTTTCTCCCGACGATTGATAGAAAAATGACATAGATCACACCACTAATGTTGCTGATGCATGCGATAAGATACAAGCGGCTGTACTATAAGATGCGTTGAACAGCGAAATTTTCGCTTAAGCAGTATCCTCCCGTTAAGTGGGTCAACAGATCAACCAATTCCTCAATACTCCTAGATTGCCTACCGGAGTTGCTTTAGGTGCATCATTTGACCTGCCGTAAGTCCGTTGCTAACCGGAATGAGGGCGCAGGCCACGGCGATCTTAACAATGCAGTAATTGGGCGGATCCGGTAGTACGGTGAATGCGGTCTAGAGCCGATTTCTAGCTCAATGAGACCAGTTGCTCAATGGACTGCCGCGAGAAGACTGACCCGCTGACGTTGCACGCACCCTGCCATCGTGTATCTCTTTCTTGAGTAGGTCGATGGCCGATTCTCTCAATCGGCGGTTTTACACACTGCCTGAAATTATGCGCAATAAGTGAAAATTTTTTCCCGAGTCGCATCTCATAAAGTAGAATCAATTATGGGGAGGGTTCCGATGTATTGTTCGGCTTGTGGTGCAGCGACCAATCAGGATACGGTAAAGTTCTGCTCGAATTGCGGTAACAGTCTTACCCGACCACCGCATGAATGCTATATATAAGAATGTAAGGAGGATGCTATGGCTTTCGACGATCTGGCGGAGATGCGCAGGGGCGCAGAAGCTTATGTGGCCCAAGGCATTGCGATTATTAATAAAATGAAGAAACAGCAAGATAAAATGGTTGAAAAGGTCTTGAAAGAATTTGCCACCGCATTGTGGGGAAAGAATAAGGTTTTTTTTTCAACGCCTATCTGGAGCTATCAATCGATTAACTTCCCCGGAAAAGAAGCCTGGACAATTGCAAAAAATGACTATAAATCGGCTGTAGAGTCTATGCTTAACCGCTATGGGCAACAGGCTTGGACTGAGATTGGAAAAATCCCGCTGTCGGTTGAGCAGGATTTTTCCGTACAACCAGTCATTGATATGGATTTGAACCCATTTTATAGTATTTGCATTGGCGGGGAAATCCCTCAGCTAGATTATATCGGTATCAGGTCGGCGGACGATACCCGCGCCTCGCTGGAAGAAGCTTTGAGGAAATTACATGATCTGGTTTGCTTAAATAGACAATCTATTGAAAACGTTCCACTTGGCAAACAGATGGTCTATGGGGAATTTATTCTAAAACGAAAAGGCATCACCTTAGATATAGGCCCATGGATGAATCCTAAATAAAGACTGCTACTTGGCTATGTTTGGTTATAATTTCATCGCAAGCACAATTGCGCGGTAATTAATTGCCATAAAACTGATCGTGGCTTGATGCTCAGGGGATCTGACGATGGATTACGCTCATTATGACAATGACAGCCTTAATGAAATGCTGAACATTCAGTTCAAGAATTTGAAGATTCTAGAGAGTCAGGCGGCAAAGCAGGGCATACTGGTTTCGCTGGGCTTACAAAATGAGATTAATCATGCTCATGATATAATAAATGCGATTCAAGAAGAGTTGTTCAAGCGAAAAAATGAAGTAAGTTTCCACGATATGGAAGATTACTTGATTGAGTCGACATCAATTATCGAAAGATTGTCGACGGAAACTGGGAAATTAACTGATAATTTTTTAAAATATACGCTGGAAGTGAAATCTGGTGCCAATAGAGATAAGATTATTCGATTCATATTTATGGATATTGATGCGTATGCGCGATCTCTGCATTCGATGAATGCTAGTCTGAGAGACCGAATTCGAGATTTTTCTCACCTGTTTTCGGAAAGCGTCGTCTACTCTAAAATGAATCAATCAACAAAGAATAGCATTGTGAACGGATTAATACACGGCATTTCGGTGGTAAAGAATGCAATTGCTGCCGTGAACGATCTTGTCAGATCGCTGGAAAATGCGGCGCGTCAATACAAAAATGCTGGCATCGACGCATTATCAATAGACAACGGCGTTGATGAGGTGAAAAGAATGACTGAAACAATGATTGTGATTGAAAGAAGGTTTATGACCCTTCTGTATAAAGTACAGGACTAAGCATGATCAGTGAGTGGCTATGTAACTACGGTGTATAGCCACTCACTAATCATGGTTCCAAAGCCATTGGCATGGGAGCTGCCGGTAAGGGGTGCATCGCATTGTAGGCATGCGAAAAGGAGCATTTCATGGGAACCTTCGAGAATGGATACGCTCTACTTGTTGGCGTGGGAAATCATCGCGATGATTATTATACCCTACCAACGTCGGTCAACGACGTTTATGCGATCGAAGCAATCCTTCGCCATCCATCACGCTGCGGCTATCCCGCGAATCAGATTAAACTCCTTCATGATGATGCAGCGACGACCCAAGGCATCCGCGAAAATCTCACTTGGCTAAAAGACTGCGCCCATCGCGACCCTAGCGCTACGATCATCTTTTATTATTCTGGCCATGGGATTCGTGACGAGCGCACGGACGAGTATTTTCTCTTGCCCCACGATGGTTTCGACGCTGCGACAGGCCTGACGGCCACCGAACTCAGCGAATCCTTGCAGGCTATTTCTGCGCAGCGCTTGCTGGTGCTCCTCGACTGCTGCCATTCGGGCGGCATGGCGAAGAGCGGAAACGGACTCGGGCGCGATGACAAAAGCCAGTGGGCAAAGGCGGCACCTGACCCCTATATATTAGAGGCGCTTCGGCAAGGCACGGGACGAGTTATTATTTCCTCATCCTCGGGTAGGCAAAAGTCCTATATTCGCAAGGATTTCACCCTCAGTATTTTCACCTTCCACCTTCTTGAGGCCCTACAAGGATCAGGTAATCTGCCAGGTTCGCAAGAGGTCAGAGTGAGCAATCTTATGAATTACCTGAGCGACCAAGTGAAGCACACAACATCCCGGGAACACGGGAAAGAACAGACCCCCTTTATGCAGGCTGCCGCCGAAGATTTCCCAATTGCCTTGATTCGCGGAGGCAAGGGCCTCACGAAGGGTGGTTGGGAAGCCGAACAGGCCGATGCCCACGCGGCAATTGAGGCCGCCGCCACGATCAACCGCAGCGCAGTTGTCTCGGATACCACAGTCCATGGCGATATTCGCCAATCAATCACCACAACTGGCTCAATCATCGAAGGCGATTCATATGGGGGCAATAACGTGAAGGGCGATCAAACGGTTAACGAAAGCACCATCACGATCAGCGGCAGCACGATTCATGGGCAAATGACAGGTATCAATAACCGCACCATGGCCTACACTGGTGGCTCTTCTAGCGCCCATACCCTCGAATATCGGCTTAGTATTGAATGCAACACTGTTTTGAGCCATAATCAAGATAACAGTATTCTGGTCCGTTTCTACAACACCCAACCGGGAACGCGGTATCGCGCCGAACTACGGGCTTCTGGCATCAAGGAGTCCTGTTATTTCAAGGGTTCCGAGGTGGTATTTTATATTACCCCTGCGCATCTGGGGAGATTAGATCTGCGGGCTTTACTGTACGATACCGACGAATCCCAAATTGCGCAGGTAATGCGCTCTGTTGATGTTCGATAGCCCAATGAAACGTCCGCATGTTGGCATCATCACCGGCTGGCTATGCCGGCCAACTTCATTAATCTCACTGCTCGCACCAGTGAGATTTCTGCGGAGGTTACCATGAGGGACACATATCAGTATCTAGATGTCGGCACGCTTGAGAATATCCGCGCTATTCAACGAAACAACTTAAGCTATCTTGCCGTGCAGGCGGAAAAGTTCGGCGATTTATTTTTGCCATTCTATATTCAGAATCAGATCGAAGATACGAAACAGAATATCGACAGCATTAACGAAGAACTGGCTCGGCGTGGCATTGCCAGCAACGATCCACCGCCGGGCACGATGCTGCGGGATATTGTTAAATATTACGTTGATGCCCGAACAATTAATATTGAGGGTGGCGATTACGCCGATACGCTTAATAAAAGCTCTATCCCGATTTCCGATAGTACGCTTAATGGGATTATCGCCGGCGTAAACCATGGTAGCATGAAGGCACAACAGGATATCGAGCCTCCGATATCCCAGGCGAACGTGCTCCGCCGAGCCTACGCGGAAGCGCAGCAGCAAGCCAGACTGGCCCGCAATCAGAATTTGCCTACGGCGCGGGCGCTGGTGAATGCGGAGTTTTCGCTTGAAATGGCAATCCAGGCCGAAACAACTGCTCGCGCCAACGAATGCCAAGCCGCTATCGTGCAGGCACGACAGGATATCGCATTAATTAGCGACCAATCGTCGGTTCAGGAATTACTCCGCCTTTTGGCGAAACTGCTGGAGGAAACTGGGCCACGACATCATTAAATGGCAACCTGATTGATTTCGGAGCATCAATGCTTGAGAGGTTTATTAATTGAGAGAGTCATTAAAATATGAGTCTAAACAAACCTATTCGTTATCCTTGTCCATGCTGTGGCTACAAAACTGTCGAAGATCCAGGCCGTTATGATCTCTGTGCAGTATGTTGGTAGGAAGATGACGAACTCCAATCAGACAACCCAGACTATCGTGGTGGTGCAAATGAAGAATCATTGAACGAGGCTCGCCTGAATTATCAGCAATATGGAGCAATTTCATTGGGTTCTAAAATATATGTTCGTCAACCCCATCCCGATGAGTATCCAGATTAATGTCATGAAAGTCTAGTCAAAAATGCCTGAATGTTTCAGGTATTTGTTGCTCGATTGGGAGATTTGAGCATGGAAAAATACTACAATCGCATGGCATTAATTGAAGCCTACATTACAAACCAAAACCCCTATGGCCACGAGGACATTCGGCGCTTTAATACTCGACGCTTAGCTGCATTAGAGCAGGCTTTTGATTTAAATATCTCAGAAGCAGGGATTAAAAATAAAGCCAATCGTCACTTATGGCGATTATTTAGCGCTACAATCGATTCGTACCGCAGCATCCGCACTCCTGGTAGCAATTTCATGGATGGCAGCTTAATAATGAAGCAAATCGATACGCTGGGAACGCAAGCAGCAACGCTATGCTCACATTGGCAGGCGATTGATAGTGCCGCTGCCGCTAGCAAGCACAGTCATCTGGCCATGCTCGACGAACTGTTCAAGCTGCTTTGGGGCGAAATTAGCCTCGTCGTTACATCGCAACAGCTCAAGCAGCGTGGCTTCGATGATACTCAGGAGCCAAATTGGCTTGATTATGAATAAGTAGCGCCTCGATTGATGTGATAATTGCGGCCAGATCGACAGGTATTCGTCGATCTGGCTTATTTTTAACCCCAAAAATAGGTCAGAAATTAAGCCTTGACAACTAACGATAGTTACGTTATGCTATCTTTATCAACTAACGATAGTTACGTTATCTGTAAAGGGGCTCGAACGATGGCACTGTTTGACCATACACTAGCCGAGGAAATAACCGCCTTAGTGCTGCAACGCTACCGCAGTTTGGGCCATGCCTTGGGCGCAACCACGTTGGCCGAGGAAGCAGCAGCCGAAACCGCCTTTCAACATAATTTAAATTTGTTGATCGAGGTCGCTAACGGACGACATATGCGCAACGAAATTATGTTGCGGCGGATTGAATTGGCACTGGAACAATTGCTTGATCTGTTGTTGGGCAACGCACTTCAAAGCAAAGCGGTTTTTCCTGAAGATTTTTGGCAGAGCGAGATTGGCATTTTGGTTTCGCGCACACGCTGGTGGCTCTCCGCCGAAGATCTGATCACCATCAGCAATGCAGCGGCCTTGGCCTTTGGCCAAAACAACCAAGCCAACCGCATGCGGATTGCCCGCGCGATCGACAACGGACTTTTGGATTGGGTTCCCGATCCGTCGGTTGCCAACCCACAGCAAAATCGGCGGGTCTTGCGTTCGCAAGTTGAGCGTTTGCGCGATTTGAGCCGCTTGCCAGAGCTTGGCGATTAACAAGGAGTCATCATGAGCCAGTCAATTCCCCAAACTGCGGTTGAATTAGGCTTGATGCAGGGCTTTCCACCTGCATCAAGCGTCCAACATTCGCAACAATTGCTCAAGCCCTACAATCGCTGGAGTTTTCAAAACATTCAGTTGCTCAATCCGGTGGCCGATGTGTGGCGGTGCAATAGGCCAAGCAGCGAATTTCACTACGATTTACAGAATTTGGATGCAATTCAGTATAAAAATTATCTTGGCCAAGAATTTAGCTTCAACGATATGGTTGAGCAAAGTTACACCGATGGAATTATGGTTTTACACCGTGGCAAGGTGATTTATGAACGCTATTTGAATGGCATGCAGTTTCAAACCTTGCATGCTTGGGCTTCGGGCAGCAAATCGATCACTGGAACTTTGGCGGCGCTGCTGGTTGCTGAGCAATTGCTCGATCCGCAGGCAACAGTTGCCAGCTATTTGCCCGAATTAGCCGACAGCGGTTTTGGCAGTGCAACCCTCGCCCATGTGCTTGGCATGAGCACAGCGGTTGGGTTTAGCGAGCAAACTGGCAATTTGGTCACTGAAAATTTCAACTATGGCGTGGCGTTGGGCTGGAATGCGCGGCCTAGCGACTATGACGGCCCAAGCAATGTCTATGAGTTTTTGCCGACGATGCTGCAAACTGGCGAACATGGCCAGCGCTTTAACTATCAAACCCCAAACACCGATGTTTTGGCCTGGATTATCAAGCGCGTGCTGAATTGCAGTTTGGCCGAGGCAGTATCGCAGCATATTTGGCGCAAACTTGGCGCTGAGCGTGATGCGCTGTGGGTGGTCGATTCGGCGTGTGCTGAAACCGCAGGCTCTGGTTTTTGCTCAACGCTGCGCGATATGGCGCGCTTTGGTCAAATGTTGCTGAATCGAGGTTCATTCAATGGTCAGCAAATTCTGCCCGCAGCAGCAGTTGCAGCGATTGAGGCTGGTGGCGATCAAGCGGCATTTGCCAACAGCGCAATTGCTCACCCAAGCAATGCCAACTATTCCTACAATTATCAATGGTGGCACACCCACAATCAACATGGAGCCTATATTGCCAATGGCTATGGTGGGCAGATGCTTTACATCGCGCCCAAAGCCGAGCTGGTGTTCGCCAAAATGAGTTCGTATCCCACGCCTACGCCCGATGGCTCGGAATTTTACGCCGCAATGGGAGCCATGCCAAGCTTAATTGCCGCCTTAAAATAAGCAATCCTTTAAGCGCCATGCGCCCCAAACCATTTAGCGAACGATCAATCGTTCTCTAGACCCATACTCCAAACGCACGATTAAGCTATGCTAATCACCAGATGATCAATTGTTGATAGCAAATCGAGCTACACTGCCGCGAGGCGGTGTTTACTTTCTGTGCGAGGGAATATGCAGCCTGAATATGCCATTCGAACCGTCAATTTGCAACGGACTTATAAAACCAAAGAACGCGTCTTGAAGGCACTTGATGGGGTTGATTTAGCGGTACGACCAGGCGAATTATTTGGTTTTTTGGGGCCGAATGGTGCTGGAAAAACCACCACGATTAAAATTCTGACCACGCTTTTGCTGCCCAGTGGCGGCACTGCCGAGGTTTGGGGCTTTGATGTGCTGCACGAAGCCGATGCAGTTCGCCGCCATATCAACATGGTTTCCGGTGGCGAATCGTCGGGCTATGGCTTGCTCACCGTGCGCGAAAACTTATGGATGTTTACCCAGTTTCATGGCATGGATAGTAAGTTAGCGAATAAACGGATCGACGAATTGCTCGAAGTCATGGGCTTGGCTGATCGGGCCAAAACCCGCGTGAGCTTCCTTTCAACTGGCTTGCGCCAAAAAATGAACTACATTCGCGGCTTGCTGACCGACCCTGATGTGTTGTTTCTTGATGAGCCAACGCTTGGGCTTGATGTTGAAGCGGCGCGAACCTTACGCACCTACACCCGCCACTGGCTTGATACTAACCCTGGCAAAACCGTCGTTTTGACCACCCACTACATGCAAGAAGCCGACGAATTGTGTGATCGGGTGGCAATTATCAGTGGCGGCACAATTTTGGCCTGCGATACGCCAACCAGCCTCAAATATTCGTTGCAACAAGATGTGGTTTTCCGTTTGTTTACCACGCCAGTTGCTCCGGCCTTTTTGCAAGCAGTCGAGCAGATTGAGGGCGTGCAAAGCATCAGCCAACGCAGCGGCGACCAACGTGATGAATTAAGTTTGATTCTGCGTGACGATGCCATTTTGCCTCAAGTATTGAGCCAACTTGCGACCCATAACGCAGGCTTGTTATCGCTCGAAAAACGCCAACCAACGCTCGAAGATGTTTTCGTCAACCTCGTCGGCCACTCGTTATCCGAAAGTGAGACCACTGCATGAGCGTGATTTTAGATAAACACACAGCAGTTGAGCGCGAACCAAATCCACGCCGAGGCAAGGGGCCAAGCGCCTTTACGATCTTTTGGCGCTCGGTTATTGGCCGTGCCTACCCACGGATCATCGGCACCCAACGCGAACTAAGTTGGTTGTTCTTTGATATTTTCTTGCCGTTTATGGCCACCATGTCGTATGTTTTGGTCTATGAGGCAATTGGTGCGCCAGCCTCGTACAAAGGCTTGGTCTTGGTTGGCGGCGCAATGACGGCTTTTTGGCTGAATGTGCTTTGGTCGATGGCCATGCAATTGTATTGGGATAAAGAGCAGGGCAATTTGCAGTTGTATATGCTTGCGCCAACCTCGCGCATGGCAATTCTGACCGGTATGGCCTTGGGCGGCTTGTTCGCAACCACCATTCGGGCAACGATTATTCTGATTGGCGGCTCGCTGATTTTTGGCATTAGCTACCAAGCAACCAGCTGGTTTGCCTTAATTGGGGTTTTCTTCCTGTCTCTGATTGCCTTGTATGGCATGGGCATGTTGCTCAGCTCGATTTTCTTGGTCTATGGGCGGGGCGCGTGGCAAATGACCGCCGCCTTGCAAGAGCCTGTGTTCTTTGTCTCTGGCTTTTACTTTCCGGTCAAGGCCTTGGGCACGGTAGTCGCAACTGGTGCTTCAGTCGTACCATTGACCTTGGGGCTTGATGCAATGCGCCAATTGCTGTTTCCTGAGATGATGCAGCAGTTTCAATTTCTCAGCGTTGGCACCGAAGCAGCAATTTTAGCAGGCTTGGCCTTATTCTTCGGCCTCGTGGCCCGCTGGTCGTTGCAGCGCATGGAGCGCAAATCACGCCAAGATGGCCGCCTAACGGAACGAGGCAATTAGAAGGATGAAGTATGAAGTATGAGGGATGAACGTTATTCATAATTCATCCTTCATACTTCATCCTTTCAAAGGGGTTTTTATGCAGCGATTTTTGCAGGCGTTTCGGGTCGGCGCTTGGTTGGGTTGGAAAACCGAAAGCAACTGGACAAATCCGCTTTTTTATATTTTGTGGTCGCTCTTGCTGCCCATGTCGAATGGCTTGATTATGACCATGATGCTGCGGGTATTGCAGCGCACTGGCAACTCCAGCGGCGCTGATCTCTTGCCCTATGTGTTCATCGGCACAGTTGTTTATTCGATTGTAGCCTTGTTGCTCGATAGCATGGCCTGGGCCGTGCTCGAAGATCGCGAACGGATGGGCATGCTCAAGTACATTGCGATCACGCCATCGTCGATGTATGGCTATTTGTGGGGGCGCGGCTTTGCCAAAGTTTCAATCAACTTTTTGGCAGTGCCATTAACCCTAACCTTCGGCGCGTTGGTTTTGGATATTCCGATTCGGCTGAGCACAATTAATTGGCCATTATTGCTGGTCGTGGTCGTGCTTGGGCTGCTAATTGTGACCTTTGCGGCTCAGATTTTGGCTGGCGTGACCTTGATGATTGCGCGCCACGCTGGCTTTGTGGGCCAAGCAGTTTCCGGCGCGCTCTATCTCTTCACCGGTGCGTTGTTTCCAATAACCGTGCTACCCAATTGGATGCAAGTTATTGCCCGCGCCGTGCCGCTTACCTACTGGCTCGAAGGCATGCGCCGCGCCTTGT
Organism: Herpetosiphon llansteffanensis; assembly: GCF_003205875.1. Classification (GTDB taxonomy): domain Bacteria; phylum Chloroflexota; class Chloroflexia; order Chloroflexales; family Herpetosiphonaceae; genus Herpetosiphon; species Herpetosiphon llansteffanensis. The sequence continues at coordinate 23,859 of NZ_PUBZ01000128.1, forward strand.
GGGTCGATGCGCAGAATCCTGTCTACAATACAGGGCTGAATCAATTGAGCACCACGAATTTATTGCTGATCTTGCTGGCTTCGGCAGTGGCGATGGCCGTCATTTCAATTCCATTGCAGCGCCGCGCCGAACATCGCGCCAAAGAAAAAGGCTTGTTGGATATGAATACAGCCTACTAGGGCGTAAACAAAACCTTGCCGCCAGTCATATTAGATTGATACAGTTCAAGGGCGTTTTGGGCTTCGTGGAGCTTAAAGCGCCCTTGAACTGTTGAAGTCAGCTCATCAAGCAGCAGTTTTTGCACATTTTTGGTGATTCGCGCAAAATTTAATGGATTGATCTGGCCGATCCAATCGGTTAGCCAAAAACCGGTTACATGTTTATTTTCAAAAATTAAGCTCCGTGGATCGATCTGGCATGCACTATCAGCTAAGGCTCCATAGACCATAATCGTGCTGTTTTTGGGCATCGCGCTCAACACCTGCCCCACCAATTCCCCGCCAACTGCATCAAAACCCAAATTTGCCTGCTGTTCGCGGCATAGTTTGGTCAGCGCTTCAGCAAAATCAGGGCTGCTCGAATTCAGCACATATTCAGCTCCCAGCGATTGCAATAATTCGACTTGTGCTTCACGGCGCACAATATTGATCAAAGTCAGTTTTTCGCGTTGGGCCAAACGCACGAGCATGCGGCCCAATTGGCTAGCAGCAGCAGTTTGCACCACAGCTTTGGCGTTGCGCTGCCGAGCAATATCAATCAACGCCCAAGCACTAACGGGATTAACAATTGCTGAGGCTGCTTGCTCAAAACTCAGGCTCTCGGCCAAGGGCAAACATTGACGAGCCGCCACAATCACATAATCGGCCCATGCGCCGTCGTCATCGGGGGATTGGGTTGCAAATGAAACCCGCTTGCCAAGCAGCACTTTGCTATATAATTGATCGCCAGTGCTCACAATTGTGCCGCTACCTTCAAAGCCCGGCACCGCAGGCAACGGCTTTGTGATACCATAGCTACCATTTATAAACATCATATCCGAGGGATTAATGGGGGTAGCAGCAACTTTGACCAGCACTTCATGCGCTTTGAGCGGACGCAAATTACGCTCAACCAGCGTAAGTTTTGTAGAATCGCCACTATAATCCGTGATGATGAGGGCTTTGCTCCGAATAATCGTTGGATCAAAGGTTGGTTGTTCGCTCATAAATCCAGATCCTTCTCTAGGCTTTGCGCTGCTATCATACCGCGTTTTGGCCTGAATGGTCGCCCGATTCTAGTAATTCGCTACTTGACGCTGCATTATTTTGCAGTATGATCAAGATAGTTAGTTAACTTAACTAAATTGTAAGCGGCAATGCAGCCGTTAGATATAGTGATCTACCATGACAACAAGCCGAGAATATGCCCAACAATTCATTCAATTGATCGATCGCACGAAGCGCATGCCGATGGATGGAGCCTACGCCAAAATTCATGATTTAGGCTTATCGCATTCGCACTTACGCGCCATGTTTATTTTGGAAAATCAGCCAGGCTTGCCAATGAAGGATTTAGCCGAGGCCTTGGCCATGACTCCGCCCTCAGTGACGGTGCTGACCCGTAAACTTGAAGCCAGTGGCTTGCTTGAACGCCTGCAAGATCAGGTTGATAGTCGGCGAGTTTTGTTACGGCTGAGCACTGATGGCGCACGCATGCTGGCCGAAATGCACAATGCCCATCTTGATCGCTTTACTCAATTGTTGAGTGGGCTTTCGCCCAGCGATCAAGCTCAATTTTTGGTGCTAATGAATCGAGCAGTCGAGGCCTTGGAGCGCATGTACCGCGAGGAATCTGAGGCTTAAAATCAATACTTATTGGAGCAAATGTAGGGTTTATACATTTTGAGCATTCCATGAATGTATAATGTATAAACCCTACAATTCAACTCCACTCATTGTGCTTAGGCAATAATCTGTTCTTGATCGTCGATATTATTCCAATAGGCGTGGGTCATACGTTGCGAGTTGAAGGCTGCGCCAATTTGGCCATTGCTCGCCACCAAGATCAGACCGCCCTCGCCGCCTTCGATGCGTTGGCCCAACACAGCAACTGCGGCCTCGGCAGCAGCTTGCACATCCATGCCACGCTCAAGGTTTTCGATCGCCCGTCGAGCCAGCAACACCCGCGCAATCGTTTCGCCCCAACCGGTGGTCGAACAGCCGCCACTATGGCTATCTGCATAAAAACCACCACCAGGAATTGGCGAATCGCCGATGCGGCCCAAGGGCTTGCCGCTCATGCCGCCGGTTGAAGTGGCCGCCGCAATATTGCCCAAGCCATCGAGCGCAACCGCACCCACGGTATCGGCAATCGTTTCGGCATCGGTGCTCCCCGAATCAACTTTAAAATCGCGGTCGCCGCTGGCCCATTGGGCATGGCGACGAGGCGTGATCAAGCTGGCGTTATCAACAAACTCAACTCCAGCAGCACGTGCTACTGCTTCAGCATCGGTCTTGGCAAACAAAATATGCGGAGTTTTTAACACCGCTTGCGCGGCCAAAATTGGATTTTTGATGCCCTCGATTGCGCCAACCGCGCCAACATCAAGGCTGGTGCCATCCATCAAGCCTGCATCCATTTGCACAAAGCCTTCGCGATTGAGCACGCTGCCATAGCCAGCATTGAAGGCGGGCAAATCTTCCAAGACGATAACTGCGGCGATTGCGGCCTCAAGCGCCGTGCCACCAGCTTGCAATACTGCTTTGCCTGCGCGCAAGGCAGCTTGAATTCCAGCGGCATGGTCTGGGCGCAATGATTCGGGAATATCGCCAGCGCCACCGTGAACGGCAATTGCTAAGGGCATACATACCTCATTGATCGAATTAAATTAAAAAACTACGCCCAGCATTATACGCTAGGCGTAGTTTTATGTTTAGAAGGCTTTTTTGAGCAAACCAATCGCGCCTTGTTTCCATGGCACGCGGTGGGTCACCCCTGAAGCGTTAGCAAAGGCGTGGCGATTGTCGATATACCACTTGAAGTTGCGCAACAACGCATCTTGGTTGGAGAATTTAGGCTTCCAGCCAAGTTGGGTTTCGGCCTTCTCGATTGAGACAAACGAATCTTTCGAGGCGGTTTCATAAACCCACTTGTAGAGCGGCGAAACCCGCAAAAATTCCAAGGCACGCAAGGTCCAAATTGCTGGGGTTGCAGGCGAGCCAATAATCTTTTTGCCATGGCCAGCGTAATCGAGCACCGCTTGATAATCTTCCTTCATGGTGGCAAATTCTTTGGCCCCAATGTTGAAGGTATCGTTGGCAACCTCAGCAGGCAAGGTCATCGACAAATAAATCGCATCGCAGAGATCTTCAACATCAAGCAATTGATAGCGATTTTTGCCATTCCCAATCATCGGGAAGTTGTGGCCATCGAGCGCCCAATCGAAGAGCAAGGCGAAAACGCCAAGCCGTTCTGGCCCAATGAACGATTTTGGCCGAATAATCGCGACTTCCATACCTTTGGCACGATGTTCCAAGGCCACATATTCAGCCATCACTTTGGCTTTACCATAGGGGCCAACACCATCCAAACGGTCGTTTTCAACCAATGGATGATGATCGGGAATGCCATAGACGGCGGTTGATGAAACGTGAACCACCCGTTTTACGCCATGTTTTTTGGCCACATCGAGCACATTGCGCGTGCCATCAATATCGGTCGAGAAAATATCCTCGGCTGAATAGAGTGGCAAGGCAGCGGCAGTATGCACCACGAAATCGACCCCTTGCATAGCGCGATCAAGCCCTGCAACGTTGCGAATATCGTCCTTAATGATCGTAATATGATCTTTGAGATCAGGATAAGTCCAATCAGCAAAATCATATGAAATAAGGTCGTATCCTTTGGCATCAAGGTAGCGCAAGAGGTTAATCCCAAGGAAGCCAGCGCCACCTGTTACTAACACTTTTTGACGGGTCATGATTGTATACATCCTCAAATAATTCATTTTAGATTATTTGCACATAATATCACAAATTGTTGCTGCTATGCTACACTAGAGATTAGGGCTTGGGGATTGGTCGGCGGGGATCGGGGTTCGGGTTCGATGTTTAGAACGTGATTGATTAATTTGATACATAATATCCGTTATCCAATGAGCATAATCGGATGTTGGCTGTTGAATTCCAGCCCCCAACACCCAACCCCCGATCCCCTAGCAGTAACAATTTCGCGCATGAGGCGCTGTTTGATATGAGTGTTGACGTTGAAGTTCTGCGGCAATTGACCCGTTTTGCTGCGCTTGACCCAGTAGCTTTGCGCGATCTCGCCAGAGCAATGGAAGTTCGTTCGTTTCGGCCTGGCCAATATTTGGTGCTTGAGGATGACCCGCGCTTTGGCTTGTTTGGCATTTTAGAAGGCCGAGTGCGGCTTTCGCGTACTGCCAGCGATGGTCGCGAGCAGGTGCTTTCAATCGCCGAAACTGGCGAGTTGTTTAATATCGAGCCGTTTGTTGATGCAGGCCCAGCGCCAGCAACCGCCCGCGCGATGGCTCCCACCCGTTGCGTACATTTGCCAACTGCGGCGTTGCCTGATGTGTTGCGCAGTCACCCAGAATTTACCCTAATTCTACTGCGCGATTTGGCAGCCCAAGCTCGCGATTTGGCGGTGCTGTTGGAAGATTTGGCGTTTCGCACGGTACGCGCCCGTTTGGCACGAATTTTATTGCACGAGGCGGCTGATGGCACTGCTGCATTAACTCATCAAGAATTGGCGGCCCGCGCTGGCACGGTGCGCGAAATTATTGGCCGCACCTTGCGCCAAATGTCCGATGAAGGCTTGGTGGAGTTGGCACGGGGCCATGTGCTGGTACTCGATGTTGAGGGCTTGGCTGCACTAATCGAAAATTAGGCTAATTCTATATATTACGCCTGATGTGAGTTAGGCATCGTTGATAACCGTAAAGGTGAGGACATCGATCCCAAATCGCGCCCGCAATACGGCTTTGACGACGAGATGCGTCACCTTGCTCGCAATGCGGGTCGCCAATCCTT
>NZ_PUBZ01000129.1 GCF_003205875.1 Herpetosiphon llansteffanensis
CCCAGCCCCCGATCCCTCAGTTAATAAAAATCAGCAAAGCCCTCGCGATCGAGGCGTTCGAGCATTGATTGAATTTTGGCCTGCGATTGGGGATAGGCTGCAAGTGCTTGGGCTAAACTGTGCAAGCCATTGCGAAAGCGTTGGCTATCGTCGCCGCGCAATTTTGGCAGCAATTTTTGCTTAATTTGCAAATCGAGCGCCGTGTTGAGCGGCATAATGCCCTCGGCTCCTTCCAAATAGCGGCCAATTTCTTCGACCGCCCGATAGCCAAATGGATGGCCAAGGCCCGCCAAGATAGGCTGCAATTCAAGTAATATTTGCCATGCAGCAGCATCAAACGGGCGACGATAGCTGCTGCGCCAAGCCAGCAAATCGACTTCGGTCAACTCGATTACATTGGCCCGATCAAGCAGTTTATCGCTTAGGCTGAAGGTGCTTTCATCAACATTAACCGTACCAATGATATGCACATTCAAGGGCAAACGCAGCGGGTTGCGTACGCTCTCGCCATCAACGGTTTGGGCTACTTCCTGCGGAATGCCCAAATCGATCATGTGTTCGGCGGTTTCGAGCGCACTCAAAATTGGCGCTAAATAATATTCTGGTCGCGCCAAATTTAGCTCATCGAGGCATAAAAAATAGGGATAGGCCGGATCGGCGGCGGCGCGCAGCAATAAACGCAAGGTTGGCGTTGGCTGAAAAGTTTGGGTCAGCGCATTAAAATAGCCCAATAAATCGCGAGCATTATGCCAATCGGGCTGCACCGCCACCGCCAAATAATAGGGATTATCGCTGTGCGGCGCGATTTGATGCACAGCATCAGCATAGACTCGCGTCAAACGGGTTTTGCCAGTGCCCGAAATCCCGGGCAAAATCACCAGCGGTTTGGTTTGCAGCGCAATGTGGTAGGAGCGCAACACCGCCTCGGGATAGATAAAGCCACGTTGGCGAATGCTGGCGCTAATTTCCTCGATGCTTGGGCTGTTGAAGCCCGTAGCGTAACTTGGCCGCGCCTCGCGCACATGGCTCGGTGGCAATTCCCACTCTTCTTCGGCAATTTCCATAATTGCCTCGTTGAGCGGTAGCAAGGCCAAAATATGGTTAATCAATTGTTGATTAAACTGCTGGCTATCGTCCAGCGCCTGCTGCCATGGGTAGCTCCAGCCAGCCCACAAATAATTGCTGGCGCGATTGGCGAGATAATCATCGAGCCAAAGTTGCTGCTCGCTATGCTCGCCACGAGTGTAGCGCACATCGGGCAAACTGCTGATTAATGGCTCCCACAGCACCCGCCCGCGATCCCAAACCGCCGCCAATTCACGTTTGCGCTTATTCCACAGTTGAATACCAACCAAAATTCGTTCTTCGCTGCCGCTGACTCCAAGGTAAATATGGCAGCCACGTGGTGGCCGATCAATCACCAGATGATAATCTTCGATTGGATCGCGTTGGCGGCCCCGATTGACTGCCCTAACCGATTTGGCGCTGACCTCGTACAAGCCCCAGGTGTTGGGAAATTGACGGGCCGCAGCGTTGGCAAGTTGCTCGGTGATGGCGACGAGAATTGGATGCAACTGCTCCTGCACTGCATTCCAACGCTCGTTTACGCCCTCGATTTGCAAGCTTTGCAATGCTGCTGCATTCCATTGCATTGGCTCGTTTTGGCTCACAACTAGGCTTCCTTATCGCGGCGTTTGAGCAACCACGCCGTCAAGGCAAAACATGCCAGCGTATAGGCAATCAAAATAAACCAAGTCAAGAAAATAAAGCCAGCATTATAGGAATAATTGACCGTCGGAAAGACTTCGCAGTTTTGCGGTAGCGGCGGGCCGACACACTTGCCGGTGTCGTATGGCTCGGTTAAGCCGCCAATTGAGCCATACGCTTGCATCGCCCAACGACTGCCCACGAAGAACGAAAGCGGGGCTAAGGCTGAAGGCAATGGCAACAAGGCCAGCGCAAACACAATTTGCGGAATCAGCGCAAACGGAATGATGCTCATGGCTTTATCCGATGAGCTAACCGAGGCCGAAATTAACAAACCAACGCCCAAGCCCGTTAGCGATGTCAGGAAGGTGGTGATTAAAAAGCCGCCCCAAACCCCAAACGGCGCATGGGTTACTCCAATGTCGAAATCGACCTTGAAGTTTAATATCACCATCAAGATCACGCTTTGGATGAGACATAAGCCGGAAAGCACGACAACTTTTGAAGCCAGATAGGGTACGATTTTGAGGTTTGCCAAGCGTTCACGCCGATAGATCGCGCCTTCTTTGGTAATTTCTCGCGCTGAGTTCAAAATGCCAAACCAAACCGCAACTGCGCCCAGCAAGAACGGAATCATACGCGCATCGGCGTAACGCGGGTCGTGCAAGGCATCGGCTTTGGCAACCAACAGCAAAATTAAGCTAATAATTGGTGCTTGCAACAGCAGAATCGCCAAATTCCGCCGATCAGCAGCGATCAAACGCAAATAGCGGCGCGTTAAAATGCCAAATTGGCGCATTGCTGAGACTGGCGGCGGTTTGGGCCTGCCTGCCGAAGCCGCCGATGTTGGAATCGAGGTGCTTGCTTGATTTGGGTATGCACCTGGAATTGCCGCTTGTGGAATTGGCGCTTGCGGCGGTGTCATCACTGGCACTTGGGGCGCACGTTGCAGCCGTTCCCAAATATATTTGCGATAGGCCTCTGAGTTGCGGAAGCGAATTTCCCATAGCTCAGAGAGCCGTGGCACTTGGCGCACTTGGTTGTTGTGTTGCCGCCATGTCTCAAATTCTTGCTTCAACTCAGTTGTAATTAAAGGATGGTTCGGGTCGGCATCGCCCTCAAGTTTGGTGTAAATATCGGCAAAATCGCCAGACGTGACATTAAAGAAATTCAAAGCTTCGCTGGGTGGCCCAAACCAAACCATGCGCCCGTCGGCCATAAACACCACATGATCGCATTGGGTGATGTTGGCGGTGGCGTGAGTTACCAAGACAATCGTGCGCCCTGAATCAGCCAATTGGCGCAACGTGTACATCATCTTCTTTTCGAGGCCCGGGTCAAGCCCCGAGGTTGGTTCATCGAGAAAGAACAAGCTGGGGTCGGCCAATAGCTCGGAGCTAATTGAAACCCGTTTGCGTTGGCCGCCAGAAAGCTGATTAACTTGCTTGCCACGATGAGCACTCATCTCAACATCTTTGAGCACCCGATCGATGCGGGTTTCGATTTCGCTGCTGGCAGTGTCGGCGGGCAGCCGCAACTTAGCGGTATAGCGCAAAGCCACATCAACTGGCAAGCTGCTATGCAAAATATCATCTTGTGGCACATAGCCCAAAATCGCGCGATAGGCATCGAAGTTGGCATAATAATCGTCGCCATTGACTAAAACCGCGCCTTTGTTGGCCCGATTGTAGCCCGACAGCGCGCCCATCAGGGTTGATTTGCCTGCGCCTGAGCCACCAACGAGCGCAATAAACTCGCGTGGCTCGATTACCAGCGACACATTATTAAGGATGACGCGATTGCCACCGACCAAACGCACCAACGAATGCGCATCGATACGCAAAGCCCCGCGTTGATCGAATTGATCAAGCGAATTGCCATCGTAGACCAATTTAAATGGCCCCACTTGAATCACATCGCCGCGATTCAAGCGGGTTGCCGTGATGCGGTTGCCATTGACAAACGTGCCATTGGTGCTGCCAAGGTCGCGTACTTCGTGACCGCCTTGGATAGCGCGAATTTCAGCGTGGTTCCGCGAGACTTGGGGATTGGGCAAATTGAGCGCCGAGCCTTCGCGGCCAATTGTGACCGCTGGCTTATTGCTCAAATCAAAGCGGCTGACATGGCCAACCTCTGCTGGTGGCGTGGCAACCTGCTGATTGCGATAGGTTAGGGTAACAAAGTTGCCAGTAACTGGGTCGCCAATCCGCACCGAATCGCCATCGTTGAAACTATGGCGCGGCACACGTTGGCTTTGGAACAGCAGCCCATTGGTGCTGCCAAGATCGACAATAACGTGGCGTTGGCCTTCTGGCTCGATGCGCGCGTGATGCGATGAAACAAAGCGCGACGAGGCAATAATATCGTTGTCGGGCTTGCGGCCAAAGGTTACTGGCTGATTGGCTAATGGAATCTGGCGGGGAGCCTGCCCGGTTTCTTGCACCTCTAAAAAGGCCATTGAGGAATGCAAGATGGTGGTAGCCCCACCGCCGAAGGCTGGGCTGGCTTGGTTTGGTGCGGCCTGTTGGGCTTTTCCACAACTTGGGCAAAACTTTGTATTAGGCTGAATGGCAGCACCGCAGTGAATACAGCGTGTCATCATTCCCCCTTAAATGCCAAGCTTCATGCAGCACGATTAACGCTATCTAGTGGCATGGATGAAGGGCTGTGCTATAATCGCAGCATGTGAGCAGACTCAAACACGCGCATTATAGCACACTGCTCCAGACCACAACCGTTCCTGCCGAATGGGAGGTTGCTCGAATGAGCCTTGCAACGCCTACTGGCGCTCCATGCCCACGCTGTCATCGTCTGGTTGAAGAAACGGCGCGTTTCTGCCGTCATTGCGGGTTTCCGTTGCGTTCCGTCGCAACGCCGCCGGCAGTCGCACCAGAACCAGCAGTGGCCGCTGAGCCGATGGATTATGAAGAAGTTGTTTTACCAGCACCACGCCGAATCCAGCTTGAAGGCGAGAAGATAAGCCTGCGAGCATTGGAACAGATGGTGCATGCTGGCGTTGATTGGTGGCAGATGCGCCTGCAAACTGGTGAGGCAACGCGAGAAGAAGCCATCACAAGTATTGAAGAGTTGCGCAAAGCGCTTGGGAGCGTTAGTCATCAGTTGGCTCAAGGCCGCGAAACAATTCGCATTACCACCACATTAACGCCAGCCCGCCGCTTTCCGCTTGGCTGCTCGCGCTGCGGCAAGGGCAATCGAGTCAATGCACGCTATTGCATTGCCTGCGGTAATCCGTTGGTGGCCAATGCAGAAAAGGTCCAGCCTATGTCGCAAACACTTCGCTATACTGTTGGCCTGCTTTCCGATGTTGGTACGCGTCGTTCAGTCAACCAAGATTCTGCCTTGGTCGAGCAGTTTCGCTTGCGTGATGGCACGCCGGTGATCTGCTGTTTGGTGGCCGATGGCATGGGCGGTGCGCAGGGTGGCGAACGGGCTAGCGCCTTAGCCAGCCAAACCATTGTCAATCATCTGCGCGATTATAGCCGTAACGTCGATCACAGCTTTGATGGCTGGCGCGATGTGGTGCGGGCGGCAATTGCTGCGGCCAATAGCACGATTTTTCGCGAAGCAGAAGTAAAATCATCACTGCGTGGTATGGGCACGACTGTCGTGGTGGCCTTGGTCGTTGGCGAAAAAGCCTGGATTGGCAGCGTTGGTGATTCGCGGGTCTACCTGATTAACCGCAAAGGAGTCAGCGAAAAGACCCAACAAATCGCCCAAATTACTGTCGATCACACGATGGTGGCGCGCTTGGTTGATATTGGCGAGCTAACGCCTGAGGAAGCGCGTACCCATCCCCGTCGCCATGTGCTCTATCGCTCGGTTGGAGTCGAAGCCACGGTTGAATCGGACATGACCGAGCAACCGCTTGAGGCTGGCGATTGGCTGTTGCTCTGCTCCGATGGCTTGATTAACGAGCTTTCGGATGAAGAATTGCGCGATGCAGTCTTTGAAGCGTCATCACCGCAAGCATGTTGTGGCAGCTTGATTGCTATTGCCAATAGCCGTGGAGCACGCGATAATGTAACGGTGGTGCTGTTATCTGCCGAAGAGCGTGCCAACCAGCAGCATTAGTGGCTTGGGGCTGAAACTAATTAAAGATTGAACGCGTCTTATGCTGTGACGGCCTTACGCCAGCGATCACATTCTGATCGTTTTGTCACGATTCTGGGCGCTTTTGAGCGCAACATCGTGCTATAATCGCGCTGAGTTGCTGATACGAAGGATTTTCTCCATGAGCGATTTGTTATCTGAAGAAAACTCAAAAACAGGTGCCTTGCCCCCTGAGTTGATTTTGGGCTATCGCTATTTGCTCAAACAACGGCTTGGCCAAGGCGGCATGGGGGCTGTTTATTTGGCTTACGATCAGCGCCTTGATATTGATTGCGCGATCAAAGAGATGAGTACGGCCCTGCTCAAAACAGAAGATGAGCGCGAGCGCGCCCGCAAATCGTTTCATGAGGAAGCAAAATTGCTGGCGCGTTTGAACCATCCCAATCTGCCGCGTGTGACCGATCACTTTAGCGATCACGGGCGCGAGTATTTGGTGATGGAGTTTGTGCCCGGCGAAACGTTGGCCAGTATTTTGCGCAATAGTCCACCGCCATGGCCGGTCGCTGATGTGGTGGCGTTTGCCGAGCCGCTGACCGAGGTGCTGCACTATTTGCACAGCCGCACCCCACCAATTGTCTTCCGCGATCTTAAGCCTGCCAATATTATGCGTACTCCCGAAGGTCAAGTGAAATTGATTGACTTCGGGATTGCGCGTTTGTTTAAGCCAGGTCAATCGCAAGATACGCAAGCGTTTGGCACAATGGGCTATTCTGCACCTGAACAATATGGCACGGGCCAAACCGATGCGCGCTCTGATGTCTATGCCTTGGGCGTGTTGCTGCATCAACTTATGACTGGCCACGACCCAATTGCCCAGCCTTTCAATGTGCCGCTGGCGCATACGATCAACCCAGCAGTGTCTGAGGCGATCAGTTCGGTGCTGATGACGGCGATGAGCCATGATCCGCAAACGCGTTTTGCTTCAATGGTCGCGTTGCGCCGCGCCCTATCCAATGCTTCGCAACAGAGTGCTGATGTGTATGTGGCCCAACGCCCAAGCACTTCGGCCTTGCCCAATGTTGGCTATGCGCAATCAGCCCAAGCGCGACCAGTTTCGCAGCCGTATGGTCAACCAAGCTCAAAGCCGTATGGCCAAACTGGTTCACAACCCTATGGCCAGCCAAGCTCGCAACCGTATGGTCAAACTGGTTCGCAGCCCTATGGCCAGCCAAGCTCGCAGCTGTATGGTCAAACTGGCTCGCAACCCTATGGGCCGCCAGTGGCGCAACCCTATGCTCAGCCATATACGCCGCCAGCACCGCCGATTTATGCCCAACCGTTTAGCCCGCCAGCGCCGCCGATGCATCCAGCAACGCACCATTTGCAAGCTGCAAGCGTCCCGCAAGCCAAAACCACGGGCGTTGCCCAAACCGCGCAAGTTATGGGCTTTTTAAGCCTCATTATGGTGATTAGCGGCTTTTTCTATGAAGATATGGGTTATGACACAGCCTTGTTAATGGCAAGCTTTGGCGGGTTTGCTGGCTTTGTCTCATTAATTGTGAGTATTGTTGCGGTGAGTTTAAAAGCCACTCGCGATTCGCGCAAAGGTCGTTCGCAGGCAGTTCGCGGCCTAATATTTGCAACGGTGGCGATGGTCTTAGCCTGTGTGGTGATGGGAATTATAGGTAGTATCTCAGATAAATATTAAAGTCTTTGTTTTGCGTTCTTGTGTGCTCCCTTGTCGAAGGAGGAAGTATGAAGTGTCCAAGCTGTGGACATACGAATGATGGTAGCAACCGTTTTTGTGAATATTGTGGCGCACGGCTCGATCCTGCAATGAGTCAAGAAGCAACCCAAGTTGGGGCAGTTTCCGATTTGCATACTGATCAAAGCTATGATGCCCCAACGATGTTTGTACCAGCCGATCAAGCTCCTCCTGCTCCACCAGTTCAAGTGGAGTCAGCGGCAAGTTCGCTCAACTGTCGTGAATGTGGCTATATTAATCAACCAGGCGATCGCTACTGCGATCAATGTGGGGCTTCGCTTGAAGCCCCAGCGGTTGCCGTTGGGGTTGATGTTGCGCCAGTTGCAACGCCTGCACCAAGCGCTAGCGAAGCGGTTACGCCACCAGATGGTGTGCCAGCAGTGCCAGCAGCCGAGCCAAATTTAGCCGAATTAACCAATGTTGCGCCCGATGAGGAGTTGCCAACTGTGCCAATTGAAGAACAACAACCGTTTTCAGCGCCAAGCAACGAGTCCGAGCCAGTCGTGGCTGCAACCGAGGAGCCTGTTGCTGCTCCTGTAGTAGAAGCTGCACCTGTTGCTGCCGAAGAACCATTCGATTCGCCAGTTGCTGAGGCTGCGCCAGTGCTGATCGCGCCTGAAGAACCACTCTACGAAGATGAGCCAGTGGTTACCGCTAGCCAAGAACCAGCTGTCGAAGCTGCTCCAGCAGTTGACGCTGAGGCTGTGGCCGCCGAACGAACAGCACTCGAAGCAGCGATTATCGAACAAGAAGATAATTTGGTGATGTTCGAGCAGATGTCAGCGCGTTATGCTGGCCGTGCCTTGCCTGCCCACATTGCAGCTGGGATTGAAGAAACCAAGACCAGTTTGGCCGAAGCCCAAGCAGCGCTTGTTGCTTTCGATCAAGCGCAAGCTGCCGCCAAAGCTGCTGCTGAAACCGCTGCCGAGGCTGCCCAAGCAGCGACCTTGCCCGACCCAGCAGAAGTCGAGCGCTTAGAAACGGCAATTGCCGAACACCAAGATAACTTGGCGATGTTCGAGCAAATGTCAGCGCGCTATGCTGGCCGCGCCTTGCCTGCCCACATCGCAGCTGGCTTGGAAGAAAGCAAGCATGCCTTGGCCGAAGCCGAAGCCGAATTGGCCGCCTTGCTCGGTGGTAATCCTGCTGCGCCTGCAGCTCCTGTTGCGCCGCCAATTCCATCGGCTCCAGTGAACACCTACGATGCGCCAACGGTTGCAGCTGCTGCTCCTAGCGAACCAGCACCAGTGCCAGCTGCCCCAGCCGAACCTGTGGCTACGCCTGCTCCAGCGGTTGAAGCTACGCCAACATGGGCTGCGCCAACGCCAGCTGCGCCAGAACCAGCGCCAGCATGGTCGGCTCCAGCAGCAGTTGCACCAGTAGCTCAAGTTACGCCGCATTTAGTGGTGACTGGCAGCCAAGTGGTGCTCAATCTGCCAACCGATAAGCAAATCTATGTGATTGGCCGCGAAGACCCAATTAGCGGCATCTATCCTGAGGTCGATTTGACCAACCATGGCGGCGAGGGTGGTGGCGTGAGTCGCCAGCACGCGCGCTTGCACAACACTGGCGGCAATTGGACGTTGGAAGATTTGAATAGCACCAACTATTCAAAAGTTAACGGCCAAAAATTGGCTCCCCATGCGCCTGCTCCAGTCAACCATGGCGACCAACTGCAATTTGGCAAAGTTGTTGTGACCTTGCATTTGCATTAATTGTGAATTGATGGCCCGCGCTTATCGGTGTTGATAAGCGCGGGTTTTTTGTATTGGGAGGATGCTGATGTTGAATCCAGCTCAATTTCAGGTGTTAACCTTTGATTGTTATGGCACCTTGATCGATTGGGAAACTGGTTTGTGGGCGGCGCTTGAGCCAATTTTTGCTCGCTACGAGGTTAATATCGAGCAAGAAGCTGCCTTGCAATTGTATGGCGAGCTGGAAAGTGCGCTTGAAGCAGGGCCATATTTGGCCTATAAAACCGTAGTTGCAACCGTGCTCGAGCAGCTTGGCCAGCGTTTGGGCTTCACGCCAACTGCCGAAGAATGTCGAGAATTTGGCGTATCGGTCAAGCAATGGCCAGCTTTTGCCGATTCGCCAGCAGCATTGCAACGCTTGCAACAACGCTATAAATTGGCCATCATCTCGAATGTTGATGATGATTTGTTTGCTGCTTCGGAGCAACGTTTGGGCCTGAAATTCGATTGGATTATTACGGCGCAACAAGTGCAATCGTACAAACCTTCATTAAATAATTTTCAGCGCGCCTTTGAACGCTTGGCCTTGCCGCAAAGCGCAATTTTGCATGTGGCGCAAAGCTTGTTCCACGATATTGTGCCAGCCAATCAGCTTGGTCTCAATACGGTTTGGGTCAATCGCCGCTATGCCAACCCTGGTTTTGGGGCAACGCCTGTTGCCGAAGCTCAGCCCGATTTGGTTGTGCCAAGCTTGGCTGCCTTGGCCGATGCCTTGGGTTGTTAATTCGTGTTGCCAGCACTATCAGTAACAATAGTGCTGGTAATTGTGATGATTTAGAGGAACGATATTTATATGAAAAATCTTTTATTCAATATATTCAATGATAAATACCAGAAATTTATCGTTGATACTATGCCAGATAGCTCGATTCGAGATTTCCATAAATGGATAATGGACAGTAATAATCACATAAAAGATGATTATTTACAAAAAAGTGGAATATTAAAAATGATAGAGCTATATAGTTATATGTTTGTATTTAATGATAAGTATGATGATAAAATTATTACTTTATATGAAAAAATATCTGATTTGATGATATATCAAGTTTATGAGATTGTATCTGATAATATTTGTATTAATAAAGATAAAATAGAAGGTGGGAATATTATAAAAGTAGTTAATGATATTATGATCGAATCATTAAACAATGGTATCGATAAAATAAGTTTGATGAATCTTGAGAAATTTGACTTTATATCTAATCACCTATCAAAAGATAACAGTAGGATTTTCGATAGTTATAAAGTGATAAATAAAGAAGTTGCTATAGAGAATGAATCATGGATCATCATATATATGAATATAATTAGCTGCTTTAATGTAGTTAATAATATTGATTTAAGTGGCTACAAAAAAAGTATTATTAGAAGATATAATTCGCTAAATGATATTTCTATGAATAAATATTATAATATAGAAGAAGTTTTGAGATTACAATCGGAAACTATAATGGTTAATCAAACAATTCAATATTGCATTTATATATATACAGAAATATATAACAGTAAAAATATACTAAATAAAGTTTTTAATAATGCATATATTCTGTCAATAATTTATGATGCGGCAATAGTTATAAGATTATTGAATGATTTGGGTCTGTATTTTTTGGAAAATAATTCAAAAGAAATAGAAAGTTGTTTTGAACATTTACTTGATAATAAGATAATGGAAAATGAAAATTGGATTGAATGGTTCTTGCGAACTGCATCAGAATTACCATTCAATAGGCTATATAAAGATATACTATTTAATGAGTATAATACTGCTTTATTTAATATTTATATTGAAATGAATCATTTTGAAGTGATGGATAGAGTTACCGATAATATTAAACATTTATCTTTGATTTATAAAAAATGTATTAAAAATATTGAAGATAAAAAGATATATTTATTTGATAATGGGTATAGGTATATTTTTGATATTGTTATGAATATGATTAAATTTCATCAAGATGTTTATTCAAAAGATTATACTACAAAAGAAGGGGAATTTGCGATTTGATGAATATTATAGCCTTTGCTATGAAATGAAAATATCATAACAAAGGCTTGATGCTACTATTATTTGCTAAGCGCCAAAAGTACGATTTTTAGCTTAGAACACCAGTTTAGGCATAAAAATCTGGGAGTGTTTTGAGGGATTGCCATTGCTGATTGTCGTGGCCAAAAATCACGAGCCCAATCTGCTCTTGCTCGACTAGATCAAGCAATTTAATCGTGCTAGCTTGAATTGCAGCTGCATCGGGATTGTCTGCATCAGCTTTATCACGGATAAAGTCGGCACTGAAGGCTACAGCATCAATCGGCAAGAGCACTGCTCCGGTTTGTGGCAGTCGCACCAGCACCGATTGATGGCCAGGCACATGGCCGCTAGTTTCAATCAAATCGAGCCCTGGCAGCAATTGGGTGTCGCCATCAACCAGCCGAATCCGCTCGTTTGGTTGCTCCCATTGCGCGCGATTGGCAGCAAAGCGTGGGTTGCTCTGTGCATCGAGGTGATGCGCTCGTTGCACAATATATTGAGCGTTGGGAAAAAGCGCGTGTCTGCCAGCATGGTCAATATCATAATGGGTTGAAATAATCGTATCAATGTCGTCTGGCTGGAGGCCAATGCTGGCCAACTGCGCAATCACATCCTGCCCATTCGCAAAATCTGCTGCTTCTTCAGGGATAAGCTCGGGCAGCCCAGTATCGATCAAGATATTCTGGCCAGCGCTCGTTTGCACCAGATAGCACACGATTGGAATCTGATATTCTGGCATATCGCCAACCTGCATCAGGTATAAACGCTGTGGCGTATTTTGACTCATCATCATTTCCTCCGCGAAAAGTGGTCAATCCTATTCTATTCATTACGAAGAAGATTAGACCAAATGTGCTATTGTTTGTCAATGCTTGAATTGACGTGGCTGTGTAATTCTCGGTATAGTATTGAGGTAGCGTTATGCGCAAGCTAGCGTTTGCTGCTGAGTGTCATAATTGTGCCTTGGGCGATTGCAACTAAGTATTCGCCCTGATCGTCTCGACAATAGACCAAACAGTGGCAGACTGCTTGGCGACTGCCGCTGCTCAAAACACTGGCCTTGGCAATTAATTCGTGGCCTTGGGCTGGTTTGACATAATTGATTTTATATTCAGCAGTTACGACCTGCATGCCAAGCACCGAGCCACCGGCAAAGGTCAGGGCGTTATCGGCGGCATAGCTGAGCACGCCGCCATGAACAAAGCCAAATTGTTGGGTTAGCTCAGGGCTGATCGCCAGCCATAATTCTGCATAGCCTTGGCGAAACTCACGAATCTGGGCTTTGAGCAATTGGCTGAAGGGTTGGCTGGCAAGAATTTGTTGCCCAATGGCGGTTAAATCGTCACTCATTGAAACCTCACATAGCAGAAGGATTTGGCGATGGCTGAGCATGTGCCGACAATTTTGGTGATCGAAGATGCTGTTGATTTGGCCGACGTGCTCGTGCGCGAACTCAGCAATTTGGGCTATCGAGTTTGGCATGCTGCTGATGGCCGTACAGGCTTAAGTTTACACCAGCAACATCAACCAGATTTGGTTATTTTAGATTGGATGTTGCCGCAACTTGATGGCCTAGAGGTCTTGCGCACGATTCGCCAAACCAAATCTACGCCTGTGCTCATGTTGACGGCGCGCAGCGAAGAAACCGATTTGGTGGTGGGTTTGGAGCTTGGTGCTGATGATTATTTGACCAAGCCATTTGGCATGCGTGAACTGATTGCTCGCGTGCGGGCGTTGTTGCGTCGCGACCAGCGGATTCAGCAGCTGTTGCAGGCCGATGTGCAACCAGCAACCGAAGTTTTGCGCTATGGCGAATTAGTGCTCGACCCGCATTTGCATACCGTTGCTTTGCGCCAGCAAGAGCTAGATTTGACTCCAACTGAGTTTGCCATCCTCGATTTATTATTGCGCAACCCAGGCCGCGCATTTAGCCGCAACTACTTGCTTGATACCATTTGGGGCCAAAGCTATGTTGGCGGCGATCGCTCGGTCGATAATGCCATGTTGCGTTTGCGCAAAAAGCTGGCCGATTTTGGCGATGCGATTGAAACAGTTTGGGGCCTTGGCTATCGCTTGCAAGCGGAAGCACCACGATGAACTATTGGTTGCGTTGGTATGCACATGCAGGGCTGTGGCGCGCTTGGCTGTATATGCTGCTCTTCGACAGCATGTTCTTAGGTAGCCTGTTGTTGATTGTTGAGTGGCTGCCAGTTGATGTGTATGTCTTGATGAATGGCGGCTTTTTTATTATTGGCATTGGCGCTGTAGTGTTTGGCTTGAGCTTGGCTTTCGCTGAAGGTGGCTTTTGGCGTAAATTGCTGCTTGAGTTTGCTGCATTTGTGCTTGCACTGATCAGTGTGACTCTGCTTGGGAGTTTTGTTTCGTGGTATGAACTTTCGCGGCCAATGAGCGCATGGGCTGATGAATTTTATATAGCGTTTCCCGATATGCTGCTCTTTTTTAGTATACATAATGTGACATTTATTGGAACACGATGCTTGATGTGGCTCTGGCGTTGGTGGAATCGCTTGCGCAAACGTTCGTTGCTCTGGACGTTGACCCATGATCAATTAACCATTGTTTTTGTATTAATGGTGATTTTTGGCGTTACCGTAGCTGGGCTTTCGATTTATATGCGTAGCAATGAGTTGGCGAACTCCGATAATTCGACCACATTCTTGATTGAAAATGTCGTGCAATATTCGTTGCTGGGTTCGATCTATGGAGCACTGATGATCGTCGGGCTGTTTATATTTTTGCCAGTGGCGATGATTCTTTCGTATATGCTGATTCGGCGGGTTATGCGGCGGATTGAGGCCTTGGCAATGGCGACAACTGCGCTACGCGAGGGCAATTATAGCTCGCGAATTGTGGTGTATGGCAATGATGAGATTGCTCAGCTCCAAGCTAATTTCAATGCCATGGCCGAACAACTCGATACGACGGTCAATGCCTTGAAAACCGAGCGCGATCGCGTTGCAGGCTTGCTTGATGATCGGCGGGCCTTGGTTGCCAGCGTTTCGCATGAACTACGCACGCCAGTTGCGACCATGCGCGGCTACCTTGAATCGAGCTTGCAGGCAGAACAAGCATTAAAGCCGCAGATTCAGCGCGATTTGCTGGTGATGGAGCGCGAAACGCTGCGCTTACAACAATTGATTGAAGATTTGTTTTTGCTTTCGGCCAGCGAAGTTAGCCGTTTGACGCTCAACCGCGAAGCGCATGATCTTGCACCTTTAATTACTCGCATTGTGCAGACAGTGCAGCCTTTGGCATGGCGACAATCGCGGGTTGATGTGCTGGCAGAGTGTGCCGCAGAGCTTGATCAAGCCTTGATTGATCCCCAACGGTTTGAGCAAATTTTGCGCAATTTGTTGCATAATGCCTTGCGCTACACCCCGCCTGGTGGCTTGGTGGTGGTGCAAGCATTGAATCATGCCAACCAGATTGAGATTTATGTGCGCGATACTGGTGCTGGAATCGACCCCGCCGAGCTTGATTCAATTTGGCAGCGCTTTTATCGCGCTAACGATCAGGCCAACGAACAGCATCAAGGCGCTGGCTTAGGTCTAGCCTTGGTCAAAGAATTAAGTGAAGCCATGGGTGGCTCGGTGGCGGTTGAAAGCCAGCTGGGCGTTGGCACCAGCTTTTGCATTCGTTTCCCCAAAGCCTAACTTCCAAGCCAGTGTTTGCAGGATCTTCCTAGACTCCTATATGCCTACAGTTCTGGCCAATAGCGGCTTTGTATATTGACATGCTGCCTAGAACTCTGTAACCTATAGTGAGCATTCCACGTACCAACCCCAGCAAACCCGTTGTATGGAGAACAACCATGACCATTGTCCTTGATCAGCGCTCCGATCAATCCCTTGCCGTCTATATTGACGGCGATTTGCAGTTTGATAGCCGTGATGAAGGGGTTTACCACGAGCTTTTGGCCTTGCCTGCGCTCGCCTTAGCCCAAGCACGCCGCCCCAAACGCCAACTCCGAGCGTTGATTTGTGGTGGTGGCGATGGCTTTGTTGCCCGCGAATTGCTCAAATCTTCAGCCATTAAGCAGATTGATTTGGTCGATTATGACCCAACCATCCTTGATTTGGCGCAAAATGAATGGCCTGAGCTGAATCAGCATGCCATGACCAATCCCCGCTTGAAGGTGCATGTCTGCGATGCGGTTCAATTCGTCGATCAGGCGGCACAGGCAGCAGATGAATACGATTTAATTATTTGTGATTTTACCGTGCCACGCGATCAGATTGGTGCGCGTTTGCAGAGCATCGATTGGTATCAGCAGTTGGCTTATATTTTGCATCCTCAGGGTGTTATCGCGGTTAATGCAGCCTCACCATCGCAAACGCCAGTCGCCTATTGGATGATTTACAACAGCATTCGGACTGCCAACCTGAATCCGAAGCCGTATCGTTTTTCGTTGCCCTCGTTTACCGAGGCTGGCTATGGCGATGATTGGGGCTTTTTCGTTGGCAGCCGTAAAGCGTTTCGTCCCCGCGAGTTTGATCACTTGATCTTGGCTGAGCCACGCGAGTTTTTGCACGATAGCGAGCAGCTTAAACGCGCCTTTGCCTTCCCTTCTGCATTGGCCGAAAAACGTACCACCGCCCAACCAACCAAACTTGCCAGCGATGCGTTGTTGCATAGTTTATTCGCGCCAACCTGGGACGAGGCCAGCGGCACCGATTGGACTTCGCTTGATTTTGTGCACGATCCAGCGCCGCTGCCCAAGCCGCATACTAGCCCAACCCTGATGCCGAATGCGGTTCAGCAAGCATTGCAGGCTGATCAAGGGCTTGATGAAAGCCAAGTCTTTGAGCAAGTTGTGCAGGTGATGCCAGCCTTGCGGGCCGAGCAAACGCGCAGTATGGTCGCTGAATTTATCGCCAACCCATTGCGCTTTCTCAATTCGCTCGATTTGCGGCGCTTGGTTGAAGCCTTGCTGCGCCGTAGCCGTGAGTTGCCTCGCAAATTGGTGGCCGAATTGCGCTTGTTGCGCCGCCATCTTCAGCGCACATGGGAAAACCCGCAATTGTTGCTTAGTCGGGGCTTGCGCATCGTTTCGATAATTGCCTTGGTGATTATTTTGGCCAACTTGCTGCACCCAGATACAAGCTATGCCAAAGGCGATACTTCGGCTGGTTCGGGCGCGACTTCTAGCCAATCGATGGTGCGCACAAACTCGCCCTATGATGTGGTGCAAGCGCCGCCTTCAACGGTCGAAGGTCGCGGCTTTTCAAGCTCAACCTATGGACAAGGGCGAGGGCCAGTCGATGAATATGGTACTTATATTCCGAGTACCCGCCGTTATCGCTACTATGGCTCGTATTATGGTGGCAGTTCGTATCGCAACTACAACCGCAATCAACGCCCAAGCGAAGATCCTAACGAAGGCGATGCACTCTATCGTTTAACTCCTGAAACCGATATTTTGGCTAATGGAGAAATCGTAATTATCTTGACAGACCAAGCGTATCTTTTGCTTGCCGACCAAGTGATGACGGTTGTTGATAGTGAAGATGGCTTGCCGATTGTGTTTTTGCAACGCGACGAAGCCTTGGTTTGGCGCACTCATCGCGAGCTTGATCGTCAGCGACGTGGGCTTGATGGCAGCGTCAAAGCCAAACAAGATTGGATCGATTGGGTCAGTTGGGCGGGTTTTGTGCCATGGCGCAATGATGATCAAGCAGAATTGAACAACATTGTGCAAACCCGTGGCACGCTTGATCAAGCAATTAAAAGCTTGGGTTCGATTCCTGCTAATCAGCCAGCGATTCGGGTTGCGCCAACTGCTGGTGGCTTTCAATTATTCTCCAGCGTTTGGATGAATGCTGAAGGCACGTTGGCAATCTTAGAGCAGCCCGATGGTAGCAAGGCCTATCTCAACAAAACTGGCTGGTACAGCGATAGCGCCTTAACTCAACCGCTGAACGAGCCGTATCCCGATGAGTTTCGCACCAAGGTCTTGATTCCGTTTTTGACTAAGCAAACAACTGATTATGCGGCAATCAAAAATCGCATCGAGGCCGATTTAGCTAGCGTCAAAAGCGATCTGAGCTTGCTCAAATCAGATAAAACCGAGTATACCTCGATTCAAAGCAGCTATGGCCCAAGCGATATTGTCGATTACGGCACAACAGAAATTCGGGTTGACGAAGCGTTGCGCCGTACCAACGATGATATTGCGCGAACTGAGCAGCTGATTCAGGTCTTGAACGATCAACTTAGCTCATTGCCAAACCAAGACAATGCGGCCAAGAAGTTTTTGCAGAGCTTGAAATAATGCAGGTTGCGATTCTGCCCCAATTAACGATTGCCAGCGAGTTGGGCCAGCAGTGGGAGGCTTTAGTGCAAGCCAACCCTGCTGGCGGCGTGATGCAAAGCCTTGTGTGGAGCCAATTCAAACAGCAACGCGGCTTGCAGGTTGTGCATTTTGGCTTGTTTGAGGCTGAGCAATTAATTGGCGGCATGCTGTGCACGATTCCTGCCCAAAGCGGCGTTGGCAGCAACTTAATCGCTGCTGATGGGCCAATTTTGCCATGGCACGATCAAGTGTTGGCTCGCCAAGGCTTGCGCTTATTGCGCGAAGCCGCCGAAACGCATGCCAGCGATTATGGGGCAATTGGGTTGCGAATCGAGCCACGGCTTGAACGCCCAGCACCCAATTTGCTGCGCGATTGGCGGCGTGCTCCAGTCGATATGTTGGCCCGCGAAACGCTGTATTTGGATTTGCAGCCTGACGAACAACACTTGTTGGCGGCGATGAAACCCAAAGGTCGCTACAATATTCGCTTGGCGGCGCGGCGCGGCGTAACCGTCCGCATCTCGCACGATCTGGCTGATATTCCCTTATTTTATAGCTTGATGGATGAGGCTGGCGAGCGCGACGATTTCTATGTTGAGCCGATTGATCATTTTAACGATCTCTTGGCGACGCTTGCTCCGCTGGGCCATGCCCATTTGTTATTTGCCGAATATGCTGGCCAAGCCTTGGGAACCATGTTGTTGGTTACCTATGGGCAGCGGGCGGTCTATCAATATGGTGGCATTAGCAACCAACAGCGTGAACAAATGGCAGGCTACGCCTTGCAATGGGCTGCGATTCAACACGCCCGCAATGTAGGCTGTCGCTGTTACGATTTTTATGGATTTGAACCAACTGGCGATCCCCATCATCCGTTTGCTGGCTTTTCGCGCTTCAAACGGGCCTTTGGTGGGCAAGCAATCGCCTTGATTGGCGCATATGATTATTATTTCACCGAACAATTAGCCGATGTCATTATTCGGGCAGTGCGCGAATTGGCATAGTTAATTGGTGTAAGGATGCCTTTTAGTGCTTCCGAGGAGGCTTAATGACTCAACCGCCACGTTTTGGCCGGATTCCGCCAGACACAGCCCAATTGGTTGCGGGCCTAGCCCAAACCGTTGCTGGTCAAGTTGTCACTGCATTGCCCAACCATGCTGGCCATGGAACGCGGGCAGCAGCAACCGAAATCATCTTGGGTATTGTGTTGCGCGACTGGCGCGAAAATGAAAACGTCTCTGGGCTATTGCCCGATGACGTGGCCGATTTACGTTCGTTTGTGCAGCTGGCGGCAACCCTTGCTGGCAACGATCTGGAAAATCAGGGCGCACCGGTTTTTCGGGCGGTCTTGACCGGATTGATGGAAGATTGGCTCGCCAATTGGAATGCCCCAGGCGATCCAGGCCCACCAGGTAAATACTAAGCACTCATGCTGGATAAAGCCCTCTTGATAGTTAAGGAGCATGCATGTCCTCTGAAACCATTTTGCCACTTTTGGGCCGGATTGCCGCCTCAATTGGTTGGACACTCGTCAGCGTTTTGATTTTTTACGGTGGCGCGCGCCTTTACGATTTGCTTGATCCAATTGATTATCGTGAAGAGATTAAGCGTGGCAATGTTGCTGCTGCAATTCAGATGGCTGCGGTAACAATTGCCTTGGCCGCAATTGTAATTATGGCAGTGGCAACCTAATATGGATACACAAACCCAACCATTTTGGCAACGCTTCGGCATCTATACGCTTAGTCTTGGCTTGGGTGGGGCTATTGCCAGTTTCTTATCGTTGTTGCTGGGCAATATCATTTTTGGCCGCTCTAGTCGCGTGCTTACTGGTGGCATGCCAGTATTTCTTGTGATTATGATGGTTATTGTTGGTATTGCAGCCTATTTTCTCATCAAACGATGGATGAGTGGCTTTGCCAGCTTTTTGGCAATTGGTGGCTGGTTTTTGGCGCATTTCATCGTTAATGTCATTGCCGTTGCCTTTTTTGATGCAGATATGTCGATTGTTTCCTATATCATCACCTGGTTGATTATGGGAGCAATTGGCGCACTGATGTTCAGTAATTCAACCTTTGCCAGATCAATTGGCTTGGCTGGCGCAGGCACAGCAATTGGGGCTGGCATCTATGCTGCTTCACGCAAAAACGAGGTGCTCAAGGCCTCTGGCTATGGGCGAATTCCGCCGTCAACCGTGATTTTGCTGAACCAACATGTGCGCTTTACCAATGATGCGATCAATCAACTGCCACCAAATACTCCAGCCAATTTTCGCAAGATTGCCGTCGAAGTCGTGCTTGATCGCGTGATTCGCGATTGGTGGTCGAACGAAAATACCGATGGCCTGACTCCGACCGATGTCAATGATTTAGGCGCGTTCGTTCAACTGGCTTGGTTTGCAGCGCGTGGCCAAAGCCATATTCTGCTGGCCGAGGCAGTTTTTCGGGCCTGTCTGAGTGCATTGATGGATGATTGGTTTAATGCCTGGAATGCTGAAGGAGTTGAAGGCGCACCGCGCTGGCAATACAATTCATGAGCAATTTCATCCAAGATCCAACCTATCCCGCTGCTGGGCGACACCTACTTGCAAATTTAGGTGGCTGCTCAGCAGCAATCCTCAACGATCGCGCGTTGCTGCAAACCATTGTGATGCAAGCAGCAGCTGCGACCAATGCCACGGTACTTGAAATTGTGGCCCATCAATTCACGCCTCAAGGTGTTACTATCGTGGCTGTGTTAGGCGAAAGCCATGCCTCGTTGCACACCTATCCTGAGCATGGAGCGGCCTTCTGGGATTGTTTTACCTGTGGTGATCAATGCCAACCTGAGGCCTCACTAGCGGTGCTCGTTGGTGCGCTGCATGCGACAAATGTCCATTCTCAGCTTATAGACCGTACTATCAACGAAGTCACCCAAACAGCCCCCTCGACACTGGCTTAACGCTATGTCAAGATCGTAGTATCCCTTATTGCCCAGCGATCTTGATTTTAGCGAGGAGCCGCCATGCGTACTCAATATCCTACCAATGAAGCCCAACGGCTTGCTGCCCTGCAAAGTTACGGTTTGCTGGCGCGCCCCTATATCCACGAGTTTGATGAATTAGTGCGTTTGGCTGCATTGTTTTGTGCTACGCCAATTGCAATTATCTCGTTGATTGACCATAAATATCAGTATGTGAAGGCGGCGTTTGGCAGCCAGCTCAAAACCATTCCACGTAAATATTCGTGTTGTGCCCAAACAATTCTTGAGCGCGATTTAGTTGTCTATGATCAGGCAAGTTTGGCGCGAAAGTTCGGCCATCATCCGTTGGTGCAGCAAGGCTTTCAGTTCTATGCTGGCATGCCGATTATTACCCAGCAAGGCTTTGCGCTTGGCTGTATTGCGGTGATCGATCATCACGATCGGCAGCTTAGCCTGCAACAACTTGAGAGTTTGCAATTAATTGCGCGCCAACTCAGCCATCAATTTGAGCTTTTTCGCCAAGTGCAACAGCTGACGGCCTTGCCCCACGACGTATTTCAATCAAACCTCGCTAATGACCCACAGGTTCCCAGCAAAACACCGTTGCTTGCCAAAATGAGCCAGCAATTGCACAAGCCAATTCAGACGATTATGACCGATAGTCAATTATTGGCTGAGCAGTTGCTTGAGGCTGGAGTTGCCGAGTTGGAACCAACGGCTCAGCACATTCAAGAAACCAGTGCCCAGCTTTTGGCATTAATCGACGATATGATCGATTTGGCCAAGATTGAGCATGGCCAACTTGCTGTGCATGCTGAAGAAGTTTGTTTGGGGCCGCTGATTGATCAATTGAATGTGATTGTCGGGCCGTTGATGGTGCGCAACCACAATTCGTTTCATGTGCAAATTGCCACCCGCCAATGTGTTTTCTGGAGCGATAATCGGCTGGTGCGCCAAATTTTAGTCAATGTGGTGGGCAATGCAGCCAAATTTACCCGCGATGGCTCTGTGCGCATTGAAGTGACGGAAGAAATGCGCAACGAACAGCCATTTTTGGCCTTTCACGTGCTCGATACTGGCATTGGCATGACTCCCGAGCAACAGGCGCTGTTATTTCAGGAACCATTACGGGCAAGCAAAAGTTTTAGTAATCAGCCAAGCACTGGCTTGAGCTTAGCAATTAGCAAGCGTTTGGCGCTGTTGCTTGGCGGCGATATTACATTCAGCAGTAATCCCGGCATTGGCAGCCATTTTACTGTCTACTTGCCTTTGAAAGCCAGCGCTGAGCTTCCCCAATCTCAAGCCGCCTAAAAGAAAAGCTTCCCTCACCCCCAAATCCCCTCCTTCCAAGGGTAAGTTTTTAATAAATGGTGGTGTGTGGAGCTTTCCCTCACCCCCCAGCCCCCTCTCCCACTGCACGCGGGCGAGGGGGAGCACGCTGGTTTTCATCACTAATTCTGGTAGAACCACAGCATGAACGCCCCTCGCCCGCGCCACGGGCGAGGGGGCTGGGGGTGAGGGAAGCTTAAAATCTACTCTTGTAAAATCGCTATGTTCCTCTCCCACTGCACGCAGGATTAAGGGTGAGGGAATCTGATTTATGCTATACTCGCAAGCGCTGCATCGATTTCGTCCCTCCGTTGCAGAGAAAATCTAGCCTTGGTTAATTGCAAAGAACAGTGTTGTTCATGGATGTTGCCATCAACATCCCCTAGAAAGGAGTGATTTCGATGCGAGATAGTCAGTCTGTGTTTGCTGCTGCCAAAAGTGCCACAATGCAGGTGGTGCAGGCCGAGCCGTTGAACGCTGGAACACCCTTGGATGAGCTGGCCGCTAGCTATATTCAACCAAATAGCCAATTTTTTGTGCGCACCCATGGCACGGTTCCAACGCTTGATCCTGAAACAACCACTATTACAATCCACGGCTTAGTTGGTGAGCCATGGAGCATCAGCGTTGGCGAAATTAAGCAGCAATTGCCCTATGTTGAGCAGGTTGCAACCTTGCAGTGCGCTGGTAATCGCCGCCAAGAAATGCACGCCTACAAAGCGATTTATGGCGAATTACCGTGGGGCGCGAATGGCCTCAGTACGGCGACATGGGGCGGCGCACCGTTGCGGGCCTTGCTTGAGCGCTGCGATATTCAGCCTGCGGCCAAGCATTTGCTGGCTGAGAGCTACGATCAGGTGGAGCGTCATGGCCAAACCTTTGGCTTTGGTGGCTCGATTCCGCTCGACGAACCGATGATTGAGCACGCGTTATTGGCCTATACCATGAACGGCGAAGCCTTGCCAGCGCTGCATGGCGGGCCGTTGCGCTTGGTTATTCCAGGCATTGTTGGTGCGCGGAGCGTCAAATGGTTGCGTTCGCTTGAATTGAGTGCTGAGCCATCGCACAACTATTTTCAGCGTCGTGCCTATCGTTTGGCCCAAAGCAACGAGCCTGAAGCATGGCAACAAGCCCCGATGCTCCACAAATTGCCAGTTAATGCAGTGGTTTGCCAACCAGCGCCAGCACAAGTATTGGCTGCTGGTGTCATCACCCTTGCGGGGTATGCAATTACTGGCGGTCAAGCGCTGATTGAGCGGGTAGAAATTTCGCTTGATCAAGGCCAGCATTGGCAAACCGCCAGCTTGATTGACGAGCCAAAACTTGGCTGCTGGAGCCGCTGGCAAGCTGCGCTAGAACTGGCTGCTGGCGACTATGAATGCTGGGTGCGCGCAACCGATTCGCTTGGTCAGCAACAGCCTGATCAGCCAGCCTGGAATGTCAAAGGCTATCATCACAATGCCATCCAGCGCCTCCAGCTCACGCTTCGCTAAACCAACGATCATCGCTCGCACGAATGCCAGCGATGATCGCTAAAATTGCTGCTCTAAATGCGGTTAAATCAACCGAATTCCTATCAGCGCGTGGTACTATAGTTGCAGAAGCAAATCGAGCGTCATCACGGCTGTGTAGAAGACGCGACACGTAGGGCAACGAGGAAATCTTTCATGCACGAAACAACACTCGTGTCACGCTCGGCGCAAGGATTGCGCTGCGAGGTATGTCAATGGCGCTGTCTACTCGCTGATGGTGAATGGGGTCGTTGTGGTGTGCGCCAACGCCAAGATCAGGCAATTATTGCCCATAACCATGGTTTAGTCTCAGCAGCGACAATTGGCCCAGTTGAAGATTATGGCTTTCGGCATTTTTTTCCTGGTGCGAGCGTGTTTGCGATTGGTGGTTGGGGCACGTCGTTTCCGGCCCACCACGACGCTGCCTATCACGCGCATATTCCCGACGATCCCGCCAAGCAACGTTCGATCGATCCTGAGCGGGTGGTGGGCTTTTCGCAAGAACGCATGACCAGAGGCGTGGTTTGGGCGTATAACGAGCCAACCATGAACTTTGAGCATGTGTTGGAAACTGCCCGCTTGGCGCGTTCGACCAGCCGTATGACCGGCATGGTGACCAATGGTTTTTGGTCGAAACCAGCAATTGATCAGCTTGCGCCCTATATTGATGGCCTGATGTTGACGGTCTATGGCCTGAGCGATGCTAGCTACAAAGCATTAACTGGGGTTGAGCAATGGCAAGGAATTTTTGCTGGGGCTGAGCATGCAGTCAAACGCTGGGGTTGTCATCTCGAAATAACCACGCCAATTGTCACGGGCGTGAATGATAGCACCGCCGAAATCGAAGGCATTGCGCGCTGGATCAAGCGCAAATTCAATGGCCTGATTCCATGGCGAATTATTCCGAGCCGCGATGCAGATACCAACGCTGCAACCTCGGTGCGCAAAGTGGCCCAAGGCTTGGGCTTGCCGTTTGTCTATGGCGCGCAACCAACCGAAACCACGCGCTGCCCCAAATGCGAATGGGCAGTGATTGAGCGTTTCGATGGCCAGCCGCGGGTGGTTGGGGTTAATGAAAGCCATTGCGAAAACTGTGGCAGCGAAGTTTATATTCGCTCATCGATGTTCAAGCGCAATAAATTAAATGACTAACCAACGATTTTAGGAGCTTGCCGATGCCCAAACAAGCAGCAGTCAGCGTGCACGACCCATTAATTCTTTTGGCTCGGCAAGCAGTAAATTGCTTTATTCGCCAAGCAGAAATTGTGGCTGTGCCTGAGCCATTGCCTGTTGAACAGCAACAGCCACACGGAATTTATGTGAGCTTGATCAAGGCTGGCAAACTGCGTGGTTGCGTTGGCCATGTGCGCCCCAAACAGTCGTCGCTGGCCAAAGAAGTGATCTATACGGCGATTGCTGCTGCGGTGCACGACCCCCGTTTTAGCCCCGTCAGCGTTGATGAGCTTGATCAGTTGAGCTATATCGTGGATGTGGTTGAGCATTTGGCATTACTTAAAAATATCGATGCCCATGACCCTAAGGTCGATGGTTTGCGCGTCGTGCGCGGGCGCAACCAAGGCGTAGTGTTGCCCAATGCTAGCGGCATTACGAGCTTTGAGCAACAACGCCAACTTGCCTATCAACGTGCTCAGCTCGAATTGGATACCCCAGCAACCCTTGAACGCTTTCAGGTTAGGCGAATTATTGAGTTATCAGGTAATTATCAGCTAACTGTCAGCTAAGCAACGACCACTCTAATTTGCAGATTTGTCAAAGCAGCATATAATCTAGCAGCCATCATCGTACTAGGCCGCAGCTCAAAGAACTGGTGATTAACTTGCTCGGCAAAAGTCATGGGTCGGCCATGCTGAAACAGCTATTGTGCTGGGCTGTAGCAAGTAGCATACTTGAACCTGCGCCTACCAAAAAAATTGACTGCTAAAACCGTGATTGATGGCATATCCCTTGCATTACACAACGCTGTGTGAACTAATGAACTCACTTGGTATTTGAACTTTCTTATTTGAGGAGCGCCTTGGTATGTTGACTGTCGTTTTCTGGGCATTTATGTTGCTCTGCTGTGCTATAGCTCCAGTGATCATCGGCTTGCGCAACTTTAGCGAACCAAGCGATGTACAATTCGACGTAAATCAAGCCTCAAACCAATAAGTATGTAAATTGACCAAATACTCACAGCGGCGTATACTACTGCTACAACCCAATATCGCTGAATGAAGGACGCGGAAGAGTATCCCAGCGGGATCGCCGACGAAGCAAATTACGGGTAGCCAACCCGTTGATGAATCTTTCAGGCTCCAACACCGTGTCTCGACAGCGCTCTGGAGAGCAAGCATTTACTTGCACCGATGGAGTAACTTGCAGCGCAAGGAATCTCTCAGGTCAATGGACAGAGATCAGGCATTTTCTATGTCGCGATCTCTTTTTTTATTTAAGCGATGTGCTCATGTGGCGTTATATTGTTTCAGCCGCCGCCGATGGCGCAACCAATATGGCAATTGATCATGCGTTGGCGCTGCATGCCAATCAATCGGCCTACCCAACCCTGCGCATCTACCGTTGGCAGCCTGCATGCCTTTCTATCGGCGCATTTCAGCCCTATAGTGATGTTAATGGAGCGGCCTGCGAGCAAGCCCAAATCGAGATTGTGCGTCGACCTACTGGTGGTCGCGCGATTTTACACGATGCTGAATTAACTTACTCTATCACTGCCCCCAACAGCAACCCGTTGCTTGGGGGTCGTGTTTTAAGCACCTATCGTACAATCAGCCATGGCTTATTGGTTGGTTTGCGCCAATTAGTTAGCAGCGTCGATTGGGCTAGCGGCGCAAGCGATGGGCCAAAATCTGCCGCTTGCTTTGATACACCAAGCGATTTTGAGCTGACCGTGGCTGGGCGTAAATTGGTTGGCAGCGCCCAAACCCGCACTCGTGGTGCAATCTTGCAACATGGCACGCTGCTGCTCCACGCCGATCATCAGCAATTAAGCACTGTTTTACACTTGCCAGCTGAGCTTGATGCGTCGGCATTGGCTGAACGCTTGATTGCGCTTGACGAAGCAGCTCAACGACCTATCAGCTTTGACGAGGCCCAACAAGCGATTGTTGCAGGCTTCGCGAGTGCCTTCAACATCGAATTTCAACCAGACCAACTGACCGACCAAGAGCAGCACACTGCTGAGCGTTTGCGCCACGAACGCTATAGCAACCCTGCATGGTTACAACGACGCTAAGTGATTTATGAGGTTTTTTGATGAAACAAACACCACTCAACGCTCGCCATCGCGCCCTTGGAGCCAGAATGGTCGAGTTCGGCGGCTGGGATATGCCAGTCCAATATGCGGGCATTATTGCTGAACATAAGGCTACCCGCGAAGGCGCTGGCCTGTTCGACATCAGCCATATGGCGCGCTTTTGGGTTACCGGCCCCGATAGCGAACGCTTCATCCAGCTCATCGATACCTTTGATATTAGTAAAACTGCCATCGGCCAATCCGATTATGGAATTATGTGCTACGAAGATGGCGGGATTGTCGATGATATTTTCACCTACCACCTTGGCCCCGACGAATGGATGGTGGTGGCCAATGCTGGCAACGCCGAAAAAGATTGGGCTTGGCTCAATCAACATACTGCTGGCTACGATGTGGTGCTGACTGATCGCTCACAAGAGTTGGCGATGATCGCGCTGCAAGGGCCAAAAGCCGAAAGCTTGTTGGCTGGCTTAACCGCTGCCGATGTGGTCAACTTGGCCTTCCATGGCATTACCAGTGCTACGGTTGATGGTGCTGCTGGCTATGTTTCGCGCACGGGCTACACTGGCGAAGATGGTTTCGAGTTGTTCTTGCCTGCTGGCGAGATCGAACGCATCTGGGATCGTTTGTTGGAAGCTGGCGCTACGCCAATTGGCTTGGGTGCACGCGATAGCCTGCGTTTTGAGCCTGGCTTGGCCTTGTATGGCCATGAAATCGATCGCGATATTAACCCGTATGAAGCCAAATTGGGCTGGGTGGTGAAGCTCGATAAAGGCCCATTTATCGGCTCGGAAGCCTTGCAGGATATTAAGGCCAATGGCGCTGCTCGCACCTTGATTGGCTTGGAAATGACCGGACGCGGGATTGCCCGCCAAGGCTACCCAGTTGTGGCGCTTGATGGCAGCGAATTGGGCGTGGTAACGACGGGCATGCCCAGCCCAAGTTTGGGTAAAAATCTAGCCTATGCCTTGGTTAAGGCTGGGACGGTTAAAGTTGGCGCTGAAGTCGATGTGATCATTCGCGACAAACCAGTACGCGCCAGCGTCGTCAAAACGCCATTCTACAAAGCACGCTACAAGAAATAGCCTGCTCTTGCATAAATAGCCGCTTTGGTTGATAGTAGCGCCCAACAATCTATGCTGATTGTGCTGTTTTGGCGTTATTGAAGGAGGACCACCACATGTCCAATGTACCAAGTGACTTGCTGTATACCCGCGAACATGAATGGGTGCGGATCGATGGCAACACTGCAACCGTTGGCATCAGCCATTTTGCCCAAACCCAACTTGGTGATGTGGTATTTGTGGAATTGCCCGATGTTGGCAAGACGTTTGAACTAGGCGAATCGTTTGGCACTGTTGAATCAGTCAAGGCGGTTTCGGAAATTTACGCTCCGCTTAGCGGCAGTGTGGCCGAAATCAACAACGCCGTGATCGATGCGCCAGAATTGGTCAACGAAGATCCGTATGGCGATGGCTGGTTGGCTAAATTTGAATTTACCAGCGAGCCAAGCAGCCTGCTGAGCGCCGCCGAATACGAACAATTTATCAAAGAAGAAGCGGATACTGTCTCTTATACACGTGTCCGAGCCCACGAGA
>NZ_PUBZ01000130.1 GCF_003205875.1 Herpetosiphon llansteffanensis
AGATGTGTATAAGAGACAGCTCCAGCCCCCAACAACCACAACACAATTTATCTCTACTCATTGACCAAAAGCTATGCCTTGGCGGGCTTGCGCTTGGGCTATGTTGTCGCACAACCAAGCATCATCCAAGCCTTGCAGCGCTGGCAGCCACAGTGGAGCGTCAATAGTTTGGCGCAGGCGGCAGGCTTGGCGATTATGGCAAATCCAGCCTGGTTGGCGCAAAATCTTGGCCAATGGTGGGCTTGGAGCCATCAATTACGGGCTGGATTGAGCCAACTTGGTCTGCTGGTTTTACCCAGTTGCCTGCCATTTTTCTTGGTAGAAGTGCAGAACGCTGGCCAAACCCGCAGCGCGTTATTGCAATATGGATGTTTGGTGCGCGATTGTAGCTCGTTTGGCTTGCCCAGCTTAATTCGCATTGCCCCACGCCAACCACACGCGAATCAGCGCTTGCTTGCAGCTTGGAGAACCCTATGCTCGCCCCAGTTTTGATGGTTGTCGGAACAGCGTCGTCGGTTGGTAAAAGCACCTTGGTCAGTGCCTTGTGTCGAATTGCCGCCCGCCGTGGCATTCGAGTTGCACCGTTTAAAGCCCAAAATATGAGCAATAATGCAGCAGTTACCGCCAATGGCGAAGAAATTGCCCGCAGCATTGCCGTTCAAGCCGCCGCCGCCAAACTTGCGCCCAGCGTGCAGATGAATCCGATTTTGATCAAGCCCGAAGGCCAGCGCCGCAGCCAAATTATTGTCCAAGGCCGCGCGTGGCGCACCCTTGATGCAATCGATTATTGGCAGCGCAAGCAAATGCTTTGGGATATTGTTAGCAACAGCCTCGATAATTTGCGCCAAGAGTACGATTTGGTGATTGCTGAAGGCGCTGGTAGCCCAGTTGAACTCAATCTCAAAGCCCACGACATCACCAATATGCGAGTAGCAACCTATGCCCAAGCCCAAACGTTGTTGGTTGGCGATATTGATGTTGGCGGGATTTTTGCGGCCATGCTAGGCACGCTCATGCTGCTAGAGCCAGCAGAACGCCAATTAATCGCTGGCCTGATTGTCAATCGTTTTCGCGGCGATCCAGCTTTGTTTCACGATGGGATTGCGATTCTCGAACAGCGCAGCAATGTGCCAGTTTTGGGTGTGGTGCCATGGTTGCCGCAGCTGGGCCTGCCAGAAGAAGATGCGGTGGCTTTAGAACGGCCTGAGCAAGTGGCAAACAAGGCGGGATTAACGATTGGTGTGCTGCAACTGCCAGCGATTGCCAACTTCGACGATTTTGATCCGTTGGCGCACGAGCATGGCGTTGCAGTGCGCTATATCAATCATCCCCATGAATTAGCCCATTGCCAAGCGTTGATTTTGCCTGGCACAAAGCACACACTGGCTGCCCGCCAATGGCTCAGCGAGCACGGCTTCGATCAGCCAATTCGAGCATTTCAAGGGCCAATCGTCGGCATTTGTGGTGGCTATCAGCTGCTCGGCCAACAAATTGATGATCCACAGGCGGTCGAGGGCAACGGAGGGAGCGTTGCAGGCTTAGGCTTATTACCCATCACAACCGTGTTTAGCAACCAAAAACAAACCCGTCAAGTTCAGGCCACCAGCCATTTACCCTGGGACAAGGATTGCCCGCTGACTGGCTATGAAATTCATATGGGCCGCAGCGAACTGCTCGCCGATCAGGCAGCGTTAACGATTGAACTAGCAGGCTCCAGCCACGCCGATGGTTGCATGCGGGCTGATGGCAGGATTTGGGGCTGTTATCTGCATGGCATTTTTGCCAACCACGCTTTTCGCCATGCATGGCTAAGTAGTCTCGGCTGGCAAGCACAAACCGCGCAGCCAGCAATCGATCCCTTCGAGCGCCTCGCCGACCACGTTGAACAAGCCTTGGAGCCACATTTATTAGCAAAACTATTGAGCGGAGAGCAAAAAAGAACATAGGTATCAGGCTATTGGCTATTGGCTATTGGAACATAATCTACAGAATCTGTGCCAATCTGTGGCAAAAATGGAATGCGGCTATTGGCTATTGGCTATAGGTTTTGGGCTGTGAGGAAATGAATTGATGCTAATCTGTGTAATCTGTGGCAAAAAATGGGGATCAGGGGTCGGGGATTGGGGGATCGGTTGGTTATCCTGTGCATCCAGCCAATAGCCCATAGCCCCAGCTTCGTGCCCTTCGTGTCCTTCGTGGATCAATTCTTTAACGCAGCGACGCAGAGAAACCTTGACTACAGGCTAAAGGCTTTGGGCTATAAAAACCGCGAAGATAGGTCTATTGGCTATTCTATTGCTTTCTGCCTTTTGATTTTTGACTTCTGCCTTTTGACTTTACCCCTATGCTCTATGTTCTATGCTCTATGTTCTTGGCTACTGCCACAACTGCTCGCACTGCCATTCATCGTTAGTGGCGGCGATGCATTGAAGTTTCGGCCACCAATAGGCCTGATCCGCGCCAGCGACTGCATTCGAAATTGGGTCAAAGATCATATAGGCCAACATCAAGCGATAATCGTTGCAAAGCTGTTGCCACGAATAATTAATCCCCGCGCCAATCAAACCAGCTAAATAGCGCCGCAACAATTGCTCTTCAGCCAAAGCCCGCTGCGTCGGATTCCAAAACGTGGCCAGCAGATAGACCAAATCGTAGGTTGGCAGGTTGGCCGAAGCATCGCCAAAATCCAACAGATAGGCATCCTCGGCATGCGGATCTTTGGGGCAGAAAAATTGGTTGAAGTAGCAATCACCTTGCGAAAGGGTTAATTGCTTACCGCTGCTAACCCGAGGCTCAAGCCAGCGTTGCCAAAGCGTCGGCAAGGCGTTTAAGGTTGTGGTCAGGCGATCATGCAACGCGCCGTTGAGAATTGAGCCGTGAGCTGCCAGAAATTGCTGCCATTCCTGCTGACGACGTTGCACATGCTGGGCATGGGCCGTTGCATCGCTATACCACCATCGCAGCGCGAATGCTGAAGCTACTTGGCCTAGTGGAGCTGCTTCCCACCACGAGGAATGCAATTGGGCCAAAGCATCAATACACATAAAGCGGCGTTGCTCATTTGGCAGACTCTCACCAGCAATTAAAGCTTTACGCGCAATCGCTGGCTCATGGGTTTCGCTCAAATCGGCCAGCAAACAATTGGCAACGCCTGAGGCCGCATCGTAGCCAGCAGCATAACAGGCTACAAACGGCAAATGCAACAGATCATTGTTTTTCGCATACTCATAAATGGCGACTTCATGCGCACCATGGTGATCAGGGGTGATTTTGAGCACAAGTTGGCGTGGTGCTTTGATCGGCGTGCGAAACAATTGCAATTGAATATGGCCAATTTGCGAATTGGCTGCATGTTCTTCAATAAGCTGAAAATGGCGAATCGTTCCAGCGCCCAACCACGGCTGTAAGTGCTCAATCAGCCACGCCAACGAGAGTTCGCTCAACGAATGGAGTACGCGCATGATCGCTCCTTAACAGCTGACGATCAATTGCCGCGATGCCTCACATTGAGTTGCTGCCCACGGGTCACATTGATCGCATAGGTGATTCCTTGTTGCAGGCTACTATGCGTCATGATCGAACGGAAATCAATCCCCAAAGTAACAAGCGTTTGGGCCAATTCAGGCCGAATACCGGTGATAATTACGCGTGCACCTAGTAGCTGAACGCTGTTGGCCGCCCGAATCAGCAAGCCCGCAACTTGGGTATCCATCACCGGAACGCCAGTCACATCAACAATCGCAATTTGGGCTTTGTTGATATGCACGCCTTCGAGCAAGGTTTCCATAAATTGCTGAGCGCGCGCAGTATCAACGCTCCCAACCAAAGGCAACAGCACCACCGTATCGGCAATCGGAATCAACGGAGTCGAGAGTTCAATCAGGGCTTGTTGTTGGGTCCGAATAATCTCTTCGTGCAAGCGTTGGCGCTCGGCCTCGGCCTGTTTTTGGTCGCTAATGTCGTGGGCAATCACCGAAAAGAAGCTTGGCTGTTGATCGACATCATAGTGGCAAAGCATTTGATACATCACTGGCAAACGTTGGCCATGGGCGGGTTTAAGCTCATGCTCACCCATCCACGAGCCATGCACTTGAGCATGATGCAAGGTTTGGGCCAGCCATTTCTGCTCACTTTTGTCGGGGTGCAGATCGTGCCAAGTTAATTGATTCGCCGCATCTGTTGGCTCAATGGCTAATAAACGCCGCGCCGCTGGATTGAGATATTGCATCTTACCAGAGAGATCAGCGATTGCCACAATATCGTTTGTCGAACTCAAAATCGTATCAAACCGCCCCAACAAGGCTTCGGCCTGCTTTTGCTCAGTAATATTCAGCAACAAACCATCCCACAGAATTGCGCCGTTGATCAGGCGGGTCGGACGCGAAGCTCCTTGCAGCCAATTTTCTTGGCCATCGATGTACACCCGACCTTCCCAGCGCCATGGTTCAAGCGTGCGCGCCGATTCCATAATTGCTTCTTGAAAGCGAATTCGATCGCTTGGATTGACCGCCTCGGTCACGACGCTCGCATCGCGCATAATTGCTTCTGGCTCAAGGCCATAAATATCGCGGCTGCCAGTGCTAACAAAGGGAAAGTGCATTGTGTGGTCAGGTTCGAGCAAAAATTGATAAACCATGCCGGGCACATTTCCAATGATCCGTTGCAAACGGGCTTCGTTTTCAGTCAATGCTGCCGAAGCAGCAACATCACTACTGAGATCGTGCGAAATGCCAACTGTGCCAACAATCTCGCCTGTTTGGTTGCGAATTGGATGCTTGATCGTCGAAAAAAGATGCACCTCGCCATTATGTCGCGTAACTGGCTCGGAGCTAACCAGCAACGGTTGACCGGTTTCAAAAACTTGCGCATCATCACGCACATATTGCTCGGTATAGCTTGGTTGGTTGAATTCAGCATCAATCACATCTTGCAGCTGCTGCTCATTCATGCCATAGTATTCGCGAAAAGCCCGATTGGCATAGCGAATATGCGAGCCAGGCCCTTTGTATAAAATCAAATCGGGGATGGTATCCAAAATTTGTTCATAAATTGAGAGTTGGGCACGTAAGGCAATGATTTTTTGCTGTAGGTCACTCGTCGTTTCATCCCGATCCACATACACATCTGTCCCCATTACGTGCCTCCTCGATTGATTGTTTACTGATCGCTTTAGTGTCCCCTATCTGGGGTGATCTGTGTCCCCCACAAAGGTCACGATCTTATCTAGTACTTCTGTCGAATGCAATATGCCACTATGTCCTAGTTTGCTGGTAGCCAAAAGTTCTGAGTTGGGCCAATGTTGCTGCAATTCTTGGCCATACCGAAAATCAACCCGCAGATCATCGCGGTCGTGCACAATCAAGGCTGGCGGTAAATGCTCGGTTGGCATCGATTTCATGGCATAATAGCTTGCTGGCTGGCCAAATTCATGCTGTAAAGCTTGGTTGAATAAACGTTTTAGGCGTTGCGATAGGCCAAAGCCATCGGCAAATGCGCCAGTCATATATTCGCCACTGGTTGGCGCGCCCATTAGCACAACCCGTTGTGGCTGTGGAATACCCAGCATGCCGAGCATCCACGCGCTACAAGCAGCGCCAAACGAGTGCGCAATAATCAGATCGAAGGGGCCAAGTTGCTGCACAGTTGCGACCAACGCGGCGCTAAAATCGGGAATGCTGGTGGTTGTGCCTTCGGAAGCGCCATGGGCAGGGCCTTCAATTGCGGTCACTTCGTAGCCAAGCGCAACCAAACGCGGAGCCAAGGCATGCCAGCGCCGTGCGTCGTGCTCCCAACCATGCACAAGCAAGGCTTTGCGCGTACCAGTGCCCCAGCGATAGGCTTGCAAACGCAGAGCGTTGTGCTCTACCTGCAAACGCTGCGCCGATTGGAGAAATTTCGAGCTTTTGTTGCCTGCCGCCCGCCGTGGTTGCAGAAAAAGCTTGAGCACCATGCGCCCTGCCAGTTGCGGCGCAACATAGCTCAGGCCGCCAATCCCATTGCGCAGCAAACGCGCTTGCCACGGAAGTTTCAGTGTTTGAGTTGCCATATGTTCCCCCTAAAAGCCGCCAATTTGCCGCTGGTTAAATGCATATCAACTATTGTAATAAGCAATGTTACCACTGTCAACATAGAGGTATTTGAATGATCGAAGAACGCTATCATCATGGCGATTTACGCCAAGCGCTGTTGGCAATTGCCAAGCAACAGCTGACGAGCCACGGCTTTGAATCACTGAGTTTACGCGCGATTAGTCGTGAGGCAGGAGTGAGCCATGCGGCAGCCTATCGCCATTTTCCCAATAAAGAGGCGTTGGTGGCGGCTTTGGCCTGCACCGGGTTTGAGCAATTGCAGGCCTTTGTGGAAGCTGAGGTGATGCAGTACGGCGCTGATCCACGCGAGCAATTTTTTCAATGTGGCATTGCCTATATCAAATTTGCCTTGCACAATGCGCCCTTATTTCGGGTGATGTTTGGAGTTTCGGGTGCTGATCGCTTGCAATATCCCGCAACCCATGCCGCAGCCCAAGCCAGTTTTGGGGTGTTGGTGGGCACAATTCAACGCGGCCAAGCAGCAGGTCTGATTGGCGCTGGCGAGCCGCGTCAGTTGGCCTTCACGGCATGGGCAGTGGTGCATGGCTTGGCAACCTTGGCGCTCCAAGATCAAATTACATCGCAACAAGGGGCGATTGATTCGGAGCGCTTAGTTCGCAACAGCGCAAAGCTGCTTTGGAATGGCTTGAAATATGGCCAAGCTTAGGCAATATGCGCATCAAGCCATTCGACAATTAAGGGAATTAATGTGGTTTGTTCTGGCTCATTCAGCACTTCATGATACAAGCCCGGGTAGGTATGCAAGGTTTTATCCTGCGATTTGAACAGGCCAAAGGCGTGAATTGCAGCCTCAGGACTAACCAAGCGATCATCTAAGCCTTGCAACATCAGCACAGGCAAGCTAATTTCGCCAGCCCGTTGGTCGATTATTCGCGTTGCGGTAATCATCGAAGTGCCCATTTGAGCTTTGATGCCACCTTTATAATTCAACGCATCGGCTTTGAAAGCCTCGACAACCTTGGGATCGCGGCTGTTCCATTGTGGGTCGAATGGTGCAACTGGCAGCTGCGGCATGAATTTGCTGATAAACGCGCCAACTTTAACCACCGCTTTTGGCGTTTTCGCATCAACTTTAAAAGCAGGGCCAGTCAGCACCAAGCCATGCAGATTGTGGCCATATTCCAAGGTGTAGAGCGTACTGATCAAGCCACCCATGCTATGGCCAAGCATAAATAGCGGCCCATTTGGCTCTTTATCGCGCACCAACCGCACAAAACTCGCCAAATCGTTAACGAACTCCTCAAAATGTTTGACGGTTGCGCGATTGCCTTGCGATTGGCCATGGCCACGATGATCGAGCGCCCAAACGCTGTAGTTGGCAGCAACCAAGGCCTCGGCCACATGCTGATAGCGCCCGCTGTGCTCTGCATAGCCATGCACCACTACAACCGTTGCCTTGGGCGTAGCTGGCCGCCATGTTTGATAAAAAATCGTGGTGTTGTGAACGCCAGTAAAGGTTGCCGTTGTATGTTCCATCTAATTATGCCTTTCTATTTTTAGGGATCGGTTGTCGGGGATTGGGGATCGGTTTTGATGCACAAAAGCTACGCCAAAGGCAACCGCGAAGGGCGCGAAGATCACTAAGGTTCCGTTACGCAGTTTTCTGAAATTAAATACATTCTAAGTTTCCAACAAACTCAACATTCGTGCTCTTCGTGGTTCACACTATCTTCTATCCCTCATCTGGTGATTCTCTGCGTTAAATCCCAGTCCCCAGCCCCCGATCCCCAACTTCTACGTTCTCATTAATTCTTCGTAGACTGCCCGAATTTGGGCATATTTATGCTGCCACGTTAGCTCGGCTAGGGTTTGCTCATAGCCGCGTTGGCCAAGCTGTTGGGCAAGGGCTGGCTCGGTCAGGAGTTTTGTCAAGCTGCTGGTTAATTGAGCAACATTGCCATAATCGACCAATAAGCCTGTTTCGCCATCGCGAATCACCGCTGGCACGCCGCCAGCTCGTGCGCCAATCACGGGCAACCGATACAACCACGCCTCAAGATAGACAATCCCAAATGAATCGGTGCGTGATGGCATGGCAAACAAGCTTGCTGCTGCCAAAGCATCACGTTTGCGCTCTTGCGGCGCACGAGCAAACACATGAATCCGTTGCTTGCTGGCAGGGTCGAGCGTCTCCCAAAGCTGTTCGAAATGGGCCATCGGCGTGCCAACCATCACTAAATGCTCGTCGCGGCCACTTGCCCAAAGCTGTTCCATGGCCCGAATCAGATCAAACGCGCCTTTTTCTTTGGCCAACGTGCCGATATACAGCACAAATGGCTGCTGAATGCCAGTTTCTTGGCGAAAACGCTCAGCATCGCCGCCAGCTAATTCGCTTGGCTCCACACCCACGCCAATGCAACGCATCGTAGATCGATCAATTCCGCAATCGGCCAAATAATCGGCTTCGAGCGGCGTTTGCACAATCACCCGATCTGCTTGTTGCATCAATTTAATGTGATGTGGCATTGTGTAATAGCGCACTAACGAGCGATCGCCTGGCACGCCCAAATGCACATAGGGCGAGAGTACAAACGGAACCTTGGCTTGTTTGGCATATTTCAAGGCCGGAATCAGCATAAAATCCAAGGTAATGTTGGCAGCATGAACCAAGTCGAATTGATCGATCTGTTGGCGGAGCGCACGGTTGAAGGCTGGCAAGCGCGGCGTGATTTGGCTTAGCTCCATCAACAAACCACTGGTCGCTGGCAAGCGACCCATTTCTAGCATTGCACGGCGCAAAATTGGGTAGACCAAGGCTGGGCCAGGCGCTCGAACCACTGGAAACCGCCGAATTGCCACGCCATTATGCTGCTCGTTTGGCGAATCGATGGTGCGCCGACCCTTGGCCCAAAAATGGTCAAGATCCCAGGCATTGCTCGTCCAAACATCGACCGTATGGCCTTCGGCAGCCAAGCGTTCAGCAATCACTTGGCAAACCTGCTCCGAACCACCAATATATGGGTAATAGCGCTGAATAACGTGTAGAATCCGCATGAATACTCGCTAACGGCCACAACCAGCAGGATTTTTGGCTTGGGCATACAACCGATCGAATTCGGCCATATACTGCCGCGCCAAATCAGGATCAGTGATAATCAATAAATTTTCGTCGTTATTATTTTCAGCAGCTGCAGTAAAATTATACGAGCCGGTAATCACAATTTTTTCATCAATCACCATTGTTTTATTATGCAAAATATAACAATTTGCATCGCGAAAAATTGGAATACCTGCTTTTTCCAAAATGCCAAATTCCGAGCCAGTACCATCAGCATTCCGCGCTTCCATCACGACTTGAACTTCTAAGCCAGATTTGTGGCGATCGATCAAGGCTTGGGCGGTATCGTCGTCGGTAAATGAAAATGCCAACACATTGACTGATTGCTTTGCATTTTTGATATAGTTGACAATTTTGGCTCGTGGTTTATCAACTGGCGAGAAATAGGTTTCAATTTGCACCCCACCAGCTAATTTAATCACCGGGTTTGGTGTATTTTTGGGTGCTTTGCTGCCCAATTTGCCTGCAAACAAATCAATAAATCGTTGGCGATAATTGGCAACCAATTCTGGAACTCGTGAACGAAGCATATTATTGTTATTGCGATAAACATCGTTCACAACTAAATTCATCGAGCCAGTCCAGACAATCGAATCATCGATGACAACGATTTTATTGTGCATAAAGGCTGAGCGTTCGTCCCACGTAATTGGAATTTTAGCTGCTTCCAAGCGGCCTGTAGTTTCAGCAACTTCTGGCGCAGCCAAATTTTCGTCATCAACTACCAATTGCACTTTGACTTTGCGCTTTTTGGCTCGAATCAACGCATCGGTCATCAATTCCAAATCAAAATCAAACGAAGCAATATAAATGCTGCTTTTGGCAGCATCAATATCGGCAATCATACCTGCATCAACCCCGCCTTTGCGTCCAGCAGCTTTTTCGGGGTAGCTTGGGCGAGTGAAGAAAACCTGATACCACGAACCTTGGGCGACATAGGCTTTATTTGGGTCAATTGCCGCTGCCACAGCATTGGCATCAGGCTGATTGGACGGAAAGGTTGGCTGAGCTACACTGGTCGGCTGATCGCTGGTGCGCCCAAGCCAGCGATCAAAATAGCCCTCTTGGTAGCAATAGACCAATCCCGCAATCAGCAGAATCAGGATAATTTGCCAAGGCTTGAGCTTCGTCGTTGATTTGCTACGCGCCATAGATCAGCCTTTCAGTACAGATTGGGGATCGGTTGTTGGGGATTGGGGATCGGGAGCAACTCCCACTAGCCCTTGATTCCTCTGTTCTATGCTCTATGCTCTATGCTCTTAACTTCGCCAGCCACGCCGCCGCTTGATGCGATGTGAACGCGGGCGGGCATTGGCTCCCAAGGTTGCACCAATTCGATTAAGTTTGCTGGTAATTGTGCTTTGGTTGCTGGCAGCTTGGCCTGCGCTCGCTAGCACATTTTGGCCAAGTTTGCCCATTTGGCTAGCAATGGTTGCTGCTGATTGATTTAAGGCGTTGGCGGCAGCCTGACCAGCTTGGGCGGCTGGATCAGGCGCAGGAGTTGTATGGGCAACTACTGCTGTATGGCCTTTATTTAACGCAGCATTTGCCGCCGCCAAGACTCCAGTCACATCAACAAGATCATCGCGATTGGCGTGGTGCGCTGCTTGCAGCACCTCATCTTCGGCAACCCCAGCCTCAATTTGTTGCTCAGCCCAACGCAACAGCGCCTTGGCAGTTGTATCAGTCAAGTTGTCGGTCAAACGCTCGTTGTTGGCAAGGCGTTCGAAAGCTGCTAATCGTTCAAGACTCATCGGAATCCTCCTTTGGCTTAACGTCTATGGTACCGCAACTGCTGATAGTGCTGCTATGGACGGCGCACGCCAATCACAATCACACTATTGCGTGGAATAAAGTTGCCATTTTCGACTGGCTGACCATTGGCAGTTGCACTGACCACCGTATTTGGCTCCACACTATCGAAATTTGGAATCAGATCTGGGCCTTGCTCATCGATAATATCCAAGCGTAAATCGCTACGCCCAGCCAGAATCGCCTCAGCATCGGCGCGTTTACGGCCAATAATATCGGGGAACGTCACCATATCGCCAATGCTGACGACCAATTCGATCTCGCTGCCTTGGGCCAATTTCAAGCCAGCAGGAGGATTTTGGCTCAAGACAAAGCCAGCAGGAATTGTCTGATTCGGCGCATCTTTACGGATGACCTTAAAGCCAGCGCGAGTCAATGTATCCGAAGCAACCTCAAATTGTTGGCGCGTCACATCGTCAATTTCGACTTGGGCCGGGCCTAAACTTAAGGTAAACGGAATAACTGTGCCTTTGGCAACTTTGGTTCCAGGCGCAATATCTTGCTCAATCACCGTTGCAGCAGGTGCAAGATCGTTGCGTGGCGCTTTGCGTTGCTCGCCAAGCTCAAGTT
The DNA here is from genome assembly GCF_003205875.1 of Herpetosiphon llansteffanensis. Classification (GTDB taxonomy): domain Bacteria; phylum Chloroflexota; class Chloroflexia; order Chloroflexales; family Herpetosiphonaceae; genus Herpetosiphon; species Herpetosiphon llansteffanensis. The sequence goes on from NZ_PUBZ01000130.1 coordinate 11,551, forward strand.
CTTTGAGTAAGGCAAGCACTTCGCTCTCGCTTTTACCGACCAATGGTGGCACTTCGACCATTTCTGGGGCGGGCGTTGGCTCGCCAGTTGGCACAACCTGAGTCACCTGCTTGCCACCAAAGGCTTGGCTAATCGAGTCCAGCACATCAGTAAACATCAACACATAGGTTAAGCCACCAATGCCGACCAACAATAAAATTGCCACAACCCACAAGCCACAGCCAGACGATTGGCGTTTTGCGGTGCTTGAATTCATTGGCACTGGCTGTTGGGCAGCCAATGGCGGAGCATAGTTTTGGCGTGGCCGCGCTTGAGGCGCTGGTTGCTGGCGTGATGGTCGCACCTCGGCAGGCTCTTGGTTCGAAGCCAAACGACCTGCATTCGCCGAGGGAACCGCCATGGTTGCTTGGTTGCCGCGCTCGCGATAGAGCCGCAACAATTCGGCAAACGCACGCGCCGATTGGGGCCGCTGCGCAGGATCTTTGGACATTGCTTGGAGCACAATCGCCTCAAGCTGCGGCGGAATCGAAGGATTGTAGTTGCGCAAGGCTGGCGGCACTGCTTGAATATGTTGCAAAGCCACTGCCAACGGCGAATCGCCACTGAATGGCAAACGCCCAGTCAACATCTCATAGGTCAATACACCCAAGGCATAAACATCGGAAAGCGGGGTTGCGCCCAAGCCTTGCGCCTGTTCGGGAGCCAAATAATCGGCAGTGCCAAAGGTTGTGCCTGGGTCGGTTAATGCAGATGATTGCTTGCTTTTGGCGATGCCAAAATCGCTCAAGCGCGCATAATCGTTGGAATCGATCAGCACGTTTTGCGGCTTAACATCGCGGTGCACCAAGCCGCTATCGTGAGCAGCCTGCAAGGCTTCGGCAATTTGGCGCACAATCGCCAGCGTGCGCGGCACAGGCAATGGCGCTTGCAATTCAATAATCTCTTTAAGATCCGTGCCTTCGACGTATTCCATCACAATGTAATGAAAATCGCCCTCGGCTCCAATATCGTAAACCCGCACAATATTGGGATGCCCCAACTGAGCGGCGGCATCGGCTTCGTGCTTAAAGCGGCGCAAAAATTGTTCGTCACTGGCATATTGGCCGTGTAACACTTTAATCGCAACTGGTCGATTGAGCCGCAAATCGCGCCCAAGATACACCGTTGCCATGCCGCCTTGGCCTAATTTTCGCTCTAATTGATAGCGATTATTGAGAATTCGTGGTTGTTCGCTCATCGCCCCACTACTGCTCCTCGTCGCTCAATGGCGACAGCAACGACTGCTCGGACGCATGCCAAATCGTAACATGCGGGTGCAAATCAGGCTCTTGAACTTTATGTAAATAACAACGCAAGCGTGGCAAGTTAATAATATCGTCGCGATTGTAGCGTAAGAGTAAATCTAACGCTGCTTGATCGTTATAGTGCTCATAGGCTTGCCACAGGCGCAAGGCATCGCGGCCATCAAGCCCATGAGTAGAACGCGCAATCCCGATCTTTTGTTCAACAATTTTCAGGCCACCGCGCAAATTCTGGCGACGACATTCGCGCAAGAGGTCGCAATGCACGAACTCGCGTTTCAAATCTGCGCCCAAGGCTTTGTAAATAATTGGCAAATCAAAGCTTGCCCCATTAAAGGTAAAGATCGTCTCGACCCCTGCCAACGCCGCATACAGATTCACATCACTAACCCCAGCGCCGACCAATTGAATTGTGCCTCGCTGCGGCAAGTAAATACCAATCACGCTAATCGTGCGTTGCCAGGTTGTTTCAATATCAAGATATGCGTCCATAGTTTCGTAGGGATCGGGGATTGGGGATCGGGGATCGGGTTCACTATTAAATAGTCATTTATAGCTGAAATCAATATTTCCAAATTGGCTAAAATGACTTCGACATTAACCCGACCCCCAACAACCAATCCCCAATCCCCAACATTACAACTCCAACATTTCGGCAACGTGCAAGGCGCGGATCAGTGAACCGGCTTTATTGCGCGTTTCGAGATCTTCTAATTTAACATCGCTATCGGCGACAATCCCAGCGCCAGCCTGCATATAGGCCACGCCATCTTTGATCACCATTGTGCGAATAGTAATCGCTGTGTCAAGAGATAAACCGCCAAATGAAACGTAGCCTACACAACCGCCATATGGGCCGCGTTGGCTGGTTTCTAGCTCGGCGATAATTTCCATAGCCCGCACTTTGGGCGCTCCGGTCAACGTGCCAGCAGGGAAACAGGCACGTAGGGCATGCAACGGCGAGTAGCGCGCCGTATCGAGTGTGCCTTTAACCACCGAAACCAAGTGCATCACATGCGAATATTTTTCGATTTGCATAAATTTGGGCACATGCACGCTGCCGGGCAATGAAACCCGCCCCACATCGTTGCGCCCAAGATCGACCAGCATCAAGTGCTCTGCACGTTCTTTTTCGTCGGCCAACAATTCGGCCTGCATGCGGGCTTCGTCGTCTGCATCGCGGCCACGGCGGCGCGTGCCAGCAATTGGGTGGGTTTCGATAATGCCATCTTCCACCCGCACCAACATTTCGGGCGAAGCGCCAATAATTGCCGCATCGGGCACGTTCAAAAAGAACATGTAGGGCGATGGGTTAACCGTGCGCAAAGCCCGATAGACCGCAAATGGCTCAGCATCAGTTTCACGCTGAAAGCGCTGCGATAACACCACTTGAAAAATATCGCCAGCCCGAATATATTCACGGGCCTTTTCAATTGCTGCACTAAATTCGCCAAACGATTGATTCGATTGCAATTCTTCGTTGAGTTCGGGCAAGCTCGGCGAGGCCGCACTTGAGCTATAGACTTCGGGAGCCAAGGGGCGTACCAATTTCTTGGTCATGGCTTCGATCGCGCTATTGGCTTCGGCAAATTGGGTTGCCAAATCGTGCGCCGGATCAAACACCAGCGTACTCATAATTTTGATCGTGTGGCGCACATGGTCAAAGGCCAAAACCGTTTTGACCACCATCCACACGCCATCGGGAATTTGCAAAGGACGCAGGGTTGGCGCGGGCAAACGTTCAAAGGTACGCACGGTTTCATAGCCCAAAAAGCCAACCGCCCCACCAGTGAAGCGCGGCAAATCTGGCTGAGGCGCGGGATTTGCCTTTTGCGAACCAACTACCAAGCGCTCTAATTGATCAAGCGTCGTCAGATCGTCGTAGCTGGTGCGCTCGCCGTTGGCAGTTTCGATGATGCTTTGCTGCCCAAGGCCACGAATAATTAAATGTGGCTCGCAGCCAATAAACGAATAGCGGCCAATTTGCTCGCCACCCTCAACACTTTCAAGCAAGAAACTATAGTGGCCTTGAGCAACCTTCAAATAGGCCGAAACTGGCGTTTCCAAATCGGCGACTAACTCACGGTAGACTGCACATTGGGTATAGCCAGCCGCAGCCCATGCTTGCACTTGTTCAAATGTTGGCGAAGCCATGAACGCTCCCTAAAACTAAATGGAGATCGGGGCTTGGGGGCTGGGGATCGGTATATCGCATTTACTCCAGCCTGAAATTACTGCTCAATGAATTAATTGCGCAAAACAATAACGATAAAAAATTGCCGAGCATTCAAAAAACTCCCGATCCCCGACCCCCAACAACCAACCCCTAAATATAATACATTGGTGAATCCAGTTGCTGGTGTTTGCGTTGGCAGAGATCAGCAATCGTCATTTCGCTGAGATGCGTTTCGATCACGGCGCGTAATTCGCCCCAGACTTCACCCAACAAGCCTGCATCGAAGGTATCGAGGCTGGCACCTTCGGGGGTGGGCAAGAGTGGGCCTTCCAACACCAAAATGGCATCAAGCAAGCTAATCGCTTGGGGTGGGCGCGCCAATTGATGACCACCTTGCGGGCCACGCACACTGGTAATCAGGCCAGCCTTGCGCAATGCGATTAACAATTGATTGAGATAATTTTCGGAGATTGCTTGGCGTTCGGCAATATCGTGGCTTTGCACCAAGCCCTCGCCGTAGTGTTGAGCCAAATCGAATAACGCTCGCACGCCATATTCACCTTTGGTTGATAATCGCATTCTGCCTCATTGCTGCTATAAACAATCATTTCAGATAGCCGCCATGCTAGCATTATGAACCAGAGAAGTCAAAAGCCACGCTTTAAATTGGCCGCCACCACGGGCAGCAATTTGGGCTTTGCTCCGATTGAATCGATTGCTCCACTTTGCACTCGGTGTAGGGCCTAAAGACACAGTTGGCACAGCAGCGCACCGCCACATGGCAACGCCAACAAAAAGTCGCACTGGCATACAATTGAGCATCGCAGGCATAACACGAAACTGGCAACTCGGCCAGTTGGCTTAAACTCAACGGCTCTGGTGGAGTCCACGGCGCTCGTTCTAGTTCAACCACTACTGGCACAACCACGCTGCCTCGCAACTGGGCCAAACCACGAATTGCCGCATGATTATAGGGATTAATCGCCAAAACCCGTTCCAAACAGGCAATTTGTTGCTCTGGCAGCTCAACCGCGCCACTCAACCAGAGCAAGGCCTGCTCGTGATAAGGTTCGAGCGCTAAAACTTGGGTCAGGTAGATGCGCGCGCTGCGCCGGTCGCCAGCATATAACGCCGCCACCGCTGTCTCTAACAACGCTGCCGCTTGATCAGAAGTCATCGATTGCGTCCCTCTCTATGACGGGTTAGGCTGGATTGAGGGCTGCTAACGCCGCCACGATCACTGCATCCTGCTCTGGTAGCACAGTCCGCAGATCAAGGATTAGGCGCTGCGCATGGATTCGGCCAACAATGGGTGGGTCGTTGGCACGAAGTTGGGCGCTCAAAGCTTCAGCCGCACCGTCAAGGGCGATCCCTCGGCTTGGCAGGTTTGAGCCAGGCAGCGAACCTCCGCCAATGGTAGCATGAGTTGCCACAAGTTGGGCAGCAGGATACTCAGCCAGCATCGGGATTGCCCGCTGTTCAAGGTCAGCAAGCGAACAGGCAAGCATCCGCCAAATTGGAATCTCGCTGCTAGCCTGTTGGGTTTCATAGGCCATCAGGGTTGCGCTCAAGGCAGCAATCGTCAATTTATCAACTCGCAACGCTCGCAGCAAGGGATGTTTGCGCAATTGATCGATTAGGCGGCGTTTGCCAACAATCAGGCCTGCTTGCGGGCCGCCAAGCAATTTATCGCCACTAAATACCACTAAATCTGCTTGCGCTTCAAGCATCATTTGAACAGTTGGCTCAGCAGCCAAGCCAAACGCTTGGGTATCCAATAACGCGCCACTGCCAAGATCGCAAATCAAGAGTTTCTGCTGCTCATGGGCGGCTTGGGCCAATGCGGCCACGCTTGGCTCGTGGGTAAAGCCAAGCACCTGAAAATTCGAAGCATGCACATGCAGCAAGGCCGCCGTTTGCTCGCCAATCGCCGCCGTATAATCGTGCAAATAGCTGCGGTTAGTCGTGCCAACATCAACCAATGTGCAGCCACTTTGGCGCAAAATATCGGGAATCCGAAAACCGCCACCAATTTCGACCGCATGCCCGCGACTGACGATCACCTCGCGACCTTGGGCAAAGCAACTCAAGCACAGCAGCATCGCCGCCGCCGCATTATTGACCACCAAGGCTGCTTCGGCTCCAGTCAAACGTTGCAGTTGCGGCTCCAACAAACTATTACGCGAGCCACGTTCGCCTTGCTCAACATCGTATTCGAGATTGCTATAGCCAGCACTGGCGACAATAATTGCTTGTTGCGCGGCAGCACTCAGTGGCGCACGCCCAAGATTGGTATGCACAATCACGCCAGTTGCGTTGACAACTGGGCGCAGTGGGAGTTGTTGGCGTTGGCGAATTAAGTGCTCAGCATGAGCCACAATCTGCGTGATCGATTGCTGGGCCTTGCCCGACCGCAGCGCTTGGCGGGCCTGCTCAAGGCTGTTTCGGGCTGTATCAAGCAACCATTGAGCAGGCAAATCGGGGAAGCGTTCGGCAAGCAAACCAATCAGCCGATGCACCGCTGGCAAATCGCGCAAGCCCATCGGCCAACCTCAGGAAATTGGCGACGGCTCAGGCCGTGGCAAGGGATAAACGACCGTCGGCTCAACCCCAGTATTGGTCACGGTTGGCAAGTCTTGGGTTGGCTGCTCAGTTGGGCCATTGGTTGGCGTTGCTGGAGGTACATCAGTTGGCGTAGCTGGCACATCAGTTGGCACAACTGGCGTAGCCGATGGGACAACCGTCGCTGGCGCTACAGTTCGCGTTGGCGGCACTGTTCGCGTTGGAATCCGCGTTCTGGTTGGGATTGGGCTAGGCACGGTTGCGCTTGGCTCAGGCGTGGCACTGGGCTGCTCGGTTGGTGAATCGGTTGGAGTTGGCTCAGGCGTATTGGTTGGAATCGCGGTCGGAATGCGCGTCGATTCGGGCACAAACGGCCCTGATAAGCTGCTGGTTTGGGTTGCAGTTGGCAACGAAACCAAGCCGCGCGTGCCTTGGCCCATACGTTGCCAAAAAACAATGCCCAAAACAGCAAGGGTTATAATGATCGCAACCGGATAAATTACTTTTAAAGGATCGCTGGTTGTGGCCGTGCGCATGACTGGCCGTGTACGCATGCGAGGCCGAGCAGCGTTGCTATTACTTGGTGCTGCTTGGCGAGGCCGCGATTGGGCGGGAGCCGCCTGCGGCTTGGGTTGCGGGGATTGCGTGCTCGGCGCAACCCGGGCAGTTGGATTGGGATTGCTTGGGCGTGGCACTGGTTGCGGCACGGGCGTAGCTGGCCGCGCTTGCGGCTGAATCGCCCCAACATCGGTTTGAGCGCTCGGGTCGCTTTGGCGTTGCAAGGCAGGCAGTGCATTGATTGCCACCGTCGCTTTACCTGCTGACGAGCCAGCTGGAACCGCCAAGCCCTTTAATTCGTCCTTGGTTGGAATTATAATTCCAATCCTGCTGGAGAGCGTGCGCAGGGCATCGATAAAAGCGACTGCCGAGGGCGGACGCTCATTTGGTTGCTTGGCCAATGCTCGTTCAAAAACCTTATCAAAGGCCGCTGGCAAGCCAGGCACAAGGCTGGTTATTGCTGGCGGCGGCGTGTAGGTGTGAGCAACCAGCAACTCTGGAACCGTTCCAGTAAAGGGAACTTGGCCAGTGATCACTTCAAACGCCACAATTCCTAAGGAGTATAAATCGGAGCGGCCATCAACCAACTGTGCCGAAGCTTGTTCGGGCGCGATATATTCTGGCGTGCCCATAAACATTCCGGCGCGGGTTAGACGCTTTTCATTGACAACGGGAGCCTGAGCAATGCCAAAATCGGTCAACAAAACCCGACCATCGGCATTGAGCAAAATATTGTGGGGTTTGACATCGCGATGAACTGCCTGCTGCGAATGAGCGTAATCAAGCGCTTCGGCCACTGGCATCAACAATGCTACGGCATAGCCAAGGCCCATCGCACCTTGTTCATCGATCACAGCTTGCAGCGAACGGCCAGCAATATATTCCATGGCGATGTAGGGCAAGCCTTCAGCCTCGCCAACATCGAAAATTGTCACGATATTGGGATGATGAAGGTTGCCCGCCGTAATCGCCTCGCGCTCAAAGCGCTGGCTCGATTCGGGATCACTCGCAAGCTGGGGAGCAAGAATTTTTAACGCAACCGTGCGTTGCAAGGTGGTATCCGTTGCCCGAAAAACGCGGGCCATGCCACCTCGCCCAACTTCGTTGTGTAAAATATACTTGCCAAATTGGCGACCATTCCAAGAAGTCAAACGCCCGCTCCTTGCGCCTCTAGCGCATTCAGAAGCCCTATGTTAGAATCGCGTCACATTCTATCATAGCCCTTTTGCTTTGTCTCTGACTAAGACTCTAGCATACCATACCACGCCTCTCCATGCATCGTGTGTTTGAGGAGGAATTTTTATGAACGATCAGCCAGTGCCATCGCTGACAATTAAAAACCAAGATGTCCCACCTCGGCTCATGCCGTGGGACCAAACAATTCTCACCATTGGGCGCGATGTAGCCAACGATATTGTCATCGATCATCGTTTAGCCTCGCGCCGTCACGCCCGCTTAGAACGCGATGAAGCCGGCTGTTATATTCGCGATCTTGATAGCACCAACGGAACCTATTTAAATGGCGTAAAGGTCAATGGCCTCGCGCCGTTACGCAATAACGACGAGGTTTGGGTCGCCGATACGGTGATCATTTTCCGCGATCCCGAAGCAACGATGAAGGGCACGCCGCCCCCAGTCGTCATGCATCGCATCGCAAGCCAAGATCAGGCTGAATTGCACGTTGATAGCGCTGCCAAGGAGGTCTATGTTCGCGGCAAACGGCTTGATCCACAGCTCACCGCCAAGGAATTCCAATTGCTTGAATTGCTCTACAACCGCCGCGGCGAAGTTGTCAGCAAAGAGCAAATTGCCATCGGCGTGTGGGATTATGAGGTCTACGATTACAACGCCATCGATGCCTTGATCTATCGCTTGCGCCAACGGATCGAGATCGATCCCTCTGCGCCACGGTTTGTGCTCACCGTGCGCGGTTTTGGCTATAAATTGAGTTTAGATTAACGCCCATTTCCACCCCATGCCTGAGCGTAGCAACCCACGATTAACGACCGTGGCGACTACGCTCACGTTAAAGCATGGCACGAGTTATGATTAACCCTTGATAATGCTCGTTTGTGCAACTTCGAGCACGCAATCAGAGTCAATTGAGTAGTGCACTGCTCATAGAGATAAGGACACAGCCATGGCCCATGTTGGCGCTCAATCAATTCTTGGCGAACGTGAAGCTGAGCTACGGGCTACCGAACAAAGCTTATTTGATCGTTTGCATAACGCTTTGGAGCAATTTGGGGCCGATGTGACCGCCGCTGATGCTGCGCGCTTGCGGGAAGCCACCGAGCAATTGGCTGAACTCTTTTTAATTGTGGTCGCTGGCGAGTTCAACGCTGGTAAATCGAGCTTTATCAATGCCCTGCTCGGCGATCGGGTTTTGCCCGAAGGCGTAACCCCAACCACCGACCGCATCAATATTTTGCGCTTTGGCGAGCAACCAGATTCGCAATTGCTCGAAGATTTTCTGTTGTTGCGCACCCATCCTGCGCCCTTGCTTGGCGATTTGAACATCGTTGACACCCCAGGCACGAATGCGATTATTCGCCGTCACGAGGAATTAACCAAGCGCTTTGTGCCGCGCTCGGATTTGGTGTTGTTTATTACCTCGGCAGATCGGCCATTTACCGAGAGCGAGCGCACCTTCCTTGAGCATATTCGCGAATGGGGCAAGAAAATCATCTTGATCGTCAATAAAATTGATATTCTCGATGAAAAAGGTCGCAATGAAGTGCTCGAATTTGTGCGGAGCAATGCCACCAACTTGCTTGGCAGCACGCCAATGATTTTTGCAGTTTCGGCTCGCTCTGCTTTGCGCGCCCGTGAAAACGACGATCCTAAACTCTGGGATGAAAGTGGCTTCAACGCCATGGAAGAATATTTGTTGCGCACGCTTGATCAAGGCGAACGCGTGCGACTCAAATTGCTCAATCCCTTGGGCGTTGGCCAAAAACTAGCCACAACCTATCGCACCGCTTCCGATGAGCGCTTGCAAACCCTGAGCGACGATATTAAGGCAATCAACAATATCGAGGGCCAAATTCAGGTCTATAAAGCTGATATGCAGCGTGATTTCACGCCGCGCATCGCCCAGCTCGAAAATCTCATCCATGAGTTTGAGCAACGCGGCCATAGCTTTTTCGATGAGCAAATTCGAATTGGCCGAGCACGCGATTTAATTAAAAAAGATCTGCTTGAACAGCGTTTTCGTGACCAAGTGGTTGGCGACCTCGATGCTGACACCGATCGCATCACGCAGCAAATTATCGACTGGCTGATTGAACGCAATCTCAAGCTTTGGCAAGATGTAAATGCCTATATCGATCGTCGCCAACTTTCGCGCCACAATAGCGAGATGGTTGGCAATGTTGGCCAAAATTTCAACTACAACCGCCAATCGTTGATCGATTCAGTTGGCCGTAGTACCAACCAAATTGTGCAAAGCTATAATCGCGATGCAGAAGCCAAACAATTAGCCATGGATTTGCAAGGCACGATTGCCACCACTGCATTAACTGGGGTTGGCGCGGTTGGTTTCGGGGCCTTGTTTGTCATTTTGGCGCATGGCGCGTTACTCGATTTTACCGGCATCAGCCTCAGCGTGTTGGCGGTTGCAGGCGGAGCCTATTTGATTCCGGCCAAGCGTGCCCAAGCCAAGCGCGAGTTTCATAAAAAAGTCAGCGAGCTACGCGATAAAATTGTACGTTCGTTGAGCAAACAAGTCTATGCAGAAATCGATCAATCAATCGAGCGCGTCACCGAAACGGTTGCGCCATACACCCGCTTCGTTAAATATCAAAATGATCAACTGCAAGAAGCGCGCAATGAATTAGCAGGTGTTGAACAAGCACTTGCCCGTTTGCGTGGCGAAATTGAATCGTTATAGGCAGAAAAATAATTATGTTAACCATTTATTGTTTGCTCAGCAAAGCAGTAGATTGGCCCTTGAAATATAAATCTTTATCGATTATAGTATCTAACTGTCTAGAGAATTCAGTAGTGTGTAGGAAGGCTTTTTAATGCGTAAAATATTCTCTTCATTATTGCTGGCAGCCACGATCATCGCACCAAGCATGATTGCGCCAGCAACTACCAAAGCAGCAACCAACGATGTTCCATTGATGGATATTCAATGTGATTCGCCATCGCTTTGGCTTGGTCAACCCGACTATATGATCGATGATACGAATCCAGCAGTTAAATATACTGGGGTTTGGAAAGCCGAATCTGGGCATCCACTTGCCAATGCCTATAATGGGACCCAACATGTCTCAATGGGCGGTGGCTACACGGTTTCATACACGGCGGTGACATCGCCCTATAAATTTGCAATGGGCTATGTCATGCGGCCTGATGCTGGCAAAGTCAGCGTCTTCTACGAAGGCCAATTGCTCGGCATTATCGATGCCTATTCACCAACTCTTGAGCGAGATTGTACAGTTGAATTCTACTGGGGACCAGGCCCAGGCAAGTATGAATTTCGCACAATGGCTGCTCACAATCCATTATCAACCAGCTCACGCTTCTTCTTCGATTTTGTCTATTTTGAATCCTAGAAATTAGTTGTAATGGTTCATAACATTAGCAACCATGGAATTTTTCCACCCTTCCGTCCCGCCAGCGGGAAACGCAGGGGGCTTTAATCCCCCTGCACCCCCTCAATGACAATCCGCGACCAAACCGCATCCATTGATGAACCTGCGGATGGGTGGTGGACAGCGAAAACCGACCCTTGGAATGCTGCGGTTGTTAATCCAATGAACCAATACAATTAGTAGCGAAAACTTCGGTAATGTTCTCTAGATCAAAAAGAGCCAAGCGTGCTTGGCTCTTTTTTGTAGCGTTGAGCAAGCGCTTGCCCGTTTGCGTGGCGAAATTGAGTCACTCTAAACGCCAAAAATAATTATGTTAAGTATTTCTTGTACTTTATCAGCAAATTATCATATATTGGGGCTTGAAATATACAGCAGCCTCGATTAAAGTACCTACCTGTCTAGAGAACTTAGTAGTGTGTAGGAAGGCTTTTTTGATGCGTAAAATATTCTCTTCATTGCTGCTGGCAGCTACGATCGTCGCACCAAGTTTGATTGCCCCAGCAACCACGCAAGCGGCAACCAACGATATTCCTTATATGAATATTGATTGTAATTCACACTCAGTTAATTTTGACCCTGATTATATGATTGATAATACCGATCCATCAATCAAATACACTGGGGTTTGGCGCTCTGAATCGGGCCATCCGTTGACCAATACCTATAACGGCACGCAACACGTCTCAATGGGCGGTGGCTATACCGTTTCATACACGGTTGTTAATAGCCCACATAGCTTTGCAATGGGCTATGTCATGCGGCCCGATGGCGGCAAAGTCAGCGTGTTCTATGAAGGGCAACTATTGGGTATTATCGATACCTACGCACCAACCCTGCAAAAAAACTGTGCAGTTGAATTCTACTGGGGGCCGGGTACCGGCAAGTATGAATTCCGCACGATGGCTGCCCATAATCCATTATCAACCGGCTCACGCTTCTTCTTCGATTTCGTCAATCTTGAGCCATAGAACTTAAAACCACAGGCGTTAATAATATTCTCTAGATCAAAAAGAGCCAAGCGTGCTTGGCTCTTTTTTGCGTTATGGTTTCAATTTAGCGGGTATAGATCATGACCTGTTTGGGTTGCAAGGCGCAGTTCAGCTGGCCGCTTTTGACACTTAGCGCACCACCGCCAAGCGCATCGGTCAAGAACATTCAAAAATCGTTGCATAGTACACATGCTTCACCAAATATTCAAAATCAGCAGTTGCAATAACCACGCAACAAATTAGCTATTATCAGCAAGTACTTGGACATTTAGGTGGCGAAATTGAGTCGTTATAAACGAAAATACTGGAATTTGATTGATGCTCAAATTCCAGTATTTTTATGGTATTATTAGCACACTTGTACAAATTAAGCTACTTTATCCATTACTAAACCATTTGCACCATAGGAATCATGCTATGACTCAGCTATTGTCTAAAATGCAAACAACACCCATACTATATCAACAGCCTGAAACCCTGCTCAATACGATTATTTGTGATGATAGTTTGAATGCAATGCGCCAAATGGCCGATCAATCTATTGATCTTTGTGTAACATCACCACCTTATAACTTACGAAATTCAACCGGTAACGGTATGAAAGATGGCCGTGGTGGCAAATGGGCAAACGCACGTTTAATTGAAGGCTACCAAAGTCATGACGATTGCTTACCACATGATCAATATGTTGAATGGCAACGTGCCTGTTTAGCTGAAATGCTACGTCTTATAAAAGATGATGGTGCAATTTTCTATAATCATAAATGGCGCGTCCAAGGTGGCTTATTACAAGATCGCCAAGATATTGTAGATGGGTTTCCTATACGCCAAATTATTATTTGGAAGCGTAAGGGTGGTATTAATTTCAACCCCGGTTATTTTTTACCAACATACGAAGTTATTTATCTGATAGCCAAACCAAAGTTTCGCTTAGCGCCTAAATCTAATCGATATGGAGATGTTTGGGAATTTACACAAGAATTAGATAATCCACATCCTGCACCGTATCCATTATCATTAATTGAGCGTATTATTAGTTCAACTAATGCGCAGACTGTGCTTGATCCATTTGTAGGTAGCGGAACAACTGCCGTTGCTGCAAAAAATTTAAATCGTAATTATATTGGGATTGATATTTCAGCAGAATATTGTGCAATGGCCCAACATCGATTGAATAATGAGGAGTGGAAATAGTGGAGCAACTTGATACGATTATTACACAAATCGGTCAAAGTCCTTGGGCGAATAGCTATTGGTTTGCACGGATGTTAATCAATAGTGATAAGTATGGAGCAGTGGGCAAAGATACAAACTTACTAGAAAATATGATTGGGAATGTTGAGCCAATCATTATAGATCAAGCATTTGATGAATCAACACAATTATCACTGATCTATCAACAAATTGATAGTCTATTACACCAACGCTTCGTCAACGCTAAAACCAAACAACAACAGATTCAATTATTCTATAAGGATTTAGTTGAAAAACTACGAACAATTCAAGATGTAACTGTATTTCTTATGACGATTAAATTAATCGTTATTCCAATCAATAGTGCAATGCAAAGTGTTCCAAGTAATGATCGTAAATTTACGGAAGCAGCTGCACGTCAATATCTTGAAATTCATGGCAACGCAGGCTTGGCAACTGTCATTAACATGTGGGATGATTTAGGAGTTAATGGCTCATTAACCGCAGAACGAGCAATTATTACTAGTGCATTCAGTAAAATTCGATATAGTATGCCTAAATTAAATGATTTAGATGAAAATTTATTGCTTACTGCATTTATGCAAGAATTTGAGCGCCGTGTAGCACAAAAACGAAAATCACGAGCTGGTGGAAGTTTAGAAGACGTAACTTCATTTATCTTTCATCACTATAATATTCAAGCAACTCATGCACCTGAACATTTTCAAGCAGATATTGAAGTAGATAAATGGATTAGAACAAAAGATAATTGGTATATTGGTATTTCTTGTAAACGTACATTGCGTGAACGATGGAAACAAGTTTCAAGTGCTAGCTCTGAAATCCTTAGCAAATTTAAGATCAAACAAGTATGGCATGTCATTACTTTTGATGAAGATTTGTCTGATGATAAAATCACTTTACTTGGTAGTCAACGGCATATATTCTATCTTCCCGATCAAAGTCGTAAATACCAACATTTTAGCCAGCATATGGGAATGAAAGCGTATGTACGTCCAATGAGTTCCTTTGTCGAAGATATTCGCCAAGCTCAACGATTCGGTTGATTCCACATTAATTAGCCCAACGCCAAGCATAAAATTGGCGCTGGGCTAATTAAATATTTAGCGGGTATAGATCATGACTTGTTTGGGTTGCAAAGCGCAGTTCATTTGGCCGCTTTTGACACTCAGCTCACCACCGCCAAGCGCATCGGTCAAGACCTCACCATCAGCAATCTCAGTCAGGCCAGTTACGGCTACCTCAAGCGGTTTCCATGTGTTGTTAATGCACACCACCACAGTATCGTTGCCAGCAGTGCGTTGGAAGGCCCAGCCATCATCAGCCTTGGAACGGCTTTCGAGGCTGCCTCGTTGCAAGGCTGGGTGGGCTTGCCGCACTTGGTTGAGCTGGCTAATCCATTGATAGACTGGTGCGTCGGTTGCATTCAATTCAAAGGCATCTTCGCGGTTGAAGGGATCTTTGCAGCCGCTCAGCTCTTGCTCAGTGCCATAATAGACGATTGGAATGCCGCGCAAACTGTAGAGCACTGCCAACGCTTGTTGCAATTGGCTGGTTTTTTGGTCGTCGGGGCCGCCAGTTGCCACACATAAAAAGCGTTCGTTATCGTGATTATCCAAAAATGTGCCGTTGACATGGACATTGCGATAGGTCGCGTCGGCATTTTCGAGCACGCGCTGAATCACCAACAAGGTGCGTCCGCCAACTAAGCTTTCTTTGAAGGCGTTGTGCAGCGGATAATCCAAAATCGCATCGTTATACTCACTGTAGGGCGCAACATAGCCAGCATCGCTGCTAAATACTTCGGCCAGCGAGAAGGTGTTAGCTGCTTGATCAAACTCGCGCAGAAAATCTTTGGGCAGATGTTTGGCCGTATCAACCCGCATGCCATCAAGCCCAGTTTCGGTTTTGAGCCAAGCAATCCATTTGCGCAATTCAGCACGGGTTGCAGGATTATCCTGATCTAAATCATCAAGCCCCAGCAAGTCGCCATCTTCAACTTCTTGTTGATTGCCATAATTTTGAATGTTGCCCTTGTTGTGATACCACGTCTGGTCATCGAACGGCGGCGCAGCGTTTGAGCCAGGCAAGAAATCGCCCATATGGTTTGGCACCACATCGAGCATGACTAAAATATCGCGTTTGTGAGCTTCGCTCACCAACTCACGCAATTCTTCAAGCGTGCCAAAATGTGGGTCGATTTGATAAGGGTCGTACTGCCAGTAGCCATGGTAGGCATTGGTTGAATTTTGCTTGCTGACTGGCGTGATCCAAATGCCGCCAAAACCCATGCCTTTGATGTAATCGAGGCGTTGGATAATGCCGCGAAAATCGCCGCCATGCCAGCGTCGTGGGTCGCTACGATCGGCGGCAAAACCATCGGCGTTATCATTGCTTGGGTCGCCATTGGCAAAGCGATCGGTCATAATAAAATAAATTGAACGGCCAGCCCAACGCTCATCGTCGGCGGTAAAAATTGGCGCAGTTGGCTTGCTTGGCAATGGGGTTGGCGTGGTTTGGTTGGCAACAACGCTGGGAGTAATTTCGGTCGTTGCGGTTGGATTCAGGGCTTGCGTTGTAGGTGAGGCTTGGCTGGTTGCCGTCGCTGGAATAATGGTCGGCGTTGCTTGCCAACCACAGCCAACGATGATTCCCGCTAAAAGCATACCGCTCAAAAGCTTCTTCATAGGTTATTCCTTCAATAACAGAGTGCTGTGGCTATTGTAGCGGCATTTGATCCACGAAGCACACGAAGAGCACGAAGTTTTGAAACCACGAAGAGCGCGAAGAACGCGAAGGAGAGAAGGCTCTAGGCTATGGGCTAGCGGAACATGGGTTGGTATGGTCAAGCAATCTTCGCTAGCCAAAAGTCAATAGCCCAGAGCAATGATTACGCTCTGATCATTCTGTCTC
>NZ_PUBZ01000131.1 GCF_003205875.1 Herpetosiphon llansteffanensis
TGTATAAGAGACAGGTTAAAAACCTACCCTTGAAAGGAGGGGGCTGGGGGGTGAGGGAATACGATTGCCAATAGCCCAGAGCCAATAGCCAATAGCCAATAGCCTTATGCTCTCTGTTCTTCCTCGATTAAATCACGCGACCCTTGGCAATAGTCTGATCATCGGCTCGTAGCACAAATTCCGTGCCGCTGGGCAAGGCTTCGATATGCTTAGCAAAGCCGTGTAGATCGAGGTGACCACGCACTGGCTGGCCAACAGTGACCGTTTGGCCTTCCTCAAGCATCAACAGGCGTTCCGTGCCATTCAGTTTATAATTCTCGCCTTCAAAGAGTGTGCCATAGGTAAAACCTAAATATCCTTTTAGGCTTTCTTTGGCATTGACAATTCGTCTGGCCTCAATGATTAAGTTCACTATTATCGATCCGTAACTAGTTTTAAGGGGCTGAATGTCTTGGCCTCTCGCAATAATTGCATTGTTTGGTTGTGAAGTTGCTTGCTCATCAACAGCATAAGGTGCATGAATCAGCCACTCATGCTGTTGATTTAGGCGTTGATACATGATGGTTAGTGGTTGATGCAGCATCGCCGAATTAAGGCTTGCTTGTATCGATAGATGTTTCTTCTGTCGCTTTTTAATCTGAACGAATGGAGTATCATGTGAGACGAAGAGTACGCCCTGATGCAAATCATAAGCATCTAAGTGTTTGCCATACAATAACGAGTAATAGCGCGACGGATTATTAATCGGTGCTTGTAAAAACGTCACCTCAACCGGCAGATCATAATGTACTATTTTGCGAGCAGATCGCTCTAAATTCAAAATTTGCGTTATATGGCCCGTCCCCTGATGCACAGATCCTCGGCGAATCCAAAACTTTCTGCCAACCGCCATTTCTCCCAGTTGATAGTGGGGGTTGAGAAACCAAAAATCGGCCAGAATTGCTCCACTTGGCAGCAGCGTGCGATTGCCCTCTTTACTGAATTGAATATCCCAGCCTTGATGAGAATCGGGACTAAAATGTAACTCGCCGTGAGTGAAGTATAATGCCATGATCAAAGCGCGCTCAGGATCTTCGTGCTCGAAGGTAATTTCAGCCTCAATATCATATATATCATCCATGCTCATCTAGCTCTCCCTATGATTAAATTGGCATTATTCTAAGGTAGAAATTGGCTTATGAGCCAGTGCTGCCATAATTCCGCAGCCCCAATACCCAAACGCGATAGGCAATCGTGATGCAAACCAGCGCCACCAATGGAGCCAGCCACGCCATCCAGCCAATTGCGTGCCCAAGCAAATAGCTAGCGGGATAATACGAGGCAAAACCATATGGAACCAGCCACGTCAATAACACCCCAATCGAGCGATGATAAAACGTCAGCGGATATTGGGCAAATTCATTGGTATGAAACACAACGTTGGTTACCGCAATTGAATCCATAATCCAAAATGATGTTGCTGCGGTAATTAAATTTAGTGCAATGAAAATTACGCCACCGCTAATCACCATTAATATGATAAAGCCAATGCTAGCTAGATTAACTGGTAAGTGCAATTGCACCATTGCATAGCTGACTAAGCTCAATCCAACAATAAAATCGCCAATTGCATCATGACAAATTCGATCGGCTAATAAATGGAATAAAG
Organism: Herpetosiphon llansteffanensis; assembly: GCF_003205875.1. Classification (GTDB taxonomy): domain Bacteria; phylum Chloroflexota; class Chloroflexia; order Chloroflexales; family Herpetosiphonaceae; genus Herpetosiphon; species Herpetosiphon llansteffanensis. The sequence goes on from NZ_PUBZ01000131.1 coordinate 1,649, forward strand.
GATTAATTGGCCGCACCAAGAAGCGATCAAATTGGCCAGGCCGAATATAATCGCGACCGACCACCCAGAGATTATCTGCAAAAAGATGATTAATGCCCTTGGATAAGGTCAATAAACCATAAATTAATAAAATCTGCTCGAATGTCCAGCCTTGGATGCTAGGAACTTGACGTAAAACTGCCCATAACGCAACAAGGCTCGCTCCTTGAAACAGTACGGTTGAAATCGAGCCAATGAAAAAATTGAGCCGATATTCCATCAAAATTTTGAAACGCTGAATGACAAAATGCCAATAAAGTTTTGCATACCGAAGCATTATTATCCACCTTGTACGGTTATTTTACGCACACTGAAATTAAACATCAAGCGTGAAAGCATAAACATCACGCCAAGCCAAGCCAATTGCTGCAACCAAATACTGCCAAGATTACTTAATGGAGTCATGCCACTTAATATCGATACAGGCACCGAAACGCTCTGGGCAAATGGCAGCCATTTGGCAATTGTTTGTAATTCTGTTGGCAGCATGGTTAATGGCAAAAGCACCCCACTAAATAGCAGTAAAATTGAACCACGCACCACTTGCAAGCCCCAAACCTCGGTAGAATAAAAGGCAATGCAGCCAAATATCCAATCGAAGCAAAATAAGATGCTACAGCCAAGCAATAACGAAATGAGGAAACTTAGCCAAACTAAGGGATCAGTTGGTAAGCTAATCTTAAATACGAATAGTGCAAGACTGCCAACAACCACCAATTGTTGGACTAATGATATAAATGTGCGGGTTAGATGGCCGATGTAAATCCGTTCTTGAAAATCGACAGGCCGCAATAATTCACTTGAAATTGTACCTTCGCGAATCCAATAGCCAAATTCTTGGGTATAGCCCCATTGCACCAGTGGCATAACAATTCGTGCCAAGATGATATAGGTTAGGGTTTGCTGCATATCTAAACCAGCGATGCTGTCACGCTCGCTGTAGAGCGCTTTCCAAAATGAAATATAGGCAATTGTGAGTAAAACATGCGCCCCAATTTGCGACCAAAACCAAAAATTATAGGCTAGCACTTCTTTAATATTGATGCTGACCATACTGCGATAAATACGCAATCGATAATAGAGTTTATCCACGAGTGCCAACCTCATTATAGGCAGTCGGATTCTGATATAAATGCTTGATAATGCTCTCTAAATCTGGCTCATTGAGCGTAAAATCGGCGACATCAAGCTGCTGCATGACAGCGGTTGCCACTTGGCTGGCACTAATTTGGCTGCGATCAAAGCGTACTTCGAGGCTGAATTCGCTTAAATTCAGTTGCTCACAGGCTGGCGGCAAATTCACGCTCGCAATTGGTTGATTGGTTTCAAAGGTAATTGTGCGAAATTTGCCAAATTGCTGTTTGATCGCGTTCAACGGGCCATCGTAGACTTTGCTGCCAGCATCGATAATGATGACCCGCGAACAAAGCTGCTCAATATCGCCTAAATCGTGAGTTGTGAGCATCACGGTTGTATTGTGGGTTTGGTTGTAATCTTTGATAAATTCGCGAATGCGCTGCTTCACCATCACATCGAGGCCAATCGTTGGCTCATCGAGATAGACCACTTTGGGTTCGTGAATAAAGGTGGCAGCTAATTCGGCGCGCATCTTCTGGCCCAGCGACATCGAGCGAATTGGCGTTTTTAATATTTCATCAAGCTCTAAAACCTCAGAAAAATGGCTAAGCAATTGTTTGTAGCGGCTTGGCTCAACTTCATAAATATTGGCAACCAAATTGAGCGATTCGATCAGCGCCAAATCCCACCATAACTGGCTGCGCTGGCCAAACACAACCCCGATATTGCGCGCATTGGCTACGCGCTCACGCTGTGGATCGTGGCCCAAAACCGAAACTGAGCCAGTCGTCGGGTAGAGAATGCCAGTTAACATTTTGATGGTGGTCGATTTGCCAGCGCCATTGACCCCAATATAGCCGACAATTTCGCCTGCCTCGATTTGGAAATTTAAATCGTGGACTGCAACTTTTTCGCGATATTGGGGCCGAAAGAGGGCCTTAACTGCGCCTTTGACTCCATTTTCTTTCTCAATGGTGCGATAGGTTTTGCCTAAATTACGAACATCAATAATCGGCACTGTGGCCTCCTGTAGCATGGCTTGGGTGTGTGAGTACGGCTCAGTTTAAGCCGCTGGCTGCAAAAGCTAGCCCATCGCATGATGGAGTGCTGCTCAGTCGCAAGGCTGATTCTTTGCACGCAACTTGCAATAGCGTGCTGTGAAGATTGTGAACTGAACGAAGGAGCAGACTCATGCATTTAAACGATACAGTGGCCTTGGTAACGGGCGCAGGCTCGGGTATTGGCAAAGCTGCGGCAATCCATTTGGCGGCCCATGGTGCCAAAGTAGCCGCGCTTGGCCGCACCGAAGATGAGTTAAACGAAACGGTTGAAGCGATTAAACAGGCTGGCGGCGAAGCCTTAGGCATCATTGCCGATATTAGCGACCCTGACGATATGCAAAAAGCCGTTGATCAAACCCTCAAACAATGGGGCAAGCTCAATTGTGTGTTTGCCAACGCGGGAATTAACGGCGTGTGGGCACCAATTGAGGAATTAAAGCTCGAAGAATGGCAAAAGACGATCGATATTAATTTAACTGGCACCTTTTTGACGATTCAAAAAACGGTGCCAGCGCTCAAAAAACAGGGCGGCTCGATTATTGTTACCTCGTCGATCAACGGCACGCGCACCTTTAGCAATGCTGGCGCAACCGCCTATTCGACGACCAAAGCGGGCCAAGTTGCCATGAGCAAAATGTTGGCCTTGGAGCTTGGGCAATTTAATATTCGCGTCAATGTTATTTGCCCTGGAGCAATCGAAACCAGCATCGAGGAAAGCACCGAAAAACGCTCAATTGAACGCGTGAAAGTGCCCGCCGAATTTCCCGAGGGCGATATTCCCTTGACCCACGGCAAGCCTGGCACTTCTGAACAAGTTGCCCAGTTGGTCGGCTTTTTGGCTTCCGAAGCCTCAAGCCATATCACTGGCACCGAAATCTGGATCGACGGTGGCCAATCGCTGTTGCGTGGATGATGAAAGTCCCTCACCCCCCAGCCCCCTCTCCCACTGGACGCGGGCGAGGGGGAGTCAACGCTGGTTTCCCAGCGATCTGGGTGAAAAAGCCCCTCGTCCGCGCACGGCAGAGGGGTTGGGGTGAGGGGATCTTAAAACCTACCCTTGGAAGAGAGGGGGCTGGGTTTGAGGGAACGCGCCACTACTTCCAAGGGAACTTTTTACTAGATTGCCTGCAATAAATATTGTTCGCTATTATCTTCATTCGAGCGAAAGGCCCAGACTCGGCCTGCCTCAACATTGCCCGCCAGATAATCGAGCAATGGCAGGCGGGTGCTTGGCCAGCGCAGTGCTTGCACCATTGTCGGAATCTCGTGCAGATCAAACCAAGCGCATTCTTCGATCTCGTTATCAGGATCGTTGATCGCGATTTCGCCCTCGGTTGTGCCTTCAAAGGCGCAAAAAACCACAGTTTGGGCCTTGCCAACCAAATAGACTTGCGACATATAGGCTAAAGTGCTGGGCGCGGCAACCAAGCCGGTTTCTTCGCGCACCTCGCGGGCAAAGGCTTCGAGCCAATGTTCGCCAACCTCGACTTTGCCACCAGGAATACTCCAATAACTGCCGTTTTGGCCCTGCTGACGCACCAATAACACCTGATTTTCCCGCCGCAACAAGGCTAGCACAATATGCACAATCGGTTCCATTCAATGCCTCCGCATTTAGCGTAATGCCTGCCATAAGCCGCGAAACGAAAATTTGCTGCCGCGTAACAAAATTGTGGCCCGAAATAAACGCGCAGTTAGGCTGAGCGTCGCCACAACTGATAAGGCAAGCAACGCTATACTTAACCCAATTTGCCATGGCGGCACAACCGTCATAACCGAACGCAGCATCATTGTTGAGGGTGCGGTAAAGGGAATAATGCTGAGGATTAATGCTAAGCTGCCGTTGGGCTTGCTCAGCAGCGAGGTGATAAACATTAGCGGAATCATCGCCGGAACGCTGACCAAGATAATTAATTGCGATAATTCGCGCATCGATGGGCTAATTGCCCCAATGCCTGCGGTGAGGCTGGCATAAAACAAATAACCAAGCAGAAAAAAGATTCCCAGCAATAGCCACGTCAAGGGTTCAATTTGCACTTGATTGAGGGCTGCGCGAATGGCCTGACCACGCAAAACCCCAACTGCGAGGATTGCCCAAAAGCCCAATTGAATAAAGGCCACAATGCCCAAGCCAACCATTTTGCCAGTCAAGAGTTCGCGCGGCGAGATTGAGGTCAGCAATACTTCGAGGGTGCGATTTTCTTTTTCCTCCAAAATGCCTTGCATCAATAAGCTTGCACCCATAAAGATTGAAATATAAATCGCCATCGCAAAGCCGATTGGCACCATTGAGCCAGCAAAATTTTGATTGAGATTGCCTGCAACCCGCACATTTTTGCCAATCGCTTCTGCTTTGCTCAAGCTAATTGGCTCGAACAAAAGCGGCACAAAATCGATATGCGGCGAGCGCAATTGATTGACTGCCAACAAGGTGCGCACTGCATTCGTATCAGCCTGATCAAAAATGCTGGCCGTGCGCGTGGTACGGGTCACAATTCCCGATTGCTGATAATCTGCAGGAATTAGAAATAAGCTTTCGATTTGGGCTTCGCGCAAGGCACTTTCAGCAGTGGCTTGATCGTCAAATTGTAGCACCGTGGTTGGCGAAATAACCTCGAAATGCTGTTTAATCACGCCCGCTTGATCTACAATGCCAATGCTATGATCGCGATCATTATCGGGAATAAACAGGCTGGTGGTGGTTTGGCCCGATGGATCGCCACCAAAGAGTTGGGCAAACAAATAGATTGCGCCAATGAGCAAAGGCACGCCCAAGGTTGACCAATAAAAATCCTTTTTGCGAATGTGATAGAGCAAATCGCGGCGGGCAACAAACCAAATTTTATCCACGTTTTACCTCTATTCGCTCAAGATGATTCTGCTGAACGACAAATGAACTGGTTTGCGGAAAGCGCCAAATCCCCAAGACCTTCCAAAGATCGTTGGCGGTTAGCCCAAGATTAACTGCACCCCACAAGGCGAAGTAGGCCGCAAGTGGCTCAATCAAAAGCCCAAGCAACAACAGGGCATTCAAGCCCAAGGGTGCTAGCAAATAGCCGATAACCTGACGACGGGAAAGTGCCTGCGTTGGGCGCACGCGCGGGTATAGCAAGCGGCGTTGGAGTTTCCATGGCTGCTTTTGGCCAATTAAGCCAAAGATATGGCTCAGCGTATGTGCTAATGGCGCAATGATCAACACAATCACTATATCGATGATCAGCCATGCCTGAATTCCTTCAAAATCAAGTTGCTGTGCGCTCTTATGCAGCATATAACGAATGCGCATAAATAAGACCAAGCCGAAAAAACCAACTAAACCACCAATCAAGAGCGGTAAACGCCCAGTTAATCCTTCAACGATGTTGGATTGAGGTTGCGTTTCATTTGCCATGCTGATCCCCATGTCTCATCGACGCAGTGCACAAAACCACTATCCTACGTCGTTTGAATAAATGCTAGCTTATTATAATCAGTTCCTTGCAGAATTGGCAGACAGCCAAAAGCACCGTTCGAAGCACGGCGCTTTGAGTAGGAGCGTTGCTTTGCGTTAACCTTGGCGTTTGGCAGCAGCTAAAATGCCTTGGACGGTGCGCCCAAAATAGCTCAACCAAAAGACGATCCCAATAAACTTGAGACTATCTTCAGTAAAGGTTGCTAGCTCATAGAAGGGCATAATCACATCAAATACAATCGATAAGCCCATGAATCCGGCAGCAAGCAGAAACAAAGCATAATCTGTGCTTAACATTCGCGGCAAAAAATAATAAAGATAGGCGATTCCTAGGGCCAAATAGCCTGCTAGCACCAAATTTTCGGGAATATGCAGATGCACGGGAAAAACCCGTTCGTGGAGTAAAATAGCATCATCAAGGGTCAATAAACCTGATAAGAGCGCTGAGGCAGCTAAAAAACGCCGCTGTGCATGGCTCGGATCAAGCAATAACCAGCCAACTGCACAAATTCCAGTTGCTGCCGACCATAGCATCACACCCAAGGTCGAAAGAATGCCAAAGTAGAACGGCACGCCCGTAATGTCGGCGGGGTCGCGGGTCAGCGTGCTCAACGGAATATGGTCAAATTGACTAAAACTATACAGAATGAGCAACAAACACACTACAAAGAGGCTGATCCAACCGATCATGCGGCGGGTTACAGAATGCTGCTTCAGCGCTGCGCTATGCAGTTGTTGGTTGCCAAGCGCAAAAAATCGTGGCTTCATAGGGAAACCCTTTCTTCGTAGAGGTTGCGTTTGGCGAAATGTAGTACGAGTATACGTAATTGCCTCGCAACTGCCAAGGGTGAATTTGCCACGTATTACTCCAGGATGGAAAGCAGGTATTGCGCTGAAGCTGGAATTATTGACGTACGAGAAAAAATAAGAGCAACAAACCTTGCTGCAAGGAGTAACCCTTACAGCAAGGCCTGGTTAATGTTTTGGCCAGAGCAATGCACCTAAGGCCGCAAAGGCTGCCACAACGGTCACAAGCTGGGCAACATCGCGCCCAAGCACGACCAAAACCGTCACAGTGATACACATTATCACCATTGTAAGCATAAACATCAGCCGCAATGGCCGATTTTGCTGTTGTTGATCAGGTTGCTGACTCACCGCAATACCTCCTTCATCCAGAACTTGTATTTGTGATAGAACACAAGTTCTGGTTTAACTATAGCGGATATTGCTGCTTGCTGTCAATCAACGACATTAAATAGTTTTAATTCTCTCATTTTTGCCACTTACTGAGCTGGTTGATCCCACTCGCGATTGGCGTTTTTGCGCAATTTTGCCCGCACTGCTTCGACCAAATTGACGTTGGTGGTATCGGCCAATTGCAGCAAATAGAGCAAGACATCGGCTAACTCGCCCTGCCATTCAGCCTGATCAACAATCTCGTCGCGCCATTGCAGGTGTTCAAGCACTTCGGCTGCTTCGAGCGTGAGCGAAATCGCCAAATTGCGCGCAGTTTGTGGGCGCTTTGAGCTTGCCTCGTACCAACCCTTCGAGCGCACAAACTCATGCATCTCGGTGGTTAATGTTGCAATGCTGGCATCGCTTGGCTGTTGTAATTGAGCCAACACCAAGGCATCGTGATCGAAAGCTAATGGCGGTAGTTGATCAAGGGCAAAAAATTGCGCCAAATCTGCATCGCCGCCAGCTTGCAACGTGCCCCCGCTGACCGTAGCCCGCAACCAAACCCCGAGCGGATACGGCGGCTCGCGATCAAGGTTCGAATGCACGGCGATAACCTCGCCAATTTCTGCATGGAGGCCAGTTTCTTCAAGCACTTCGCGGGCGAGGCCTTGGCGCATTTCCTCATCGTGCTCGAGGTAGCCACAGGGCAAACACCACAAGCCAGGCCGAAACGAGCCAGCCCGCCGCACCAGCAAGACCGCGCCAAGCTCATTTTGGATGACGGCAGCAACCCCAGCTGGCGCACTATTAAACCAGACCCAGCCACAATCAGGGCAGCTCAAGCGTTCGCGCCCGCCGCGCAAGCGTGGCTCCAACCGCTGTCGACACTGGAGACAATACATTGCAAAACACTCCATCACTATGCTGGCTATGAAACTACTGCTCTAGCCCGATTGTCAATTTACCAAATCCATGTATACTACAGCTTAACACATGGCAGCGTGGCCATACGACAGGGCAATGATCGCCTACTCCTCTCTCCGGGGGGTGGGATTTTTTAATTCCGCCGGCTCCGGACACACCACCCACACAAGGAGGCCCGTCATGGAAAATCGTTCGCTCGAAGAACGCCGCTGCCCCGATTGCGGTGCTCGATTGGAACTCGTTGATGATGGATCGTATCGCTGTGTTACCGACGAAAGTGTTTGGATGGCCTATGGTCCCAAGCTTTTGCTCAAGCCTGCCTTGGTTACTGCCTCACGCTTAGCGCTCGATTTGCCTTGGGAATCACAAAAGGTCGCTGCTTAAACCAAAAAGCCCATGGTTACGGCTGCGGGAGCAGAAACCATGGGCTTTGTTGTGCGCGCTTATTTGGGTGGAGTATAGCGCGCATAGCGTTCGAAAAACCAAATGCCAACAACTGCAATCGTAATCAACAAGCCTGCCAAGGCATAGGCTTCTTGCACATCGGCTTTGCTCAACATCGTCGCAGTAATGCCACAGCCAACGCCAAGCATATAGCAAATCAACACAGCTTCGCGGCGGGAAGCTCCCAGTGCTACCAGCCGATGTGAAATATGGTCTTTGCCTGGCGTGTTGAATGGGTTTACCCGCCGGCGCAAACGTGCCACAATCACCATCGAGGTATCAAAAATTGGCACGCCCAACACCACAATTGGAATCATCCAAGTGACGATGATGCTATTGCTGGGAAAGCGCAACTTGATGCCCAGCACCGCCAAAATAAAGCCCAAAAACAGGCTGCCAGTGTCGCCCATGAAGATTTTGGTGGGCACGAAGTTGTGGCGCAAAAAGCCCATGCACGCGCCCATCGTTGCTGCCGACAGCGCTGCTACCAAGACTTGACCATTCAAGACCGCAAGTTGCAAAAAGAATGCCGATGCTACCGCAGTCAAGCCTGCCGATAAGCCATCCATGTTGTCGAGAAAATTAATCGCATTCGAAATGCCCGCCACCCATGCAATCGTAATCAGGGCGTTGAGCAGCGGCGAAGCGAATAATTGCACCTGAATTCCTGCATAAATCAGCACAAAACAGGCAATAATCTGGCCCAGTAATTTTAATGAGGCCGATAAACCCCATTTATCATCGAGCATGCCACAGGTAACCACAATCGTCGCGCCGCCCAAAATGGCTGCCAACTCGCGCAGAATAAATTGCTCATCCCAAATCAACAGGGTAACCATAACCCCGCCATAAATTGCCAAGCCGCCAAGCAATGGCACTGGATTGGTATGAACTTTGCGTGCATTGGGTTGGTCGATAATGCCAACGGCAATCGCCAAGCGCCGAACAAGCGGTGTACTTACAATCGACATGGTTAGCGCCGAAAGAAAAATCAGGAAGATTTGGGCCAGCGAAACACTCATATAGCTTCTCTTGGTGAAAGTAAATATTGTTGAGGCGGGCGAAAATAACGCTTCCCCTCTCCCACGCAATGCAGGAGAGGGGGTTGGAGTTGATTAGACTCAGTTATTGTTGGCTTTGAAAAAAGCTGAGCAATTGCTCAAAGCCCGTTCTGGTATCAGCATAGGTGGTGTTGAAATTAGGATCTTGCGCACCCATTTTATCCATCTCAGCCAAGGCCAATTGAACTTGAGCCAAGCCAGCATCATAGCGCTTGCTATCGCTCAACACTTGGGTGTAAATCTGGCGATACGACATATCGCCTGGTTTACTGGCAATTGCTCGTTCGAAGCCGGTTAAGAAGCTATCGAACGCCGCTGGATCGCTTTGCATCGAGGCGAACGTTGCTTGAATTCGCTGGCTGCGTTCAGCAGGCAATTCGGCCACGTCAACCAAGCCGCTGTTGTTGAGTGCCCGTGGATCAAGCGCCAAGGCGTTGGCAAAGGCTTGAGCGGCATTTTGCAAATCGCCCTTGCGCCGATAAGCCTCGCCCAAGCGAATGAAGTTGATCGACCACAGCGGATCAAGCGTCGTTGCCTTGCTCAATTCAGCAATCGCCGTATCGTATTCTTCGCGATACAGATAGAGCATTGCCCATTGGCCAGTCAATTCAACATCTTGCGGCGCGATAGTATGCGCCTGTTTGTAGGCTTCGATTGCAGCATCGAGATGCTTGCGCGCGCCTTCTGGGTCGCTTTGCTCGGTGTTGCGGAACCACGACGAATGCAAACGACCTAAGTTAGCTGGATGATCTTTGTTTTGTGGATTGAGCCGTTGCGCTTCTTCCAACGCCAAGCGAGCATAATCCAACACTTGCAATGGCCCAAATTTGGTCAGGAAATCGCGGGCAGTATTTTGCATGCCAGCAATGCTATATTCGGTTTTGGGCAAATCGTCAAGCTCTGCATTGGGCAGTGGGCGGCTATTCAGCACTTGGGCAATGGCCTGATTTTGATTTTCGCTCACCAACTTGTTTTGCTCAATGCTCAAATCGGTGGCCAAGGTCATCAAGGCCCGTCCATACATCAAGAAATAAAGATCTTCGTTTGGTGCATGCTCAACCGCATCTTGAATTGCCGCAAAGCCCAAGAGATGTTGATCGAGGCCTTGGCCTTGGTCGATAAATTGTTTGCCCTGCAAATAGCGCATATCAGCAAAAATATTATCGAGGTTGAGGAACCAAACCAACAGCAAGACGATCGGCACAACCACTGCATACAAAATGCGAGCTGGAGCCGCGCCCGTTACGCCGCTGCTGCTGCGGCCACGATTGCTACTCGTGCGACGAGCATTTTGGGCTGCTTGGCGTTTGGTGCCAGCTTTGGCTGGGGCTACTTCAACTTCTTCTTCAACCGACGTTGCGGCAACAACCGCAGGCTTGCTGCCAAGCTGGAAGGCTCCTGCTTGCGCACCAGCGACCACGCCAACCGCCATAATCACCCAGGTATACAGCAACGACGAAACAATTGGAATCCCAAACAAGGTTTCGACAAAATTGGCTGCTACTGCCGAAAGTGCGGTGATAATCAATAATTGCCAGCCAAAGCTAATTGGTTCATCCAAAGGCTTGGCATAGCCCAGCCATGTGGCGAGGCCAACTACCAACAAGCCTACGCCGCCAGCAATCAAGCCTAATTCTAGGCTCTTCAAAAAGACGGCGAAGAACAGCCCAATACCCAGCATAAACACGGTTGTAATGCCAAGATTGACCAAGCGTGGAATGCGTAACAAGCGCAGCATGAGAATCAAGAATGAGCCAAATAAGAACAAATGGCTGAATAAACCAATTGCGCCTTTGGTTACCAATTCATCAAGTAAGGCTTGGTGCGAACGGTCGGGCGAAGCGCCACGAGATTCATAATTGGCCAAGCGCGGCGGGTAGAAGGGGTTGTAGGCCACAAACATCGATTCTGGGCCCCAGCCAATGACGGTGCGCAGCGAGTTGCTCAAGGCCAAGCCAACTGCCCCTTGGGTGTGCTCGTCGCCGCGCCAAATCAGCACCCGCACCAAACCAGTGCCACCATCGGTTTCGAGCAAGTTGCCTAAGCGGTTGATATAGCGGTTGCTTTGGCGCAAGCCACTAAAGCTGCTCGAATCGGTATTGAGCACAACCAAGAAGGCAGCGCTGGCCAATGAAAGCACGACCCAAGCACTGAGCGCCGCGCCAAAAACTCGTTTGAAGCTGGTGCTGCGTAGCCCTTGCAACAAAAACAGCGTGAAGAACACAAAGATGCTGACAAACATGCCAATTTGTGGCCCACGGCTTTGGGTAAAGAAGATAATAACGACGGTGAAGATGCTGAGCCCAGCATACACCGCAGCGCTGAGCCATTGCACTAAGGCATGCGGCGCAGCGGCAATGCGGCGTGGCAAAGCCACAACCAAGCCATAAAAGCCAAAATAGGCCGCCATCGCCAACAAGAACCAGGTGCGGAAGTTGCTGGCGCGATCTGCCGAAACCATATCGAGGTTATAGCAGGTTTTGCTAATCTGACCTTGGCATTGATCAGCAGTCAAATAGCCGCCAATAACGAGGGCCAGCATGTAGAATAAAATCAAGCCACCAGGCACATACAAGCGCCAATCAGTACGGCTGCGCGTGCTGGTAACCCACGAAATCAAGGGCAAGGTGCTGCTCGTGACAATCACCGCCAGCGGGAAAATCCACCAATGGCCAATGCCAAGCAATGGCGCTTGAATCAAGGCTCCAAGCTTAAGCGTGGCATACAACAAGCTTAATTGGCCAAGTGGCAGCAAGCCCAAGGTAACAAACCACGCTGCATCTAAACCAACTGAGCTTGAACCCTCGGCTTCGTTGCGTTTGGTCGCCATCAAGCTCGTAATCAAGCGATAGAGCATAAATGGCAGGGTCAGAATCAAATAGGCAGCCACAAAAATCGAGTTACCCATGCTTGAGGCAACCCGCGCTGCGGTATCGCCTGCCCATGGCAAGGGGTCGCTGCGCTGATATTGGACCCAACCATAGCCCAAGGTTGGCAGGGTTGTGGCCACAATCACCGTAATAATGCGCTCAAGTTGCTCGCGGCGGCGCACATGAGCCAGCATTGCCCCAAACACCACCACATACGAGAAGTTGGTGTAGAAGCCCTGAAGCCGATTATAGCCACCAAAAAAGCTGGTAAAGACTAAGACCGAAGTGAGTGTCGTAAAGAAAAAGACCCCAACATAGACGATAGCTGGAGCAACCAGCGGCGAGCGCCACCAATCGCGCCAACGTGGCCATAAGCGAAACACTTGGCCGCGCTCAAGCAAATTGATAATCCACGCACCGCCAAGGATCATCACGATGGAACGCAAGGCCACCGCTTTATCTGGCTCAAAGTGGCGGTCACTAAGCAAACTAAAATAGATCGGGATCATTGCTAAAGCCAGTAGCCAGCAGGCTTCCATCACCCGCCGCGACCACAGGCTGATCGTTGTCTCGCGTGAATCCAAGGCAGACTCCTTCAAAGGCATGGGTATTGTTGAATTATGAATTGCTGGTTGCCAGTTTGTAGTTGGCAGCACGTTCCAGCATGGCGCTTGCAGAGCGTCGGCTGGCTTCGCTCACCGGTGTTCCATCAAGCATCGCTGCTAATTCTTCGATGCGCTCTTGTTCGCTCAGTGGGTGCACAAAGGTTTGGGTACGTTGATTGACAACTTGTTTGGCAATCGCAAAATGGCAATCGCCAAAAGCTGCAACTTGAGGCAAGTGGGTAATACACAACACTTGATGGGCATCGCTAATGCCCCACAATTTTTCGCCGACCACATGGCCAGCCCGACCCCCAACTCCCACATCAACTTCATCAAAAACTAAGGTTGGTACGCTATCAACCGCCGAAAGAATCGACTTCATCGCCAACAGCAAGCGCGCCGATTCACCGCCAGAGGCAATTTTGGCCAATGATTTGAGCGGCTCACCAGGGTTGGGGCTGAGTAAAAACTCAATCTGGTCAATTCCCGTGCGATCAAAGGCCAAATGGCGCTCATTGATCAAAACGCCCTGTGGATCTGGCCGTTGCGAGAGTTGGACATGGAATTTGACATGCGGCATGGCCAAATCGGCCATGGCAGCGGCAATCCGTTCGGCCAATTCATCGCCTGCGTGGCGACGGCGGCTGCTCAGTTCGGCGGCGGCAATGCCAATGCTGGCTAGCAGTTGTTGCTCTTGCTGCACCAATTCGGCAATATGCTCGGCGCTGTAATGCAAAGTTTCGAGTTCTTCGCTGGCGTTGGTCAAGCGTTCGAGCAATTCGGCAGCATCGGCGGCCCGATATTTTTTTGCCAAATCGCGCAGCTCTGCCAAGCGATCTTCTATTATTTCCAGCCGCCCTGGCTCAAATTCCAAACGATCGCGATACGTCCGCACGCCCTCGATCACATCGTCAAGCCGATAGCGTACTTCGAGCGTTTGCTCGTTGAGCGCTGCCAAACTTGGGTCAAGCCGCAACAGGTCGCTCAACACATTCGTCACATCATCAAGGCTATCGACAATCGAGCGGGTTGCGGTTCGGCGCTCGCTAGCAGGCGTGCCAGTGCGCAGCAAACGATACATCGTATCGACCATGCCGGTAATTTTGGCGCTGTTTTGCAACAAACTACGCTCGTTAGTTAATGTGGCTTCTTCGCCAGCAATCAGTTTGGCGTTAGTCAGTTCTTCGACCAAGAAGGTTAATTCTTCGATGCGATCGATGCGGCGGGCTTCGGCGTTACGCAAGCTTGTAATTTGGTTGCGCACTGCTTCAATCGCGATCACCTGTTGGCTCAGTTGCTCACGATCGGCAACCACGCCTGCATAGCGGTCGAGCATTTCGGCATGGGTGCGAACGTTAAATAAGGTTTGGCTATCGTTCTGGCCATGAATATCGACCAACCGCCCGCCAATTTCACGCAGCACAGCGCTACTGACTGCACGACCATTAATCCTAGCGACACTACGGCCACTGGCTCCATGAATTTCACGGGTCAGAATAATCTGATCGTCATCGGCACCATCAAGGCCATATTCCGCTAAAATCGGCAGAATATCTGGGCGATCGGCGAGCGTGAAAATGCCTTCAACGCGAGCTTGATTACTACCAGCACGCACGAAACTCGGATCGCTCCGTTCGCCACGTAACATGCCGAGGGCATCAATCATAATTGACTTACCGGCTCCGGTTTCACCAGTCAGCACATTAAATGCTGGGGTAAATTGTAAGCGTACTTGGTCAATAATTGCGAAATCGGCAATAAATAATTCTAGCAGCATAAACTCTCGTGTTTGCCCTAAAAAAACAGCCGTTTGCGAACGCGCCAACGGGCTGCATATAGATCAATTGTACCATATTCGCTTTGGATAGCCCATTTGATTCAATTGGCAAAGCGATTCGTTGCTGATTAGTTTGCTGGTCAGGATAGTGCTGTAGATATTTGAACTTGCTTTCTCTGGTACAATGCGAGGGTTGCAATTGGCCTGAGTGCTGGCAACACCATCCTTATTAATTAATGCTTATTCGAGATTCGCTGATATGACTGATCAAGTACCACCATCACAGCCGCGCCAACCGCAGCCATCGCAGGCGCGGCCCGAAGCAACTCCGCCACAGGTTGCCGATGTGCAATTGCGCCAGTTGGTCGTCGCCTTAGATAACGCCAACGATCCCAACCACGAACGAGCAGAAGACGATTTGATTCGCTTGGGTGCGCAAGCAGTTCCCTCGCTGATCGAAGCGCTTGATCCAAAATATCCGTGGTTGCGGGCTTATCGGGCCGCAGAAGCCTTGGGCCAAATTGGCGATGGTCGGGCCAGCCGCCCTTTGAGCCAAGCGCTGAATCACCCCAACAGCAATGTGCGTTGGGCTGCTGTGCGCGCCTTGGGCAAAGTTGGCGATGGGCGGGCCTTGCTGGCCTTGCGACGGGTTGCACGCGATGATCGCAGTCGCACCAGTTGGGGCGAGCCAGTCGCTGCCAGTGCTGCCGCTGCGCTACGCGAAATGCAACGTAGCAGCACCATCCTGCGGCTTTCCGACCCAATTCGAATTGCCTTATTGGTTGCAGTAGCGTTTATTGCCTTGTTCTGGGCCAATGAACGCATTACGACGGTGCGTGGCGCACTTAATCAATCGAATCATGCAGCGTGGGGCACGGCAGTTACGCCAATTTTGCCAACCGCAACTCCGGTTAGCGAAGATACAGCGACTGAAGACCCAGAAGACGATGAAGCTGAGGCAACGCCGACGGCTGATACTGCTGCTACGCCAACTTTGGCTCCAGCAACCGCTACCGTAACCGCCCCAACCGCCAATGTGCGCCCTGCGCCAAATACCAATAATGACCCGATTGCCCAGTTGAAGGCTGGCGATAGCGTGCAAGTGCTTGGTCAATCAGGCGATTGGTATCAGATTCAGTTGCCCGATGGCACAGGCCGTGGCTGGGTTGCTTCCAGCGTGCTTAGCCCACCAAGTAGCCCGGTTCCAACCGTCACCAACTAAGAACATAGAGCATAGAACACAGAACATGCTGTCTCGTCCGTACATTGTGCGGGCGAGCTTCTTTTTAAAGGCAAAAATCAGAAGGCAAAAATCAAAAGGATAATGGCTATTGGCTCAAGGCTATAGGCTATTGGAACCATAATCTGTGGCAAAATGCTAGTAGCTTTCAACGCAGAGGCGCAGAGTGATTGAATTATGAGGGATGAGGGTAAAAGTCAATAGCCTAGCGCCAATAGCCCACAGCCTCATCCTAAAAATCTGTGGCAAAAAACTCAGCCTTCGCGATCTTCGCGTCCTTCGCGGTTCCGATCCTTCGTGCGCTTGGTGATCTTCGTGGTTCAAAACTCCTAAACCAATAGCCAAAAGCCCATAGCCTATAGCCCATTAATCAAACGCTTGGTATAGGGTTTGCTATATGTTCAGCAGATACATGCTCGAATTGTAGAGCAAAGGAGTTATTGATTATGACTGAGCAAAAAGAACAACCATTATTAACTGCCGCGCTGATTGCTGGTGGTGTGATTGGTGGAGTATTGGGCGCACGTAGCCGCCGCAATCATCCGACCAGCTTGGGTGAAAAAGTCACCTTGCTCACCGAAAACCTGCGCGATCAAGTTGAACATCGCGCTGCTGATGCCAATAGCTATTTGCATAGCCTCAGCAAACAAGCCCGCAAAGAGCTGAAACGCGAGCAAAAGAAATTGCGCAAAGCTGGCAAAAACGCGAATCAACGCTTAAACGCGAGCCTCGAAACTGGCCGCGACCACGTTGAACATGCTGTTGACCAACTTGGCAAAAAAGCTGCTCAAGGCCGCGATAAAGGCAGTTCGTTGTTGAGCGCAGCAACTGCTGGCTTAGCTGCGGTTGCTGCTGCCAGCCGCGATCGGGCTAACGATTTGGGCGACCAAACCAAAAGCCGCTTGGCTGATGTGCGCGATCAAGCAGTTGATCAAGGCGAAACCTTGGCGGATAAAGCCAAAAACATCTTGAACGAGGTACGCGATCGCTTGAGCAACACCAGCGAAACGGTGCTTGAGCAAGCAGACGATTTGCGCCATCGCGCTGTGAAAGTAGCGAATACGAAGAGCGCCGATGCCCGCAGTCGCTTGGCTGATGTGCGTGAACAGGCGATGGATCAAGGCGAAACCTTGGCCGATAAAGCCAAAAACATTTTGAGCGAAGTACGCGATCGCTTGAGCAGTACCAGCGAAACGGTGCTGGAGCAAGCAGACGATTTGCGCCATCGCGCTGTTGATGTGGCCAGCAGCAAAGGTGCTGATGCCCGTGACCAAGCCAGCGATTTGGTGCAACGCTTGAGTGGCATTGTGCAAGAATTTTTGGCAACCACGACTGAACGTGCTAAAGAAGCCCGTGAGCATGCGCCCGATGCCTTACGCTCGGTCGCCCAAACCGTGAGCGCCAAGGCCCAAGATGTAAGCGCAACGGTTATTCCAGCAGTTGCAGGCGCAGCGTCGGTGGTCGGTGGTCGCGCGAAAGAAACGGCCTCAGTCGTTGGCGAACGCGCGAAGGATGTAGCGTCGGTTGTTGGCGAACGGGCCAAAGAAACGGCCTCGGTCGTTGGCGAACGCGCTAAAGATGCAGCATCGGTTGTTGGTGAGCGAGCCAAAGAAACCGCCTCGGTCGTTGGCGAACGCGCCAAAGATGCTGCTCATATCGTTGGTGAAACGACCCAGCACGCAGCCCAAACAATCGCCCATAAAACAGGGGAAGTAACCACCGAGGTTGGTCGCAAAGGCCGCCGCGCTCGGACTGGCCTGCGCTCGTTTATTTTGGGGATTGTGGCTGGCCTGTTGACTACGCCAGCAACTGGCGAGCAAGTTCGCCGCGATTTACGCCAAAAACTCGAAGCGAATCTTAATCGCGTTCTTGGCTAATTTGCCAGCCTCAGCAATTATTTTCTAAGCGCAACAAAGCCCCTGCAACCGTCATTGCAGGGGCTTTTGAGTAGGTTCAAAACGCGGTATTAGAAGTGTTGAACTTGGTGGCGGCGTACAACCATGCGACGACGACGAATCAACAAGAAGATCCCACCACCAATTAATAATGGAAACAGCAAGAAGCCGAATGGTGCGCCATCGCGATGGCGTGGCCCATGCTCGAAACGGTCGTCAGCAAAACCATGGGCTGGCATTGCGTTGCGCATTTCAGTTTGAGCGTCGTACATCTCGGCTTGGGCATCTTGCATTTCGGCGCGCAGGTTGGCCATTTCTTCATGGAATTCGGCAGCATTTTCTTGCCAATTTGAGTTGACGGCTTCGCTGATTTCAGCTTGAACATCGCTTAGGTCAGCTTGCAAATCACTCATGTCGGCATGGAAATCATCCATATTTTCGTTAAAATCAATGCTACCTTGATTGAGGTTATGCGCTACTTCTGAGCGCCAAGCCTCATCGTAATCGTAATGGTCGCGGCCAAACAAGCCATTCCCAATGTTGCTGAAGAGTGCAATAATCCCTGCTCCAATCAACAGCAAGCCTAATGTTCGTTTTGTCATGGTGTAGCCCCTTCGTGATGGCACAGAATTGTCGATAGCTGTTCATCTGACGATAGGCTAGGAAATTTTGTTGCAGCTTGATTTAGCGCATTTGCCAATTGCTGCCTGCTGGGTGCTCCGAAGCGCTGTTGTAGGGAACGGCCCGCACAATAATCCGCTGGTCAAAGGCATTGGGTCCAGTTGGTGGCCAACATGTAATCAGGGTAATCGTTTCAGCAGGAGTTGGGTTCATATAGGCAGCATTGGTCAGGCGTTGTTCTGCAGAAACGCCAACTTCTTGCACGCGCTCGTTGGATTGCACCACATATAGATATTGCTGGCCATTGCTATACAACACAATTTGATCGCCTGGCTGCGTTTCAATCAAGCGATCAAATACGGGAGCTGAGCCACCAACATGGCCTGCCAACACAATATTGCTTGCTTCGCCAGGGTTGGCGCTGCCTTGATGATGGCCAATGGCGTATTTCGCAACTTGCCATGTTGCCACGCCATCGTGCAATTCCCAACCAACTTCGATCACCTTTTGATCAACCTCAATGCGCGGAATTTGAATGCGGCTGATGCTTGAATGTTCGCTTGGTACGTTGGCGACAGGTTGATCGCTGAGTTGGTTGGCGTTTAAATTGGGGGCTTGGAACGCGCCAAGTTCAGGCTCAGGAGTGGCAATTATTGGCGCAGCGATAGGCAGCGTGCTATCGCCACGGGCTGCTTGTTGATTGTAAAAATCGTCGGCGTACATGCCGCCAACATACAACAACAAATACATGCCGCAAAAGAGCAAGCAATTGCCTAAAGTCCATGCGATCGGATGCTGAGGTTGGGTTGTTTTTAGCATAAGCAATATCTGAAATAGGTCAGCGTTCAATTAAAAAGGCATTCTGCGCGCTGTGCCCAAAATGCCCTTAAACTTACAGCGTTACGCCCATTTCGGCGATGCGCGGGGTAACGAGGGCGGTGGCGTTACTGTTTTGCAAGCGTTGGTTCAGGTACTCAAGGTCGAGTTGTTGGCGCTTGATGATGCCTTCGCAATCGACAATATCGAAACGTTGTTGGTCTGAACCACGATACAAAATCAATTTGTGCACCAAAATATCTTCGGGAGCCAAAAAGAGCACCCGTGAGCCAAGCAATGGCTTGCGTTGCAAGCGCTCAATCATTGGGTCGTCAAGCACAAACGGGTAAACTGCGCCATTTTGACGAATCGTCAAATCTTCTTGCAGAATAATCCCGCGCCATAAAATGCGCCCACCGTCATATTGCACAGCCTTTTGGCCTTGTTGCAACAAGCGCGCAATTTCGCTCAACTTATTAGCTGGCACGACAATATCAATATCATTAATTGGGCGACGACTGCCATAAAAGTGGGCTGCGGCTCCGCCATAGATACCCCACGCCATTTGTGCACCGTCGAGTAGTTTTTGAACAACCGCCAAATTTCCTGCAATCAGCGACATACTGCTTCCTTCTTATTGATTAACGTGGATAACTGACCGATGTTGAGCCGCTTGCCAATCACTACGGGCGAGCGTCATGTCGTAAAATTGTACCCACACCCCGTGACGACCTTCCTTGATAAAGGGGGCGATGCGTTCGCGGGTGGCTTGATCGAGCGTTTGCATAAAACGCCAGCCAGCATCACGCCAATGATGACCATTATATTGGAAGCCGAGCCGCCGATAGCAGCGTACAGCTCGTTCGTTGACCGAAGCTACATCGAGCACCATGGTTTGAAAGCCGAGGGTGCTGAAAAATGCTTGGAGAAACGCGGCCAAACCTTCGGTGCCATAGCCTTGGCTGACATACGGTGCGCCAATCGTAATCCCAAGCCGCGCCGAGCCACTAGCCGAATCGATGTTGCGTAACGTAATGCGCCCAACTAGGGTATTATCACGCAGAACAATCGCATAGGTTCGCCGGATGTCGTTCATCCAATCGCCGCCAACCGTCACCCGATCTGGTAAGTTCCAAATGCTGCTCAATGGCTCGGTGAAAGGTGGCCAGCGATCCATGGTTTGGTAATCTACCCGTTGCCAGCGACGAATTATAAGTCGTGGTGCGGTCGCAATGATTGGATCATTCGTCATAGGCTGCCTGTTGCTGATAACCGTTTCCAGCATTTATTATAGCATGGTGATATGAAACGATTCTATATTGTTTTGGTACTAATTGGCCTGTTGTATGGGTGTGATTTGGCCCAGCAGCAACCAACCGTTGTGGTTATCCCGACCTTGGAGTTGCGGCCAACGCCAAGCTTCGTGGTGCGAGCCACTGATCGCCCAACGCC
Organism: Herpetosiphon llansteffanensis; assembly: GCF_003205875.1. Classification (GTDB taxonomy): domain Bacteria; phylum Chloroflexota; class Chloroflexia; order Chloroflexales; family Herpetosiphonaceae; genus Herpetosiphon; species Herpetosiphon llansteffanensis. Next base: position 22,164 of record NZ_PUBZ01000131.1, read on the forward strand.
AAGCAGCAATCCTGCGACGGCAACGCCATTGTTCACGCCAACTGCCAGCGCAACCACTGCGCTTAGCCCTAGCGATCAATTGTTGGTGGCGGCGAATGGCGCTGTACGCCCGCAATTTGGCCCGCTTGCGCCAAGCCAACAATGGCTAATTACCCAATCGATCAGCCAAGATCAATTTGAATTGCACGCGCCAGGTTTGAATTTTATCGAGCTTAGTCGTAGCTATCAGGGCCAAGCGTTGAGTTGGTCGAGTGATGGGGCCTTGCTTTTGTGGCGTTCGCAACAGCAACCTGATCTGCTGCAAGCGCTTGAGCCATTTCGTGGCCAACCAATGCGCGTGCTCACCTCGACCAATGGCTTGGTGCAAGCAGCCTTGATGACCCAAAGTGCCTTGTATTATGCGGCGGGCGATAGCGACCTGCGGATTATGCAAGTTGGTGGTACGAGCAAAGAACAGGTGATTATTCGCTTGCCCAATCGTCAATTAGTGGCTGGCGGCTTGCAACTTAGCCCCAAGCGTGATCAACTGGCCTTGTTGGTGCAAGTGCGCGATCAAGCTGCTTTGGAGTTGCAGTTGTATGATTTACAAACCAATCAAATTCAGTTGATCGATCAAAGCCAGCGTGGCACGAGCACGCCGCGCATGCTGTGGAATGGGCGCGGAGCTTTGGCCTATTATCTGGGCGATGATTTTCGGGTCTATGAGCCAAGCCTGAATTCGATTCAAGCAACCAATTTGGGGGTCGAGCCATTGGCGTGGTATCGCGATGGGGTTTTGGTGCGAGCCTTGGATAGCAATGCTTTGGTCTACTGGTCGCCAACCCAAGTCTATCCAATTAATGATGCTGCTGGCAAACCACGCTTGGTTACTGATTTGCAAGCGTTGCAGCAAACTGAATTTTTGCTGTTGCATGAAGGGGCGATTTGGCAGATCGAGCTTGAACCATAAGGCTTCTCTCGCCCCTCACCCCCCAACCCCCTCGCCCACGAAAACGCGGGCGAGGGGGAGCAGCCAGTGTGCACCAAAGAATTGGGCAAGAATCAGGGTATTAAAGCCCCTCGCCCAGCGGCTGGGAGAGGGGTTGGGGTGAGGGGATCTTATTTTTGCAAGCTATCGCGAATTTCGCGTAGCAACAGCACTTCTTCGCTTGGTGGTGGAGCGGTTGGCGCTTCGGCTTCTTGCTTGCGGCGGGTAATGTTAATTGCCTTGACAACCCCAAATAAGACAATTGCGACTAAGATGAAATCAATCACAGCTTGAACAAATACGCCATAGACAATTGGGGTTGCGCCAACCATAAATTGCAGCCCATCTACTTTGGGTTGGCTATAGAAAGCTGCAATTAATGGCATCAGAATATTATCAACCAAGGCTGTGACAATTTTGCCAAAGGCGGCCCCGATAATCACAGCGATTGCCAAATCGAGCACGTTGCCTTTGAAGGCAAATTCCTTGAATTCCTTAAACATTGGCGATCCTCCACATACTAAGCCACACTAGATCATCTAATCAAAACAATAAAAATAACGTTTGTTGAGCTGAATGCAGGTGGAAAGAATGAGGCTTGGTGCTGCAAAAGCCGCTCTGAGGTGCTGTCATAGCTGGTTTGGGCTTGGCCTATGGTAGCATGGGCAGTAGCAAAAGTACAATTATGCGAGGAACGCAATGCATTCACCAATTTCATTTACCCAATTAACTTTAGCCGCTACCAATATTGAGCAGATGGCGGCCTTTTATAATTCGGTGTTGTTCACCAATTTCCGCAAAGTTAAGCATGGCGAGCATACCTTTTATGAAGGCTTTTTGGTTAATATTCCTTTGTTGCTGTGCTCAAATGCCATTGCAGGCGTTGTAGCCGAACAAAGCCGCTTGCAGTTTCATGTTTGTGTGCCTGATCTCGCGAGGGCGCTCGAAAAAACTGTGCAACATGGCGGCACAATCGTCGCTCCGCCAACTGAGGGCGGTATCAAAGCTGCAATCGTTGCTGATCCCGATGGCAATAGTTTGGAGCTGATTCAAGAATAGCTATTCGTTGCTCAAGACTGCTGCCAAGACCTTAATTGACTGTAGATAATCGGCCAAAGGCAAACGCTCGTGCGGCGTGTGGTCGAGCGCTGCATCGCCTGGGCCATAGGCGACGACTGGACAACCCCAGGCTGGCCCAACCACGTTCATGTCGGCGGTGCCAGTTTTTTGCACATAGCGCGGTTGTTGGCCGTTGGCGCGAAATACCCGCCCAAAGCGCCGCGCAATGCTTGATGTGCGCTCGCTGCTGAAGGCGGGCGTTGCACCGCTAATATTCAGGTGGGCATAATTGGGCAATAATTGTTGCAGTAGCGCAGTATAGGCCGCCGGATCAATATCCAAGGGCAAACGCGCATTTACTAGCAACTCGCACCAATCGCGCAAACCATCGCCACCAGATTCGATGCGCACCAAACTTGGGAGCAGTTGATCGAAGGCTCGCTCGCGGCCTTGGTTAAACTCATTGGCGTGTTGGGCGATGCTTTGCCACAATTCACAGCCATGCTCGGCAACTGTCTGGCTGGCGTGGGCCGAATGGGCGGAATCTTGTTCGATGCGAATTTGTGCTCGCAAGTTGCCTTTGTAGCCCAAGGTTAGGCGATCTGCGCCGCTTGGCTCGCCCACGATGCACCAGTTTGGCGCGGCCATGGTTTGGGCGATAAAATGTGCACCTTTTGATGATGCAATTTCTTCTTCGACGCACCCAACCACAATCACCCGATAGGCCAAGCGTTGCTCGGCATGGGCGCGCGCGGCAGCGGCGATAAACGTCGCCAATGAGCCTTTGGCATCAACCGAGCCGCGCCCCCACAACTCGCCATCACGGATTTCAACTGGAATATGGCCGGGCACGGTATCCATATGCCCAAGCAGCACGACGGTTTCCGCAGCATCGCCAAGCATCCCAACGGCGTTGCCAACCGCATCAATGTGCGCATCAAAGCCATAGCGGTGCATCTGCTCGACCAAGAGTTGGGCGATTGCGGCCTCAGCGCCGGAAACGCTGGGCGTTGCCACCATTGCCTCAATTAATTGCAAAGCCTGTTGATCGTTCATGATGTTGGCTCCTCGAACATGTTGCGTAGCGTTACCACCACACGTTCCAATTCTGGCCACGAAATGATCAGCGGCGGCAACAGGCGTAACACATTGCTCCCAGCATTGAGCGCAATAATCTGATGTTGGTTCATCAATTTTTGCAGATAGGGTGCAACTTTTTCCTTGAGTTCGATGCCAATCATCAAGCCTAAGCCGCGTACCTCGCGAATTTTGGGCGAGTTGATCGAACGCAATTGAGTGAGCAACCAAGCGCCTTTTTTGGCAGTTTGATCAACCAATTGTTCAGTGCGAATCACGCTGAGCGCAGCCCGCGCTGCTGCACATGCCAAGGGATTGCCGCCGAACGTCGAGCCATGCGTGCCAGTTGCCAATTCGCCAACCCGCTGATTGAGCACCACCGCGCCCATTGGCATGCCGCCGCCCAAGGCCTTGGCCAAACACACCAAATCAGGTTGCAAGCCATAATGCTCAAAGCCAAACATGCGTCCCGTGCGGCCAAAGCCAGTTTGTACTTCATCGAGAATCAGCAAGGCTCCGCGTTCGCGGCAAATTGTTTGGGCTGCTTGCAAAAATTCAGCAGTTGCAGGCCGAATGCCACCTTCGCCTTGGACTATTTCGATAATCAAGGCAGCGGTTTGCTCAGTGATGGCGCTTTGCAAGCGCTCGATATTATTGTAGGGAATATGGCTGAAATCGGGCACGAGCGGCATAAACGGCTCGCGATAATGGCTCTCCCAAGTAGCGCTCAAGGCTCCAAAGGTGCGGCCATGAAAGCCGCGCATGGCTGCGACAATTGCCGTGCGGCCTGTGGCCATGCGCGCAAATTTCAAGCCTGCTTCGACGGCTTCGGTGCCGCTGTTGCACAAAAATACCCGTTGAAATTCGGCGGGAAACAATTGCAGCAATTCTGCTTGCAACAAGGCGCGTTGATCGTTGTGAAAGGCTTCGGGGCAAACCGTCAAGGTTGCTGCTTGCTCGGCAATTGCCTGCACCACCGTTGGGTGACAATGGCCGATGTTGGCGACTCCAATGCCCGAACCGCAATCGAGATAGGCCTGACCGTGATCGTCGTAGAGGGTTGCGCCGCTGCCACGAACGAACGTAATTGGGCGCTTGGCATACACGCCTGCGCTATGAGCAGCTTCCAAACTGGCAAAAGGTTGTTGTTCAGTCATTGTTTGTTCCTGCCGATATTATTCGATGATTGTTCCGTGGCCAGCAAGGGCGGCGCTGACTGGTTGCTCGCTCCGGCCATCGCCGATAATCACGCGGCGCACGCCAGCATCAAGCGCGGTTTGCGCTCCTAGCAATTTTTTCTTCATGCGGCCTTGGGCCAATTTTTCGCTGGCGTGAGCTAATTCCGTTCGCGGCAAATGCTCTATCAAGCTGCTTTCGTCGGGGAAATTACGATACAAGCCGTTGACATTGGTAAGCAGCAGCAAGGTTTCGGCTTCGAGTGCTGCGGCCACACTGGCCGCACCGCGATCGCCATCAATATTTAATGGTTCACCTGTAGCGCTTACCGCCAATGGTGCAATCACTGGCAAATAGCCAGCGCTCAGCAATATTTGTAACAAACTGCGATTAACTTGGTCGATGCTGCCAGTCCAATCATCACGAATCACACGTACCCGACCATTTTCAACAGCGCGAACATTGGTTTTGCGCGTGCCTTGCAACAAACCACCATCAATGCCCGATAAGCCTAGGGCGTTGACTCCCAAGCCACGCAAGCGCTCGACCAACTGGCGATTGAGCAAGGCTGTCGCCATCATGAAAATTTCGAGCGTGCGGCGATCGGTTTGGCGGCTGGTATGGCCCGATGGCGAGGTGATAAAGCGCGGCGGATGGCCAAGCTGCTCGCCAAGCGTGTTTGCTCCATCTGAACCACCATGAAAGAGCACAATTGGTTGGCCTTGGGCGGCAAGTTGGGCAATATCGTTGCAGAGATTGCTATAATCAATCCCTGCTGCGCCGCCAATTTTTATCACAAGCATAGTTTTTCCCTTATTTGATCCACAAAGGGCACGAAGAGCACGAAGCCAGAAACCACGAAGAGCGCGAAGGACAGATTTTTAGCCACGACTGCCCGAATGAGTATTTTTTGCCACAGATTGGCACAGATTATGAGGATTAGGTTCGCGCCAGCCCGTAGCCTGATCCCCAGCCCCCGACCCCTGAC